>DATIPO010000065.1:0-76087 GCA_035471925.1 Acidobacteriota bacterium
ACGCCTTGCAGGGAGCGGCAGACGTTCTTCTCGTCGTCCACTACCAGAATGCGTCCCCGGCTGGTCCCGGTTTGGAAGGCTTCGGTGCTCATCTCACCCCGATTATAGGCCCTGTCGCGCCGACCCGTGGAAAGAGGGCAAAGTCCTGGTGATTTGTCAGTTTTGAGATTGTGGCTTATGGGAGAACGATTGTGGCCGAGATCAAGGCGCGCCGACGCAGGCATAGTCGAAGCTGCGTCGAGAAGAAGCAACGCGGAGATCGGCCGCGAGGACCGCCCAGGAATTACAATATCAAGGCTGACAAGCCACTAGGCCTCGCCCAGCGGGAATTCGAGGGTGAAGGTGACGCCGTGGGGGCGATTGGGTTCGGCCTTGATGGAGCCGCCGTGCTCTTCGATGATCTGGCGGACGATGGCCAATCCCAGGCCCGTCCCCTTTTTCTTGGTCGAGAAATAAGGCAGGAAAAGGTGGTCGTAGTCCTCGCCGGGGATGCCCGATCCGTTGTCGGAGATCTTCAACAGCCAGGAGCGGCGCTTGGGATGCAGGCGTGTGAGGATCCAGAGGCGGCGGTCCCCGTTCATTTCGGCCAGCGAGTCGAGCGAATTGTCGATGAGGT
The DNA here is from genome assembly GCA_035471925.1 of Acidobacteriota bacterium. Classification (GTDB taxonomy): domain Bacteria; phylum Acidobacteriota; class UBA6911; order RPQK01; family DATIPO01; genus JANQFM01. Next base: position 617 of record DATIPO010000065.1, read on the forward strand.
TGACCAGCACTCGTTCCAGTTGTTGGGGGTCGGCTTGGGCCGTCTCCAAGTTAGGATCGAAGCGTTTTTCCACTTCCACGCCTTGCAGGCGCCCGTTGTAGAGATTAAGGGCGCGCTCAATGACCTTGTGGACCTCCACTTGGCTGGGCTTGTGAGAGGGCAAGCGGGCGAAGCGAGAGAACTCCTGGATCAACTGGCGCAGGATTTCGGCCTCGGAAACGATGATCTCGGTCGCTTCCCGCACGACTTTTCCGAATTGTTGCAGCTCACTGGTCGAGACGGCCGGGCGCGCCTGACCTCGATGTTCTCGATGATCAGCTTGCCCTCCGGACGGTCGGCGCGGTTGGGATGTTGCCCCGGCGGCAGGCTGCGCTGTCGAAGGGAACGTGGAAAGCGGGGACGTTGAAGGCGAGGGCGGTGCAAGCGGGGACGTCGCTCCTTGACGTCCGGGTGGCCTGTCGCCTGCCCTATCCCGGCCCGGTGACTCCTGCGAGTCCGTTTCGTTGAGCTGGGCCTCGAGGCGGCGGAAACGCCGCTCCACCCGCTGAGCCTGGAGTTGGATGGGCGTGAGCGGATTCTTGATCTCGTGTGCCATGCGCCGCGCCACCTCCTGCCAGGCCGCGAATTTCTCGGCCCGGATCAGTTCGGTGAGATCGTCCAGCACGACCAAAAACTCCATCTCTTCGCTTTCCGGCGCACGGCTCAGCGTCATGGTTGCGGCGATATGCCGCTTGCGCTCGTCCAAGCGGATGGTGAGTTCACGCCGATAGGTTCCGTAAAGCTGGGCGCGGCGGGCCAAGTTGAGGAACTCCTGGTAAAAGGCGGGATCGGAAAAGTCCTCGACTTTCCTGTCGATGACTTCCTGGCGCTCCTTGCCGAACATCTTCAGCGCGGCTTCGTTAACCGAGCGCACCACGTGCATGCGGTCGATGCTGACCACGCCAGTGGCGATGTTCTGGACGATGGTCTCGATGTAGCGCCGCCGCTTGTCGATTTCCCGGTTGGAGGCCACAAGCTCGGCGTTGGCCTTCTCCAACTCGGAACGGCTCTGGCGGATATCGCCGGCCATGCGGTTGAAGGACTCCACCAAAACGCCCAGTTCATCGACCGCCTCGACCTCCACCCGGTGGTCGAGGTTGCCCTCGGCCAGTTGGCGCGACCCCTGGGCCAGGGCTTCGATGGGGTAGGTGATGCGGCGGGCGATGTAGGTGGCCAGCCAGACGAACCCGAAGATCACGGCCAGGGTAGTGACTCCGATGACGGAAAAATAGGTGAGGCGGAGGGTGCGCTCGTCCTGCTCGATCAGTTGCTGAGCCGAGAAAGCCTCCTCGATGCCCATGCGGTGGAACTGAGTGGAATCGGTCAGGATGAAGCGGGCCATGAGAGCGCCCCGCAATTGACCGTCCGGCGTCATCAGCGGAACCCCGGCGAAACCGTAGTCATGGGTGGCGCTGTCTCCCAGCCCCGGATCTTGGGGCTCGCTCTTGCGGCGAAAGTAGTACTGGCCCTCAGCGGTGACCTGACTCAACCCTTCGCGGACTGTTTCCAGAGCCTCCTCGGGAAGCTGGGGAGTGGCCCAGTTGCCGGCCCTGTCCAGGACTTGGCCTTGGGCGTCGAGCAGCAGGAGTCCGCGAAAGCCTTCGGGAGCCGCATCGCCGCTCAGCAGTTCCCGGGCCTGCTGAGGCGTGATGGAGGCTCCTTGCGGCCGATGCTCCAACAGGCGGCGAAGGGCAACGCCGCGATGCATGTCGTAGAAGTTCTCTTCCATCTGGCGTGCCGACTCCAGCAACTGGCGGGAGGGCGATTTGAACCACTGGTCCAGGGTCCGGTTGATCAGTCCAAGGGCCAGAAAAGACATGATCAGGGCGGGAAAAAGCGAAATGATGATGAAGGAGCCCACCAGCTTGGCTTTGATGCGGCTGCCGCTTTCCCCCTGCTGAAATTCGAAGAGCAGCTTGATCAGGTCGCGGGCCAGAATGAATCCCAGCACGAAGAGGATGATGAAGTTAGCCGTCCAGATGACGGCCCACAGATTGATGTTGCGTCCGAACTGGGGATTCCCCACCGAAGAGGGGTTGAGGAAGATGATGCTGATCAGATAGAGCAGGATGGAAACGGCCAGGAAGGCCGAGACCCAGTAGATTTTCTGCAGCAGTTGTTTGCGCTTCATGATCGAGGCTTTACCCCTTCAAGGATACCTGATCGACTGCCTGCCGGTGCTCTCGATGAATTCGCGACGCTTGTGCGGGAGGACTGCTTTTCTGGCCCGATCTGCGCGTTTGAGGTGTTGCTCCGCTGGAGCGCGCTCGTGTATGGTACTCCTTTCTATGCTGCGAATAGGAATCGACACTGGCGGAACCTTTACCGACTTCGTGGTCTTGCACGAAGATCGACTCAAGACCTTCAAGCTTCCCTCGACCCCTTCTCAACCCGACCAGGCTGTCCTCCAGGGCATCAAACGGATCTTGCAGGAACACGGCGGGGACCCGGCCTTTCAGGTCCGCCATGGGTCGACGGTGGCCACCAATGCCCTGCTTGAGCGCAAAGGAGCCCGCACGGCCCTCGTGACCAATCAGGGGTTCGAGGACGTCCTGGAAATCGGTCGCCAGAACCGTCCCGGACTCTACAGCTTTCAGGCCTCCAAGCCCGAGCCGCTGGTGCCGCGCGATCTGCGGGTGGGCATCAAGCAGCGCAGCTTGTCGGACGGCAGCCAGCAGGTTCCGCTGGAGAACAAGAACCTCGACTGGCTCAATCACAAAATGGGCCAGCTCAAGCCCGAAGCCGTGGCCGTTTCGCTGCTCTACAGCTACCTCGACCCGGAGATCGAGGAGCGCATCGGCGAAGAACTGACGAAAATGGGCCTTGCGGTCTCGCTCTCCCATAAGATCCATCCCGAGTTCCGCGAGTACGAGCGGACTTCGGCGGTGGTGATCAACGCCTACCTGACGCCGATCATGAACCGCTACTTGTCGGCCCTGGGCAAAGATCCGGTGATGGACAAAGGCAAGCTCTCGGTCATGCAGTCCAACGGCGGCGCCATCTCGGGAGAAGTGGCCCGCAGCGAACCGATCCGCACCTTGCTGTCAGGACCCGCGGGAGGCGTGGTGGGAGCCTTCAGAGTAGCCCGCCAGGCGGGATTCGACCGCATCCTGACCTTTGACATGGGCGGAACGTCCACCGACGTCTGCCTAGTGGACGGCAAGATCGCCACCACCAACGAAGGCGAAATCGACCACCAGCCCATCGCGGTGCAGATGATCGGAATCCACACCATCGGGGCGGGTGGCGGATCGATCGCAAGCGTGGACGAAGGCGGCCTGCTGCGGGTGGGTCCGGAAAGCGCCGGCGCCGATCCCGGACCGGTGGCCTACGGCAACAAAGGCAGTGACGTCACCGTCACCGATGCCCACGTCCACCTGGGACATCTGCCGCCCGATTTCTTCTTGGGCGGGGAGATGCACCTGCGTCCCGATTTGGTTCGTCCCGCCCTGGAGCGGCTGGCCGATCAGGTCAAGAAGGCCTCCCAACGAGATCTGTCGCCGGAAGAGGTGGCTGAGGGCGTGCTGGCCATCGCCGACACCCAAATGGAGAACGCGCTGCGCGTCATCTCCCTGCAAAAGGGATACGACACCCGCGACTTCACGCTGGTCAGCTTTGGCGGATCGGGCGGACTCCACGCCTGCCGCTTGGCCCGCTCCCTGGGAATCCCGCGCATTCTGGTCCCCTCCGACCCGGGACTCCTCTCAGCTTCCGGAATCCTCCACGCCGAGGTGGTCAAGGACACCGCCCGCACCCTGCTCATGCGCAGCAACGACGACAACCTGCAGCAGCGCCTGGAGCAGACCTTCGAAGAACTCGACGCTCAAGTCGCGGCCCACCTCAGCAACGAAGGATTGGGCAAGGACGAGCGTGAACTGGAACGCAGCCTTGATTTGCGCTATCCGGGACAGGCCTACGAAATCAATGTGGCCTACGGAGACGACTACTTGGAGCGCTTCCACAAGATGCACGAGCAGCTCTACGGCTACGGCAATCCGGGCCTGGACGTCGAAATCGTCACCCTCAGGGTGCGCGGTACGGGCTTGGCCGATTCGCCTCCTGCGCCCACCCACGAGAAGGCTTCCGAGAAACCCGACCTGGAATCGTTGATGCAGAAGAACAAGGTGCGGGTCGAGGGCCGCGACCACTCCACCCAGGTCTACCTGCGCCACCGCCTCAAAGCCGGCAACCGCATCGAAGGCCCTGCCATCATCGTCGAATACAGCTCCACCACCCTGATTCCCGAGGATTTCAAGGTGGAGGTCGACGAGCGGCTCAATCTGCTCATCGAGCCCCGATGATTTGAGCAAGCCATGTCCCAACAAGGATTCCGCTTTCAGTCCGGCCGACGCGTCCTCAAGGTGGGCGATCTGCTGGGCGACCTCAGGGACCGGCTGGAAAGCGACTACCGCGACATCTGGGTGCAGGGCGAGATCTGCGACTTGGCCGCGCCCCCTTCTGGCCATCTCTATTTCGCCCTCAAGGATGATGACGGGCGCCTGCGTTGCGCCTGCTTCCGCATGCAGGCCCGCTACCTCAAGTTCAGGCCCGAGAACGGCATGGAGGTCATCGCCCGCGGCAGCCTGTCCCTTTACCCTCCCCGCGGCGACGTGCAGTTGATCGTGCAGTTTATGGAGCCGCTGGGCGACGGCGCGCGCCAGGCGGCCTTCGAACAGCTCAAGCGGCGCTTGCAGGCGGAAGGGCTCTTTGACTCCGAACGCAAGCGTCCTCTTCCTCTGCTGCCCTCCAAGATCGGAGTGGTGACCTCGCCCTCGGGCGCCGCTCTGCGCGATATCCTCAACGTGCTCAAGCGCCGCAACGACCGCCTCGACGTGCTCATTCATCCCGTACCCGTGCAGGGCAGCGGAGCGGGACGCCGCATCGCCGCCGCCGTCCGCCGCCTGGCCCAGCGGTCCGACCTGGACGTGATCATCGTCTCGCGGGGCGGCGGGTCGAGCGAAGACCTGTGGGAGTTCAATGACGAAGCCCTAGCCCGCGCCATCTTTGCCTGCCGGACACCCGTCATCTCAGCGGTTGGGCACGAGGTCGACTTCACCATCGCCGATTTTGTGGCCGATTTGCGCGCTCCCACGCCTTCGGCGGCCGCCGAGATCGTCTCCGGCGCCCGCGACGAGCTGCAGCAGCGCCTGAGCCAGATCGGCCGCCGTCTGACTCACGCCGTCACGCTCAGGATCCAGCGGGACCGCCACCGCCTGCAGGCCCTGGCCGCCAGCCGCTCCTTCGTCGATGCCGAGAGTTCGCTGCGCTACTATCTACAGAGGCTGGACGAACTCCAGGGACGCTTGCGCAAGTCGCTGCCGCCTCGCCTGCCCCGGCTCGATCAGCGCCGAGGACAGTTGACGCGTTCCCTGAACCAGGCCCTCCGCTATCGGCTGGGTTGGGAGCGCCAGCGGCTGGAATCGCGTCAACAGCGCCTGGGCAGCCTTCCCAGCCTGACGCGCTCGGCCCGCCAGGACCTTCGGCGGGCGGGCCAGCAGTTGGTTCGGGGCATGACTCAGGCCGCCGCGGATCAGCGAAACCGCTTGGAACGGGCCCGGGCTCAGTTGAGTGCCTTTTCGCCTCAGGCTGTGCTGGAGCGGGGCTACGCCATCGTGCAGCGAGCCGAAGACGAAGCCGTCGTGAGGTCGCCGGCCGACGCCTCACCGGGTCAGCTTCTGAGGGTGCGGGTGGCGGGCGGACGCTTCGCAGCGGAAAGGATTGAAGACGATGAAGTATAAGCAGTTCGAAGAGGCGCTGGGCCGATTGGAAGAGATCGTGGACGAATTGGAAAAAGGCGAAGCATCGCTGGAGCAGTCGCTCAAGCTCTTCGAGGAAGGCATCCAAATCTCGCACTTCTGCGGCGAAAAGCTCGACGAGGCCGAGCGCAAGGTGGAAGTGCTGCTGCGAAAAGGCGGCAAAGACGTGGAAGAGCCTTTTCAAGTTTCCGAAGAGGAGGACTCTTGAGCCAATCCTCCTCGACTTCAACAGGCGCTTCGCCGGGCAGGGTCGACGTGGCCGCCTACATGAAAGCCCAAGCCGAGATCATCAACCGCCGCTTGGACGATTTTCTGCCTCCGCCTCAGCAGCCGCCCCAGATCATTCATGAGGCCATGCGCTATGCCATGTTCGCCGGCGGGAAGCGGCTGCGGCCCATCCTGGCATTGGCGGCGGCCGAGGCCCTGCAGGGACCGATGGAGAGGGTCCTGCACTTTGCCTGCGGCTTGGAAATGATCCACTGCTTTTCCCTCATCCACGATGATTTGCCGGCCATGGACGACGACGACTTCCGCCGCGGCAAGCCCACTCTGCACCGCCGCTACGACGAGGCGGTGGCGGTCCTGGCCGGGGACGCACTGCTTAATCTGGCTTTGCAGACCGTCTCCCAAGCGCCCTGCCGGGACGCCCGCGAATCGGCCATCCTGCTGCAAGTCCTGGCCAGGTTGTGCCGCGCCACCGGCACCGTGGGCGGGATGATCGCCGGACAGGTGGAAGACATGTCGAGCGAGGGAGAAGCCTTCGACGCCGACCGCCTGCACGTTATCCACAACGCCAAGACCGGCGCCCTCATCACGGCTTCGGTGGAATGCTCGGCGCTGCTCAGCGGAGCTTCCCGGGACGAGCTGCGCCGTTTGGGCGCCTACGGACGCCACATCGGGCTGGCCTTTCAAGTGGTCGACGACATCCTCGACGTAGAAGGTTCGAGCCGTCAGTTGGGCAAGTCGGCGGGCAAGGATCAAGCCGCCTCCAAGGCCACCTTCCCGTCCCTTTACGGGGTGGACGAGAGCCGCCGAATGGCGCTTCAACTGGTGGAGAAGGCGGTTTCCGAGGTCTCTTTCCTGGGAGAGTCGGCCCACATCTTGTGCGAGTTGGCCCGCTTCATTTCCGTACGCCGTTTCTGATCTATTTCTTCCCGCCCTTTTGAGCCCGACGCTGCTTCTCCATCTTGGCCCAAGTGTCGCGCAGGGTCACGGTGCGGTTGAAGACCCGCTTGCCCTGGGCGTGGCTGCGGGAGTCGATGCAGAAGTAACCCCGCCGCTCGAACTGGACGGTGCGGCCTGGCTTGACATCCTTGAGTGATGGTTCAAGCTTGGCTTTCACCACCTGCAGCGAGTCGGGATTGAGGTCGTCCATGAAGTCGCGTCCGCCGCCGCCCGGCTGGGGCTCGTTGAAGAGACGATCATAGAGGCGCACCTCGGCCTCCAGCGCATGGCGGGCCGAGACCCAGTGCAGGGTGCCTTTTACGCGCCGTCCGTCGGGAGCCGATCCGCCCCGGGTTTCGGGATCGTAGGTGGCCCGCAGTTCCGTCACTTGGCCGCCCTCGTCCTTGACGACGCCGGTGCAGGTGATGAAATAAGCATAGCGCAGCCGCACCTCGCGTCCTGGCGCCAGACGGAAGAACTTCTTGGGCGGGTCTTCCATGAAGTCTTCGCGCTCGATGTAGATTTCGCGGGAAAAAGGCACTTGGCGGGTGCCGGCGCTTTCGTCCTCGGGATTGTTGATGGCCTCCAGGTGCTCTTCCTGCTCCTCAGGATAGTTCTCGATGACGACTTTGAGGGGGTTGAGGACGCCCAGGTAGCGGTCGGCCCGCTTATTGAGGTCGGTGCGGATGCTGTACTCCAACTGGCTCACTTCGATGGTCACGTCGCGCTTGGCCACGCCGATGCGGTCGCAGAAGTCGACGATGGCTTCAGGGGTATAGCCGCGCCGCCGCAGTCCGCTCAGGGTGGGCATGCGCGGATCGTCCCAGCCTTGCACCTTTCCCTCGTCCACAAGTTGCTTCAGCTTGCGCTTGCTGAGCAGCGTATAGGTCAGTGCCAGGCGCGCGAATTCGATTTGCTGGGGACGCACCGGAGTGGGCAGGTCGACTTGGTCCAGCACCCAGTCGTAAAGAGCGCGGTTGTCTTCGAATTCCAGCGTGCACAGCGAGTGGGTGATGCCCTCCAGGGCGTCGGAGAGACAGTGGGTGAAGTCGTACATGGGATAGATGCACCACTTGTCGCCGGTGCGGTGGTGAGCCATGTGGCGGATGCGGTAGAGGACCGGATCGCGCATGTTGAGGTTGGGCGACGCCATGTCGATCTTGGCCCTGAGGACGTGTTTGCCGTCCTCAAACTTGCCCTCCCGCATTTGCTCGAAGAGCTCCAGGTTGTCCTCAACGCTGCGGTCCCGGTAGGGCGAGTTGACGCCCGGCTCGGTCAGCGTCCCCCGGTTGTCACGGATCTGCTCGGCCGTCTGGCTGTCCACGTAGGCCCTGCCCTGGCGGACCAGATCGAGGGCGTAGTGGTAGAGCTGGTCGAAGTAGTCCGAGGCATGGAAGAGGCGGTCTTGCCAATCGTAGCCAAGCCATCGGACGTCAGCCTTGATGGAGTCTTCGTACTCGACATCCTCCTTGGCCGGATTGGTGTCGTCGAAGCGCAGGTTGCAGGTGCCGTTGTATTCCTCAGCCGCCCCGAAGTTGAGGACGATCGACTTGGCATGGCCGATGTGCAGGTAGCCGTTGGGTTCGGGCGGGAAGCGGGTGGCCACCCGCTTGGCGTTTTTGCCCGAGGCCAAGTCGTCCTCAATGCGCTGGCGGATGAAGTCCAGTGGTTTCTTGTCGCTGTTGTCGCTCATAGGGCAAGGCGCGATGTTAGCACAACCTCGTTGGGCTGCCGCAGTTGGCGGCGGCGCGCGTCAGCCTCAGAGCTTCTCGATTTGGCTGCGGGATACAAGGAAGGCAGCGGCGGCGCTGGCCAGAAGTCCGGCGTTGATGACCAGTGCGGTTGCGGGCGAGAGGCGCGAGGCCGTCCAGCCGGTGGCTAGGTCGCCGACCGGCATCCCGCCCCGGAAGGAGAGCATGAAGACGCTCATGACCCGTCCCCGCATCTCGTCCTCCACCGCCAGTTGGATGAGGGCGTTGATGGAGGCGATCAGCGTCAGCATCGACATTCCGCCCAGAAAGAGCAGGACGAAACTCAAAGGCAGCAGGCGCGACAGGGCGAAGCCCACCAGAATGGCTGAAAAGAACAGCTCGATGATCAGCGTGACCAGTCCCCGGCGTTTCATGTCCGAGAAGTAGGCGTAGATGAGGGCGCCGGTGACCGATCCGGCGGCCGAAACGGTCATCATGTGTGAATAGGTCTGGGCGTCGCCGTTGAAGATGTCCCTGGCGAAAACCGGCAACTGGGTCAGCAGAGGAATGCCGCAGAAGGCCGTGATGAAGCCCAGCAAGCTGAGTTGCCACAGGGCGGCCCTGTCGAAAAGGTAGCTGAGTCCGTGTCGGACATCGGCCAGTACCGAGCGGCCGGTTTTCTGCGGCTTGAAGGAGGTCTCGATCAGATTGAGGGTGATGATGACGGCCACGAAGCTGAGCCCGTTGAAGGCGAAGCAAAGGACGGCGCCCACGTGCTCCAGCAGGATCCCGGCCAGAAAGGGACCCACCATGCGGGCCAGGTTGAATTGGGTCGAGTTGATGGCGATGGCGTTGGGCATGTCCTCGCGCGGAACCAGGTTGGGCAGAAGGGCCTGGTAAGCGGGTCCGCCGAAGGCTTGGGCCGTCCCCACGACGAAGACCAGCACCAGGAAGTGCCACAGAGCGATGACCTCGAAGTAGACCAGCCCGGTGAGGATGAAGGCGCTGCTCATCTGCACGTACTGTGAGGCCAGCAGTTGCTTGCGGCGGTCCACCCGGTCGGCCACGGCACCGCCGATGAGGGTGAAGAGGATGAAGGGCAGCGATCCTAAGAATCCCACCAGACCCAGGTAAAACGGGTCGTTGGTCATTTCGTAGACCAGCCAGCCCTGGGCGATCTGCTGAGTCCAGGTGCCGGTGGTGGATGTGAAGGACCCCATCCACATCAGCCTGAAATCGCGGTGGGAGAATGCTCGGAACGTTTTCTTGACGACGGAAGGTTGATCCGCTTCCGATTCCTTTTGGCCGTCCATCTCAGCGTAGATGCCTCTCTGGCTGTCGCGGATTCGCCTGAGTTCGTGGTATTTTCTTGCCCAAATGGGCCTCTACGGACGAATCATGCACTGGCGCGAGAAGGTGTTGACCCGCAGGGACACCAACCGGCGCGTCTTCCCCTTTGAATGGGGATTGCAGTGGCTGGGTCTGGACAACAACGGTCATCCGCCTCTGCGCAAGCTGCAGGAGCTGTCCGGCGAAGCCGTCCAGAACTCCGACCGCTTTTTCGCTTTGCCTGAGAAGCATGTCAAAGCCCGCTGGCTCGATCAAGGCCGCGTGGTCGAGTTCGAGTCCCCCGCCGACTGCCTGCTGGAGCAGAACAACCTCGTCCGCTGCCGGGTTTTCGAGGCGCCTGATTCTCGGCGGGCGGTGGTCGTCCTGCCTCAGTGGAACGCCGACGAAGACAGCCACGTGGGGCTGTGCCGGATCCTTCAGCGGCTGGGAATCACCGCCGTGCGTCACGCTCTGCCCTTTCACGAGCACCGGCGTCCTCCGGGCATGGTGCGGGCCGACTACATGGTCAGCCCCAACATCGGACGTACCATCCACGCGGTGCGTCAAGCCGTGCTGGAGACTCGCCGGCTAGTCCACTTGCTGCATGAAAAAGGCTATCAGCGGGTGGCTTTGATGGGCACCAGCATCGGTTCCTGCGTGGGCTTTCTCAGCTTTCTGCACGAGCCTCTGGCCCGTGTCGGAGTCTTTAATTTCGTCTCCGGATGGTTCGCCGACGTGGTTTGGCAGGGGAATGCCACCCGCTATGTACGGCGGGGACTGGAGCAGGAGATTAACCTTGAGGATCTGCGCCGCCTGTGGGCGCCCATCAGTCCCATGGCGTACGTGGAGAGAGCCGCCGCCGACACCCGTCGGCATCTGCTGATCTCGGCGCGCTATGATCTGACCTTCCTGCCTGAAATGAGTGAAGAGGTGTTTCAAGCCTACCGCCGTCATGGACGCGAGCCGGAAGTGGCCTACCTGCCCTGCGGCCACTACACTACCGCCCGCTTTCCGTTCAAATACCTGGACGGCTGGCACATCTGCCGCTACCTCCACCGCCACCTCTAGCCCGTTCTCGCGGGTTGTCGTCGCGAGGGGGCCGCCAGCGCCGCGATGACGAGGCGTCGCGACCGAGGCCCGCGGAGACCTGCTGTAGGGTACGTTGAGCATGCCGACCGAGGCCAATGCAGTCAGCGCGGATAGATGCGGCAACGCAGTACCGCCCGCGAGAGATATGGGCTAGCCCACCACGAGCTCTTGTATTGGGGACCGGGGCGGCAGAAAAATGAGATTTTTTCGGTCCTCGCCGAAGAATGTCAGAGGCGTCTGCTAGAGTCCTGGCCATACTTCCAGGAGCTCCTGCCAACGATCCTGGAAGACTTGGAGAAGAGAAGGGCGTACATCAAGCCATCCAGCCTCTTTCAGCCTCTCTGCAAAAGCCTGGAACGCCCTTCTCTCCTTCCGGTTTCTTTCCCCCCGCCACATCTTGCAAGGTTTATTCACCCCTGCTGCGCTTTGCCTTTTTTCGTCCCCTGACCCAGAGTGGCATCGCTGCTCACAAGTGCAGGTCACAGGTACTGAAGAATGGCTCCAATTCACTTAGCCCAGGAGGGTAGTGCCTGCGTTGGCAGTCAGGGCCAAGTTCGCCGAAGGCGAGAGATGGGTCAGTGCTTTGCCGGTGGCTATGAAAGGCAGGCAGTCCTGGTGTCGAGAGCCAAGTTTGGGCTCGCCGTGGCAAGCGACAGGTGCTTCCTTCGCCAGATTCTAATGGAAGGCAAGCAGCCCGGTGTCGAGAACCAAGTCCGGGCTCGCTGTGGCGAGCCATGAGGTCCCGTCCCGCCAAAAGCGATGGTGGGCAGGCAGCCGGGTGTCGAGAACCAAGTCGGGGCCCGCTGTGGCGTGAGCCATAGAGCCGTCCTTCGCTAAAAGCCCCGGAGGGCAGGCGGCCAGGTGTCGAAAAGCAAGTCGGGGCTCGCTGAAGGCGAGCCATAGGCCAGCCCAGGGTGGAGCCCGCTGCGAGCGTAGCGCTGCAAGGGCGCAACCCTGGGTCTTGGCCAGAGGACGACCGAACGCTGAAAGCGTGCAATAGCGTCAGGGGCTGGCTCGAATGGCTCGGCTTGCTACGCTAGTCGACCGTCTCGAGGTTGTTGGCCATGCGGACGGCTTCCTCGTAGGAGAGGGCGCGTTCCAGGTTGACGGTGGTCATGGCAGCCACCTTCTCGTAGGTTTCGCGAGCTTTCTCTTCTTGCCCGTCCTTATGATAGGCGCGGGCCAGGAGAAGCTGATGGAAGGCGTCGGTGGGGCTGGCTTGCTCCAGATGCTCGATGGCCGCGTCGATCTCGCCAGCTTCCAGCTTCACGTATCCGGCAAGGTAGTGGTAGGCCGCCTCGAAATTGACTGCTTGGGAGCCGCCTTCATCCAGGGCCTTGCGCATCCATTCCACTTCGGCCCAAGCCGCGTCGTCCTTGCCCATCTTAGCCAAGGTGCGGCCCTTGCCATGGTGGTAGCGCCCCGTCCAGATCTGGATTTGTTGCTCGGGCAGACCGGAGCCTTCCAACGACTTGAGGCCCTTCTCATAGTCGGTCATGGCTTCTTCGAGGCGCCCGTTTTCCAAATTGATGCGGGCCCGCAGGTTGTGAATGAAGACGGTCGGGAAGGCTTGGGCATTGCCGGCTTCGATGTACCCGGCCAACGCCTGATCGACGGCGGACAAGGCCTTGTCGACGTGACCTTCGTGGACGTGGGTGAGAATGGTCCCGAAGTGGAGTCCGAAGGGGAAGTTGTCGGCCTTGGCCAGCCCCTTGCGGTAGGTCTTGCGGGCTTTGCCGTACTTGGAGTCCAGCAGTTGGCAGTTTCCGCGGAAGAAATAAATGCGCGGCGTGCTGTTGTCGAGCTTGAAGGCGCGGTCAAAAGACCGGCAGGCGGATTCGGCGTCGCTGCCCATCGAAAGCTGTCCCACCAGCATGTGGGCGCGCCGCTCCTCGGGCCAGCCCCGGGCCATTTTCTGAAAGACCTCCAGAGCTTCAGGCAGGGTGCCGGCGCGGATGTGTTTGACGCCCTCCAGATAGAGCTTCTCGCCCTCATTCAGGTTGGCGGCCAGTTCATCGGCCTTGGCCAGCATTTCCTGGGCCTGGGGATTGGGTTGAAACTGGCTGGCTACCATGTACCCGAAGGCCCACTCGGGATCGGCATCGATCAATTCCTGAGCCTTGGCGGCCAGGGCGGGTCCCGCCTGAAAGCTCTCGATGCCGTGGGTGATTTCGTCCACCAGCTCGACGGCCTTTTCAGAGTCGGATGAAAACTCAAGGGCTTTGCCGCCCGCGAAGGTCCAGCCGAAGGCCAGGAGTAGGATCGCCGCTGGCGCGGCACATTTGCTCACAAACTTCATGGTTGCGTCTCCTCCTTAACCGTGGTCGTCCTCCACCGTCGGCGAGAATGGATCCTTAATTCCGGGATTCCTGACAACAAACGTCGCCTCGCGCAGCTTCGTTCCCAAAAGATCTTCTGCCCCGGAGAGCGACGGGCAGCCGAGCCGGGGCCTTAATGGCGCTCTCCGCTGAGCCTTGACCCGCGTCGGGATCTCGGTTTCGCTGCGGGCAGAGGCCGGAATTGGGTGGGTTGACTTCGGGCAGCGGGCACAAAAAAAGACGCCTGATGCGGGCGGCACCAGGCGTCCTCGGGTTCGGACTCCGGCCGGGTCGCGTCTTCTCGCGACGCACCCGGGCCGAAGCAAGGCTCGGTCATTTGACCTTGATGTCGATCTGCTTGGGCTTGGCTTCTTCCCGCTTGGGAAGAGTCAGCACCAGCAGCCCGTTTTTGAGGTTGGCGCTGATCTTGTCGGGATCGATGTTGCGCGGCAGGGTGAAGCTGCGCTCGAAGCGGCCGTAGCTGCGCTCGATGCGGTGGTATTCTTCATCTTTGCGTTCCTGGGTGCGTTCACCCGAGAGGGTCAGGACGCCGTCCTCAACAGAAATGTCGATGTCGCCCTTGGCAAATCCCGGCAGTTCGGCGGTGAAGACCAGAGCATCGGTGTCTTCACTCACGTCCACGGCCGGCCTCCAGCCGCGGGAAGTCTCAGGATAGTTGCGGCTGAAAAAGTTGCTGAAAGCGTCATCGAAGAGCCGTTGTACGTCGTTGGTTCTCATTAAGGTTGTCATGTCGTCTTCCTCCTTCGATCTATGTGAAATCAAGGTTGTTCGTGCCTTCGCGCTCGCTACATAAAATGCCTCTTGAGGGCTGTCAAGGTGAGGCCGGCGACAAAGGCGGAACATCCGGCCTCAACCCAGAAAGCCCGGCGAAGGCGGCCTCCGCCGGGCTCGGGTCTCGGGTTCGCCCGGCGGCTTTGCCAGGCCTTTTCAATCAGTGGACGTCGACCGCGATGTGGCGCGGCTTGGCCTCTTCGCGCTTGGGAATGGAGATGGTCAGCAGTCCATTCTTGAGCGAAGCGCTGATGTTGCCGGAATCAACGTTGGTGGGCAGCGCGAAGCTGCGCTCGAAGCGGCCGTAAGAGCGCTCTACGCGGTGGAACTGACGGCCTTCCTCCTGGCTCTCGCGCTGGCGTTCGCCGGAAACGGTGAGGGTGCCGTCTTCAACTGAGATGTTCAGGTCTTCCTTGTTGAAGCCCGGCACCTCGGCGGTGAAGGTCAGGCCCTCGGGGTCTTCGTGAATATCTACTGCGGGAAGCCATCCCTTTGAAGCTTCAGGGCGATGGCGGCTCGGCTCGAGGTCGTTGAAGACCCGGTCGAAAAGATCGTAGGGCGAAGTCGGTTGAGGCATCTGTCTGCGAATCTTCATTAAAGTCATGTAAGTTGGTCCTCCAGTTGGCTCGAATGTATTTAAAAGTACTGCGTTTTTCGTCTACGTTTAGTGAGATAAGATGCCAGGAGGCGGCTGTCAAGTGAGGCGGGCAAAAAAATCGCATTTCTGCCCCAAATAGCTGAAAAATAGAGGTTTAGGTCATCTGCAGGTAGGCTTCGGTGCCCAAGTCGGCTTGGCTCAGGGCATCGGTGAAGCTTTGCATGAGGGACATGCGTTGATCGTGGGGCAGGAAGGCCGAGCGGGCTCCTTGCAGGATGAGGCGGTGGAGCCCCTCCTGGGTCAGTCCGAAATGTTGGACGGCCAACAGGTACTCGTTGCTGATGGTGGTTTGAAAGAGTCCGGGGTCGTCGGTGTTGAGGCTGACGGCCAAGCCGCGCTTGAAGAGCAGGCCGAAGGGATTGTTGGAGACGGGCGCCCAGGAGCCGGTGCATTGGTTGCTGGTGAGGCAGACGTCGAGGCCCACCGGGTGGCCGCGCAGGTATTCGATGAGGCGTCCGTCGCGGGCCGCCTGGATGCCGTGGCCAATGCGGTTGGCGCCCAGGACGCGCATGGCGTCCCACACTTGGTCGGGTCCCCCGGTTTCGCCCGCGTGGACGTGTATGAAGAGTCCGCGGGCCTTGGCCCGGCGGAAGACATCCTGGAAATCGCTCATGGGAAGGGAGTTCTCATCGCCGCCTAGTCCCAGTCCGCAGACGCCCCGCTGCTGATGCTCGACGGCCCACTGAGCGGTTTGCTCGGCTTCTTCGGGACCCCACTGGCGGACGCAGTCGAAGATCCAGCGAATGGAGACGGTCCCCTTGGATTCGATTTCGCCGGAACGTGTCAGCAAAGCGTCGATGACGGCCTCGGCGTCGAATCCGAACCGCTGAGGGATGGAAGGCGAGACGATGATCTCGGCGTAGCGGATGTGGTGCTGCTTGAAGTAGTCGCACAGGTGGTCGAGCAGCAGCAGATAGTCTTCAGGCTCGCGCAGGTGCTGGCACACCGTCTTGTAGGTGGAGAGAAAGTCGGCGAAGTCCTCATACTGGAAGAAGCGCCGGTGGACGTCAGCAACAGACAGGTCCTTGAGTTCCGTGTCGTACTTTTCGGCCAGCCCGATGAGGATGTCGGCCGTGGCCGAGCCCTCCAAATGGAGGTGCAGTTCGGCCTTGGGAACGCTCCTGATGCGCTCGTACAATTGCTCTGAAATGGCTTGGCGTTCCTTCAAGAGCCTCCTTGCAAGAGGGCCGGCTATCCCAGCAGTTGCATCTGCTTGAGTCCGCTGAGGGTCTCCTCGGAGATGACGTTCTCGTAAGTCTTCAATTCGCGGTCTCCCGGCGTCCGTTTTCGCATCTCGTCCCAGCACATGGGCGAGACGAAAATCAGATCAGCTTCTTTGACGATTTTTTCGATCAAATCCTCGCGGTCGATAGGAGCGATCCAGAACTTTTTGTCGGTGGAAGGGTGAAAAATGTTCATGAAAACTTCCCAGGGGGCGTGAAGCGTCCTCTCGTCTTTGATGACGATGGCGATGTTGCGGTCCTGGGCTTCGCTGAGAATGTCGGTGTAGATGGCGTGCCGCGGTTTGATTTCCTGGACGGGCTTTTTGTAGCGCTCCGCCATGCGGGTCACTTCGTCCAGATGCCAGCTTGTGGTCAGCAGGCAGTCGGCTTCTCGCAGGAAGCGTTCCTCTTCTTCGGTAGGCTGGCCCTCCAGGTTGACGGGAAAGGCCTCAGCATTGAGCCGCATCTGCAGTTCGCGCGAGAAGATGAAAGCTTCTTCGCTGTGATCGACCACGGCCAGCTTGAGCTTGCGCAGGTCGGTGCCGTTGACGAAGCTGCTGTAGAGGCGGGCGAATTTTTCCGGACTCAGTCCCACGCTGCGGGCCCGGTCGCTGACCTCCCCCAGCAGCTTGAAGATGGCCTTGGCGCGCATCTGCTCGTAGCCTTCGCGTCCGCTCTTCTTCTGCAGGAAGGCACCGCTCCCCTTGACGATCTCGACGTAGTTTTCCTCGGCCAGCCGGACGTAGATCTTGCGGATGGTCTTGTAATTGACCTCCAAGTCGTCGGCCAGTTCGCGGATGGAGGGCAGACGGTCGCCTTCCTGGATCTTGCCGCAGTAAATGGCGCTCAGGAGCTGCCCCTTGATCTGGCGGTAATAGCTGAGGTTGACGTTTTCCTTGTCCAGGTTGAACCTGAGGGTCTTGTCAGACATTACAGCTTAAGTCCGTTCTCCACCGTGATGCGCTCCAAGCCGTCCATGTAGGGACGCAGCGCTTGGGGGATCAACACGGTTCCGTCGGCTTCCTGGAAGTTCTCCAGAAGGGCCACCCAGGTGCGTCCCACGGCCAGTCCTGAGCCGTTGAGGGTGTGGACGTGGCGAGTCTTCTTGGCATCGCTGGGACGGTAGCGGATACTGGCCCGGCGGGCCTGGAAGTCCTCGAAGTTGCTGCAAGAGGAAATCTCGCGGTAGGTGTTCTGACTGGGAATCCAAACCTCCAAGTCGTAGGTTTTGGCGGAACTGAAGCCGGTGTCGCCGCTGCAAAGCGTGACCACCCGGTAGGGCAGCTCCAGGCGTTGAAGAATGGACTCAGCGTCGGATGTCAGTTGCTCCAGTTGCTGATAGGAGTCGTCGGCGCGGGCGAACTTGACCAATTCCACCTTGTTGAACTGGTGCTGGCGGATCAGTCCCCTGGTGTCTTTGCCGTAGGATCCCGCCTCGCTGCGGAAGCAAGGCGTGTAGGCGGTCAGGCTGATGGGGAGGTTTTCCTCCTCCAGGATTTCCTGGGCCAGCAGGTTGGTGACGGGAACTTCCGCCGTGGGGACCAGATAGAAGTCATGGCCCTCCAGCTTGAAGAGGTCCTGCTCGAACTTGGGGAGTTGACCGGTGCCTACGAAGGCGTTGCGGTTGTTGATGTAGGGGGGCAGGACCTCGGTGTAGCCGTGCTCCTTAGTGTGGACGTCGAGCATGAAGCGGGCCAGCGCATGCTCCAAGCGGGCGCCGGCGCCCAGGTAGACGGCAAAGCGGGCTCCGGCGATCTTGCCGGCCCGCTGCAGGTCGAGAATCCCCAGGTCTTCGCCCAGCTCGACGTGATCTTTGATGGGGAAGTCGAAGGCGCGCGGCTCTCCGAAGGTGCGCATTTCCTGGTTGGCGCTCTCGTCCTCGCCTGGCGGCACCGAGTCATGGCAAAGGTTGGGGATGGTGAGCAGGAAGTCCTCCATGCTCTGGGCCAGCTCGGCCAGCCTTCCGTCCAGCTCCTTGATGCGGGCGCCTACCTGCTTCATTTCTTCGATCTGCGGGGAGGCATCGCCGCCGGAGCGTTTGACTTGGGCGATCTGATCGCTGGTCTTGTTGCGCTTGGCCCGCAGCTCCTCCCATTCCAGGCGGACCTCTTTTTCTTCATCGTCGAGTTGGCGGAAAGTCTCGCGCTCAAAGTCATAGCCGCGCTGGGAGAGTTTCTCGGCCACCCGGTCTAAGTTTTCGCGTATGAAGGTTCGATCGAGCATGATGTGTCGCGTCCTTTATTATGAGTGATCTCGCGTCCCAGCGCATCCCCGACGCCCGGTGCCTCAGAGAGCGAGGCTGCGCAGCCAACGGCGCAAGTCGTCGGCCAGGTCTTCCCGTTCCAGGGCGAAGTCGATGGAGGCTTGCAGGTATTCCAGCTTGTTGCCGGCGTCGTATCGCGTGCCCTCGAATTTGTAGGCGTAGACGGGTTCCTTGCGCAGGAGCGCCCTGAGTCCGTCGGTCAGTTGAATCTCGCCGCCCTTGCCGGGAGGCGTGCTTTCCAGGGCGTCGAAAATGGCAGGAGTGAGGACGTAGCGTCCGATGATGGCCAGGGTGGAGGGCGCTTCGTCGACGGGAGGCTTTTCCACCAAGTCGGTGATTCGGAAGAGGCGGTCGTTGCCTTCAACAGCCTCCACGGCGGGTATGCCGTAGCGCGAGACGGCTTCGCGTTCCACCTCGAAGACGGCCAGCACGCTGGCTTGCTTGGCTTCGAAGACCTCGATCAATTGCTGCATGCCCGGTTTTCGGGAATGAATGATGTCGTCCCCCAGAAAGACGCCGAAGGGCTCCTGTCCGACATAGGGACGGGCCACCAGGACGGCGTGTCCCAGGCCCAGGGGCTTTTTCTGGCGCACCGAAGAGATGGTGATCATGTTGGAAAGGCTGGCGACCATCTCCAGCAGGTCGGCCTTGCCCTGCTCCTTGAGGACGGTGGAGAACTGGTAGTCGTAATCGAAATGGTCGAGGATGGCGCTCTTGCCCTGCGAGGTGACGAAGCAGAAGTCCTGCAGCCCCGAGGCCACCGCCTCTTCCACCACATATTGGATGGTGGGCTTGTCGACGATGGGCAGCATTTCTTTGGGAATGGCTTTGGTGGCCGGCAGGAACCGGGTGCCCATTCCGGCCGCCGGAATGACGGCCTTATGGATCTTGTTCATCAGTCGCCTCCATCTCGGCGAGGATGATAGCATGCGTCCCGGCCGTGCGCCCCCCGCCACACCCGGCTGCCCGACCTGTTCCTCGGCAGCCCCCTCCCGCTCTTGACCCGTCTGCCAAGCGTCTGATACTTTTATCGTTTACGGAAACAAGCTCCCGTCTGCGAGACGGGGCAATCCTTTGACAGAGGGGAGTGAAACGACTTGGCTGAAGTACATGTAGGAGAGAACGAATCTCTCGAGAGCGCGCTTCGCCGCTTCAAGCGGAAGGTCCAGCAAGAAGACATCATCAAAGATATCAAAAAGCATTCCTTCTACCTGAAGCCCGGCGAGAAACGGCGCCTCAAGCAGGCCCTGGCCCGTAAGCGCGCTCGTAAAAAGTCGCGCCGCTAGGCCGCTGGCTGGCGACCAAGTTCGCACGAGTCCTGTTTTGTGAATTTGGTCAGCGGCCTGGGATGCCCTTGGCCGCCGGCTATTCGGCGCCGACTTGTTGAAGACGACTTTTGCCGCCCGAGCAGCCCCCCGCGGCTTGCTCGGGTTTTTTGTGTTTGCAGCGGGGGCCGAGAGAATGAACGTAGTTGAGATCATCCGCAAGAAGCGTGACCAAGAGTCCAACTCGCCCCAAGAAATCCGCCACATGGTCCAAGGGGCGGTCGAGGGCGAGATTCCCGAGTATCAGGTCAGCGCCTGGTTGATGGCTGTTTACCTTAACGGACTCGAGGCCGAGGAAACCCGGTCGCTGACGCAGGCTCTCATCGACTCGGGCCGCACCGTGGACCTGTCTCACATCCCAGGACTGAAGGTCGACAAGCATTCCACCGGCGGGGTAGGAGACAAGACTTCGCCCATCATCGCCCCCATCGTGGCGGCTGCGGGCGGACGCGTCCCCATGGTCTCGGGACGCGGGCTGGGGCACACGGGCGGCACTCTGGACAAGCTGGAGTCCATCCCCGGCTTTCGCGTCGACCTGTCCCTGCAGCGCTTCACCCAACTGGTTGAGGAGTGCGGATTCGCTCTCATCGGCCAGACCGACGAGTTCAATCCCGGTGACCGCATCCTCTACGCCTTGCGCGACGTCACGTCCACCGTGGAGTCGATTCCCCTGATCGTCTCCAGCATCATCTCCAAGAAAGTCGCCGAGGGCATCGACGCTCTGGTCTTGGACGTCAAGACCGGTGGAGGAGCCTTCATGAAGACGCCGCAGCGCTCTCGAGAGCTGGCTCGTGCGCTGATCGAGGCCGGGACGGGACTGGGCAAGCGCGTTGTGGCCCTCATCAGCGACATGTCTCAGCCGCTGGGACGGGCGGTGGGCAACGCCCTGGAGATCCGCGAATGCATCGAGGTTTTGCGGGGCGAGGGACCTGATGACCTGCGCCAACTGTGTCTGGAGTTGGCCGGCTATATGCTCCTGCTGTCCGAGCTGGCCCCTGACATTGCTTCGGCCCGCGATTTGGCCCGGGAGCAAATCAGCAGCGGACGCGCCCTGCGGGCCTTGGGGGCTCTGATTGAAAAGCAGCATGGCGACCCGCGGGTGGTCGACGATCTGTCGCTGCTGCCTGGACCCCGCTCCGAATTTGAGTATACTGGCCCGCAGTCTGGCGTCCTGCACGAGGTCCGCGCGCTGTCCATCGGACGCGCCGCCATGCTGCTGGGAGCCGGACGTCGAACGGTGGATTCCAGAATCAATCCGGCGGTGGGCATCGAGGTGCTCAAAAAGGTGGGCGATCATGTCGAAGAGGGCCAAAGTCTGGCCCGGCTTCATTACGATGACGAATCCACTTTGCAGCAGGCCCTCGAGGAGATGGAAAGCGCCTTCTTCATCTCCCAAGAGGCCGTCGAGGCGCCCCCGCTGATTCACGACGTCCTGGAATGAGCGTCCTGGGATCCGGGGTCATCTAGGAACGTGGAGGGCATCGAATAACGTGGACAGACTCATCGGACTGGTTGGCATCGCCCTTTTGCTGGGTTTGGCCTGGCTCTTTTCCACCAAGCGCAGCGCCATCCGCTGGAAAACGGTGGCTTGGGGACTGGTGCTGCAGTTGCTCTTCGCCCTCTTCGTGCTCAAGGTTCCCTTCGGACAGAGGGCCCTGGAGGCTGTTTCCGCCGCCGTCACTACTTTGATCGGATTCGCCGACCAAGGATCCTTCTTTCTCTTCCGCGACCTGGTGGGCGAGGGAGCGCCCTTTATTTTCGCCTTCCAGGTGCTGCCCATCGTCATCTTCATCTCCAGCTTTTTCAGCGTCCTCTACTACCTGGGCATCATGCAGATGATGGTGCTGGGGATGGCCAAGGTGATGACCCGCTTCATGGGGGTCAGCGGGGCTGAATCCCTGGGCGCGGCCGCCAACGTCTTCATGGGACAGACCGAAGCGCCCATCGTCGTGGCCCCATACATCAAGAAGATGACCGACTCAGAACTCATGGCGCTGATGACAGGTGGCATGGCCACTGTCTCGGGCGCCATCCTGGGCGGCTACATCGGACTGGGCGTCAACGCCCAATACCTGATCGCCGCCAGCGTCATGGCGGCTCCCGGCTCGTTGGTGGCAGCCAAGATGCTGATTCCCGAGACCGAGCATTCCCTGACCGCCGGCAAAGTGGAGATGAAGATCGAGCGCACCGACGTCAACATCATTGACGCGGCCGCCCGCGGCGCCGGGCAGGGACTCAACTTGGCCCTCAACATCGGGGCCATGCTCATCGCCTTCGTCTCCATCATCTACCTGCTCAACGGCATCTTGGGGTGGGTGACGGGCTATTTCGGCGCCCAGCTCACCATGCAGGAGATCCTGGGCTACGCCCTGGCGCCTCTGACTTTCTTGATGGGCGTGCCCTGGGAGGACGCCAACTCGGTGGGGCAACTCATCGGGCTCAAGATCGTCCTCAACGAATTCCTGGCCTACGACGCCCTGGCCGGCATGCAGGGGTATGCGGCGGCGGCTGGAGACGTCGCTCCCCAACTGGGCGCCAAGGCCGAAATGATCGCCACCTACGCGCTGTGCGGCTTCGCCAACTTCTCCAGCATCGCCATTCAGATCGGCGGCATCGGCGGATTGGCCCCGGAACGCAAATCCGACCTGGCCCGGCTGGGACTGCGGGCCGTGCTGGGAGGCTCGATCGCCAGCTTCATCACCGCCACCCTGGCCGGTATCATCTCCTGAGGAGCCGCCATGGACTACATGAACCAACTCAAGGATGCTGTCCGCTTCCTGCGCGGACACATCGGGGATCCGCCCGACGTGGTCCTGGTGCTGGGCAGCGGACTGGGCGGCGCCTTCGCCTCCCAAGTCGAAAGCCAACGCCTGAGTTACACCGAGATTCCCCATTTTCCCGCCTCTTCGGTGGTGGGACACGCCGGCGAGCTGGCCTGGGGCACCCATGAGCAGACCCGATTCTGCGCGCTGATGGGACGCGTCCACCTCTACGAGGGCCTTCCCCTGGAGCGGGTGGTCTTCGCCGTCCGGTCCATGGCCTTGTGGGGGACCGAGAACTTCCTCATCACCAACGCCGCCGGCGCCGTCAATGAAGACTTTGAGCCCGGTGAACTGATGCTGATCACCGACCACATCAATCTCCAGGGCGCCAACCCATTGGAGGGCGACAATCATGAGGAGCTGGGCCAGCGCTTCCCCGACATGTCCGAGGCCTACCATCCCGATCTGAGGAGGCTGGCGCTGCAATGCGCCGGGGAAGTGGGCATCGGCCTGCGCCGGGGCGTCTATATCGCCGTCCGCGGACCCAGCTACGAGACTCCCGCTGAGATCCGCATGTGCCGTACTCTGGGGGCCGACGCCGTGGGCATGTCCACCGTCCCCGAAGTCATCGCCCTCAATCACATGCAGCGCCGCGTGGCCGGGATCTCTTGCCTGACCAACATGGCCGCCGGCATCCTCGACCAGCCGTTGGTGCACGACGAGGTGCTGGGGGTGACTGAACGAGTCAAAGGCGATTTCGCCAAGCTGGTGCTGAAGTGGACCGAAAGGCTGGGCGCACAATGAGCGATTCCTCTTCCAATCAGCCCTCCAGCGGTGCCCCTTTAGAGCGGGCCGCCGAGTTGATCGAGACCGCCACCCAGGCCCGTCTCCGGGCTCAGGCGCAATTCAGCCAGTTCAAAGTGGGTGCTGCACTGCTCTCGTCACAGGGACAAGTCTTCTCGGGCTGCAACGTCGAAAACGCCAGCTACGGACTGACCATGTGCGCCGAACGAGTGGCCATTTTCAAGGCCATTTCTGAAGGAGTGACGGAGTTTGAGGCCATCTGCGTGGTGGCCGACACTCAGACCTTGACCCCGCCATGCGGGTCCTGCCGCCAACTGATCTGGGAAAAATGCGGCGACATCCCCGTTCTCTTGGCCAACCTGAGGGGCGACAGCCGCCAGTTCACCAGCGGCCAACTGCTGCCCTTTCCCTTCGACCGCTCCTCGCTGACTTCCTGAAAGGCCATGACGATGGACTCCACGAAGAAATCTCTTCTCAACTCCCTGATCAAGACCGGCGCTTGCTCACGCCAACTCGCGTCGGCAGAGGAACCGTGGCGCGGCCGGCTGATCTTGCTCAAGCTGATGCTGGTTGTGCTTGTGACGGCGGCGGGCTGTTCGGAGGCCCCGCAGCCGCAGCAGGAGGGCCAAGGCAGCGGCGCGGTCGAGGAATCGAGTGAGGACTCGGCGCTGACGGTCGATCTGCTCATTGAGAAGGGCGCCGTCCTCACCATGGACGAAGAGTTCACCTACCATCCGGTGGGCTACGTGGCCGTCAAAGGGGATGAGATCGTTGAAGTGGGTGCCGGGGACGTTCCCGCCGAGATTCATGGTGTCCGCCGTATCGACGCCTCCGGACACTTCGTCCTGCCCGGACTCATCAACGGCCATCAGCATGCGCCCATGACCGTCATGCGGGGGGTAGCCGACGACTTGGCGCTGATGGACTGGCTCCAGAATTACATCTTCCCCGCCGAAGCCGCCAATGTCGATGAGGAGATGGTCTACTGGGGCACCTTGCTGGCCGCCATGGAGATGATCCGCGGAGGCACCACGCTCTACGTCGACATGTACTATTACGAGGACAAGGTCGCCGAAGCCACCGCCCGGGCCGGCATGCGCGGCATCCTGGGAGAGACCATCCTCGATTTCCCCGTCCCCGACGCCAAAGACCCGAAGAGCGGCATCGAGGCCGCCAAGGTCTATTTGGCCAAGTGGAAGGACCATCCCCTCATCATTCCGGCCATCGCGCCCCATTCGCCCTACACCTGTTCCACCGAAACCCTGCTGGCCTGCAAGGCTGCGGCGGAGGAATTCGACGTGCCCTTGGTCATCCACGTGGCCGAGACCCAGGACGAGCTGCGCCAAGTCAAAGAGAAGTCGGGGACCACGCCGGTGCGTTATCTGCGCGACATCGGTTTTCTCGACCAGCGAGTGATCGCCGCCCACACGGTGTGGGTGGACGCCGAAGAGATCGCCCTCATGAAGCAGTTCGGCGTCGGTCCCGTCCACAACCCGGAAAGCAATATGAAGCTGGCTTCAGGCGTGGCTCCCGTTCCCGACATGCTGGATGCGGGATTGGCCGTGGGCATCGGCACCGACGGTCCGGCCAGCAACAACAACCTCGACTTGCTGGACGAACTCGACAGCGCCGCCAAACTACACAAGATCCACCGCATGGATCCCACCGTCCTCAGCGCGCGCCAAGCCCTGGCCATGGCCACCCGGCTGGGAGCCCAGGCTGTCGACATGGATCATCTGGTGGGGAGCCTGGAGATCGGAAAGAAGGCCGACCTGATCCTGATCAAGTCGGACGGGTTGCCTCAGGGCGTGCCATCCTTCGATCCCTACAGCAGCATCGTCTACTCCCTGGGCGCCGAGGCGGTCGTGATGACCGTCGTCAACGGCAGTGTGGTCTTCGAGAACGGCAGCCTCACAAAAATCGACGAGGCCGAGGTCTATTCCAAGGTGGCCGAGTTGTCGGCTAAGCTCCGCAGTTCGCTTGAAAAGTGAGGAGGCAAGGGAGAGCCGCTTGGCGGCTATTTGCGGTTGACGCAGCGGACGGCCTTCCAATGGCCCAGGAAGTCGATGTTGACGACGCGGTCGATCTCCAAGCCGGCTTCGTCGAAGAGAGGACGCAGCCGCAGGTCGGTGCGGAAGCCGACTTTGTAAAAGGCCGGGGCCAAGGCCGTTTCCAGAGTCTCAATGACCGGCACCTCGTGGACGAAGTGGTTGAGGACCAGGATGATGCCTCCGGGACGGCAAACCCGCTTCATCTCAAGCAGCACATTGACGGGATCAGGCACGACCGAAACGAAGTAAGCCGCCAGCACCCGGTCGAAGCAGTTGTCGGCGAAGTCCATCGAGGTGGCGTCCATGCGCTTGAGGTCGACGTGGTCCCACCCCCGCTTCTGCATTTGCTTTTCCGCCTCGCGCAGCATTCCAAGAGAGAGGTCGATGCCCGTGATCTTGATGTCCCGGGGCAGCTCCGAGAGGGTCAATCCGGTGCCCACGCCCACTTCGAGCAGTTTGGCGCCGGGATAACAGTTGAGCAGGGCTGGTGCTCTTTCGCGTCCTCCGCTCAAGACCCAATTGAACAAAAAGTTATAAAAGCGCGAGTAGGTGTTGTAGACCTTCTCGACGGATTCGACGGTCAAGGCGATCCTCCCAAGGCTGTATTGTAATCGTCCTCCCGCGGCCAAGCAAAAAAACAACTCCTGGCCTACAAGCGGGGAGGGTTTTCAACGGCCACTTCCTCGATGATCTCGGGACGCTCGTTGTGGGGTGAGTTCACCTCCCGGCTGACCGCAACGGCCTCCATCTCCTCAGCAGGGTAGGGGACGAGAAGCGCCCGCAGCTCCTTCGAACGTGCCTCCGGATCAAGCCAGTGCCCGTGCTCCTCATGTGGAAGAATCACCGGCATGCGGTCGTGCACCTGGCCGCTGAGAGGGTTGGGTCCGGTGGTAATGATGGTGCAGGAGAGCACCTGGTGTCCGTCGGGGGCCCGCCAGCGTTCCCACAGTCCGGCGAAGGCCATCAATCCCCGGTCTTTGCGTCTGAAGAGAAAAGGCTGCTTGCCGTCGCTTTGCTTCCGCCATTCATAGTAGCCGTCCGTCGGCAGAAGGCAACGTCTTTTCTGGAAGGCGTTGCGGAATGCCGATTTTGACGCTACAGTTTCGGAACGGGCGTTGATCATTTTGAAACCGATCTTCTCGTCCTTGGCCCAATAGGGAATCAATCCCCAGCGATAGAGGCCGAGTTGGCGGGTGTCGTGGTCGGCCAGGGTCACCGCCGGCACGGTCTGGCTGGGTGCGATGTTGTATCGGGGCGGCAGGCGCACCTCGTCGACTTCGAAAACGTCGGGAATCTGTTCGGTCTGGGTCAGCGTGTAGCGTCCGCACATGGGGCCGATTCTAGCCGATCCGCTCCAGATGTGAAGTTCTGGGGGTTCGGGGAGGGCTAAGACGCGGGCTCTTCAGACGGTTCCAAAAGCGCATGCCGCTTGCGTTTGGGCGGGGTTTGGAATTGAAGGAGCAAAATATTTATGGTAACTTCCCGTGCACTCAGGCATCTATGAACCCAGGGCCGGGAGACGCCAAAAAACCCGGACCGCCCGGTTCGGCAGAGAGAATGAGCTGGACACGTCCAGTCAGCCATGGAGGTCGATTGAGAACAATGAATTGGAAAACACTGAAGTTGGCAGTTGCCCTGATTGTCCTGGCCACGGTGGCAGCCCCGGCCGTGATGGCCCAGGAAGCGAGTGCGGAAGGACAAGATCCTGAACAGTACCGCATCGAGTACACGGCCTATCAAGACGCCATCAAGAAAACAGGCCAGGAAAAGGTCGAAGCTCTGCTGAAATTCTACAGGGATTTCCCCAAATCGAGCTTGCTGCCCTATATCAAGGGCGAATACCTGCAAATCCTGCAAGCGGCCTACAATGAAGGCAAGGCCGCTGAAACGGTGACGCTGGGCGAGCGCTTTATGCAGGTCGAACCCGGGGAGATCGCGCCGGTTTATTTTTCCGCTGATCTGCTGTTCCGGCAGGGAAACTATGCCGATGCTCTTCCTTGGGCTGAGCGCCTTTACAAAGAGGCGGAGAAAGCCGACTTCAAGAAGCGTGCCACGTTCATGGCCGCCTTCGCCTCTCTCCAGACCGGGAAAACGGCCAAGCTGCAAAAGTACGGCCCCGAAGCGGTCGATCAGTTCGCTGCCAAAGACACTTATCTGATCTCCACCGAGTTGATGCGTCAGGCGGTGTCTTCCAACAATCTCCGTCAGGCTGCCCAATACGCCAACAAGGCCCTGGAGGGCTATGGCGCCGCCGAATCCTCGGCCAGTGCCGAGATGAGAGAGTACATCGGCGACAACCGCGTGGCCGCCACCATGGTTCTGGGCGAGGCTGCTTATGTTCAAGGACAGTGGAACCGCGCCATCCAGCAGTTTCAGAGAGTGCTCCAGCTAACTTCCGAGAAGGAGAAGACAGGGCAGGCCTACTATAAGATCGGCATGAGCCACTGGAAGGCCGGCAAGGTTGATCCCGAAGCCATGCGCGCCTTCGCCCGCGGCTACAAACTCGGCAGCGGCCAATTCTCGCAGCAGTGCTACAAGCATTTGGAAGATCTCTACAAGATCCGCCACAACGACTCCACGGCCGGCTTGGATGAGTTCATTCAAGAATCACTGACTGAATAAGCACGACTCACATGCCTGAGTTTCAACGCCGGTCCTCTCCTCACGGGGGCCGGCGTTTTTTTGTATCCTTGACTCTTCTATGGCCCCATCCGCCTCATCTCTGCTCGACCAACTCAACGAGCCTCAGCGCGAGGCCGTGACCCACGAAGAAGGCCCCTTGCTCATCCTGGCTGGAGCCGGCAGCGGCAAGACCCGCACCCTCACCTACCGTGTCGCCCATCTGATCGCCACCCACGCCTGCGGTCCCGACCAGATCCTGGCCGTCACCTTTACCAACAAGGCGGCCGAAGAAATGCGTTCGAGGGTTCTCTCGCTGCTGCCGCCGATGGACCGCGTGCCGCTGGTCTGTACTTTTCACTCCTTCGGGGTGAGGGTCCTGCGCCGCTACGCCAGCCGCGTGGGCTACCGCAACGACTTCAACATCTGCGATGCCGACGATCAGCACCGCCTCTACAAGGGCATCTACAAAGAGATGGATCTCAACGACAAGGAGATCCGCATCGCCGAGGCCCGCTCGGTGATTTCCAGGGCCAAGAACAAGGGATGGGGGCCGGATCAGTTGGCCAAGGACGGGCACCGCTCCGATTGCGAGGTGCTGGCCCGCCTTTACCGCCGTTACCAGCAGGTGCTGCGCCAGTCCAACGCCGTCGACTTCGACGACCTGATTCTGCTGACCGTCCATCTGCTGCAGGAAAATGAAGACGTCTGCTACCGCTATGGCGAGTGGTACCGCCACCTGCTTATCGACGAGTACCAGGACACCAATTTTCCTCAATACGAGCTGATCAAGGCCCTCACCTGCACGCACGACAATCTCTGTGCGGTGGGCGACGAAGACCAGTCCATCTACGGCTTCCGGGGAGCCGAGATCGACAACATCCTGCGCTTCGAGAAGGACTTTCCCGGCACCCGCCTGATTAAGCTGGAGCAAAACTACCGCTCCACCCAGCTCATCCTGGATGCTGCTGGGGCGGTCGTGTCCAACAACCAGCAGCGCAAGGGAAAGACGCTCTGGACCGAGCGCAAGAGCGGACCCAAGATCGATCTCTACGTGGCCGCCAACGCCTCCGATGAGGCCCGCTGGGTAGCCGAAAAGATCGAAGCCTGCCGACGCCGGGGAGTGGAACGCATCGCCGTGCTCTACCGCACCAACTTCCTCTCCCGCCAGTTCGAGGAAGCGCTGCGCCAGCGCCGCATTCCCTATCGCCTGATCGGGGGCGTCAGCTTCTATTCGCGCAAGGAAATCAAAGATGCCCTGGCCTACTTGCGCATGGCCCGCAATCCCGACGACAACGTCTCTCTTCTGCGCGTCATCAACGAGCCTTCGCGAGGTATCGGGAACAAGACGCTGGAACAGCTTCAGAGCTTGGCCTCCGAACACGATGGAAGCTTGTGGAAGGCTCTTGAGGCGGGACTCGGAGATCAACGCTTCCCAGGACGGGCTCACCGCTGCCTCAACGCTTTCCGCGAAATCATCGGCAAGTCAGCCGAGGCCTTGGAAAAGCCTCTTCCATCGGCTCTGGAGCGCATTCTCTCGGTCAGCGGCTACGTCAGAGCCCTGGAATCGGAAGGGACGCCGGAAGCCGACAGCCGGCTGGAGAACCTCAAAGAACTGATCAACGTGGCTCGTGAAGTCGAAGCCGCCGACCTGGACGTCCAGCAATTCCTGGACGAGGCCGCCTTGCGCGCCGACACCGACGAGTACGACGCCAGGGCCCCCGTCACCCTGATGACCCTGCACAATGCCAAGGGGCTGGAGTTCGAGACGGTGTTTCTGGCGGGATGCGAAGAAGGGCTCTTCCCCCATGCCCGCTCGCTGGCCGAGAACGATATTGAGGAGGAGCGCAGGCTCTGCTACGTGGGCATGACCCGGGCCGAACGCAAGCTGCACCTCAGCTACTCGCGGCGCCGGCGTTTTTACGGCAGCGACGCCAATGAATTCAACCAGCCCTCTCAGTTCCTCCACGAGATTCCCGGAGAACTGGTTGAAAGTCACAGGTCTCCGCTGTTGGGCTACGCTTCGCCCTATGAAACGGGCTATCAGGGCGCGGCTTCACCATCATCCTCGGGGCGCCTCTTTCCCAGGGCGGCCTCGCCTTCAGAGCGCAGCAAGCCCAAGGCGGCCTTCTCGGGCATGACGCTCAATACCAAGCAAGACGTTCAGGGCTACCTCGACAAGATGCACAAGCAGAAGGGGTCGGGAAAGGCCTTGCGGCGGGGAGCGTTCGTCGAGCACGCCAAGTGGGGCCGCGGCAAGGTGCTCTCGGTTGAGCCCAGCAAGGGCGACGACCTCAAAGTTACGGTCCGATTCTCTCAAGGCATCAAGAAGCTGATGCAAAGCTACGCTAAACTTCGCGTGCTCTAGGCCCGCATTTCTCACGGGCCAGGGCCATCTCCTGCGATGCGGCGAGTCCCACGTCACCGGCAGCGACTCTGTACAAGTTCACCCTCCAGTCAGGTTTGCCTGAGCTATGTCCTCGGCGGCAGGAACCCGCTGTCTACTGGATGGCGTCTTCAGCGTCGAGGAAAATCGGGGTGTCGAGTTCCTCTGGCCACACGGGTTGCCAGGGGTCCTGTGCCCAAGGATTGGTGCGGCAACGCTCCAGATATTCGTCGACCAGAGGGCGGACCTGGGGCGGGTCCTGAGTCAAGGCTGCCAGAATCAGTCCTGAATAGGGCACCGCGGGATCGGCCTGGGGGTGCATGCGCTGCAAAGCGGCTCGAAAAGCCTGAGAGGCCTGTTCAGATTGGCCGCTTTCCAGATGAGTGCGACCCAGCAAAAGGTAGACCCGCGAGGTGTCGGGACCGAGCCGGCGCGCCTGCTCCAGAAAGACACGGGCTTGTTCGGGTTGCCCGTCCTCGATCAGGGTTTCGCCCAGGGCCATCAGCAGCATGCGTCGGTGGGGGCGCTCTGCGGCCAGCCGGGTCAGCAGGGCAACTGCGGCCGACGTTTCGCCCCGTCCCCGCAGGCACTGGGCCTTCAGGAAGAGCCGTTCAGGAGCCGACGAAGAAGCGGCCATCCAGTAAGCGCTTTCCAGAGCCTGTTGGGCCTCCTGAGAGGTGGGCGCGGTCAGGGCCGTCAGGTAGTGGGCCAGCGCATCGGAGGGAGCGCCGCGCAGAGCCTGTTGGGCCATCGGCGCCAACAGCGCCTTGGGCTGGGAGATCTCCAACCCGTGCAGGACCAACTCGGCCATTTCGAGAGTTTCAGGAGAATGTTGGGCGGAGGCGAAGACCGGTCCGTCGGCGGCCACATCCTTGGCCCAAGCCGGGACCAGCAACAACGCCAGCAAGATTAGCGTGAGCGTTCGCGGAATCATCGTCATCGTACTGCCTATTCCAATAACCCAGCGGACCTCCCACGATCCTGTCACTTTCACTGACGAGCGATGATTGCCCGTCGTTCCGAATATACGACGGTGTTCCCATGGAAATTCGATGAATCGACGGGGTCGCCCCGGGCACCTCTCACCAATGGGGATGAAAATCGGCCTCATCGGGAAATGCGGCTGCAGTGTCGATTTTGAGGCGGCTCGTTCGTCAAGGGGGTGAAAGACAGAGTTATGACTTCGAGGAGACAACAATGAAAAGGAGAAACCAAACCATGAGAAAGTGGATTACGCCCATGGCCGCGCTGATGCTGACGGCTTTTCTGTCGTTGACCTGGACGGTCGGCTGGGCCGGCGATGCCGGCACGCCTTCCCAAAGCGTGGTTGACGCGTTCGAGAAACTGAAGTCGTTGGAGGGCACCTGGAAGGGCACCAACGGCCAAGGCGAAGAGGTCGAATTGACCTTCGAGCTGACCGGCAACGGAAGCGCTGTCTACAGCCGCTACAGCGTCAACGGGACGGAACACGAGCACGACATGGCGACCGTGTATCACCTGGAGGGTGCGCGTCTGATGCTGACCCACTATTGCGCCATGGCAAATCAGCCCCGCATGATTTCCACCAGCGGACTGCAAGGCAACGCTCTCCAGTTTCAGTTCCTGGACGTGGGGAACGCCGATGCGTCCAAGGATGGACACATGCACAAGGCGGCCTACCAGTTCCTGTCCGACAACCACTTCACCACGGATTGGACCTGGTTCGAGGGCGGTGAGTCGCGCTTCACCGCCACTGTCGACGTCAAGCGCGTCAAATAAAACGCCCTTCCCGGATTCGTCCGGGGGTGCGGCGAAGGGTGGATCCCCGATTTGTCTTCCGACAAAACCGCCCTTCGCCGATTCTCTCCTTGCAGGGAATTGGCCAACGCTTAGTGCAGCGAGTCCCCTTCAAGCCGTCCTTCAACGCTATTCCACGCTTTCAGCGTTAAGAGATGTGGTCCCCTTGAACCCAGGGTGGCGCCGTCGTCTCGCTTCGCTCGAGGCGGCTGACCCTTGGGCTGGCATATGGCTCGCCTACAGCGAGCTTTCAACACAGCCGCCGGGCTGAAGTGTGGCTCGCCTGAGCGAGCCCGGACTCTTCAACACTGGTTTTGAAGGCCGGGCCCGTCACTCTGCGGCTTTCTCGTTAGTCCTCGTCTGATGGGTCGGCGTTCCACCACCAGAAGGGGGCGACTTCCTCTTCCTGAGGATAAATCTTCTTGAGGGTGTCCCCCTCGAAGAGTTCGCCGTTTTTCATCACCCAGCGGACGCTGTTGGTGTTGCGGATGTCCTGCAGCGGATCCTGATCCAGAATCACCAGGTCGGCCAGCTTGCCTTCGGTGATGCTTCCCAGATCCTGCTGGAGGCCGACGATTTCGGCACCGTCGATGGTGGCGGCCTTGAGGACTTCGCGGGGCGTCATTCCGCCCATGCCCAGCGACCACATCTCCCAGTGATAGCCCAGCCCCTGCAACTGGCCGTGTCCGCCCACGCCCACCAGTCCGCCGGCGCGCTGGACTTGAGCGGCCGCGGCAGCATGACGGGGAAAGGCGTGCTCGTCCTCCCGGAACCAGGGACGCCTCTTGGTCAAGCGGTCGATCTCATTGTGAGGCACGAAACGATTGATCTTGGCGTCGTCGTGGACTTCGGTAGTGGTGTAGAAGTAATTCTCGGCCCAAGGACCTCCGTAGAGCACCAGCAGCGTCGGCGTGTAAGCGCAGCGGGTCTGGGCAAAGAGCTCCACCACGTCTTTGAAGAGGGGGACGATGGGCAGCGAATGCTCGTTTCCGCCGAAGCCGTCGATGGCGTGGGTCATGTCCAGCTTGAGGTCGAGAGCGCCTTCGGTAGTGACCGTCATTTCCAGTTCATTGGCGGCTTTGACAACCCACTGGCGCTGCTTGCGGTTGCCCACCACGTAGCTCTTAAGGTTGTTGTTCCTGTAGTAGCGCTTGTAGCGCTCCAGCACGTGGTAGGCCGACTCGTAGTCCTGGAAGTTGGTGTTGGAAAAGACCCCCGGCCCGGTGGAATGGGCGCGCGGGCCCAGCATGATGCCGGCCTGCACCATGTCGAGGTAAGCCAGATAGTCGTTGGTTGAGGTCTGGACGTCGAGTCCGGTGGTGACGCCGTAGGCCAGGTTGGCCAGGAAGCTCCAGTTGTGGAGTTCCAGCACGCCCTCGGTACGCATCTCGTAATGGGCGTGGGTGTCGATGAAGCCGGGAACCACGTACTTGCCCGCGAGATCGAAGACGCGGGCCTGGGACGGGACCTGCAGATCCTTGCCCACGGCCTTGATGCGGTTGTCCTCGATCAGGATGTCGGCGTCCTCCAGCACTTCGTCGCCGTTCATGGTGATGACCGTGGCGCCTCGCAGAACAACCGTCCCCTCGGGCTTGTGGCGTGGAAACTCGATGACGACTTCGTAAGACTCGACGTTCTCGTCCTCTTCCTTGGCCTCGAACTTCTCCTCTTCGTTCTGGCCGTCGTCGGCTTCCGCGTCTTGGTTTTCCTCGCCTTCCTCCGGTGTTTCTTCGGCATCCGATTCGTCGTCGCCTTCTTCTTCGGCTTGGTCATCCTCCTCGTCGTCTTTCTTGGGACTGAAGTCGATGGAATCGAAGGGACGGCGGAAGAAAGTCGAGCCCATCGACCAAGTGACGGTCTTGCCTTGGTCGGCCCACTGATAGGAGTCGGCTCCGACGTCGGTCAGTCGCTTGGCGGGCAGAGTGCCCGAGTCGACGTTGATGCTGGGTGCGCTTCCGGTGGGGGGAGGCACGGCCGTGACGTAGAGCTGGTGGTTGACGCGGGCCAGGGCCCAGCGTCCGTCGGGAGAGATGCGGACATCCTGGGCAGCCGGCGGACGCCTGGAACGGGGCGTGGAGCGTCCCGTGACCTTGAGGTGGTTGCGCCGGTCGGTGCCGTCGTAGCGCATGGAGACGAGTCCGTCGCGTGAGTAGAAGTAGACTCGGTCGTCCTCGGGACCGAAGTGAGGCACGCCCAGTCCGCGGGCGGGGACGATGAGCTGCACCTGGCCGCCTTCCGAAGGCAGCCACACCAAGTCGAGGGAAATGCGCAGTCCGCCGAATTCGCTGGGAGTCTGAGTGCGCATCCAGGCATTGCCCCGGCGGGCCACGATGCGGCTTCCGTCAGGCGAAAAAACGGGATCGGTGTAGAAGGCCGGAGTCTGGGTCAGACGCTGAGGCGTCCCCCCGGCTGCCGGACGCTTCCAGATGTGGCCGGTGCCGTCGGCAATCCAGGTGACGTAGACGATCCACTGCCCGTCGGGCGAGAAGGAGGGCTTGAATTCATTGGCGTTGTCTTGGGTCAGGCGGCGCGGTGTTTTCTCTTCCAGATTCATCTCGTAAAGATGCCCCATGGCCGAGAAAACGATGCGCTCGCCCTCAGGTGACTGGACGGGATCGAAGATGAGGCGCGAACGCACCGGCCCATCCCCGATCTTGCGCTGGAAGTTGAGCCGCGGTCCGATGTCGAGCGAAACATCGGCGCTGAAGGCGATCTCGCTGGAATCTCCGCTGCTGATGTCGATGCGGTGGATCTTGCCGTCGTAGGTGACGATCAGGGAGTCGCCGTCGGGAGTAAAGGCATAGGAAGGGAAGAGGTCGCGGCTTCCCCGCGATTCCATGTCGTCGCGCTGGACGGGGTACTTCAGCCAGCGGTCCTGTCCCGAGTCGAGGTTGCGGATGCGCAGTCCCGTCTCGGCCTCGTAGCGGGTACCGTAGACGAGGTGCTTGCCATCGGGCGAGATGAGGGGCCGGAAGGCTCCCCCCTGAGCCTGAGTGACACGGTCGCTTTCGCCGCTGATCATGTCGCGGCGGTGGATCTCCCAGTCGAAGGACATCTGGTTGTAGACGCTGCCGCCTCCGCGTTGGGCGTAGTAGAGGAAGCGTCCGTCGGGAGAGACGGCAGCCCCCATCTTGCGGTCGCCGCCCCGGCCTCCGCCGCCCGGTCCGTCGTCGTCCTCCTCGTCTCCCGTGACCTTGATGCCCGATCCGCCGTTGACGTGGTACATGTAGATGTCCACCCCGCGGTCGCTCTTGGTCACCAGCACATACTGGCTGTCCGGCATCCAGGCCGGGGAGATGATGGAATTGGACTTCTCTTTCGACAGTTGGCGCGGATCGCTGCCGTCAGCCTGGGCCACCCAGAGATTCTCGGCTCCGTCCCGGTCGGAGATGAAGGCGATCCATTTCCCGTCGGGCGAATAGCGGGGCTGGCTGTCGAAACCCATGCCTTCGGTCAGGCGCTGGGCCGTCCCACCCTCGATGGGGACGCTGTAGAGGTCGCCCACCAACTCGAAGACGATGTTCTGGCCGTCGGGCGAGACATCCAGCGACATCCAGGTCACTTCGTCGGTGGTGAATTCGACCTGCCGGACCGGCTCCAGAGGCAGGTCCTTCTTCTCTTTCTTGTCGTCCCGCTGAGCCAAAGCCGATCCCGCGATCAGCAGCAACACTATCGTCCAAACAGAAAACCGTTCAACACTCTTCATGACTGCTTACCCTCCTTTGAGCAACTACATTACGCGCAGCGGCAATGAAAGGCAACGCCGGATTGGCGCCACACTGGAGGAGACCGGCAAGTTTATATTGACAGGTATATACTCATCGATATATTCTACGCCTCATGGCGAAGAAAGACGAGACGCTCAAGCCGCACTGGTTTCAGATCCTCCTGGCGCTGGGAGAGCGCGATCTTCACGGCTTGGGGATCATGCAGGACGTGCTGGAGCGCACCCAGGGCACGATGCACCTGTGGCCGGGGATGCTGTACGGAGCACTCAAGGACCTGAGCGAACGGGGACTGATCGAAGAAGTCGAAGCGCCCAAGGACGCTGAGACAGGGGGCGGCAAGCCGCGTTTTTACCAGTTGACCGAAGAGGGCCGGCGCCAAGCTTCGGCTGAGGCCCGCAAGCTGGAGTCCTACGTCGAGGCGGCCCGCTCGCGCAGACTGCTGGAACAGAAAGGGGAAGGCCGATGAGCCGCAAGCCTGAAAGGGCCAAGCCCGACCGAGCGTCCGCGCCTGAGAGCCCAGGGGCCCCTCTGCCGGGCTGGATGGAAGCCTACTACCGTGTTCTCTTGCGGCTCTATCCCGTGTCTTTCCGGCGGCGCTTCGGCAGCGAAATGAAGACGCACTTCCGCCATCTGGCGGCGGATCGCCTCTCCCGTCGGGGCCGGCTGAGGGGAGGATTGGGCGTCCTTTGGCGCATGACGTCGGATTCTCTGCGGGGCGCCGCCCGCCTTCACTGGAGCGGCAGGAGGGGCCAGCCTTCCTCGGCGTCGGGCCGCTCCCCGGGCACCCGGACGGGTTGGCTGGGCGACATCCGCTACTCTTTGCGCTCGTTGCGCAGGCGTCCGCTGTGGACGCTTTCGATTCTCTTGCTTCTAGCCTTGGGAATCGGCGCCAACGCCGCCATCTTCAGCACCGCCCGCTCCATCCTGCATGCTCCGTTGCCCTTCCCCGGTTCTGAGCGCCTGATGCTGGTCGAGAACCTGCACGAAGGCCGCACGGGTCCTCAGGTGGCCTACCAGGACTTCCAGGACATCGTGGAACAAACCCCCTCCTTGGAGAGCGGCGGTCTGGCCCTGTGGTACGCGGGGACGCTCCAGCATCACCAGCGGGCCGAGCGTCTGGACGGCTTTCAGGTCACGCCGGGGTTCTTTCGCGCCCTGGCCGCCGACTTCGCATTGGGATCGAATTTCAGCGACCAGGAGGCGGCCCGGGACCAAACAGTCATCATCAGCCACCGGCTGTGGCAGAGCCGCTTCGGAGGAACCCCCGACATTCTGGGGCGGGAAGTGGTCATAGACGGACGGCCGCGGAGCGTGATCGGAGTCCTGGCGCCTGGAGTCGATCTGCCCTATCCGCGCAGCGGCAACGACTTGTGGCTGCCTCTGAACCGGGACCACCAGTTGGCCCAAAGCCGCGCCGTGTTCACCTTCTTCGCCTTCGTCCGGCTCAGGCCAGGGGCCTCGCTTGAAGCTTTGCGCCAGGAGTTGCGGACGGTGGCTTTGCGACTTCAGGAGGCCTATCCCGAGACCAACGCCGGACGATTCTACGTCGCCCGTCCCCTGCTGGAGGCGGCGGTGGGAGACGTCCGCCCGTCGCTTTGGCTGCTCTACGCCGCCGTCACGGTCCTGCTGCTGCTGGTGTGCGCCAATGTGGCCAACCTCTTGCTGGCCCGCTTCAGCGTCCGCCGCCACGAAGTGGCTTTGCGGGCGGCTCTGGGGGCCGGACGTTGGCGCCTGATGGCTCAGTTTCTGTGGGAGAGCCTGCTGCTCTCTGCCTCTGGAGCCGCTGCTGGACTCCTGCTGGCGCTGGGACTCGTGCGTTTGCTGCCTCTGCTGGCTCCGCCCGGAGTGCCCCGATTGGAAGAGGTCGCGCTGAGTTCCGACGTCCTGCTCTATGCCTGCGCGCTGGCCCTCCTGACGGGACTCGTCTTCGGACTGGCACCGGCCTGGAAAGCCGGGCGGACGCAAGCTCGCCGCTCTCTGGCCCAAGCCCATCCGCGAGGCTCAGGGGGCGCTTCGGGAGGCCTGCGAAGTGGACTTGTGGTGGCCGAACTGGCGCTGGCCCTGACCCTCACTGTGGCGGCCGGACTGCTGCTGACCAGCATGGCGCAAGTGCTAAACCAGCCGCCCGGATTCCGCGTCGACTCCACCTTGACCTGGCGGCTTTCTCTGCCGCCCGACCAGTATCCCGATTTCGCCAGCATTCTGGACTTTCAACGCCGGCTGGCCGAGGGCATCGAATCCTTGCCGGGGGCACGCCGGTTGGCCTTCTCCACCAGCCTGCCCTTGAGCGGACACGACACCGGCTCGTCGCTGACTATCGAAGGACGGCCGGCAGTTCCCATCGCCGAGTTGCCCAGCGTGCGCTGGCAGGCCATCTCTCCGGGGGGATTCCGCGCGGCCGGAATCCAGTTGCTGGAAGGACGGACCTTTGGGCCGGCAGACCTCGGGACTCAGTCGGTCCGAAGTTCCAATTCCCAAGGGTCCAACTCACAAGGGGCGGGCTCAGACTCTTCCGATGAGAACTCGCAGGAGCGGCACTTGGTGGTTGTCAACCGGG
Source organism: Acidobacteriota bacterium (assembly GCA_035471925.1). Taxonomy (GTDB): domain Bacteria; phylum Acidobacteriota; class UBA6911; order RPQK01; family DATIPO01; genus JANQFM01. Next base: position 38,947 of record DATIPO010000065.1, read on the forward strand.
CTTTGGCCGAGCGCCACTTCCCTGAGGGAGCCATCGGCCAGCGCATCCAACTGGGAATCCCCAACGGCGACTGGCACGAGATTGTCGGTGTGGTGGGCGATGTCCGTCACCGGACTCTCGATCAGGCCCCCGATCCGCGCGCCTATGATCTCTTCGGACAACACGGCAGCCGCAGCTTTTTCGCCCTCCTGCAAACCGACGTTCCGGCGGCTTCGCTGGCCGATGCGGTCCGCGCCGAGGTGGGCGGCTTGGATCCCATGCTGCCCGCCTATGACCTGCGCAGCATGCGTGAGCGCGTCACCGACAGCCTCTCCGGACGCCGCTTTCTCCTCACCCTGCTGGGGGGCTTTGCGCTGCTGGCTTTGGTCCTGTGCGCCATCGGCGTCTACGGACTTCTGGCCTTCGTGGTGCAGGAAAGGCGGGGCGAGATCGGCATCCGCCTGGCTTTGGGCGCGCGTCCCGAGGACGTGCGGCGGCTGATGCTGGGTCGCGGTGCCTGGCTGGCCGTTGCAGGCATTCTCCTGGGATTGCCGGCTCTCTGGGCCGCCTCCCGCTATCTGGCGGGGAGGCTCTATCAGGTTTCAGCCGGCGACCCGGTGATCGTGGCGCTCTCCTGCCTGTTGCTGCTGGTGGTGGCCTTGACCGCCACTTATTTCCCGGCCCGCCGCGCCTCCCTCCTCGATCCCCAGGAGACGCTCAGGGAATGACTTCAGTTATGCCCCCAGCAGGTCGGCCGGTTCCCTCACAGGATGCAGGCGGATTTCCCGGGGCGCGGCCTTGTAGGCCAGGGCGGCGGCGAATCCTGGAGCCACTGACAAGTCGTGGAGCGTCCAGCGGCGGGCGGCTTCGGAGTCGTCCTCGACATGCAGCATGCGGGCTTCTTGACCGGGTTCGAGTGTGACCCGGAAGCTGTCTAGCGGAGCGGCCAGACCGTTGCCGACCGCCTTCAAATAAGCCTCCTTGCGCGTCCAGCAGAGGAAGAAAGCGTCTTCCCGCTGCCGGGCATCGAGCTTCATCAGTTCCTCGAACTCCTCGCGGCAGAAATAGCGCCGGGCGATGTCGCCGAGATCGGCAAGAGGACGGAAGACCTCCAGATCGGCCCCGATCTCGACCTCTCGGGCGAATGCGAAGAGGCCCAGTCCTCCCGAGTGGGAGAGATTGAAGCGCAGATTCGTGTCGCCCCTCAGGCAGGGCTTTCCCTTCGATCCGGTCCGGAAGGCGACGTCCTCGGCGGCGATGTCCAGATAACGGCCCAGCAGCGCCCGAAGCGCTCCTCGAGAGAGGGCGAAGGAATCCCGCAGCCGCTGGAAGGCGAATCGGTCACGGCGAGCTCGCTCTTGGGCGTCCAGGACAGCGGCGAAGCACTCGATCACGGCTGCCGGAGCCTCCAGTCTCAGAGGCCACACGTCGATGCGGGCGGCATCCAAGTCAAAAGGAGGGTGGGTAGTGCTCACGGTTGGCTTCCTCATCTCGACCTTGAGCAAGAACGGCCTGCTTGTCAAGAGGCTTGGCGATTTAAGTTGCTGTGCACGACAATAAGGCCTTGACTGCTGATGGCGGCTTAGCCTTCCACTGATCCTCAGCCCAGGGAGGGAAGGTGAATGAAGTTAGCTTAGCCAGCGTAGAATGGGATAGCCATGACACTGCAGGAACTCAACGAGAAACTCTCGGAAACCCGCCGTCAACTGGCGCTGGCCGAGAAGAACCGGCGCGACCTCAGGGACATCCGTTCGCAACTTGGCGAAGAACTGCGCAGAGTCGAGCGGCTCGAGGCCGAGGTCCGAAAAGAGAGCCGCGACCTGGACCGTCTGGAAGGCTTGTCCTGGACGTCGCTGCTGGCCGACCTCAAGGGCGACAAAATGGAGAAGTTGGAGAAGGAGCAGAAGGAACTCCTCGAGGCCCGTCTCCGCTTGGAGGAGTGCAGCGACGGAGTGGCCAAGCTGCGCGCCCGCGAACGCGAGCTTCACAAGCGTTCCCAGTCGTTGGGAGATCCTCAGACCGAGTACGGCCAACTCCTCAAGCAAAAGCGCGCGATGCTCAAGGAGTCGGGACATCCTCAATTCGAGCGGCTGGCAGCTCTGGCCGAACAGCGGGGGAAATGGGAGGCCGACCGTCATGAACTGGACGAAGCTCTGACTTCGGGATCTCGGGCCGTGAGGGCTCTCAACCGCGCTCATGCCATGCTGGATAAGGCCGCCAACTGGGGGACCCTGGACATGCTGGGAGGCGGACTCATCTCGGGCCATATGAAGCATGCCAAGATCAACGAAGCCCGCCAGATCCTCTACCGGGCCCGGGATGCGCTGCGCCTCTTCAAGACCGAATTGCGGGATGTGCAGTTGCAGCAGGAGATCTCCGACACTCCCGAAATCAAAGTGCCCGGCGAACTGGTCGATCTGGTCTTCGACAATCTGCTGGTGGATTGGATGATCCAGTCCAAAATCCGCGGCGTCCAGACCCAGATTGGACTCTGTTCACGACGCCTCAAACGCGTCCTCAACCAACTGCGTAAACGGCGTGCTTGGACGGACTCCCAGCTCCGGGACCTGAGCCAGGAAGCCCGTTCGGTCTTAGAGCAGGCCGGCTGACAGGCGGCCTGCTGCTTCGTCTCTTCATGCTCATTCCGCACCCAAGGCCTGCACAGGATCGATGCGCGTGGCGCGGCGGGCTGGAGTGTAGCAGGGGAGCAGCGCCAGCAGGAAGACGATCAAGGCCACCGCAACCAGGGTCAAGGGATCGGCGGGGCTGACGCCGAAAAGCAGCGAGGCCAGAAAGCGCGAGAGGATCAAAGAGGTGGCCATCCCCGCAACCAGTCCCAGGGCCGCCAGGGCCAGTCCCTGGCGCAGGATGAGGGCCCGGATGTTGGAGGGGCGTCCCCCCAGGGCCATGCGCACGCCGATTTCCCGCGTCCTCTGAGTGACGAAGGCGGAAATGACGCCGTAGATGCCCACCGCCGCCAACAGCAGTCCCAAAGCGGCGAAGGCCGCCAGAAGCAGCATGGGATAACGTTTGGGGGCCAGATTGGACTCCACCGCCCGCTCCAGCGGACGGAGATTGAAGACCGGCAACTGAGGATCGGCTGCCTTGACGGCGGAACGGATTTCCTGGGCCATGAATTGGGGTGAAAGCCCTCCCTCGGCCACCAAGACCATGGAGCGCGGTCCGCCCGTTTGCGCCAGCGGCACGAAGACCTGGTCGGCGGGTTCCTGTCCTACGGACCGGCTTTGCAGGCCTTCCACCACGCCCACGATTTCCCGCCAGGGTCCCTCCTCGGAAGGGCCCACGCGCTTGCCTACGGCATCCTCATCGGGCCAGTATCTTTGGGCCACTTGGCGATTGACGATGATGGTCGGCAAGCTGGACGAATCGTCCTGGCGGGTGAATAGGCGGCCCTGCAGCAGGCGGACATCCAGGGTGCGGAAAAATCCGGGCGAGACGGTCTTGACCTCGGCGCCCGGCTGTTTGCTTCCGGGAGTGGGCGGCTGATCTTCGATGTAGAAGGTGGCGGTGCCTTGAATGGGATCGAGGGGAAGCCAGTCGATGAATCCCGCCGAGGTGATGCCGGGGCGTCCGCCCAGATCGTCGAGCACCTGCTGAAACAGGGCATGGCGCTGGGCGGGCTGGGCGTATTGGGCGGCGGGCAGCGAGATCTCGGCGCTCATGCGTTGTTCCACCGAGAAGCCCGGATCGACCTCAACCAAGTGAAGGAAGCTGCGCAGCAGGAGGCCGGCTCCGGTCAGCAGCACCACCGCCAGGGCCACCTCGCCCACCACCAGCAGGCGGCGCAAACCCAGTCCTCCAACCGCTCCGCCGCGTCCCGACTGGTGCAGGGCCGGCGAGAGTTCCCGGCCCAGGATCTTCCAGGCGGGCAGGATGCCGGTCGCCAGTCCCGCGGCCAGCGACAGGGCTAGAGCGGCCAACAGGGTGGGGGTGTTGAGTCCGCTGTTGTCGATAAGGGGAAAGCCCTCTGGCGCGGAGGTCAGCAGCAGCCGAAGCAGGGCTGCGGCCAAGAGGACGCCGGCGGCTCCACCCACCAGGCAGAGCAGTAACGATTCTCCCAGCAGTTGTCGCAGCAGCCGCAGCGGAGGCGCTCCGAAAGAGGCCCGCACCGCCACTTCGCGCATCCGCAAAGAGGACTGTGCCAGTTGCAAATTGGCCACGTTCACGCAGGCGATCAGGAGCAGGCATCCCACAGCGGCCAGAAGCATCCACAGCGGGGCGCGGACGTTGGCGGTGTAGCGCTCGCGGAAGGGCACCAGTTGAGCGCTCCAGTCCACCCGGCGCAGGAAGTCGGCTCGGGAGGGCACGGTGGCGATGACGTTGGCGGCGATGGCGTCCATTTCGGCTTCAGCCTCCTCAAAGGAGACATCGGGCCTCAGGCGTCCCAGGACCCGCAGAAACTCGTTCCCGCGCTGGGAATCTTGCCGATGCGCCAGTGTGAAGGCGGCGGGACGATAGAGGTCGACTTGCGAGGAGGGAAGGTCGAACCCCTGAGGCATCACGCCCAGGACGGTGTAGGGACGGCCGTCCAGATGCAATGTCCTGCCCAGGGCCTCGGTTTGGCCCCCGAAACGGCGCTGCCAGAATCCATAGGACAGCACCGCCACGTCGTCCTGGCCCGGCTGGTCGTGGGACTCGTCGAAGAAGGTTCCCAGCAGCGGGTTCATGCCCAACACCTCGAAGTAGCTGGCCGTAACCCGGGCGGCCTTGACCCGGACGGGCTCGCCTTCGCCGGTCAGGTTGACGTCGCGCGTCCAGTAGGCGGCCAGGCTCTCCAACGTGCCGCTCGATTCCACCCGGTCGAAGTAGTCGGGCACCGAGTTGGCGGAAGGGTTGCCCTCGTACTCGTTGTGAATCCACACCAGGCGTTCAGCCTGGGGATAGGGCAGCGGACGCAGCAGAATGCCGTAGAAGACGCTGAAGACCGTGGCGGTGCCTCCGATCCCCAGTGCCAGGGTCACGATGGTCAGCAGGGCGAAGGTGCGCCGGCGCGAGATCAGGCGCAGTCCGTAGCGGAAATCCTGGGTCCATCCTTGCAGAAAACGAGACATGTCACTTCCTCCGTCGAGTTTCCCGGGCGAGGCGGGAAGGCGCTTGAGCCCGGAAAGCGGTCTTTCGATCTTGTGCAGCCGCATGCCGAGATTGGAATCGTCCAGATGAGCCAACGCTTCACGCCGGGCCGCCTTGACCGTGAGTCCCCGTTGCCGCGACTCGCGGTAGACGTCCTCCAGATGATCCGAGAGTTCGGCTGAGATCTCAGCTCGGCGCGGACCGCTCAATCCGTCCAGGTGAGGTTCGATGAAAGGCTTCCAATCAGGCATCTTGAAATCCCGTGACTTGGTCAAGGGCCTCCACGAAGCGTTTCCAACTGCGCCGCTGGCTGGCCAACATTTCGCCGCCCTTGGGAGTCAGCCGGTAATAGCGCCGCCGCCGCTGACCCGCCTTTTCCACCCAGCGTCCTTTGAGCAGCCCCTGCTTTTCCATGCGGTAGAGGATGGGGTAGAGCGAGGCGGCATGAAAACTCAGTTCTCCGCCCGAGCGGGACTCGATCCTCTTGGCAATGTCGTAGCCGTGGCGCGCTTCGCTCTCCAAGATCGAAAGGATCAGCAATTGGGTGCTGCCGCGCTTCAATTCACGTTCCAAGTCGCTTTTTGTTCCCATATGTGGTGTCACCATATATTAACTGGCGCTTGCCCCGCATGCCAAGCCTTCGACTCGGCCCTGTTTGATTTGGTTGTATGAAAAAATCCTTGACAGATGGAAGTCCGGCTGCTAGTCTGCGTCTCCTTTTTGTTGAAGCAGGCTCTGAAGCCGCTCTTTGAAGACGGAGAAGAATGATGTTGAGAAGCGAATACCAACCCTTTCAGCAGATCGCGCGGGAGTGCAATCCCAGGGCCGACATGTGTCTGCATGGATTGGCTGGTCTTAGTTTTGCGACTCCAACCGTCTTCAGGGATCCGCCCGGATAGACCGGGTTGAATTCAGGTTTTTAGAGCCCCGAAGACGGCAGGTCTTCGGGGCTTTTTTTATGCATTGAAGTTTTCCCCGGATGTCTGGCCGACGGCGTTCCCTTCTGAGTTGAGGTCGGGGCGTTCCGTAACGGTTTCAAGAAAGGCATCCACCGTCGATAGCTCAACGGTAGAGCACTGGACTTTGGATCCAGCGGTTGCGGGTTCGAATCCCGCTCGTTCAAGTTGCCTGACAAGCAACCAACAGGCTCGAGAGAGCCACCGAAAGCGGCCGGGGGCGCGTGAGAACGGGAGACTCCAGCCGTCCGCAGAGGGCCGGACGGAAGCCATCGGGCTTCCCTGACGGCCTCTGTGGGTCGGCACTGCAGAGGAGGCCTAGAAGGCCAAGGGATACCGCCGTTTCCCAATCCGTGGCGGGCTGGGCGGACGGTGCTTTCGAAGTCTGGCACAGTGCCGGGACTCAGGAAGCGCCTAAAGCACGGTCCAAAGCGGGGAGTGAGGCGGCTCAACTTGGCCTCCGCCGCCGAAGCAGGGAGTTTCCGGGGATCGGCGCTCCCGGCTGTCAAAACTCGGCCGCCGGGTATCGACCGGAAAAGGTTTCCGCCGCCGCGGCTCCCGACCGCGGCAGCGGATGTAGCGAAAAGAGAACTTCGGGAGAAAGGAGCAGCAGCCATGAAGTGGCTACGAGTCCGAATTCGTGAACATGAAGTGGGGCTGCGGTTCCGTTACGGTAACTTCGACCGGCTCTTGAAGCCGGGCGCGTACTGGAACTTCGGCGCCTTGCTGGGCGTCAGCCGAATCGAGGTGGTCAACCGCCTGCGGACGCGCTTCCAGCATGAACTCTTGGATCTCATCACCCGTCGGGAGGAGGTCGAGAAGGACCTCCTGATCGTCCGCCTGGGCGAGCGTCAGCGCGCCTTGCTGTGGCAGGACGGCCGGCTGGCCGAGATCCTGGGACGCGGGCTGCACGCCTTTTGGCGCCAGCCCTACGAACTGAAGGTCGAGATCTTCGAGATCGACGAGTTTTGGTTCCGTCACCCCAAGCTGGAATCGATTGTCGCCTCTCCCTTCGGGAAGGTCTTCCTGGAGAGCATCCAGGTCGACTCCAACCAGACGGGGCTGTTCTTCCGCGACGGACGTATGTTGGAGCCGCTGCAAGCGGGCCTGCACGTCTACTGGAAGGAGACCGGCCGCGTCCGCTTCCAGATCGTCGATCTGCGTGAGCAGGTGGCCGAAGTGGCGGGTCAGGAGATCATGACCTCCGATAAGGTCACCTTGCGCGTCAACCTGGTTGTGACCTACCAGGTGACCGATCCGCTCAAGGCGGCCAGCGTGGTCAGCGACTACCAGCAGTCTCTCTACCGGGAGGCTCAGTTGGTGCTGCGGGCTGCGGTGGGGACGCGCAAGATCGACGCTTTGCTGGCCGATAAGGAATCGGTGGGCGGAGAGGTCCGAAAGGCCCTGTCCCGCCGGGCCGAGACTTTCGGCGTGGCCGTGCGTACGGTGGGTTTGCGCGACATCGTCCTGCCGGGCGACATGAAGCTGATCCTCAACCAGGTCATCGAAGCCCAGAAGCAGGCCGAAGCCAACCTGGTGCGGCGCCGCGAGGAAACCGCAGCGGCTCGTAGCCAGGCCAACACGGCCAAGCTCCTGGCCTCCAACCCGCTGTTGGTGCGGATGAAGGAATTGGAAAGCCTGCAGGAAATCCTGGCCGGCACCAAGACCACCTTCATTCTGGGTTCCGGCGACCTCTCCGGGCAGATCCAATCTCTGCTCAAGTCCTCGGTGGAGGACGAATAATCGCGTCCGGGGACCGTCCAAACCGGGCGGTCCCCTGGCAGATCGATGGTTCCTGTTATGCTGATCGGCGGTTCCGTTTTCAGACCTGTCTTCCGGCCGATTCGGAAGAAACGAGGCCGCTATGTTTGGTTTCGTCCAGACCCTTGGTTAAAATTCGGGCCATGGACGAGGCGCTGACCGCTCACCGCTTCCACTTCGCCTTTACGGTGGCCTACCACTACATCTTTCCCCAACTGACCATGGGGCTTTCGCTGCTGATTCTGGTGCTCAAGACCATGCACCTCCGCGGCGACCAGGAGGCCGGCCGCGCGGCCCGTTTCTGGATCAAGATCCTCGCCATCTCCTTCGTCATGGGGGTCGTCACCGGCATCCCCATGGAATTCCAGTTCGGCACCAACTGGAGCCGCTTTTCCCAGGCCGCCGGGGGCGTGATAGGACAGACGCTGGCCATGGAAGGCGTCTTCGCCTTTTTTCTGGAGTCGGCTTTTCTCTACGTGTTGGTCTTTCAGGAGAAGCGTCTCAGCGCCCGGGGCCATTGGACGGCCGCCTTGCTTGTTTTCATCGGCACTTGGCTAAGCGGGTTCTTCATCACCTGCACCAACGCCTGGATGCAGCATCCTGTGGGCTACCGGGTCACCTCTGGAGGCGTGATCGAACTGGAGAGCCTGACGGCCATGCTGACCAATCCCTGGGCTTTTGCCGAGTACAGCCATACCATGATCGGATCGGTCATCACGGCCAGTTTCACCATGGCCTCCATCGGGGCTTTCTACCTGCTGCGCGGCCAGCATGAGAGGGTGGCTCGGCGCTTTGTCTCGGTGGCCGTTGTGGCGGGATTGATCGCCAGCATCACGGCCGCCTTTCCCACCGGGGACATCCAAGCCAAGATGGTCCACCGCCATCAGCCGGTCACTTTCGCGGCCATGGAAGGTCACTTCAAGACCGAGGAGGGCGCCGGATTGGTCCTGGTGGGACAGCCCGACTTGGAGGAGATGGAACTCGACAACCCCATCGTCCTGCCCCGCATCCTGTCTTTTCTCACCCACGCCCGCTGGGACTCGGAGATCACAGGACTTACCGACTTTCCCCGCGAGGAGTGGCCCGACAACGTGGCCCTGCTTTATTACGCCTATCACATCATGGCTGGACTGGGGACCATCTTCATCGCCACCATGCTGGCCGGCGCCTTCTTCTTGTGGCGCGGGACCCTGGCCCGCCAGCGATGGTTGCTGTGGATCTTGCTGCTCTCCTTGCCCCTGCCCTTCATCGCCAACACCGCCGGCTGGATGACCGCCGAACTGGGACGCCAGCCCTGGCTCATCCACGGGCTGATGCGCACCGCCGAGGGCTATTCCAGCCATGTCTCAGCGGGCAACGCCCTCTTTACCCTGCTGGGCTTCATGGGGCTTTACGTAATGCTTTCGGCGCTCTTCTTCTTCACTACCACCCGCATCATCGCCGCCGGACCGGACGAGGCGGTCGACGGAGCATCCCCAAGCGAGGTTGAAGACTGATGGAAACGCTCTGGTTCTGCCTGCTGGCCTGGATGCTGGCCACTTACGTGGTCCTCGACGGATTCGACCTGGGTGCCGGACTGCTGCACCCCTTCGTGGCCCGCACCGAGGCCGAGCGCCAACAGATCGTGCGCAGCTTGGGTCCCGTCTGGGACGGCAACGAAGTGTGGCTGCTGGCCGCCGGAGGAACCATGTTTCTGGCCTTCCCCACCTTGCTGGGCACGGCCTTCAGCGGATTCTATCTGCCGCTCATGATTGTCCTCTGGCTGCTCATCTTCCGGGCGCTGGGCATCGAGCTTCGCCACCAACTCCACGACTCGATGTGGACGCAGTTCTGGGATTATGCCTTCGCCGTCTCCAGCTTCTTGCTGGCCGTGTGTTTCGGCGCCGCCTTGGGCAACGTGGTGCGGGGCGTGCCTTTGGGTCCCGACGGGACTTTCTTCGAGCCGCTTTGGACCGACTTCAGGGTGGGTGCCCGAACCGGCATTCTCGACTGGTACACCGTCCTCATCGGACTCACCGCCGTCGCCGCCTTGGCTCAGCATGGCGCCTTGTGGCTGGCTTCCCGCACCGACGGGCCGGTGCAGGAGCGTTCTCGCCGGCTGGTTTCCCGGCTGTGGCCGCTGACCATCGTCTTGGCCCTGCTCACGACTATCGCCACCTTCTCCGTCCAGCCGTTGATCGTCCAAAGCCTCTCGGACCGTCCATGGGGAGTCGTCTTTGCCTTGTTGGCCGCCGGCGGACTGGCCGGCATCTACGCCTTCCGCCGCCGCGCCGTCGCCGAGTCGACCGAGGAGTCCAAGCGCCGCGCCAGTCTGCGCGCCTTTCTCTCTTCGGCGGCCTTCCTCTACGGGATGCTGGCGTTGGTAGGCGTGGGCCTCTACCCCTACCTTCTGCCCGCCCGCGATCCGGCGCTGGGACTCACCGCTCAAACCGCCGCAGCCGGAGGCGCCGGACTCACGACTGCCCTCTATTGGTGGATCCCGGGCATGATCTTGGCCGTAGGCTATTTCACCTACCTCTACGGGTCGCTTCCCTCCTGCTTCTCCGTCCACGACCCCGGAGAACACTGAGGAATGAACCCGCTGGGTGCGGGGCAGACCGCATCCTGCAAGAGCGACGGGGGCCCTCCGTCGAAGCGTCAGCTCGGCACCCTACATGGTAAGATCTCATCATGGTCGGATCGATTTCGCATGACCGGCAGGAAGAGAGCCTGGAAGCCAAAGCGCGGTGGTTTCAATCGCTTGCGCTTGAGGAACGGATGGAACTGCTGTGCGAATACACCGACCTCGTGCTGGAGAACAATCCCCGCGCCGCCGAGGTAGACCGTGCTCAACCGTCTTCAGACCGTGTTCGCGTCCTTACGCTCTCATGATGTCCGCTACTTGATCATCGGAGGCATCGCCGCAGTGCTGCACGGCGTCCCCCGGGCGACTTTCGACTTGGACATTCTGATCGAGGCCAGCCGGGAGAATGCCGAGGCCCTCCTCGATGCACTCCGCGAAGCTGGCCTCGGAACAGCCAACCTGATCGATTCTGAAGAGCTTCTGGATAACGAAATCACTGTTTTTAAAGACCGAATGAGGATCGATGTCCTAACCGCAGCACCCGGTATCCGTTTCGCCGAGGCGTGGGCGCGACGCGAGGTTATGCAATACAGGAAGCAGGAGTTGAACGTGGCGTCACGTCACGACGTCATCGCTTCAAAGAAAGCAGCCGGCCGCGCCAAAGACTTGGAGGATGCTCGAATCCTCAGCCTTGGCGATGACAGGCCGACCTGACCTGATCTTCTTGCCCCCCACCCACTACTGCTGCTCGGCGGACACTTCCAGACTGCGGCTGGCCAAGACTTCGCGCTTGCGCACGTAGCGGACCTCGTATTGGCCGGGGGCGCTGGGAGCGAAGAGCGTAGCCGGGTTGCCGGCACTGCTCAAGGCGCGGCTCTCGTAGGAGTTGGCCGGCTCGTCCTTCTTGGCGATGGCGATGAAGTCTCCTTGGTCGTTGGGTCCCGTCCAAGTCACTTCGATCGTTGAACTGGGCGCCGCCTTTTCGGGAGCGTCCAGGCTGGCGCTGATGGGTTTCACCAGCAGGGGACGTTTGGCCAAAGTCTGCTTGGACTGCGACAGCACATAGCGGATTTCATACTGGCCCGGCGTCTCAGGCCCGCGCACGGTGAGAGGGCTGCCTTGGCGCGTGTACGTGTATTTCCCTGATGTGCCCTCGGGACTGCCCGACTCCACTATGGCGATGTAGTCGTTGTGGTTGTCGGGGCCCGTCCAGGTCACTTCGACCGGCACCTCCACCATGCTCTCTTCTGGCGCGGTCAAGCTGGCTTCCACAGCCGTCACCTCGATGGGAACGCTGGCCAGCGTGCGCTTGGACTGCGACATCACATAGCGGACTTCATAATCGCCCGGCGTTTCCGCGGCTCGGATTTCCAAGGGACTGCCTCTGCGGGTGTAGGTGTAGTCCTCATGCGCGCCTTCGTCCGCAGCGGCGGGGACCACCGTGATGTAGTCGTTGTGATTGTCGGGACCCGTCCAGGTCACCGCGAAAGTGGCCCCTGCCCCCACCTGCTCAGGAGCCTCCAACGTGGCCTCCACCTCCGTCACGGTCAAGGGGGCGCTGACCAGCGTTTCCTTGGTGGCGTTGGACACGTAGCGGACTTCGTACTCGCCGGGACTCTCGGAAACCGTCAACTCCAGAGGAGTGCCGTTGCGCGTGTAAGTGTAGTCTTGATGGGTGCCCTGTGCGGCGCCCTTCTCGACCACCGTGATGTAGTCGTTTTTTTCGTCCGGCCCCGTCCAGGCCACTTGAATGGCCGATCCCGCCGGAGCTTCCGCGGGCGTCTCAAGAGTCGCCTCCTCGCCCTCGGTGGTCACGGATTCCACTTGGGCGGGCGCGTCCGCCGAGTCGGACGGTGCATCTGACGGGGTGCCTTCGCCAGAAGTCGCCTCGGACCCAGCTCCCGCCTCGGCTTCCTCGGCGGGCTCTCCTCCGCCGCAGGCCGAGAAAACCAGAACCGCGGCACACAAAAGAACAACACAGCGCAACTTAGTCATAAATCACCTTCCCTAGGCTCTAGCGATGTCTGAAAAATCTGCAAGTGCACAGTGTATCGGGCGGAACCCCGTCCGGCAAAGTCCCCTTACCCAGACTCACCGCGTCAAGATTCGCTGAAACCGATGAAGGACGAAATGCCGGGGCCCTAGGTTGCCTCGATCCGGCCCATTCCGAATCCCGCCGACAGAGACAAGGAATTGTCGGCCTGGGAGCGCTTTCTCGCATCTCACAGCGGATGAGACCGAGTCGGATCGTTGGCGCTTGTCTTTTTCTGCTTCTCTTCCATGGATGCCGACTGCTGCTCCATCCCCATGGCGGGCGTGGGTCAACCAAGTCAGATGTTGCCCTTGTCCAGATCCAAGAATTGGCTGGGGCCCTGGAGCTCTTCCACTTCGACACTGGACGCTATCCCACAAGCGAAGAAGGGCTGAAGGCATTGATCGACGGCCGAGGCACTGAAGGCTGGATGGGCCCATACCTGAACAAGGAGAGTTTGCCGGCCGATCCTTGGGGCAGCGACTACATCTATCGTCGTCCTGGTCGTTCAGGGGACTATGACTTGATGAGTCTGGGGGCCGACGGCCAAGCGGGCGGCGTCAGGGAAGGCGCCGATATCATTCTGGGCCAGCCATGGCCGCCCGATCCTCCCGTCTGGCGTCAGTTGTTGGGCTGGCGGTGGTGGATTCTCCACTCTGTCCTCCTTCTGCTCTATTTCCTGACAACAGCGACGGTCGCGGCTTGCACCCGTCCCCGGGTACATCCCCCTCCTGCATGATCGGGGACCGGACCAACCGGGTAGGGGCGCAACGTGTTCGCGGCGGCTCGACGGGCGGGGTGGTTTGGGGCACAATGCGCTACGGCGTTGTCATGCAAACCTCCACTCTAAAGGCCTATGTGCTGCCGGGACTCGTTTTTCAGTCCGTCGTCATCGCCGGGGGCTACGGCACGGGACGCGAGCTGGCCGAGTTTTTTCTCTTTCATGGGCCCATGGAAGGGCTGATGGGCATGCTGCTGGTTTCGACGGTGCTGTGGTCGCTGGTCTGCGCCGCAACCTTTGAGTTCGCCCGCGCCTTCCAGGCCTACGACTACCGCCGCTTCTTCCAGCATCTGCTGGGGCGCGGCTGGATAGCCTTTGAAATCTGCTACCTGATTCTGCTGCTGCTGGTGCTGGCCGTGATCGCCTCGGCGGCGGGCAGCATTCTCCAGGAAACCTTTGGACTGCATTACTTGGCCGGAGTGGTGGGGATCATGCTGGCCGTCGGATTCCTCGTCTTCAAGGGCAGTTCCGCCATCGAAGGCTTTCTCTCGGTGTGGTCGCTGGTGCTCTACCTGATGTACGCGGCCTTTCTGGCGGCCTGCTTTTGGTATTTCGGCGACCATATTCGAGAATCCTTTCAGACCCAGCCCCAAGGATGGGGATGGGTCGTCGGCGGGGTCAAATACGCGGCCTACAACCTGGGCGTGATTCCGGCCGTGCTCTTCGTTATTCGCCACCTCAAGACCCGACGCCAGGCGCTGGGAGCTGGAATGCTGGCCGGCCCCATCGCCATGATGCCGGGGCTCTTTTTCTACTTGGCCATGGCCTCGCAGTATCCCGAGGTGCTGGAGCGTCCGGTGCCCGCCAACGCCCTGCTGGAGTCGCTGGGATCTCCGCTCTTCCAGATCGCTTTCCAGGTGGTCCTCTTCGGGACCCTGATCGAGACCGGCAGCGGCATGATCCACGCGGTCAATGAGCGTGTTTCAAACCTGCTCCAGGAGCGCCGAAAAGTCATGCCGTCCTGGCAGCGCTTCACCCTGGGAGTCGGGCTGCTTTTTCTGGGCGCGCTGATCGCCCAATACGGCCTTATCGGACTCATCGCCCAAGGCTACGGGACCATCACTTGGGGCTTCCTGCTCATCTACGTCATACCCATCCTCACCTGGGGAATCATCAAGCTTCGCCGAGAGGCGTCCTGAGTTTGGCTGACTCGTAGGAGGTAAGGCAACAGGGGGGCGAAATCGTAATGGACGAGGTCGAATCGAGGTTGCGATCAGATCCAGGTCTGAGTGGAGATTGCGGCCGGAAGCGTTGCGGCTGCCCAGGCTGCCAGAGTCGTCATCGCGGGTCGAAGACGGCGCTTGCGCAGAACCTGCCAGAGGGTGGCCGGCACACCCAGGACCAGCAGCGTCGCCGCTAAGCTCTCCCAGCCTGCAAAGTCCTCCAGGAACCAGGCTGAGGCCAGCAGCAGGAAGCTGGCGGCCAGCCCGTTCAACAGCGCCCTCCACCAGGCGATGCGCCGCACCGAACGGTAGAGCGCCGCTGCCAGCCCCCAGCAGACGCCCAGAACCAGGAGAGCACGCAGGATATAGGGCATGAGAATCGTCTGGAGACTTAGATCACCTCCCTGCTCCTGCGAGGATCGGAGCTCTTGCATGGCGTCCGACATTCGCCGCAACGCCGTTGCCATGGCGTCCGGCAGTCCCGCCTTCTTCTCCAACTCGTCGAGAGAAGAGTAAGGGGCTGTTCTTTGGATTCTGTCGGCAACTTCCAAGCTCATGCCCGGAACTCCCATCAGGTCGACGAGGGAGGCGGCATTGATGTCGAAGGTGTGGGTTCGGGGCAGGCCCCGATACTGATCGAAGAGGGTGGTCCCCGTCTTGAAGTCGGGGTTTGCCAGCCAGATTTGGGGGCTGCGCGTCAGGGATTGGCCCAGGAAAACCTCGTTCACCAGTCTGTCCAGCGCCTGGGCCTCCTGAGGGAAGCTTTTTTTATAGGCCGCAATCAGGGCCATGACGTCCTGGGGCTTGTCGGAATCGAAGACTGAAAAAAGCTTCAAGTAGGCATTCTCCAGGTCCGGCACTTCCTCGCTCAGCGTGCCGAACCGGGCAAAGAAATCCGGTCCTGAACGCGATTGCCGGATGGTCGAGTCGCTGACCCAACGATAAAACAATGCACTCACCACTCCCTCGGTGCTGACAAGAATCGAGGAGGGTTTGGCTGGACCTTCCGCTAAGCCGGGAAAGACGCCTTGTATCAGGTAGGCCTCGTAGGGATCTCCACCCCGAAGGAGCCGGTCCGGGATCCGTGGCTGGCGGGCAAAGGCGTTGGCTTTGACCCAATGGTAGCGCAGCAAATCTTCGGTCTGGCTGAACCAGAAGAGAAAGCGCATGCGCGCCGGGGCTCCCGGTGAAAAGTAAGACTCCAAGGCCTGTCGATAGCGATGCAGGTTGTCCACCGCTCTCAGCCGGGACTCTTCGTCGTCGGCCAGGCGCGCAGTCTCAGGCGGGGCATCGGGAGCGTCCAGGGCCATGATCTGAAAGTGCTCGGCAAATCCTTCATTGAAGGCCACGATGGGGTCGGTGCGCAGCGCGGTGGCGTGAATCTGGTTGGCCCCTCCGTCGCCCAACTCGCCAATCAATTGGCGAATGAAGACGTGGCCTAGCTCATGGGGAAAGATCTGGTCGACTGCGCCGAATCGGCCTGTCAGGGGGCTTGACTTGTGGAGATCCACATAGGCCGCCTCGGGTTTCTCCTCACCCTCAAGGATGAAACCGTAGCGCGGAAATCCGCCCTGGTTCTCGGAAAGGTAGAGGTAGGCCGGCTCGACCTCGATGCCATCGCGCAGCGAGCGGAAGTTTTGAACAAGGCGGTAGAGCCGGACGATGCGGAGGGGGAAGCCGGAGGAGAGTGTTTGCCGGATGGCCTCGGCCTGTGGGTGATGAGTCAGCACCGGCAGCCCGTTGTGCTCTTCGTCCGTCCCGGTCAGGATCACGAGTTGGGGCTGAGCCGCAAGATTGGAGCCGATCCCGACAAGCACGAGGCATGCTGCGAGAAGTGCCCTCATAACCCTTATGACGGTCGCCGGCCGCCTTCGTTTAACAGGCGGGGCGAAGAACCGCTACAGCCTGACTGCGTGGGCCCATCCGCAGGGCATCCTCAGTCCGCCGACAATGCCGGTAGCCGCTTGATTCGCCTCCCGGAGGCGGCCCGAATCACTCGCACTTCGCAGCCGGCGCAGGATTGATGCGCACGGCAGGGCAGTTCGAGGCCGACCGCCGGCTCCCCCGGGCCGAAAATAATCCACGACTCACAAGACCGCGTCGGGAGGAGGGATGGGGACAGCCCCCGCGCAGAGACTCGGTCCACGCGGGGGCTCGGATGGTGCGAGACCAGCGGAGCAGCGTTACTGCTGATTCTGGTCCTCGGGGTTTTGGGTTTCCGGTTCATCGCCTTCCAGCGGAGTGACCGGCAGAGCGGTGAAGCTGCCCGGTTCGGCGCCGAACTCCAGCACCGTGGCCACGAAGGAACCGTCCTGGCTGCGGATCTCCAGCTCGCCCTGGAAGAACGGCGGCACGGCGTCGCCGAAGAGCTCGTCGAGCAGCAGGGCCGACCGCCCTTGGGCTGGCAGGCTCAAGGTAGTGAAGCCTCCCTCCAGCGGCTGTCCCAGCGGGTCGCGGAGGGTCAGCGAGAGGGTGATGGGATGATCCTCAGTGTTGCGAACAGCCGCTCCGGTGTTGGATCCGGCCTGGCGTCGGACGCTGGCCAGCGCCTCGCTCATCGGCTGGCTGCCCGGAACCACTGCCGTGCCCAGCCCCTCGATGGTGAAGCGCACGATGCCGGCCAGGCGTCCATCGGACTGCACCGTGGCCGATCCGCTGCGCAGTTGCGCGGCCTGCGGTCCCTCGAGCGCGAAGTCGCCCAGAGGAGCGATGGAGAAGTAAACCGCGCTCCAGTCTCCGGCGGCTTCCACCTGCTGTCCGTTGATGCGCGGCAGTGACTGCCAGGGCTGGCCCTGGGCGTCCAGCAGGCGGACGAATCCGCTCACCGTGCGGGTCTGGGAAGGATTGTGCAGGATCATCTGGGAGCGCAACCCCTGGCCCGAGCTGAACTGGGCGAAGTCGAGCCGGTGCTCGAGATCCAGCGCTTCCAGGCTTTGGGCGGGATTCACGACCGCCACGCTGCAGGTCTCGCTGGCCATGTTGCCGAAGGTGTCCTCGGCTGTCACCGTCCACTCGATAGTGTCGTGGACGCCTCCTGAGTCCTCGATCGTCAGCGTATCGCCCTCGAATGAGACTACGCAGGAGTTGGTCTTGTCTACCAGTTTGCCTGAGGGATTGGTCCAGTAGCAGTCGAAGGAAGTGACTTCGGCCGCCACTGTGCCTTCACAGGCGTCCTCGGCGCTGGCGGTAAAGGAGATGGGCGCGTCCGGCGGCGTGATGGTGGCCGGCGCATTGCAAGAGATCACCGGCGGCAGCGTGTCCTGGACGATCACCGTGCGGCTGACCTGCACCGCGTTGTTTCCGGCTGTATCGGCGGCGTCGTAGAGGATGATATAGGTGCCGGGAGTGGAGGTGTCGACGGTGTCTCCGCTGACCGTCACCGGGACGCTGCCGTCGCAGATGTCGGTGGCCGTGGCACCCGGATCCGTAAAGGTGTCGACGTTGCATTCCAGCGTGATCTCGGCATCGCCGTTAAGGGTGATCACCGGGGGAATCGTGTCCGCCACCGTGACCGTGCGGGTCCTCTGCACGGCGTTGTTGCCAGAGTCGTCGACAGCGTCATAGGTAATGACGTAGACCCCCGGCGTGGAGGTGTCGACCGTGTCGCCTCCCACCGTCACTGGGACGTCGTTGTCGCAGTTGTCGGACGCCGAGAATCCAGGATCGACGAAGGTGTCCACGCCGCATTCCAGCGTCAGGTCGCCGTCCACCAGCGAGATTACCGGCGCGGTTTCGTCCACCACCGTGACCGTGGCGGGGCACATGTCCTCGGCATTGCTGTCGTCGGTGACCGTCAACGTCACCGGCGTGTCGCCCAGCGAGAAGGGACCCGAGGGTGAAAGCGAAAGGGTGATGGGATCGCCGTCGGGGTCGAAGGACCCGTCATCAACCTGAGCGGCCGTGACGGTGGCCTGGCACTGCGCGTCGGCCACTTCCTGCACGTCCTGGCACATGGCCACCGGCGGAGTGTTGGGCTCCGTGAAGTAGACAATCAGTTCCACCGCATCGATATCCAGGGTGGGACCATTGACTTGCGTCAGACGGAATCCCAAGGTGCCGTTGGTCGCGGCCGTCCTCAGACTGGCCTCGGAGATGCCCCACAAGTTCCCGTCGCCGCCGGCACTGACGAAACTGGTGCTGGCGCAGTTGGATTGGCCTCCGAAGAAAAGAGGCAGAACCATGGCGGAGCCGCTCAGAGATCCTCCGATGGTGAGCTGGACCTGGTTGTCTCCGTTGGTGCGGTACTTAACCCGCACCTCCACGCCGGTGATCATTTCGCCGGCCGGGATCGTGAAGGCCGGGAAGGTCACCTCGATCCAGTTGTCCATCGGGACGTCAGAAGTAGCGGCGCAAAAATCGTCGGGTGCGCCCTCGATATTCCCGGTGGCGATCCACTCGTTGGGGTTGTCGACTGTATGTCCATTAGCGTTTCGGGTCTGGTCGGCAGCAAGTAGAAACAGTTGGAGAAGGCATAAGACGATCAGAGCCGTCATGAGCGCGAGTCTCCGGATTGATAGGAGCATTGGGCCCTCCTCGTAAAGAAATGGTTATCGGGGTAAAAACCAGTGTTTAGTGTGCACGAACACGGGGGTTTAGGCAAGTGCCAAATAGCACGCGATGCCCTAATCTTTGCTTAGAATGATTCGGCTTGATTCGACGCCGAGGGCCACGAATCCAGCGGCTTTGCGAGACGCCGGGCGGAGATCCGCCAATTGGACTCCATGACGTGAGATGGAAGCTCCTGAGCCGGTCGAGGCGTGCAGTGAAATGCTCAGGAAGATATAGTTGAGTTCATGTTAGGACGCATCTGTTTGACTGGTTTGGCGTCGGTCGCTTTGATCGGCGTATCTCTCAGCGAGGATTGGCCTCACTGGCGTGGGCCGGAGGGTTCGGGAGTTTCCGACGAGACCGCTCTCCCGGCCTCTTGGAGCGCTACCGAGAATATCGCTTGGAAGGCCCCCCTCAAGGGCACCGGTGTTTCCTCGCCGGTCGTTTGGAGTGACACCGTTTTCGTCACCTCGCAGTCGGGGAGGGGAGCGGTCCGTTCCGGCAATCATCCCACCCTTTCGCGGGGAGAGGAGGCCATGGAGCGCGAACTCGGCGGTGCCGATGAGACCCGGAGCCCCGAGAAGGTGGTCTTTTTGGTGCAGGCTTTCGACACCGCCGACGGCAGTCTGCGCTGGGAATTCATGCTGGACGCCGCCGCTCCGCTGCCGGAAGTCCACAACAAGAACAACCTGGCCACGCCCAGCCCGGTCACCGACGGCTCCATGGTCTATGCCTGGTTCGGCACCGGACAACTGGTAGCGCTCGACATGCAAGGCCGCCAACAGTGGGAACGCAACTTGGCCGACGACTACGCGCCCTTCCAGGTCAGTTGGGGACACGCCAGCTCGCCCACGCTCTACAAGGACACCCTTTTCCTGCTCTGCGACCACAGTTCGGAATCTTATCTGCTGGCCCTCGACAAGCAGGACGGCAGCCAGAAATGGAAGGTGGAGCGCAACAGCGAGCGCGGATACAGCACGCCCATGGTGGTCTATCGCGAGCAGGGAGACGAGTTGATCGTCAACGGCAACCGAGGACTCAAGGCCTACGATCCTTCCAGCGGCGAGTTGCTGTGGAATCTGGAAGGAGAGAACCGTTTTCCGGTGCCTTCGCCCTCGCAAGGCGATGGGATGATCTTCACAAGCCGGGGCTACCGCAGCGGACCCTACATGGCCATTGAGCCCGGAGGGCGCGGAGACATCTCCGAGAGCCACGTCAAATGGCGCAAGCCCACTGGCGCCCCCTACGTGTCATCGGTCGTCTACTATCGGGGAACCGTCTACTTCGTCAATGACAGCGGCATCGCCTCGGCCATTGACGGCGCCACCGGCGAGACCCTTTGGAGGAGCCGGCTGGGCGGTGTCTTCAGCGCTTCACCAGTGGCTGGAGACGGCAAGGTCTACCTCACCAACGAGGGCGGCGAAACCATCGTGCTGCAGGCCTCACGTCCCCCGGAAGTCCTCTCGCGCAACGACTTGGGCGAACGCTGCCTGGCCTCTCCCGCTCTCGCTGGCGGACGCCTCTACCTGCGCACCGACCAACACCTCGTCGCCATCGGTCCTCCGCCCGCGGCCGAATGAGCAAGGGCATCGTCTGCGGTTCGGCTGTCAGGGATTGGCTGGAAGCACCTTGATCCGCTTCAAGGAGCCCCCCGCAGGAGGCGCCTCGTCCAGGCTGCGCGTCAAGATGGCGAAACCTCGGGTGCCCGCCCTGATTCCTCCACCGGCCATGAGGCCTTCGGAAGCCTGCTCGGCGCCCGTTTTATTGGTTTCTGAAGTATTGTTCGTTTTCCTTGATCCAAACGTGCCCGTGGGCCGCATCTTTTCCGCAAGTTTCCAGCGCGGCTACCGAGGACCGCAGCAACTGATCGGCGCGGCGATGCTCTCCCAAGAGAAAGTAGGCGCGCCCGAAACCCAAGTCGATATCGGCTCGCTGGCAGGGGTCCGGGGAGTGGCCTGCCAGGGACTCCAGATGAGGCAAGGCGGCGGCCGCCAACCCCGACGCCAAGTAGAGCCGCGCCAAGGGGAGGTCAAAAACCGGCGTATTGGTCGCGCCGGAACATTCCAACAAGGTCACAATGGCTTCTCCCAAGATTCCATGGGTCTCCAGCAGGCGGGAGCGGGCTAGACAGGCGCCTTGGGGCTCCAATGGGGCTTGGGCGAGCAGTGCGAGTTCCCGCTTGACTTCGGCTGAGGCTTGCGGAGTCGTGAGCATGAAGCTGGACTGCGCCTCGGCTTCGGCTGGCTTCAGGTCGGCTCCCAATCGTGTGACTGTGAAGTCCACCAATTGACCCGGACGGAGAGGTGCGCCGAAAGCGGGATAGTCCATCTTGCAGAGGGACCGGCTCGCCGTCAGTCGACGGCACAGGCCGGCGGCCTTGACGACCTTCGTGCCCATGCTGGAACCGGCCTCCGACAAAGTCCAATGAAAGTATTGGGCGCTTGCGGGGACGGTCCATGCCAGGGGCGGGCGGTCGTCCGGCGTGCTGCCGCGCGGCGAGAGGACCCAAAGTGAAGATTGGCCCTTGGGGGCCCGCGTCTTCAGCGTCGCTTCGCCCGATGCGGTCACCGATATCGGAGAGGCTGAGTCCATCAGTCTCTCGAACAGGCTGGTTGGTAGCGATTCGCCAACGCATTCCTGCTCGTTGGCCGTCCAATCCCGCGGTCCCTGCAGGTTGACCAGGCGGTTGTTGTCGCACAGAATCCTGGCCTTGCTGCCCTGGGCGAGTGAGAGTCGGACGCCGGGTGGAAGCAGGCTCAGCAGTTGAAGCGCACAACTCGGTCCGGTCGGGTTGAAGCGGGCTTCGACCTTTCCTTCGCTGTGAAGCGGCAAAACGGCGATGCCGTCCTTGCTGTCGCCCGATACTCCGAGGACGAAGAGTCCAGTAGCCAGTATGTGCAAGAACATTCTTCCGTCCTCTTCTTAGGTTTCTGAAGAGCCGGCGGCACAGTTGATGGTTTCTTCCAGTTTTTTGCCTTCGTAGAACCAAACGGACTCAGCTCCGCCATCGGTCTGCCTCAGGAGCTTGAGACGAAGGCAGGCCTCATCCCTCTCTCCCAACTCATGGTGCAGCAGCGCCTTCAGGTAAGTTATTTCTAAGAGCAGAAAAAAGCGGTCGCCGATGGTGCTTTCAATTCCTTTGAGGTCGGCCAGGGCGGACTCCAGCTCTCCTAGCTTCAGTTTTGCTCGGGCCAGGTTCTTTCGCATCCTCGGATCGCCGGGCTTTGCGGCCAGTCCGTTGACAAGAACCCGGCGGGCCTTCTTCCAATCACCGCGGTCCAGGTAGATGCGTCCCAACTCATTCCAGGCATCGGGAAAGGCGTAATCCTCGGCCGCGACTCGCAACTGCACGATGGCGTCCTCGATTTGATCTTGCTGAGGGTGGGCCAAGAGGATTCCGTAATTGAAGCGCAGGTGTCCGTCGCCGGGATCAATCTGAACCGCCTCCCGAGCATGTTCAACGGCGGAGGCGATCCTCCCGAGACCGCTTTCAGCCAATGCCAGATAGGAGTGGGCGGGCGCGAAACGCTCATCACTGTCAATGGCGTTTTGAAAGCAGCGGCGAGCCGCCGAGTAGTCGCGCTTCTGAAGGTGCTTGACTCCTTGCAGCGTCCATTCCCCCACGTCGGAGGCCACGGCTGTGCGGATCGACTCTTTCAGGACGGGACTGAGGCTCACCCCAGCCTTCTCCAGCAGCCATTCCGCGATCCGCGATTCCAATGGAAAGGGGTCGGCTGGAAGGGTCTCGTCTTTGGGGCTGCTGCGGGTCGAATCCAGCAGTTGTTTCAGACCGACGAGTTCCTGGGTTCTGCATTTGCCATCGACAACACCGAAATGGGAGGAGCTCACGTCGCCGTTGGAGGCCAGTTGCCTAAGCTGTACGAAACTCGATCCGCCCTCCTCCCAGGAGCCCCGGCCATCGGGCCTACAGCCGGAATGGACAATCCTGAGCGGGGGACCAGCTTGGCGGGGCCAGTTGCGGGCCGCGGCCTGCAGCTTGGCCACCACTACTTCGTGTTGGGGACCGGCAAGCCCCTGCGAATCGTCGAAGGCCTCAACAAAGACCCGCAATTCTCCTTTCTGCGGTCCACTGCCGATCGTCAGCCAGCCCAGGACCACGAGAATGACGAGGGCAGCCGCAGCATTGATTATCCGTCTCTTGTTCCACCAAACCGTTTGGCTGAAGAGTCGTTGCCCGCTGCGGGCCGCGTAGAGCACCGGCGTACCCCAAGCGGGACGGTTGGAGCCTGAGTACAAATCCCGCCAGCATTCTGCCAAGGCTTCGTCCACTGTGTGGCCCTGGCTCAGGGCGGCATAGAAGCGGACCGCGAAGCTGACGGCCAGGTCAGAACGGATGTCGAACTGCATGGCCACTACGTTGGGAATGCCCCGCCGCTCCAGCTCGGCGGCCATGGCCGGAAGGGAGGTCTCGAATTCAGCGCGGGCACCTTCGCAAGAGTTGAGAACCACCAGACGCAGGTCGGGCTGATCTTTCAGGAGGGTGGCAAAACGCCGGCTCAAGACCACGTCCCTGCCGCTGCTGTGCTCGTCCGCCTTGAAGAAGAGGCTGTCGGGACCTCCGTGGCGGATCAGGTGGAGGATATGGTAGGACTCGCCTTTAAGCTGCTGCTGGAGGGTGGTCATGCTGTCGGCATCGATCCTCAGAAGCTTGAGACGCCCGGCGCGGACTTCTGGTGCGAGCAGCTCTTGAAGTTGGTTCCACTCATTGTCGCCTCCCAGGTCCTCTTCACCGACTGGCACAACCACCGCCATGCGCACCGGTCCTTCGGGTGTGGGAGTCAGTTCCCCGGCCCTGCTGCCCAGCCGGCGCACCAGAGTGGCGGCTCCTCCGGGCAGCATGAATTCGCGTTCTTGGGGATCGAACAGATACTCCCAGGGCAATTCCGCCAATTTGGGTGCCTGGGTGAAGTCCAGCGTCAATCGCAGCTTCCGTCCTCGTCCTAGTGCCGCGCGGCAGCAGCGCAAGGCTGTCAGCATTTCGCCCTGGAAGAGGATCTCGAAAAGAATCTCGCCCACCTGTTCCATGGCCTTCATGCCATCGGCCGGAGATTCCGAGAGCCTGCCTTCTGCCCGTTGACGAATCAGGGCCAGTTCGTCATCGTCGAAAGGCACCTTGAAGTCGACGACCGTGCCCACATTGCTGCTGGCTCGCACTAATTGGGCGCCATAGTGCGCTTCGCCAATGCGGCGAAACCACACCTCGAAGGCCTCGAGACGAACTCCTGCTGACATCACGGTCTCCCTGAGCAGAGCTGAAAGGCAAGTTCCCTCCCTTAGACACGCTCATTGAATGATTGTGTGATAGGAAACTGAAAATTCTCCGTAATCGTCCCCAGTAGTGCTGTGAGTCCGGCCCCGGCCTATGATGCGATTTGACCGCGTTTACTGGAGGTGTAAACAGCGGACCAGGTAAACAGTTTCTGCTCCTGGGCATTGACATTTGGGGCGGAAGGGCCGTTTACTTTGGTAGATCTTTTTACGACCATGAGAATCCGGCTTCGGCATGATCGGCTGGCAGATGCAATCGCCAAGAGCCGGGCCAGCCAGAACGCCTGGGCGCGGCGGCTGGGACTCGGCAGAGGGCATCTGTCGCTGCTCGTTCGAGGCAAGCGTCCCTACCCGTCGAAGGTCACGCGGATCAAGCTGCTGAGCGGACTGGACCTGCCGTTTGGAGAGTTGTTCAAGGTTGAGCGCTCGGCTGGCGCTCGAAACACAAATTTCGGGGAGGATCCGCTCCCGGAAGCCAGGACCCACTCGTCGCTGAGGGCCGCCCCAGTGGACTCTCAGGGCAGGCGTCGGTCGAGGCGGGCTGCCAAGAGGCGGCGTTCGGCGACGGTCCCAGCCGGCAGCCTACATTCAAGAACGCTGTGGCCCGCCGGAAAAGGGGCCACGAGAAAGGAGGGTATGTTGAGCAGTTTGAGAGGAGATCTGCGCTCTGCCTTTCGCCTGATGGCAGCCCACAAGGGCCTGATGGCGGTCATGGTCGTGGTGTTGGCCTTGGGCATCGGGCCCAATCTGGCCGTTTTCGCGGTCATGGACGCGGTCTTGCTCAAAAGCCTTCCTTATTCCCAACCCGACGCCTTGGCCGCCGTAGGACCTCCGCTGCTGGAGCTTTCGCCCGTCGAGCTGCTCGACTTGCGGCAACGAAGCCGGCTGGCCCGCTCCATAGCGGGATGGCAGCCGGTCGATTGGAGCCTCACTCATCCTGGGGAACCAGCGGTCGTCCGGGGAGCGCGCGTAACCCCAAACCTCTTTGCCACATTGAAAGTCGAGACGGTCCTGGGTTCGGGCTTTGACGCCGAAGGGCCGGCGAGCGCAATGATTTCCGACCGCCTGTGGAGAAGCCGCTTTTCCGGCTTGGCCGATGTCCTGGGGCGCAGGCTGACAATCGAAGGACAATCCTACCCGATCAGCGGCGTCATGCCTCCCGGATTCGCCTTGCCCGACGACATCGAAAGCGGTCAAAGGTCGGACGTTTGGCTGCCCATCGACATGCGCGCCGTGAGTCCGCGCAGCCGCGGCTTTAAAGACCTGCTGGTGGTGGCCCGTTTGAAAGAAGGCGTCTCCATGGCCTCCTTTCAGGCCGAAATCACAGCCATCGCCCAGGACCTGCAGCGCGAGTTTCCTGATTGGTATCCGTCCGACAAGGCCTTCCAGATCCCGATCCTGCGGCTGCATGAGAAAACCCTGGGCCGGACGCGTCCCGCCCTGCGCCTGCTCCTTGGCGGCGTGGGGCTGGTGTTGCTGATCGCCTGCGTCAATGCGGCCAACCTGTTGTTGATCCAGGCCCGGCGCAGTTACTCCGGATTGGCGCTGCGGCGGATCCTGGGTGCCAGCCGGGTGCGCCTGATGCGTCCGCTGGTCCTGCAAAGCCTGGCGGTGGCGCTGCTGGCAGGAGTCCTGGGCATGGCGATGGCCGAGGGGATGCTGGGCCTGATGCGGTTACTGGCTCCTGAAGGGGTTCCCCGCTTCGAAGCCATCCAAGTCAGCACGCGGGTCTTCGCTTTTGGCTTCCTCCTCTCGATGGCTGTAGGGCTGGTATTCGGCGTTTTGCCTGCTCTCAGGGTCTCAGGCTGGTTCAAGGGCGCGATGCCCCTGGCGGGACGGGGAACGCGGGGCATCCTGGGCGGCTTGCGGCTGCACCGCCAGGCCATTCTGGCCGAAAGCGCGCTGGCCATGATTCTGCTGGTGGGCGGCGGACTCATGGCCAAGAGCTTCTGGCTGCTGACCCGCGTCGAGGCGGGATTCGAATCGCGAGACACGCTGACCTTCGAGATCGCTTTGCCCAAGTCGCGCTATCCCGAATCCCACCGGGTTTCGTCCTTTTTCAATGCTCTGGTGCAGCGGCTGGAAGGGCTTCCGGGCGTGATCTCGGGAGCGGCGGTGCGCAAGCTGCCGCTGCAGCACTCGGTGGGACGCTGGGAGAGCAGCGTCGCCGGCTCTCCCAAGGGCGACGAGAAGATACTGCCCCAATACCAAGTCATTACGCCGGGGTATTTCAAGACCCTGGGAATCCGTCTGGCTGAGGGACGCGACTTCAGGCCCACCGACGATGCCGAGGCTTCTGCTGTACTGATCGTCAACCGCTCGCTGGCAGCGGAGGCATGGCCGGGAGTCAGCGCCCTGGGTAAGCAGCTCAAGATGAGCGGCTCCAGCGAGTCTCCCTGGCTGCGTGTCGTGGGAGTGGTTGAGGACGTCCGCCATGCAGGCTTAGACGTCCCCGCCGGCCCGCGCATGTACCTGCCCCACAGTCAGTACCCCTCGTCATCGGTGATTGGAGGTCCGGTACGCCGCATGACAGTGGTGCTGCGGGTCAAGGGGGCAGCGGACGACCTGGCCGGGCCGGTCAAGCAAGAGGTTCGGCGGCTGGATCCCGGCCTGCCCCTGCAGAGCGTCCGCAGCATGGACGAGGTCGTGAGCCGGTCGATTTCGCGTCCTCGCTTCCTTACCTCGCTGCTGGCCGCCTTCGGAACGACCGGACTGTTGCTGGCAGCTCTGGGGGTGTACAGCGTGGTCCTGCTCTCGACAACGCTGCGGCGTCACGAATTCGGAGTGAGGATGGCCGTGGGTGCCCGTCCCTGGGACGTCCTCAGGCTGAACGCCGGGCAGGGGCTGCTTCTGACCCTGGCCGGGGCGGGCATCGGACTGCTCGGGGCATTGGCCTTGACCCGCCTTCTCTCAGGATTCCTCTTCGGCGTCTCTCCCCTCGACTGGAGCGTGATGACCGCCTGCTTCGCGCTGCTGACCGCCATCGGACTGGCCGCATCGGCCATTCCCGCCCTCCACTCAGCCCGCATCGACCCGATCTCTGTCCTGCGAAGCGAATAGTCAAGGCTGGGGCTAGCTTAGCTAGCTGGCCTGCAGCTCCCCTTCCAGGCGCTGGCGCAGGCTCTCCATGTCGAGGAGCATCTTGCGTCCCTGATAGTCGAGCATTCCCAGCTTCTTGAATTCTGAGAGGATGGTCGAGATGTGAGGTCGGCAGCCGCCGATCATTTCCGCCAGACGCCGGTGGCTGATTGGAATGCTGAGTTTGAGAAGCCCCTTGTCGGCGTAAGTCGGCTGGCCGTGCAGGTCGCCCAGCTTGAGGAGGGTCTTGGCCACCCTCTGGCGAGCTTCCAGAGATCCGTCCTGCAGGTCGCTGCGGGCCTCCCACAGCCGCTGGGTCAGGATGCGGATGAGGTTGAGCGAAAGAGCCGGCCTGAGCTGCATCAGTTCCAGCAGCTTGTGGCGCGGCAGAAGCGAGGCCCAGCATTCCTGGTAGGCGGTGGCGGTGGCTTGGTAAGCCGTGGTGCGACCCAGTATTTCCTCCCCGAAGACCTCGCCCCCTTTGAGAATGCGCAGGACTTTGGGACGCGGCTTGCGTCCCACCGAAAGCTGGACGTATCCGCGGTTGAGGATGTACAGGTGCTGGACCGGATCGCCTTCTCGGAAGATGTGGCTGCCTTCGGGGTAGATTCGATCGCTACAGGCTCTGCCCACGGTTTCGATCTCCTCGGTGGAAATCTCCCACACCAAAGTGGATCGCTTGAGGTGCCACATTCGGTCGGCACTCCTCAGCGGGCGTTCTTGAGTTGCGGCTTCAGCCATGGTTTCTCTCCTTCCCGGAACGGGCAGCCAATGATGCCAGGACTCCACCAGCCGGGACGGCCGGCGCCGGACCCAGCCGGCGCTCCTTGAGTTCGGAGCGGATGAAAACTCGGGCCCGATGTACCCGGCTCTTGATCGTAGATTTCGGAAGTCCGAGGGCTTGGCAGACTTCGGACTCCGAGAGCTTCTCCAGATCTTTGAGGACGTAAGGGAGCCGGTAGGTTTCGGGCAATTCGGCGATCAGCTTGCGCACCTGATCGGCCAGCTCGCGACGCAGCAAGGCCGTTTCCGGCATCCGGCTCCAGTCGCGGACGGCGGAGGGGTGCCGGGCGCAGGCATCGGGCAGCCTGGAGTCGACATCCACCAGCGGAGTCCTGCGCTTCTTCCTCAGCCTCGATAGGGCCAGATTGGTGGCGATGCGGTAGAGCCAGGTCGAAAGCGAAGCCTGGCCCCGGAAGCTTGAGATCGACTGGAAGGCCTTAAGGAACGTCTCCTGAACACAGTCCTCGGCATCTTGAGCATTGCGCAGGATGCGCATGGCTACGCCCTGAAGTCGATGGCCATGACAGCTCACCAACTCGTCAAAGGCCTGGGATGAACGGCGCTTCAGCCGCTCGACCAGGATCTGCTCGCGGTCATCGGGGTGGAATTTTCGACTCTCGTCGTCTCGTTTCTCCATGAGGCTCTCTCCTATGAGTCCTGCCTACATGGAGAGCTTAAACCGGTGAAAAAGAAAGTGGTATCAGCGAAAGACCACTTGCCTTATAGTATTTTCACTCCCGGGCTATAGGGATTTGTCCTACAAGACTCAGCGTCGCTCCTACAGGATCAACAGGCGCTCGGAAGCCTCGGCTGGGGGGATTCCTTGAGGAATCGACGCCCGAACATGGATGGTGCAGTCAATCGAGGCGGTCAATCGACCAGACCGTGCTTGAGGGCGTATCGGGCCAGTTCGACATTGTTTCTCAGATCCATCTTCTCCAGGATGCGGGTGCGGTAGGTGCTGATGGTCTTGATGCTCAGGGACAGTTCGTCGGCGATTTCCGAGACGGTCTTGCCCGAGGCCAGCAGGCAAAGCACCTGGTATTCGCGGTCGGAGAGCGATTCGTGGGGGAACTGGGCTTCGCTTCCCAAGTCGATGGCCAGCTTTTCGGCCAAGGTCGGACTCACGTACTTCCTGCCCCCAACCACCTTGCGGATGGCCTTGACCAGTTGCGAGGGTGCGCTTTCTTTGGTCAGGTATCCTGCCGCTCCAGCCCGCAGGACGCGCGTGGCGTACTGGTCCTCTGGGTACATGCTGATGACCAGCACGGGCAGCGAGGGGTAATGGGTCTTGATCTGCTGAAGAATCTCCAAGCCACCGCGTCCCGGCATATTGATGTCCAGCAGAACCACGTCCGGACGTTTGGCGGCCAAGCGGTCGAGAACTTCCTGGCTGGTGCCGGCCTCGGCGGCCACGAGCATGCCGGAGTCCTTCTCGATCACCCTCTTGAGGCCTTCCCGAACCACCGGATGGTCATCCGCTACCAGAACTTTGATCATGTTCACTTAGCCTGTTGCCGGACGCCAGCTTCGAGAGGAACCCGTAGTGAGACGGTTGTGCCGGCGCCGGCTTGTCCGGCAATTTCGACTTGGCCGCCCAGCAGTAGTGCCCGTTCGCGCATTCCCAGAATTCCGAAGGTATGAGTTCCACCGCTTTGCCCGGCCTCGATGCCCTTTCCGTTATCGCGCACGTTCAGCACCAGATTTCCCCCGGCCTCTCCAAGCTTGACCTCGACTTGGGTGGCCTCGGCGTGCCGGGCGACGTTGGTTAAAGCTTCCTGGAAGATTCGGAAGACGGCGGTGGCGCGGGCCTGATCGAGTTCGATCTCATGAGCGCTGCAATCCAGTTGGCAATCGATCTTGGTGCGCTCCTGGAACTCCTGGGCCTGCCATTCCACGGCGGCCGCCAACCCCAAGTCGTCGAGGACCGCCGGCCTCAAAGCCGTCAGGATGCCGCGTACAGAGCGGATGGTCTCGTCCACCAGATTCGTCATGCCGCGCGTGTGGGCGGAAAGAGCCTCTTGATCCTCGGCCAGCTCTTCTTCCATCCAGGACAAGTCGAGCTTGAGAGCCGTCAAGGCTTGACCCAGTTCGTCGTGGATCTCCCGGGCAATCTGCTTTCGTTCTTCTTCGCGGGCTGAAACCAGGTGACGGGAGAGGCGCCGCAGCTCCTCGTGCGAAGTCCGCAGCTCGGCTTCGGCTTTCCTGCGTTCGGTGATGTCGCGCTGCTGGGCTACCAGGTAAAGGGGCTGGCCATCGCGGTCGCGGACCACCGAGGCGGCCACATAGGCCCAGCGCACGTGGCCCTCCTTATGGATGTAGCGTTTCTCCAGGCGGAAGGAATCGAATTCGCCCTCCAGGGCCCGCTGAGTCTGGTCGCGCCCGATGTCGAGGTCATCGGGATGGGTCACGTCTTGAAAGCTCTTGCGGGTGAGTTCTTCAGCGCTGTATCCCAGCATGTCGCAGAGGGCGCGGTTGACTCTTTGGAATCTGAATTCCGGCGTCACCACCGACATTCCGATGGTGGCGTGCTCGAAGGCGCTGCGGAAGCGGGCCTCGCTCTCGCGCAGCTTGGCTTCCACTCTGCGGCGTTCTTCGACCTGCTCTTTGAGGGCTTGGTTGGCTTTGGAGAGCTGGGCTGTCCTCTTCTCGACGCGGGCTTCCAGCAGTTCGTAGGATTCCTTGAGTTCGGCTTCGGCCCGCTTGCGCTGGCCCTCCAGCGCGGCTTCACGCTCCATCCGCCGGTAGTTGTCGAAGAGCAGCCCCAGTGCGTTGGTGAGAACGGCGATCTTTCGCTGGTCTCCGCTTTGATACCCGCCGGGACGGTTGGCCACGCCGATCATTCCCACCACGTCGCCGCCCTTGACGGCCGGCACGCCCAGGAAGCTGTTGAGCGGCGGATGCCCGGCCGGCACTCCGGTCGCTTTGGGGTGCTTGGCGGGGGCGTTGGACAGGACCACCTCACCGTGGGTGGCGACCCGGCCGGCCAAGTTATCCATCTTTGCGAAAGGAATGTAGCCCCGCTTCTTGAGTTCCCGGTGGGCCGAGTCGTAGATGTCGCGATTGACCACCTTGTCCCATTTGAAGCCCTTGTGGTCCAGGATGCGCAGGTCCGGACCCTTCGCAACGACCGCCACAAAGCCGTATTCGCTTTGGGTTTGACGCAGTGCCTCATCCAGGATCGACCCGACGGCTTGGCGCAGGTCGCCCGTTTCAAGGTAGCCCATCATGGCGTCGGTGATGGACTGCAGTTGGGCGGTCTTCTCCTCCAGCGCCTTTTCGGTCCGCTTGAGCTCGGAGATGTCCTGGATCTGGGCCAGGCAGCGGAGAGGCTTGTCGTCGGCGTCCCGCACCAAGGTTGCGCTCAACAAGGCCCACACGGCGTGACCGTCTTTGTGCAGGTAGCGTTTTTCCTGGCGGAAGCTGTCGATTTCACCGGCCAGCATGCGCTTGACGAGCTTGCGTCCCGGAGCGATGTCGTCAGGGTGAGTGATGTCGGCAAAGGTCTTGCCCAGGAGTTCTTCTTCGCAGTAGCCGAGCATCTTGCAGAAGGAGGGATTGACCCGAATCAGGTGGCTGTCCAGGCTCATCACGGCTCGGCCCATCACCGTCAGCATGAAGTCGCTGGGTGAGGTTTCCTCCGATACCGGAACCTGGGGCGTCGCTTTGCTCATCGTCCTCAAGTATAGAACGGGGCCTGCCGCCATGCTTGTCGGAGACTTGCCCTTTCTCGTGTGGTCGATTGTCCTACACAGGGCGTTGGGAGATGCGGAAAAGCAGTCGCGCGGAGCCTCGAGAGGCCCTTTGAGCTCCGTGCGGGCGGCAATCTGGGCTAATCGCGCCTTTTTGCTGTTTAGTCCGATTTCTGACCACAAGTCTCAGTCCGCGAAACGCTCATCTATCTGCCGAGTCCAAGGGGGCGTCCGATGCCGAAAGCGCAGCGGATGGCTGACAGGAACGGGGCGCTCCAAGTGGAGTTGCCCCTCCAAACCAAGGAGATGAACGATGAAACTGTATAGCAAGTACCGAAACCAAACCCTCCTCCTCTTTGTCCTGATCTTGGGCTTCTCGGTGGCGGGCCTTTTGACCGCGGCGGCGGGACCCGCCTTTCAGGAAAAGCTGGTCTTCAACGGCGACAACGAACTGCAGCGCCCCGATTTCAGCTTTCGCAACTGGCGTTACATCGGAACGCCGGTGACGCCCAACGACCTGAATTCTGGAAAGGCCCCGTTTCCGGAATTCCACAACGTTTACATCCATCCTGATGACTACGACTACTACGCCCGCACCGGCAAGTTCCGCGACGGGACAGCCCTCATCAAGGAGCTGGTGAGCGTCAGCTCCAAGCAGGCGCCCAGCGGCAACGGCTACTTCATGGGCGATTTCATCGGCCTCGAGGTGGCGGTCAAGGACTCCAGGCGTTTTCCCGATGAGCCCGGATACTGGGCCTACTTCAGTTACGGCCACAGTTATCCCCTGAAGGAGAAGGCGGCCGCCCAACCCACGGATACCTGCAATGCCTGCCACCAGGCCAATGCGGCCGACGATTGGGTGTTCAGCCAATACTATCCGGTCCTGCGGGCCGCCAAGACCGTCCCGATGGGCGGCGGAAGCCAGTAAACCCTGAAGTTGGCTCCAATCCGAGGCTAAGGAGAAGCTCGTGATGAACAGAATGGTCCTATTAGCATTCATATTGACTCTGGGCGCGGGGGCCGTTCTCTCCGGCCTGCAGGTTGAACCCTTCTCGCCCTGGGCCGACGCCCAGGGCAATATCCGCCTTCCTGAGGAATTTCGGACCACCTGGTCACATTTGGGTGACTGGGTGGTCCCCGAGGAGGGCGGACTGTCCTTCCACGAAGTCTATGCCTCACCCGAGACGGTGGACTACTACAAGCGGCACCGGCAGTTCCCGGACGGTGCCGTCCTGGTCAAGGAGGTTCGCAGCAGCAGCTCGGCCCAGATGACCACCGGGCGGGCCTCCTGGGCGTCCGACAACCAGATCTGGTTTGTGATGATCAAGGACGCCCACAACCGCTTCCCCGACAATCCGCTGTGGGGGGACGGATGGGGCTGGGCCCTGTTCGCGGCCGAGGATCCTCAGGTCAACGTGACCAAAGACTACCGCCAGGAGTGCCTCCCTTGCCACTTGCCCGCCAAAGAGCATGACTGGGTTTACGTGGAGGGCTATCCAACCCTCAAGCCCGCCCCTGCGGCTGCAGGCATGAACGCGTCTCACGCGGGCGGCATGGGTTCCGGGGCGATGAGTACCTCCCATGCGGGCTCTGCCGGCGGGACCGGGGCGATGAGTGTCCCCCAGGAGGGAGAGGCGAACGAGTCGGATATGAGCGCTTCCCACGCGGGCGATCATGGGGCCGGGCCGCCAAGTGTCTCCCAGGAGCGAGAAGCCGGTGCGCCGGATATGAGCGTTGGCCAGCCGGGTCCTGCCGAAGCGGCTGGGTCGATAAGTGCGTCTCAGGAGGGCAACTCTGACGCTCCGGGGCCAAGGAACAGGCTGCCTTCCAATGCGGGTCCCCGCAAGGAGTCCGCTGCCAGCGACGACGTGCCCGAGAACAGCGTCAGGATGAACATGTTGGCCTATAGTCCCCAGACCTTGACGGTGAAGGTCGGGACCACAGTGACCTGGATCAACGAGGATCCTTTCCCCCACACGGCCACGGCCGACGACGGCAGTTTCGACACGGGGACCATCGCGTCCAAACAGAGAGCTTCCGTCACATTCAACGACCCCGGAACCTTCCCTTACACCTGCACCCCGCACCCCTTCATGAAGGGAACCATCAAGGTCGTCGAATAACCGGCGAGCAGGCGGACACATCAGGGCCCGTCAGATCCTCGCCGCGGGCAACGAGGATGCCAGCCCAGCAGGCGGACACATCAATACCCATCAAGGACTCGTGTAGGCAACCAGCACGCCAGCCCAGCCGACGCGCGCACCGGTGTCAAGTCAAGTCCGGGTTCGCTGCAGGCGGGCAGTGTGCCAGCAATAGGGCGCATCAGTGCCAAGTCAAGTCCGGGCTCGCTGCAGGCGGGCAGTGTGCCAGCAATAGGGCGCATCAGTGCCAAGTCAAGTCCGGGCTCGCTGCAGGGCGGGCAGTGCGCCAGCAGAAGGGCGCATCAGTGCCAAGTCAAGTCCGGGCTCGCTGTAGGTGAGCCATATGCCAGCCCAGGGTCAGCCGCCGTCGAGCGCAGCGAGACTAAGGCGCCACCCTGGGTTCGAGCGGCGACATGCCCTAACGCTGTAAGCGTGCAATAGCGTCATCCAGTGAGCGAAAACTGTTTCGCTTGCTCGCTTTATCCAAACAGCGTCGTGGCGATGTTGATGATGAGCAGCAGCGAGAAGCTGCCGTAGAACAGCGTGGCTATGGCCAGCGCTACCGTGCGCCAGGTCGGCAACTGGAACGGATTGTCGGTCTCAAAGCGCTTGTCGGCGGCGGCTACCTCACGGGCCAGTCGCCGCACCAGCAGCAGAGCCAGGCCGGAATACAGGAACATGACGATTCCGGACAGAGAGCCGGCGATCCTCAGGAGGGTCGGCGCGTCCGTCATGTCGGCGACGAACAGGACCCCGATGGCGAAGAAGATCATCACCCACAGGACGCAGAAATACAGAGCGCTCTCGCTGGCGTAGCGGTGGGAGGAGTTTCGCACTGGGAGGCAGTTGGTCTTGATGATGTCCGCCGAAACCCGGGCCACGTGGTCCAGCACGCCGACCTCGCTGGTGAAGAAGATGGCAGCCACCACCAGATAAAAAAGCGTCTGCATGACGCCGGTAAGGCTTTGCCCCAGGACCGCCCCTTCCGTCCTGAGCATTTCCATCCCGATCTCCAGATCGCTGCCGTAGAGCAGGGCATGGGAGATCAGCATCAAGAGGATGAGGCCCGCGGCTCCCGTCAGCCAGAAGCTCAGGAACTGCTCGCGCCTGGCCAGTCTCCACCACGACTTCCATCGGCTGAGGTTTTCATCGCTGGGTTCGAAGAAATAACCCTCGGAGACGACCGCCACCTTCTCTCCGGTCAGGGGACTCTTCACTTTGGGCACCAGCTTCGACATTCCGAAGCCCTTGTCGCGGATCCAGTGGCTGGTGGCCAGATTGACCGAACCGCCGGCGCCGCAGAAGGCCAAAGCCGCCAGCAAGGTGGCGATGTCGAGGCCTTCTGGAATCGCGGTGGGAAAGCTGCTCAGGCCCTCGGCAAAGGCTCCCAACGTAGGTCCTCTCACCACCAGCAGCGCTACCAGGGCGACCGACACGATGACGAACACGGTGAGGAGCATCTGGATGCGTTCCACGGTCTTGTAGACCACTCGGGTTCCGGTGAGGGCGATCCCGATCAAGATCAGCGAGGCTGCGGCCATCACATCGACCCGGCCGCCGAAGAGCCAGGACAAGGCGGTCGCTCCACCGGTACTCCAACCGGGCCACAGCCAGGGCAGGGTCGAGCAGACCAGGAAGACCCAGGCCAGCGGCGCCCACAGGCGGGCGAATCCGGTGATGATGGTTTCTCCGGTGGCGATGGTGTAGCGCGCGAATTCGGTGTTGAGGACGTACTGCAGGCTGAGGGCGATCATGGCCGGCCATATCAGCAGGAAGCCGTGCTGCATGGTGATTCCGGGCCAGAAATAGATCTCGCCCGAACCCAGCGAAGTGGCCACCATGATGATTCCCGGCCCTACCAGCCTCCAAAAACGCGGCGGCTTGGACAAAGGTGCCGTCCGGCAAGCAGGCAGGCGTCCCTGTGAAAGGAGCGGCACGCTCACCTCTCGGTCCCCTTCGGACGTGGACTTGGTTTGGGGCGCTCCCTTGCCGCTCTTGTTCTCCAGGGGACCGTTCATCGTCACTCTCCTGATTCGCTGCTTGCCAAGGTCATCGCCGGCCACCCTTCGGGGTTTTAAAGGAAATCTGATGTCGAGTTTCCCCCGCTTCCAGAGGCAGTGCCCCAGCCCCTTCGGACACAGGATCCAACCGCACAAGACCCCTCAATATATAGGTTTGACGCCATAAACGTAAGTGCTTTTAATGGTGTCGGAGGCGGCAGCCGCAGGCACTCCCGCTGAGTCTCGGCAAGTAGCCTGCCAATCCTAGGGAGCGCCAGGCTTGTCAGTCGGCGTCTGCCCATCCGGCATTGCATCGAATTCGTATTGGCTTCGAGGGCTCTTAGGCATTCGCATTCCTTGTGCGGCGACGCGTGTTAAGCTCCCAGGGATGAACCTTTCGGCGGCGCGGCGACTGGACCGGTGGATCGGGATTCCGGCCTGTGCCCTGCTCTCACTTGTTCATTGGCTGACCCGCCTCGCATCACGGCGGCCGCCCCACGATCCCGGCTCGTTCCTTCTCATTCAGATCTCGGAAATGGGAAGCGTGCTGCTCGCTTATCCCATGCTTTTGGAGATCCGGCGACGGCATGCCGGGGCCCGCATTTCGTTTCTGATCTTTGCCAAGAACCGGGACAGCCTGAAGTTGCTGGGACGGGCTGGTCCCGATCACATCATCGAGTTGGACGACCGAGGTATTGTCGGCTTTCTGCGCAGCGCCGTGGCCGCCATCCTGCGTCTCCGCAAGATCGGCATCGACACCGCACTCGACCTGGAATTGTTCTCGCGCTCCAGCGCCATCCTGGCCGCCCTGAGCGGTGCTCGGCATCGAGCCGGTTTTCACCGCCACAGCATGGAGGGACTCTACAGGGGAAGCTTCTGGACTCATCCGGTGCTCTACAATCCCTACCAGCACATGAGCGGGAACTTCGCCAACCTTCTCGATGCACTTCAGGGCGCCACGGGAAGGCCGCTGGTGAAGGAGTGCCGGCAAACCAAGGTCAACTTGCCGTCTCCGCCCCGAGACGAGGCCCGGCGGATCCGGATGGCAGAGGTTCTCGCCCAATCATGCCGGCGCATGCGTCCCGAGTCGAGGATCGTCCTGCTCAACCCCAGCGGCGGCGCACTCCCGATCCGCGCCTGGCCGCTGGAAAACTACGTCGAATTGTCACGGCGGCTGCTGGGGCGCGAGGAGGTCCTGGTGGGAGTGGTCGGGCTTGAAGAGGACGGTTGTTTCTATTCCCGCATCGCGGCGGAAGTCGATTCGCCCCGCTTGTTCGATCTCAC
>DATIPO010000066.1:0-12734 GCA_035471925.1 Acidobacteriota bacterium
ACGGCCTGCAACTGGGGGACGCCGGCCGCGGTCTCTAAACGGGTGCGGCAGCCGCGTCCCGGACCCACGCCCACCTTGACGGCGTCGGCCCCCAGATCCTTCAAGAAGCGGGCTCCTTCGAAAGTGGCCACATTGCCGCAAACCAGTTGCACGTCCCCCACCTTGGCACGCAGTCGTTCCACGGCTTGACGCATGACTTCGGAATGGCCGTGGGCGATGTCGATGACCAGAATGTCGGCGCCGGCCTTGATCAGTTCTTGGGACCGTTCCAGAAAATCACCGCGGGCTCCCACGGCGGCTCCCGCCAGGAGCCGGCCCTTGACGTCTTTACTGGCCAGGGGACGGTTGCGCATGAAAAGAATGTCCTTGCGCGTGATCAGTCCGTGGATCCGGCGCTGCTCGTCCACCAGCGGCAGGCGCTCGATGCGTTTGGAGAAGAGGATCTCTTCGGCCTCTTCCACGCTGGTGCCGGGCGGTCCCGTGATCAGCTTCTCGAGGGGCGTCATGAAATCTTCCACCAGACGTTGGTCGTAGCCTTCCATCCAGGGTATGTCGCGCTTGGAAAGCACCCCTGCCAGAATCCCCGAATCTTTCTTCTCTTCGATGAGCAGGGCGGTGACGCCCTGGCGTCGGGCGAAGCTCTTGGCTTGGCGGATGGTGGCGCCCCGGGGCAGCGACAGGGGCTCTTCGATGACCGTGCCCCAGCTCCGCTTGACCAAGGCCACTTTCTCAGCCTGCCGCTCAATGCTCAGTCCGCGGTGGATGAATCCTAAGCCCCCTTCGTAGGCCATGGCCCGCGCCATGGACATGCCGGTAACGCTGTCCATGTTGGCCGAGACCACGGGCAGTTCCAGTTTCAGACTGCGGCTGAGGGCGCCGCTCAAACTGATCTCGCGCCGCGAGTCCACCATCCCCTTCTGGGGACGGAAGAGAAAGTCGTCAAAGGTTTTGCCGATCCACTGTTGATCATCAAGCATGCTTTTCTATTGTATTACGGCTCGCCATCCGGCCGGGGAGATTGAAGTGTGCCTCGCCCAGCGGGTAAGATCGCCGCATGCCCGAATTGCCGGAAGTCGAAACCATCCGCCGCGGATTGCGGCCGCAGGTGCGGGGACGTGTGGTAGGAGACGTCGTGATCAGCGCTTCGCGCGTCCTGCAGAATGATCCCGAGGACTTTGCCCGGGCCCTTAAGGGACAGCCTGTGGAAGAGATCCGGCGTCGCGGCAAGAACCTGCTCTTCGACTTCCCCCGGCACTGCTGCCTGGTGCATCTGGGGATGACTGGACAGTTGACCTTCCGCGATCCGCAGCGCAGCGACAGCCAGGAGTTCGTGCGCCATGAAACCACCGGCTTGCAGCGCGCCCGCCAGCATTCTCCCGACAGGCACACCCACCTGCAGTTCCTCTTCCAGGACGGGACAGCCATGCTCTACCGCGACATCCGCCAGTTCGGCAAGATCTTTCTCTACCCCCGCGGTTCGTCCGAACTGAGGTCCTATTTGGACGGTTTGGGACTGGAGCCCTTTGGCGAAGAGTACCGCTTGCAGGCTTTCGCGAAGGGGCTGCGGGGCCGCAAGGTGGCTGTGAAGTCCATCCTGCTCGATCAGAAATTCGTGGCCGGAGTGGGCAACATCTACGCTGATGAAGCGCTTTTCGAGGCCCGCATCCATCCCTTGCGTCCCGTATCAGGGCTGAAGAATGCTGAAAAAGAGAGCCTCTTCCAGGCCGTGCCTCTGGTGCTGGAGCGGGGACTCCACTTCGGCGGCACCAGCCTGCGCGACTACATCGACAGCGAAGGACGCCAGGGATCGAACCAGGAAGAGTTGAAAGTCTACGGGCGCGACGGCCGGCCTTGCCGCCAATGCGGCACGGCCATTGAAAAGATCGTGGTGAGCCAGCGCGGGACCCACTTCTGCCCTCAATGTCAGGGCCGCTACCGTCCCCGTAAGAGCCGCCGCAAAGCAAAGTCCGCCCCGCGCCGGGCTGGCGGGAGAGCCCAACACTAGCGCGCGGCCTCTTACCGCCAAGTGCTTGCGAGGCCACTGAAATGTCCGCACAACTTGACTCGCGTGTGGAACTGGCCGCCTAGTGGCCTAGCGAGCGGCCTCAGACCGCCGGGGAGCTATCTGGGCAACTGACCATGTGCGCAGGACTCGACCTGTGTGTGAACCTGTTGGCCGCCTGGTGGCCCCGGTGCCTGCGGTTATCCGTTCTGAGCGGGGCTGGCTTTGATATCCCTGAGGAGGACAAGCATGACGGTTGAGACCTACGAACTCAGTCTTCAAACCGAGAGCGGCTGCGGCATCGTGGAGATCACCGGCCAGGTGCAGTCCAAGGTCGAGGCGAGCGGGGTGACCAAGGGCACCGTAACCATCTTCGTGGTGGGCTCGACTGGCGCGCTCACGACCGTCGAGTACGAACCCGGACTGGTCAAGGACTTGAAGGACTTCTATGACCGCATCATTCCGCCCACACGCGACTACCATCACGAAGAGATGTGGCACGACGGAAACGGCTTCTCTCACGTGCGCGCCTCCCTGCTGAAGCCCGACTTGGTCGTCCCCATCGTGGGCGGCCGTTTGAGGCTCGGCACGTGGCAACAAGTGGTGCTGATTAATTTTGACAACAAGGCGCGCCGCCGCGAGGTCTGCCTGCAAGTCATAGGAAGCAGGTAAGATAGCAACTCTTCGCAGGACTTTCTTCAAGGAATCTTTAACGAGGATTCACGCGGCCACTATTGACACTCGGCGGAATTTCGCGGTAAAACTAGGCGCGTCAAAACGGGAAGTATGAGTTGACAATGAGCGCGCACACCGCAGGATCGACCCCGTCGTAATTGATCTTCTAGCCGGTCCACGACTTCCGACCGGCCCCGGAAAATTGAGTTAAGTCCAAATTTTTGAATAGATTACCGCAATCGAACCAAATCTTATGAGGCGAGCTGCGATTCTCCACTTGTGTCTTGTCTTCTTTCTTCCGGCCACGTCCTGGGCCCAGGAGAGCCGGGACGAGGAGCGTAAGGACGTCTTCAAGGACTGGCTGACCAGGGACGTGGTCTATCTCATCTCGGAAGAGGAGAAAGAGGTTTTCCAGTCTCTCACCACCGACGAGGAGAAGCAGGCCTTTATCGAGCAGTTCTGGCGTCGCCGAGACCCCGATCCCGGCACCCCCGCCAACGAGGTCCGCGAGGAACACTACCGGCGCATCGCCTATGCCAACGAGAAGTTTCACGCCGGCAAGGCCGGCTGGCGGACGGACCGCGGCATGATCTACATCAAGTTCGGTCCTCCCGACCGGCGTTCCACCAATCCCACCGGCGGACGCGTCCACCGTTCTCAGGAAGAGCTCAAGGCCAGCGGACGCCAGAACCCCAAGGACGCCATGACGGCCATGCCTTACGAGGTCTGGGAATACCGTTATCTGCCGGGATTGGGTCAGGAAGTCAGGTTCGAGTTCGTCTCCAAGGACGGCTCGCCCGATTACAAGCTGGTGATGGACGCCGATGAAAAGGACGCTCTGTTCTACATCACGGGCTCTTTCATTCCCCGCATGCGCAACCGGCGCATGGGACTGCGTACCTTCGGGGGCAGCAGCTTGGACCGCCTGGAAGCCTATGCGGGAGCCTTCAAGCCCTTGCCCGCCAAGGTGGACGAGACCTTCGTCACCACCCAGGTGAGCGCCGAGCAGTTCCCTTTCGAAATCGAGTTCGAAACGGGCGCAGCGGCTGAAGAGACCTACTGCGACGTCTTCGTGATCGTTCCCCACCGCAGCCTCAACTTCAACCGCAAGTTTGAAGATTTCGTGGCTCAGGTGCAGATGGAGATTTTTGTCCGCGACATCCGCAAAATCGTAGTCGGCCACAAGGCCGACAGCCTGGAAGCCCGATTGGGCCAGGCAGAGTTCAAGCAGGCGTTGGAGGAAAGTTCGGCATACCGGACCCGTTTCACTCTGCCGCCCGGCCGATTCTTGGTCGAAGTCTGGGTCAAAGACGTTTTAGGGGCTCAATCCTCCTTCCAGCAGCAACTGGTGGTGATTGAGAATCCTTCGACCGAAGACTCTGATCGAAGTCAACCATAAAACCCGAAAACGAAAGCTTTAGTTCCGAACCCCCAATGGAGACAAAACGGAGGAGAGATCAAATCATGAACTGGCGATTGTCACGCATTTGGATCGCGGCTGGCCTTGTCGCCTGCCTCTCGATCTTCGCCGGCGTATCGGCTTTGGGCCAGTCCCAAGCCAGCACCGGCGTGATCCAGGGAACGGTCGAGGACCAGTCGGGCGGCGTCCTGCCCGGAACCACGGTCTATCTTGAACAGACTGAGACCGGTTTCGAGCGCGTCGTTGTCACCGACGACGAAGGCCGCTTCTTGGCCCGGCTTCTGCCGGTCGGCCCTTACATGGTCAAAGCCGAATTGGAAGGCTTCAAGGCCGTTGAACGCGAAGTGCGGGTCACCATCGGTGCCACCCTCACCCTGCGCATCACGATGGAGATCGGAGAGATGGAGGAAGTGGTCAGCGTCAGCGCCGACTACGCTCCGCTCATTGAAACCTCGAGTTCCCTGCCGCAGGCCACGGTCAACGAGAACGCCATCGACAACCTGCCCATCAACGGACGCGACTTCCAGAGCTTCATCTTCCTCACGCCGGGAGCCGTCCAAGCCTCACGCAACACCATTTCGGTGGGCGGGGCCAAGGGTATTGAAACCAACTTTCAGATCGACGGCGCGGACCGAAACAACGCCTTCTTCGGCGGACAGGCGGGCGGCGACCGTCCTCCCTTCACCTTCTCGCAGGAAGCTATCCGCGAGTTCGTGGTGGTCAACAACGGCTACAGCGCCGAGTTCGGCCGCGCCACCTCCGGCTTGGTCAACGTGGTATCCAAGTCGGGAACCAACAACTGGCACGGCAGTGCTTTCTATCTGTTCCAGAACGACAGCATGCTGGGCAACGAAGTGACGCGCAGGGTAAACTCCAGCTTCCAGATTTCGGAGTCGGAAGTCGAGCCTGACTCGACCCGGCATCAGTTCGGCGGCAGTTTCGGCGGACCTATCGTCCGCGACCGGCTGTTCTTTTTCTTCTCGACCGAGCATCAGCAGTTCGAGACGCCGCTGATCGTCTCCTTCTTCCTGGATGACGAGGAACTCGCCATCGCCCCTCCGGCGCTGGTCAACTTGCAGGGTTCCTTCAACAGCACCGACGACGCCCAGGTCTACAACGGCAAGGTGGACTGGGTGGCCAACAACTCCAACAACTTCAACTTCCGTTACACCTACACCGATTCGGAGCAGGTCAACGGGACTTCCACCGGCACCATCGATGACGCTCTTTCCCACAACGGGCTGGAATTGAACGAGACGCAGCAGTTCGTGGCCAACTGGAACGCCATCATCTCGCCGCGGGTAGTCAATGAATTCCGCTTCAACTACCTCTTCGAAGACCGTCCGCGTCTGGCCAACGCCAGCGACGTGACGGCCGAAGTCGACGTGAGCGGATGCTGCGACCTGGGTGCTTTCTTCTTCTTGCCCATCCCCGAAGACGACGACCGCTACCAGTTCGTCAACAACCTGTCCTACAACTTCGGCGCCCACGACTTCAAGTTCGGCGTCGAGTATAATGACACCGGCGTCGATCAGGTCTTCCGCGGCAACTTCCGCGGGGCTTTCGACTTCGACGGGCTGGCGGAACTACTGGGCGTTTGCGACCAGTGCGATCCGACTCCCATCGGCGGATTGCCGGGAACGCCCTTCCCCGATGCCTACGTGCAGTTCTTCGGACCGGGCGACTTGGTGGTCCGGGTCCAGGAATGGGCTTTCTTCGTGCAGGACGACTGGAGGGTCAACGACAAGCTGACCGTTAATCTGGGACTGCGCTGGGAAGGCCAGTACAACCCCGAGAACGACCGTCCCAATACCGATTTTCCGGCCTTTGCCGAGAAGATCGTCGACGACACCAACAACTGGGCGCCGCGCGTCGGTTTTGCCTACGATCCAGGTGGGGACGGCAAGACCGTCATCCGCGGTTCGGCCGGCATCTTCTATGCCCGCACGCCCACCCTGCTGTTCTCCAACCCGCTGCGCGTCAACGGTGAAGTCACCAACGGCTCCACCCTGTTCTTCGGCGGCGACTTGGCCCGCCAAGTGCCCTTGAACTTCAACGGCGACAGCTTCCCCGGCTTGGGGACGGCCTTCGCCAACCTCGGCGAAGCGGCCGACCTGCTGGGCATCACGCTGCCCACCTCGGGCACCGTGGGACGGGTCAACCTGCACGCGTTGGACTTCGAGAATCCCGAGAGCTACCGCTTCACCCTTGGCGTGGAGCGCGAGCTGGCTCCCAACTGGGTGGCCGGATTCTCCTATACCCACGCCCAGACCCGTCATATGGAAACCCGTCTCGACATCAACATGTTCCGCGGCGTGGAGAACGAATTCGGACGCGAGATCTTCGACACTTCGACGCGTCCCCAGGGCAACATTACCGGCGACGACATCCGCCTGGTGGAAAGCTCGGGCCGGGGCGAATACGACGCCGTCAGCCTGACCCTCTCCAAGCGCTTTTCCGATCGCTTCCAGTTCAACGCCAACTACACCCTGGGCTACAACGACGACGAGAACAACAACGAGCGCGACGCCAACACCGTCCATCCGGTCAACCCCTTTAAGAAATTTCAGGAGTTCGGACGCTCGGACTACGACATCCGGCACAACTTCGTGCTCAACGGCGTCTTGGAACTGCCTGGAGACCTCCAGATCAGCGGAATTCTCGACGCCCGCTCGGGAACGCCCTATTCCATCTTCACGGGCACCGACACCAACCGTGACGGCGAGTTCAACGACCGCGCGGTGGTCACTCCGGCCACTCAGACGCCGGGATCGAGCGAGTTCCGTTTCGGTACGGCTACGGCCCACACCACTTGCGAAGGACTCCTCGGCAAGGGCGTCAGCGGCGACTGCTTCGAAGGCCGGATGCTGGACCGCAACTCGTTCACCAACAACAAGATCATCACCGTCGACATGCGCATCACCAAGAAGTTCTTCGTTAGCGAAGGGGCTTTCGCCTCGGCTTTCGTCGAGTTCTTCAACCTCTTCAACAACCGCAACTTCGTGGTAACGCAGTTCGACATCAACGACAACGCGCTGGGTATCGGTGACCGCCAGGGATCCGATCCCTTCGCCATGCAGATCGGATTCCGCTTCGACTTCTAAGTCGCGCGGGATCGGCTGATTCACATGCGACTGAATCAACGAGGGCCCCGTCTCGGGGCCCTCGCCTTTTTTGTGCTGACCTTGCTGGCGGCTATGTTCATGGCCCCACGCCCCCTCTCTGCCCAGGACCCGGGCCCCGACCTCAAAGAGGGGCAGCGGCTGGTCCAGCAGGGACTCCTGCTTGAGGCTTTGGAAGCCTTCTCCCGTCACAAACGCGCCCATCCCGACGACCCGCTGGGGTACTACTTCACCGGAATTGTCCTGGGTCAGCGGGAACGCTGGCAGGAAGCCGCTGCTGAGCTTGACCGGGCGGTCGAAATCAATCCCGATGAGCCGTCCTTCCGCTTGGCCTTGGCGGCCGCGCTGGG
This sequence comes from Acidobacteriota bacterium, assembly GCA_035471925.1. Taxonomy (GTDB): domain Bacteria; phylum Acidobacteriota; class UBA6911; order RPQK01; family DATIPO01; genus JANQFM01. The sequence continues at coordinate 7,570 of DATIPO010000066.1, forward strand.
GCGCTTGAGCCAGTGGGAGGAGGCCATACAGGCCCTCAGTCCGCTGGACGGCGAAAACCTTTCCCGGCAGACCGATCCGGCTTCGCTTTGGCTGCTGGCCGACCTCTACTTCCAGGCCGAGAAGACCCAGGACGCGCTGCGCGTCCTCGACCGCTTCGACCAAGTCGAGCCGGACTCTCTGCGAAGCCATATCCGGCGGGCCCAGATCGCCTTGCTGGAAGGCCGCTTTGAGGTAGCCGTTTCCCGCTTTCGCCAGGCGCTGGAGAAAGCGCCTCAGGAAGCGGCCGTCCACCATGGGCTGGGGCTGGCGCTTTGGAGGGCGGGAGAGACCGCGCAAGCCGAGGAGGCGTTGCACAAGGCCGTCCAACTGGAGCCCTCGGCAGGCTCCTTTCGTCTCGACCTGGGCAAACTGCTGGTGGACTTGGGGCGCCCGCTGGAGGCCATTGAGGCATTGGAGCCCGTTTTACAAGGCCAAGACGCTCCCCCTCAGGCCTACTTCGAGTTGTCCCGCGCCCACCGTCGCGCCGGTCAATCGGAGCTTTCCCAACGCTATCTGCAACTCTTTCGTCAAGCTGATCGGGGACAAGAAGAGCAATCCCAGTCAGCCCGCGCTGCCTCTTCGGCTGTACGGCGGGGACAGGAACTGCTGCAGGGCGGACAAATCAACCAAGCCCGCCAGGCCTTCTTGGATGCCTTGCGCGAAGATTCCGGCAATTGGCTGGCCCACAGCTACTTGGCTAAGATCTACCTTTCCAGCGGACAGTTCGGTGCGGCGGGCGAGCACCTCACCCGAATGCTCGAGATCGATCCTGAATCGGCCGAAGGCAACTTTCTGTGGGCCACCTTGCTCTACCAGAGGCGCGACTATGCCCGTGCCATGGAAGCGGCTCAAAAGGCCAAAGAGGCACGCCCCGACTACGCAGCGTTGCGAAATCTGTTGGGCAATCTCCACTTGGCTCTGGGAGAGCGCGAGAAGGCCATCAAGGAATACGAGACGGCGGTGCGGTTGGAGCCTCAGCGCAGTGACTTTCGCCTCAACTTGGAGGCAGCCCGCAAGAAGCCCTAAACTGGACCCCTATGAGCAAAGAAAAAGTGGCATTCATCGGACTGGGAATCATGGGCGCTCCCATGGCCGGACATCTTCTCAAGGACGGCTATGCACTGACGGTCTACAACCGCACCAGTTCCAAGTGCGCCCCGCTGGTCGAGAAGGGCGCCCAACAGGCTTCTTCACCAGCCCAGGCCGCTTCCCAAGCCGACATCGTCATCACCATCGTCTCCGATACGCCCGACGTGGCTGAAGTCATCGAGGGCGACGGAGGCGTCCTGGACGGCATCCGCCCAGGATCAGTGGTGGTCGACATGAGCACCGTCTCTCCCGACTTGGAGCGGCGCTTGGACGCAAAGCTGCGTGAGAAGGGCTCGACTCTGGTCGACGCTCCTGTTTCAGGCGGGGACGTGGGGGCTCAGAAGGGCACGCTGGCCATCATGGCGGGAGGCGACAAGGAGGCCTTCAAACGGGTGCGTCCGCTCTTTGAAGTGATGGGCAAGAGCATCACCTATTGCGGTCCTTCGGGCAGCGGCCAAGTGACCAAGCTGTGCAACCAGATCCTGGTTTCGGTCAATCTGCAAGCCGTGTGCGAGGCCCTCTCCCTGGCCCGGCGAAACGGACTCGATCCGTCCGTCATGATCGAGGCCGTGAGCGGAGGCGCAGCCGGGAGCTGGCAGCTCTCCAACCTGGGTCCCAAGATCGTGGAGGACGATTTCGCGCCGGGCTTCATGATCGATCTCATGCAGAAGGACCTGCGCCTGGTGATGGAGGCGGCTTCCTCCTCCGATACCGCTTTGCCCGGAGCCGCCCTGGTCCATCAGTTGTTCAACGCTTCTCAGGCCCAAAGTGAGGGGGGAGAGGGCACTCAGGCCCTGGCCAAGGCGCTTCGCCGCCTGACCGGCGACGTATAGCGAGCCGCGCCCTAGCTAGGCCTGTGCGCCGGTGGACCCTGAGGCCGCCAGACTGGACTCGGGTGCGGTCATGTTGACCGATCAGCCTGGCGAGCAGCCTCTTGCTGCCGAGAGCTGACGGGCCTCGTGATCAGTTCACGGAATTTGGCTTGTGAGTGGACTTGCTGGCCACCCCGTGGCCCTAGCGGAGACAGGAGAATGAAGACGCGGTTGCTGGCTGTAGTCGGATGCTTGGCGCTGGGCGGCGTCCTGTGGGCTGCCGTCCAGGGGCGGACGCCTGAGACCGACTGGAGCGAAGTGGCTCAAGCCCATGTGGGCGAGGAACGGCTGGAGAAGGCCCGCTGGTTTCTGGAGAGGCATCCGCACAGTCGGCAAGCCGACCAAGCCCGCTATTTGTTGGCCAATGACGCTTTTCGTCAGGGCCGCTACCAGGCTTTTCTGGACTACGGCCAGGAGCCCCTGGAGCGCTTTGACACCCTGCTTTCAACCCAGCCCGAGCAGAGCGCACGCTGGTTGCAGCTTCTGGCCCAGACTGCCTTTTACCTGGCCGAAAGCGGACGCGGCCAAGAAGCCCTCGAGCGCGCTCAGCAACTGCTTGACGTCCTGGAAAGGGTGCCGCCTCCGCCTAATCTTTCCCGGTTGCAGTGGCAGCAGAACCGCGACCGCCTGCTGGCCACCGGCCTCTATTCGCGGGGACGCATCCGCTTGGCCCAGGGCCTCTCTGCCCAGGATCAGGATCAGCGCCGCCTCTTGCAGCAGGCCGCCCACGATTTGCAGGAAGCCGTCAAGGTACAGCCTTCCGACGCCTATGCCCACTACCGGCTGGGACTGGCCTTTCGCCACCTGGGACGCACCGAGAAGTCCTGGAAGGCGCTGGCTTCGGCCGCCGCGTTGCCGGGACCGGCCCAGCGTCCGGCAGCCGAGATGTTGCGCGACACCTTCGACGCCCAGTTGGCAGGCGAGGATCTGCCCCGGTATTTCGCCCGCTGCCAGGAGCAGTTAAAGGCCGCTCTGAAGGAGCGTCCGCGGGCCGTCTTCGCCCTGCGCGACGGCGCTCCCCATCAGCTCTTGTGGTGGGACGGCGTGCCCGAGGAGGTCCGCCGCCAAGCCCTCGACGAGGACGGCTACAGCAACATCCGTCCTGGCGACTACGCGGGTCCTGAGGCCTGCAAGGACTGCCATTCCGAACGCTACGAGGCTTGGTCGCAGCACTCTCACCGCTGGATGAACGCCCGAGTTTCGGAGGCCGTCATGAAGGGCGACTTTTCGGGCAGGACGATGCGCTATCGGGGCGGGGAGGTCCGTTTTTATCGAGGCGGCGCAACGGGAAAGGATGGAGATGGTGATGCTTCGGAGGGTGCCCGGTCGTCTGCCAAGCGTTCCGAGACGGCGGAGTCGACATCGGTTCAGGACCATGCCCAGGCTTGGTACATGCGCCTGGAGCGGGACGGCGTGGTGCGCCGCTACCGGGTCCGCCGCACGCTGGGCTCGCGCTTCTACCAGTACTACGTGGGCGTCCTGGAGGAGGGCCCGGAAGGGCAGGATCATATCGTCCGCCGCGAGGATCATCTGCTTCCCTTCGGATACTGGATCGAGGAACGAGAGTGGGTGCCCGTGGTCCACATCAGTTCCGAGAAACCCGATGAAGAGCGCAACGATCCTTTCGCCCATGTCGCCTCGTTCCACTATGACCGCTCTTGTTCAGCCTGCCACACCACGCGTCCGCTGGGGGACTGGCTGCTGACGTCGGACGGGCGCCTGCGCTCGGGCCAGTTCTCGCCTCGCGAGTTCTCGGTCGACATGTCCTCCTACCTGGCCCAGGCTCACCCGCGTCTGCTGCCCGAGCGCGACTCCCTCCAGCAGGTCGACATGACCCAAGTCTCGGCTTTTTTGGAAGAGCGCATCAACTATCTGCCGGCTGAGGACTACGCGGTCACCCTGGGCGTGAGTTGCGAGGCTTGTCACAATGGAGCCCGTCAGCACGCCCGGCGCAGCCGCCCCGAGAGCAGCGATCTGATGCCGCGCTTCTTTCCCTCCAGTCCGCACGTGCTGATCAACAGCCAGGAGAGCAGCCAGGAGGCCTGGGGACGCAACAACCGCAACCTCAACTGGACCTGCGCCCGCTGTCATTCCGGCGGACGTCCCCGCTTCGCCGGCGGCATGGACACCTGGAACTCCACCGAGTACTCCGACGCCTCCCGGGGTGCCTGCTACGATCCCGATCAGGCGCAGGAGGCGGGCATGTCGTCGCTGACCTGCGTGCACTGCCACGATCCCCACTACACCATTGGACGCCGGTGGGACCGTCCGCCCCGGCGCGACGACGCCCAATGTCTGGAATGCCACCGGGACCTGCGCCAAGCCGAAAGCCGCCGCCTGCACACCCGTCATGAGGCGGAAACGCCCGGCGACCGCTGCATGAACTGCCATATGCCGCGCATCAACGAGGGCCTTCAGGATATGGTGCGCACCCATCACATCTTCAGCCCCACCAACCGCGAGATGATGGAAGCGGGCCAGCCCAATGCCTGCAACATGTGCCACGTTGACAAGCCCATCGATTGGACGCTGGATTACCTGCGCCAGTGGTACCAAGCCGAGTTCGACGCTTCCCGAATCGAAGCCTCCTATCCGCGGCGGCAGGAGTCCGCGGTCGTCAACTGGCTGGCCTCCTCTCACGAGGCGACTCGTTTGGTGGCCTCCGACGTCCTCACCCGGGCCAAGGCCCGCTGGGCTCTTCCCCACCTGATTGAGATGCTCGATGATCCCTTCCTCATCAACCGCCAATTCACTCAGCGCGGGCTGGAAAGGATGCTGGATGTCGAATTGGAAGACTTCGGCTACCGCTTCTACCAGTTTGAATCGGAACGGCGCGAGCCCCTTAAGAAGATTCGAGACGATATTTCACGCTAGGTCTGACTGGTAGAGAGTCGAACCCTTATCTTGACTCTATAAGACCTGCTGAGACTATTGAAACACCTGCCAGAAGGGGCCAGTGTTAGCGCAGGCTGACTCAAGTTGGCGCCATTGGCATCAGATGAGCTGTAAGCGCTGTCCCCTGCTGTCTTGACAAGCCTGATTTCGGCATCTATTTTGCTTGATGTGGTGGTGAGCTCAGGACAACCCCCCGAAAACGCAGATCCGTCCTTGCCGAAGATGATCGGGAAGTATCGGATTACCGAACTGCTGGGGAAAGGAGGGAT
>DATIPO010000067.1:0-7569 GCA_035471925.1 Acidobacteriota bacterium
GGTCTCCAGGCTGATTCCAGGATCGCGCAAGTCCCAGGCGATGCGGTGGACGCCCTTGCGGTTGGCACCCTCCAGACGACGCACCACGTTGCCCTGAGCATCGCGCACGGTCAGGTAAACGGCCGGCGCGACTTCCCTTTCCTCTTCCCGCAACTGCTCGCGGGTGGGCTCGATGGGTTCTTCCTTGGTGGAGGCTTCCTTGCGCATGGCGCGCTTGGTCTTGACCGCATCCTTGATGTAGTAGGTAATAATTGCGCCGTAGGGCGGGTTGTCGGCGCTGAAAAAGGCATCGCCGGAGGAGCCGGCCCGGCGGCGGTCTTCGACAAACATGAGGGCGTCGCGGACGGGAAAGATGTGGCCCTCCTCTTCCAGCAGGGGCTCACTGACCTCACGCAAAGGAGCATAGTCGTCGAGAATGTAGAAACTGCGTCCAAAGGTGGCCAGGGCCAGGTCATTCTCGCGCTCTTGGACGGCCAGGTCACGGACTGCGATGGTAGGCAGCCCCGACTTATGGGCGATCCATTTGGATCCGCCGTCGATGGAAAAGAAGAGTCCGTATTCCCCGCCCAAGAAGAGCAGGTCGGAGTCGACATGATCCTCCACCAGCGTCCACAGCGGCGAGTTCTCTTCGGGGACGCCTTCAACCATCTTGGTCCAGCTTTGGCCCCGGTCGTCGCTTCGCAGCAAGTAGGGCTTGAAGTCATTGTTCTTGTGATTGTTGAAGACAGCCCACATGCGGTCGGCGTCATGGCGCGAGGTCACAACGTCGGCCACGTAGACGTGCTCGTCGATTCCCAGCAGGTCTTCGCTCTTCAGTTGGCGCCACTCTCCGCCGCCGTCCTCGGTGATTTGGAGAAGTCCGTCGTCGGTGCCGACCACAATCAGTCCTTCCTGGAGGGGAGATTCGGAGAGGGCCGTGATATTGCCGTACTGGGAGGTGGAGCGATGGCGGGCCACCGCATCCGGTCCCCACAAACGGCCCATGACTTCGAGCTCGTTGCGGTCGATCTGGCGGGTCAGGTCACCGGAAACGGCCGTCCAGGAATCGCCCCGGTCGTCGCTTCGGAAGAGCTTGTTGGCAGCGAAATAGATGCGCGTCGGCGAGTGGGGAGAATGGATCAGGGGCGAGTCCCAGTTCCAACGGAAAGGAGCTTCGTCAACCCCCTCGGTGGGCTTAATGTCGATGTTCTCTCCGCTGCGCCGGTCAAAGCGCACCAGTTCGCCGTACTGGGCCTGAGCGTAGACGATGTTGGGATCATTGGGGTCAACGCGGGTCTGGAATCCGTCGCCGCCGCGGGTCGCGTACCAGTCGGCGTTGACGATGCCGTCGTTGGCGTAAGTGCGCGAAGGTCCGGCCAGACTGGCGTTGTCCTGAGTCCCGCCGTAGACGTTGTAGAAAGGCGCCTGGTTGTCGACTTCGACGCGGTAGAACTGGGCGATGGGCAGGTTGCGCTTGTGGATCCAGGTGCTGCCGCGGTCGTAGCTCTCGTAGAGTCCGCCGTCGCCGCCGATGAGCAGGTAGTTGGGCTCCTCGGGATCGATGTAGAGGGCGTGGTCGTCGACGTGGCGGTTGCGGTTGCTGAGGCGGTTGAGGGTGCGTCCGCCGTCTTCGGAAACCCAGGTGAAGGTGTTGAGGGTGTAAATGCGGTCGGGATCGACGGGATCGGCCACGATCTGACTGTAGTAGAAAGCGGTGGCGTCGAAGGGATTGCGCCGTTCCCAGGTGGCGCCGCGGTCCTCGGAGCGGAAAATGCCGCCTTTGTCTTCGGCGGCCTCCACCTGGGCGTAGACGATATCAGGATTAGCGGGCGAGACGGCGAGTCCGATGCGTCCCATGTCGACGCGCGGGAGGCCGGTCTTCAGTTCGGTCCAGGACTGGCCGCCGTCGGTGGTTTTGTGGATGCCGCTTTCGGGTCCGCCGTCGATCATGGTCCACACGCGGCGGCGGCGCTGGTAGGCAGCCGCATAAAGTACGTCAGGGTCGCGCGGATCGATGGCAATGTCGGTGACGCCGGTGTTCTCGCTGATCTCCAGGACCCTGGTCCAATTGGCGCCGCCATCGGTCGTCTTGTAAAGTCCCCGGTCGCCGCCCGGGCCCCAGAGCGGACCCTGGGCCGCCACGTAGACGATGTTTCCGTCCTCGGGGTGGACGATGATGCGTCCGATGTGGCCCGATTTCTCGAGTCCCATCTTCTTCCAGCTCTTGCCGCCGTCCAGGCTCTTGTAGATGCCGTCGCCGTAGGAGACGCTGCGCTGGGCGTTTCGCTCGCCCGTCCCCACCCACACGACGTTGGGATTGGAGGGATCGAGAGCCACCTCGCCGATGGAGTAGGAGCCCTGGCCATCGAAAATAGGCGTCCAGGTGGCCCCGTTGTTCTCCGTCTTCCACACGCCGCCCGAGGCCACTCCGAGATAGTAGACATGGCGCTTGTGGGGGTGGACGGCGATGGCTCCGATGCGTCCGCCCGTCACCGCGGGCCCGATCGACCGGAGCTTCAGTCCGCTGAAGGTGGACGGGTTGAGGCGGCTTTTCTCTTCTTCGGCTTGCTTTTCCTGACCGCTTTCGGTCTCAGCCTCATCCTGAGCCGTCAGGGGATGCGAGCAGCACAGACAAACCAGCAACCAACAGTGCAAAACGACGACAAGTTTCTTCAAAGAGCCCTCCTTTGTGGAGCGGATTATAGTCGCCCATCCCGGCGCAGTCTAGGTTCGATCAGACTCCGTCAAGGCAATTGCAGGGGTCGGACGGCGGGGCTGCTTTCCGCCCCTTCACCCCTAGCCTGAACTCTTTGCCGGTGCGGCTCATCCAATTTTCTGAAGCCTCAAGGACGTTGCTGCTGGCAGCGCCGCATAGAGATGTTTGTCGGAAATCCAACAGTCACAGCATTGCAAACATTGTCACAATGCCCAGGCTCGTAATTCACTCGTCCTCATTGAGCAAAGGATAAAGACTATGCGTCGCCTTCTCGCGGTTACCGTAGTCGGACTTTTCGGGTGGTTCCTCTACGCCCAAAAGGCTGACAAGACTCCTCTGTTCCGAGTCAGTTCGGAGCGCCTGATCATCGAATTCCTGGCCGTGAATAAGGACGGCCGGTTCGTCAACGATCTCAAGGCCGATGAGATCGAGGTCAAGATCGACGGCAAGAAACAGAAAGTCGATCGGCTCTTCCCGCCTCTGGGCCGGGACGGATCGGCGATGACCCCAGGGGCTGACGGCGCTCAGGAGGGCGAAGTCGACCTCTATCCCCCCGAGCGGCGGGGCGGAACCGCGCGCACAGCCATCGTGCTGGACAGCCGCGTGCTGGACGCCAGCAATTTTCACCACTCCCGCCGCGCCATCCGAAAGTTCATCGCCGAGTCGCTGGAATCTGATCACTTCGTCATGCTGGCTGAGATCGACCGCAAGCTGGAGGTCCTGACTCCCTTCACCCGTGACCGCCAGAAGCTTCTGGAGGTGGTCGACAAACTCAGGCCGTCCACCCTTTACAACCGGCTGGATACGACCCGCTTGCGCAGCAATCCGGGACCCGAGTACATCGACGAACTGTTTCAGCAGATGGTTTACCTGCGCAGCGGACTGCGGACCCTGGTCCATTCGCTTTCCTCTCAGCCCGGACGCAAGCACGTGGTCTTCTTCTCCGAGGGTTACCCCATGAATCCCGTCCAGGACATGGAGTTTTTCTCGCGCAGCCAGACGGCGTCCGTCCTCAGTTCGGATGCCCGCCAGGCCGCCAGCCGCAGGGCGGGGACCGCCAAGGACCCGGGAGTGATCGACGCCACCTCCGAAATCGTCGCCCTGTCCAATGCTTATGGCGTCAGCTTCTACACCGTGGACGCCCGCGGACTGACCGGCGTGCCGGGCTTAAGCGCCGACACCTCAGGCGGCAGTTCGGGAGTCGAGTCCACCAACGTCAACAATCCCGCCCCCAATGCGCAGGGCGGAGTCCAAGCGGGCCTGGCCGGCGATGCCGGCGCACCCAGCGCCATCGAAGGACAGGCCCTGATCCCCTTCGGGCTTTTCAAGCAAACGGCTATCGACGACATCAGCGACTCCCAGAACTTCCTCATCGCTCTGGCTGGCGGCACCAACGGGACCGCCTTCTTCAACACCAACAATCTTGAGGCCGTCCTGCATGCCTCGACCGCTGAGCAGCGCAATATCTACCTGGCCAGCATCGATCCCGATTTGAGGGGAAAAGGACCTAAGTTCCGCAGGGTGGAAGTCAAATGCAAGCGCAAGGACGTCGTCATCCGGTCCCAAGCCGGCCTGCTCGACCTTGAGCAGAACCAATTGGCCAATGCCCGGCGCGCACAGGCTCTGGAGACGCCTGAGTACTTCAAAGGGGTCGATCCCATCCTCGAAATCGAGCGCGAGGGCAAGAAGACCAACGCCGTCTTCGGGATAGTCGGTCAGCAAATCGCCTACACGTCCTCGAAGAAGGGAAAGAGGGTCGAACTGCTCTTCTTAGGACAGGTGCTCAAGCCGAACGGCGATCCGGCCACCAAGAACTTCCCTATTCAACGCTTCTTTGCCCTGGACCTGACCGACGCGGAATACAGCGACCTCAGCTCCCAAAACCTCATGGGACGCCAGGAACTCAAGCTGGACCGCGGCGACTACCGCTTGATATTGCTGGTGGAAGACCACATGGCCGGCACCATGGGAGCCAAAGAACTGGAATTCACGGTTAATTGAGTATGGCATAATCCCTTTCGACGGAGCGCGCCTCGCGCTCGTCTGAAAGGGGGATCGGATGCTCAGGGTAGGTGGATTCTGGCAGTTTGCGGCGGTTCTGGCGGTGCTCATCACAGGAGGGCCCTCGGCGGCGGGGTTAGCGGCACAGGAGTCGGGAAACGAAGACTCCCGGCAGGTCGACCTCACACAGCTTGAATATCGCCATATCGGACCCATCGGCAACCGGGTCTCGGCCGTCACCGGAGTTGCGGGAGACCGCAACATTTACTTCGTGGGAGCCGCCTCGGGCGGAGTCTGGAAGTCGACCGATGCCGGAGTCCACTGGAAGCCGGTGTTCGACGAGCAGCCAGTGCAGTCGATCGGCTCGATCGCGGTGTCGCGCTCCGATTCCAACGTGGTCTGGGTGGGAACGGGCGAGTCCAAAGTCCGCTCCAACATCTCCCACGGAATGGGCGTCTACAAATCGGTCGACGGAGGAGAGTCCTGGGAGCTGAAGGGGTTGGAAGAGGCCGGACGCGTCTCGCGCGTGATCATCCACCCTGAGAATCCCGACATCGTCTACGTGGCGGCGCTGGGGCATCTCTACGGGCCCCAGAAGGTCAAGGGCGTGTGGCGGACGCGGGACGGCGGCGAGACCTGGGAGCAGGTCCTCTTCGTGGACGAAAACACCGGCCCCTCCGACTTGGTGATGGACCCCAACAACCCCCGCGTCCTGCTGGCAGGCATGTGGGAGATGGAAATCCGCACCTGGGGACGCACCAGCGGAGGCTCGGCCGGCGGACTCTTCATCTCACGGGACGCCGGCGATTCCTGGGAAAAGCTGACCGGCAAGGGCCTGCCCGATCCCCCTACGGGACGCATCGGCTTGGCCATGACGTCCGCCGATTCCTCGCGTGTCTACGCGCTGATCGAGACCAACGTCAACCGCGACTTCGCCGAGCTGACCGAGCACCAGGGCGACTTGTGGCGCTCCGACGACGGCGGACGTTCCTGGAAGCTGGTCAATTCCAACAACGCCGTGGTGCAGCGTCCTCATTACTACTCGCGCATGGCGGCCGCGCCCGACGACCCGGACGAGGTGCACTTCCTGGCCACCCTGCACACCCGCTCGCTGGACGGCGGAAAGACCATCGAGGACGTCGGATCGGGCGGCGACCACCACGCCATGTGGATCGACCCCCTGCTGCCCGACCGCATGATCGTTGGCCACGACGGGGGCATCAGCATCTCCGTCAACCGGGGCGAGACTTGGATGCGTCCTCAGTTGCCCATCGCCCAGATGTACCACGTGGCCACCGACAACGAGATCCCCTACAACGTTTACGGCAACCGTCAGGACGGGGCCTCAGCCCGGGGACCCTCCAATTCGCTCACGGGCGGCGAAATCCCCATCGGCGCTTGGCAGAGCGTGGGGGGATGCGAGTCGGGATTCGCCATTCCCGACCCGGTTGACTCCAGCATCGTCTGGTCGGGGTGCTACGAGGGCATCCTCGACCGCTACGATCACCGGACGGGGCATTCGCGCAACGTCATGGTGTGGCCCGACAATCCTGAAGGATGGCCGGCGGCGCCCTTGCGCTACCGCTTCCAGTGGACCTTCCCCGTGGCCATCTCGCCCCATGACCACCAACGGGTCTACGTGGGCAGCCAGCACGTCCATGTGACCGAGGACGGCGGACAGTCCTATCAGGTCATCTCACCCGACCTGACCACCAACGACAAGTCCAAGCAGCAGAAGACGGGCGGGCTGACGCCTGACGACGTGTCGCCCACCTACGCAGCCGTCCTCTTCGCCATTGCCGAATCGCCCCTCACCGAGGGCGAGATCTGGGCCGGATCCAACGACGGCAGGCTGCACTTGACCCGCGACGGCGGAGCCTCTTGGAGCGACTTGAGCGCCAACCTGCCCCAGTGGCCCGAGTGGGGCACGGTCTCCAACATCGAGCCCTCGCGCCACCAATCGGGAAAGGCCTACCTGACGGTGGACGCCCACCAGATCAACGACTTTGATCCTTATGTCTACGTGACCGAGGACTGGGGCTCGTCCTGGAGGCGCATCGATTCCGGGCTGCCCCGCCACCCCTTGAGCTGGACCCATTGCGTCCGCGAAGATCCGCGGCGGGAAGGGCTGCTCTACGTAGGAACCGAAAACGCCCTCCACATCAGCTTCGACGACGGCGCCTCCTGGCGCAGCTTGCAGAACAACCTGCCTCACGCTCCCGTGCACTGGATCGACATTCAGCCTCACTTCAACGACTTGGTGGTGGCTACTTACGGACGCGGCTTTTGGATCCTCGACGACATCACTCCCCTTCAGAACTGGCAGCCGGATTCGTTGAGCGAGGACATCCAAGCCCACCTCTTCCCTCCCCGTCCCGCCTACCGATTCCGCCAGAAGGAGCCTCCGCGCAGTCATCCTTACGACGCGGCCGCAGGCGACGATCCCCAATACGGCGCCACCATCCACTACTATTTGCCGGGTGAGCCGGAAGAGGATGGCGACGATGCGGGCGCAGCGGATCCTTCCAGCCCAGAAGGCGGCGAAGGAAGCTCATCTGGCGAACCAGAAGCCAGTCAAGCTGCAAACGAGGGAGGAGAGCCTGCCGAGGTCGAGGGTCCGGAGGTCCGCATCGAGATTCTCAACGCTGATGGAGAGGTCATCCGAACCCTTCCCGACCCCGACGAAGGACTCGACGAAGACGTTCCCGGCGACCGCCCCTGGGGGCATCTCGATCCCCTTCCCGCCAAGCCGGGAATCAACCGCGTGGTCTGGGATCTTCGCCACCGCCCCTCCAAGTTGCCCCGCCTGCGCACCAAGCCGTTGGAAGCTTCGCAGACGGCGCTTCCCGACCGCGGCTGGCGTCCGCTGGTGG
>DATIPO010000068.1:0-1598 GCA_035471925.1 Acidobacteriota bacterium
CTTTGGTTGCATGACAGTCTGGTGGTACAATCAGCCGTAGCGTGCGTAAGTTGGAGGCTTCGTCCCATGTGTAAGTTTCTCGCGAGCCTGACGATCAACACCAGCGGAGCGGTTTCCGATTGGGTTGTCCTGAGCGCCGGCATCTCCACCCTCGGACTGTTCGTTCTCTACGAAGTCTATGTGGCGATCTGAGGCGCGGCCGAACCGGCCTCGCCTTCGGGCGGGGGCTTTTTCATGACGAATCCTGGGAACCCGCCAGTGGCTGGCCCCCACTTACGGACCCAGTTCGAATGTTAGTGGATGACCACATTCTCTGCCATCCCGTTTGAGACGCCTCCAGCCGGCCAGAGGTTTGTCTGGCCGACCAGCACCGCTGGCGCCGGAGGCCTCCATCCGAGCGCGGCGTGCGGGCGGATCGCGTTGTAGTGTCGGCGCCAGGCCTCGATCAGGATCTGCGCCTCTTTGAGGGAGTAGAAGATCTCGCCGTTCAAAAGTTCGTCCCGGAGCTTTGAGTTGAAGCTCTCGACATAGCCGTTCTCCCAAGGAGAGCCTGGCTCGATGTAGGCGGTGTGGGCGCCGACGGCGGCAATCCACTCGCGAACGGCCTTGGCAACGAACTCGGGGCCGTTGTCGGAACGGATGTGGGTCGGCGTGCCCCGCTCGAGCATCAGATCGGCCAGGGTCTCGATGACATCGCTGGAGTTCAGCCTGCGGTTCACCCTGATGGCCAATGCCTCCCGGGAGAACTCATCGACCACACAGAGCATGCGGAGCTTGCGGCCGTCATGGGTTCGGTCCTCGACGAAGTCATAGGCCCAGACATGGTTCACCCGCTCCGGCCTCAGACGGATGCACGACCCGTCGTTGAGCCAAAGCCGGCCCCTCTTCGGTTGTCTTCTCGGCACCTTCAGCCCCTCTCGCCGCCAGATCCGCTCGACCCGCTTCTTGTTCACCGCCCAGCCTGCCTGGCGCAGCAGCGCGGTGATCCGGCGGTAGCCGTAGCGTCCGTAGGTCGTCGCCAGTTCGATGATGTCGGCGGTCAGCCGGGCCTCGTCTTCAGCCGTCCGAGGCGACCGGCGCTGCGTCGATCTCGGCTGGCCAATCACCCCGCACGCCCGGCGCTCCGAGACCCCGAGCACCTCGCAGACATGCGCGACCTTCTCCCGGCGGCGCGAGGGGCTGGTCAGTTTCCCCGGAGCGCCTCCGCCAGGATCAGCTTGTCGAGCGTGAGATCAGAGACCGCCTTCCTCAGCCGGCTGTTCTCGAGCTCCAGCTCCTTCAGCCGCTTGACCTGGTCCAGCTTCAGGCCGCCGAACTCGTTGCGCCAGCGATGATACGTCACCTCGCTCACGCCAATCGTCCGGATCGCTTCCGCCAACGGCGCTCCCTGCGACGTCAGAACGTCCACCTGGCGCAGCTTCGCGACAATCTCTTCAGGCTTGTGTCTCTTCTTCGGCATGGATCCTCCTCATCGGCTCAGCCGACTTCATAGGTGGATCCGTTCATTGGGGGCAGGCCAAAGGAGTGACGTCGATCGCCGTGAGGCGCTACGCACGCCCATAGCAACTAACTGATCCCACAAGGGAACCTGGCGCACC
>DATIPO010000069.1:0-7366 GCA_035471925.1 Acidobacteriota bacterium
GTCTGCCTGAAGTCGCGGCTTGCTGGAACCGATGCGGGCCCGGAATCGCTGGCTGCCTGAAGTCGTGGCTTGCTGGAAGCCGATGCTGTCAACCAGCCGCCCGGGGTTGCCCTTCTTGGCGCGAGGCTCGGGAGAGCCGGAGGAAAGCCAGCGGTTAATCGCCGACCTCTTCCTGAAAGGCCGCAAACCGATCCCGGAGCTCGCCGGGGAGAAGTTCGGTGTCCAGGTAGTCTTTGAGGCAGACGGTGCGGTAGGTAGACCACTTCTTGACGTCCAGGCAGTAGTACCAGATATCTTCCTGCAGTTCGATGAAATCGAGCTTCTGCAAGAAGTCCTCGGTGAGAGCTTGGGACGGGACGACCACCACGCCGCCATCGTCGCAGACCGCGATCCCCCCCTCGTACTCCTTCCTCCACTTCTGCAACACCGAAGCTTCTAAGTCGTGCTGGTTCTGGCGGTTGAAGCATCCGATGGGTGTGATGCCGCGGCACCAGACCGGGTAGCGGTGCTTCTTGATGTTGTGGGCATCGCGCAGGTAGCCGTTGACCACCATGGCTGAGGCTTCCCGGTACAGCAAGCCGAATTTCGAGACCAAGTCTCCGAAGGCCGCCCGAGTACCGCAGTTGTGGGTTTCAACGATCACAACCTGGCCCGGCTGGACCTCCTCAAGCTGACGGTGGAGGGGCCAGTTGCTTTCGTTGTAGCAATAGGCCAGATAGACCTCTCCCACCTCGAAATGACCTTCGCTGAGAGGCAGGACCTCGGGAATGTTCCCCGTTTTGCCCAGGCAATCGGCCACCTCTGTGGTGGAGATGCGGTTGGTCTTGATTTTCTTGATGATGCGTTGGCGGATCGACAAATCACTCATGGCGGTCTCCCAGTTGGCTCTGGAGGGAAGCGGGCCTGTAGGAACGAAAAATGTTCTCCTCGTCGGCTTGCTCTTCCTTGTAGATGTACACGGTGAACTCAAAGGGCATGTAGTCATGGCGCAGCAGCACTCTGCCGGAGAGGCTCTTGGCCAGCGCCAGCACCTCGCGCGGATCATGGTAGACCAACGAATCGTCCTGGTAGTCGACGTAGGAACTGATGCAGTTAAAGGCCACGCCCAGGTGGCACAGGTCATACATGCGCTTGACCGTGCGCCTCAGGTAGCGCTGGGGATCGCGCACGGGAAAGGCGAAAATTCCCGAGGCCAGCACCCAGTGATGAATGGCCAGATCCTCGCCCAGGTCGCCTTGACGGAAATCGATGCGGGGAGGCGAAGCCGAATCGGCGTGCAGGCGGCGCGCCTCTTCAATGAGCGCCCCGGCCAAGTCGATGCCGGTGTAGCCAGCGGCCTGAAGCCGGCTCAATGAATCGACCAAGTCCCCCAATCCGCACCCCACGTCGAGAACCTCGCGTCCAGCCATGGAGCCGATTTCCAAGAGGACCTGGAAGCGCACCTCCTGCTGGCGTCGCGAGCGCCACCCCACAGTCTGGACCGAGACTCCCTTCTCCTCCAGCCGCTGCTCGTAAAGCTCGATCAGGCGCCGCCGGTCGTCGGATTCAAGCATGGGAATCCTCCCACAGCAGGCGGCGGGCATTGTCGCCCAGGATCCTCCACCGGTCGGCTTGGCTGAATCCGGCCTCCTCCATGACTGCTTCCAGCAGTTGGCGCGAATCGGCCACCGGGCACTCGGGAAAGTCAGAGCCGAAGAGGATCTTCTCGGCCGGCAAGTCGGCCAGCCGGGCGCCCAACCCGCGGATGAGATCGGTCTTGCCATGCTTGCGAAAGAGGTTGAAGGTAAAAGACGTATCGACCCGCACATGCTCATATTTTTTGGCCAGCGGAACGATTTCCTGGAAGGCGAACGCTCCGCAGTGGGCCAGCACCAAGGTCATTCCTTCAACCTGCTCGACGAAACTGGCCACCTCCTCGACGTGCTCGGCAGGTTCGTGGTCAGTGAAGAAGCAGTCGATGAGCAGAACGCCGTGAAAGCTGCGCGCCAATTGCTGAAAGAACGTCACGACCTTGGGATCGGAGAGGCGCAGTTCCTGCAAGCGGGGGTGCAGCTTGAGTCCCCGGGCGTCGGCCCCTCGGATCTTCTCAAGACGCTGGGAAGGAGTCTCGCCCAGCGGATCCACGGGCAAGAAGCTGAGGATGCGCCCGGCGGAGAGCTCGGCCGTTTTCAGTGCCCACTCCTCGCGGTCGCGTCCAGCGATGGGCAACAACACCGCCAGTTCCGCATCGGCGGCGTCGAGGTCGGCGATGAGAGTCTCCGCATCAGCGGGCAGGTCTCTGTAGAACCAGCGTCCGCCTTCGGCCAGATGAGTGTGGAAGTCGAGGGCTTTCATGCCACTTGATCCTCGCTATGGGTCTCCTTCTGCTCCTGTACTTGGGCTGACTCCTCGATGTCGATGCAGACAAGATCTTTGACCCTCTGAGAGAGCGAGAGGACATGGGCCCGGTTCTTGCCGCTAACGATCCAATAAGCGATGCGGTCGCCGTCCTGGGACACAGGACGGACGCAGTCGCCTTCGTTTTTGAGGAAGCCGGCCTCCAAGACGCCGGGCAGGGACCGAACCTGAGAGAGCCCGGCCAGCCTTGTGATGCGTCCATGGCGGCCGGACGACCCCGCAAAACGCAAGGCCGCAGCCTGGCGGCGAGTCGGCACCACGGGCGGCCGGCGTCCCAGAGCCAGCTCGATCAGGGCTTGCAGCGTATCCACACCGCTGATGGCGGGCATGACCTTGGAGAAGGTGTGGAATCCGCCTCCCCGGGCACCGATCTCCAGCAGCGAAAAGCGGCCCGGCCCGGTGCGCATCAATTCCACGTGGACGGGACCGTCCTCAATGCCCACGGCCAGGGCCGCCCGTCCCACCAGATCTTCGGCCTGTGCGGTCTCGTCATCATCGAAGCGGGGCGGATAGACGATGTTCATCGCCACATTGGCTCTTCCCTGCCCGCCTTCCTCCTTTTCCTTGTCGGCGATGCCCAGCACTTGCGCCCGTCCGCCGCTGAGAAAGGCGTCCGCACTGAGTTCGATGCCCTGTTCGTAGCCTTCGACCAGGCAGCGGCCCAGCTTGGAGGCCTCCAAAGCGGACCGAAACGCCTCCTCCACTTCCTGGGCCGAATCGGTGCGCAGCACCCCCCGGCTGCCGGCACCATCGCAGGGCTTGATGATGCAGGGGAAGCCGATCTCATGAGCGGCCCGCTGTGCCTCGGAAGCCCGAGCCACCACGCGGAAGTCGGAAGTGGGCAGTCCGGCCTTGAGAAAGCACTGCTTCATCAGCGACTTGTCGGTCGACTGGCGCGCCGCCTCCACTGGCAGCCCCGGCAATCCCAGTTCACGGCAGGTCTCGGCGACGGTGAGTATGGCCGACTCGGAGGCGGTCGTCAGGACAGCTCGCACACCGTGTTCGCGCCCCAGGCGGACGGCAGCTTGAACATCGCGGGTGCTCTCCACCGCAGGGACGTCGGCCAGCGCCAGGCCGGGAGCTGCCGAATCGTAGTCCATCACCACCGTGGACCAGCCGCCGGCCCGGGCCTTCTCGATCAGCGGGACCTGCTCACAGGACGCCCCCACGATCAGCAGCGGACGCTTGGCTGGGACGGTGGAACTCATGCCGACTGCTCCTGAGGCAAGCTGGCTGATCCATGCAGGATGTCGATGACGCGTCCGATGCCGAAGCCGTCGAACTCCAGGCAGCGATGGTGGAGAGCGGTGCGGCTCTCCTCTTGTTGCAGGCGCGCCAGCATGGCCATCCAGTCGTCGCGGGCCCGCAACAGGAATCCAGCGTCCTCAAGCTGATCGGCCAAGATGGCGTTGCGGGCCCCCACCGGAATGACCACGGTGGGCAGAGCTAAGGCCAGTCCTTCGACCATGGTGTTGCCGCCGGCGGTGATCAGCACATCAGCCTCCAGCATTTCCTCTTCCAGCGAGGGCAGGTTGTAGAGCAATTCCACTTCCTCCCAGTCGCGGATGCGGCGCAGGTTGGAGGGGTCGTATTCCGAAGTCACCACGCAGCGCACCTGGGGAGTTGCGCGGTTGCTGTAAAACGCCCGCAGATTCTCCACCGCCCGGGAGGCCAGATTGAGGGGGTCGGTAAAACCGCAACTGATGAGGATGCGTTCGATCCGCTCCCTGACTCGGGTCTTGTGGTGACGCGAGGGTTCCAGAAGCCAGTACTGATAGCCGCTGTAGACCGGCGCCGAGGGATCAAACTTAGGGTCGGGCAGGATGTTGACGTAGGCGTCGGCGCCTTCCCGGTAGCAATCCAGCGCCACCACACGCCTTCGGGGTCCGGTGAGCAGGCGCACGTCTTCGTCGCCCAGATCGGCCAGGATGGCATCCCATTGCCCTTCGGCGCCTTCGCTCAGCGTGGAGGACGGGTGGCAGCGGCGCACCGTCAGGCCCTCTTCCAGCAGCGGATCGAGCATGGAGGCATCCTCGGGCGGACAGAAGACGGCGAAGGCCACCTGATCGCCCACATGCTGAAGGCGGCGGGCAATGCGTCGGCAGCGCTGGACATGTCCGAAGCCCACCCGGCGTCCGGTCTTGGTCAGTAAGAGGATTCTCATGATTCTAAGGCGTCCCAGGAGATGGCTTGGTGCTCCCCCAAATCAACGGCCGCACGGCGGCCCACGATTTCGTCCAGATGGCGGGGCGCCAATCCCGTTCCCGGACGCAGCACCTCAATCATATCGCGTGTCAGCACTTCGCCTTTGCGCACGGGACGGGCCGCGAAAAGGCTGCGGCGTCCTCGGCGATAGTGCGTCATTTCCACTTCACGCACCCGTTTCTCAGCGGATCCCAAAGAGGCCTCGGCCTCACGCATGGCGCGCACCATGCTCCTGAGCTCCGCCGGATCGAGGGCAAAGCGGTGATCCGGACCTGAGAGCGCCTTGTCAAGGGTAAAGTGCTTCTCGTAGACTTTGGCCCCCAACGCCGCCGCGGCCACCGGGACCGTCCATCCCAAAGTGTGGTCGGAATAGCCTACCGGGTAGTCCCAGCGCTCCATCATGCTCACCATGGAGCGCAAGTGGACGTCCTTGAACTGGAGCGGATAGTCAATGCCGCAGTGCAAGAGGGCGATCCGGTCGTTGCCTTCGCCTTCCACCACCCCCACGGCTTCGTCGATCTCCTGGGGCGAAGCCATGCCGGTGGAAAGCAGCATCGGAAGTCCTTTGCCTGCCAGATGGCGCAGCAGAGGCAAATGAGTCAATTCGAAGGAGGCCACCTTGAAGGAGGTGATTCCGAAGTCTTCCAAGTGGTCGGCCGATTCCTCGTCGAAGGGCGTCATCATGAGGATCAGGCCGCATTCTTCACAGTACTGCTTGAGGGGCGCCAGCCATTCCAACTGGAATTCCAGCGACTTGTAGAACTCGTTGAGGGTCACGGGACGGTCGGTGAATTTCTTTTCGGTCACCATCACGCCGCCGCTCTTAGCCGCAATCTTGTCGCCTTTGAAAAGCTGGAATTTAACCGCGTCGGCACCGGCTTCGGCCGCCACCTCAACCAGGCGCCGAGCCTGCTCGATGCTGCCGTCGTGGTTGCTTCCGGCTTCGGCGATGATGAAACAGGGTTCATCCTCTCCGATGGCGCGGCCTTCGATCTCGATCTTCATGTCGGACGTCTTTCCCTATAATCTTGGCATGTTCGCCTACATTCCCGCACGGGGAGGGTCCAAGAGGCTTCCCCGCAAGAACATCCGCCCGCTGGCGGGACGTCCTCTGCTGCTGCGCGTCCTCGATGCACTGGCCCAAGTCGAAGGCCTGACCGGAATCGGCGTCTCCAGCGAAGATCCGGAGATCCTCACGGCGGCCCGGGAGCATCCCGCCGCAGTCACTCTGGAGCCCCGCCGTCCTGAATTGGCCGACGACCAAACGTCATTCCTGCAGTTGGCCCGCCAGGACGTCCCGCGCTATGCCGCTCACTTTGAGGACTCCAGCCTGCTCTTCGCATTGGCCACGGCAGCCCTCGTTCCTCCGGAATTTTACCGCGAAGCCCTGATAGCCCACCGCGAGAATCCCCGAGGACTGGTGATTTCGGTCAACGAGCTGGACGCTTCGCCCTACCGGGCGCTGGCCGGAGATCCCGACCGGGGACTGTCGCCGCTCTTTCCCGAGCGCTTCCTCCAATCCACCTCGGAGATGCCTCGGGCTTTCCGTGACGCCGGCTGTTTCTACGCCTTTTCTTTGGAGCGCCTGGCGGGCATCGAGAAGTTTCTCGACATTCAGCCAGTGCGGGGGGTGATTCTTCCTCAAGACGTGGGCATCGACCTCGACACCCCGGACGACTGGCAACGGCTGGAAGCGACATTCAAAAAGCGCCACGGCTAGGGGAGCGCCGCGCTGGACCGCCGGACGAGCGGGGGCCCTGGCGTCCCCGCTCAGTTGCCGGCCAAACATCCCTCCGCTTGCGCGGCAGCCTCCGCCTGAGCCGACTCTTCCGGGCCGGCGGCCAGTTCCCTCTCCAACTCACGCAGCAGCGGCAAGGACAGCTCAAAGGCCTGGGCGATGGTGCGGTACATTTGGATCGATGATCGGCAGGCCGCAACCTGATCGTCTCCCTCGAGAGCATAGCGCCGGAGGATGCTGAGGGGAGCCAGAGCGTAGCTGATCAGGGGAGCATCTTTGCGGGCCGCTTTCAATTTCTTGTCGATCCGTCCCAGCTTGGCCACCAGCTTTTCGAGGGGACAGGAGGCGCCCTCGACAAAATGGCGCAAAAGCCTCTCGCTTAATTGGACGCCTTTGTGAGCGGAGGGGAGACCCGCTTCGGCTTGGCGCCGAACTCTCCGCACGTCGGCCAGAAAGGCCTCTGAGTCGAATCCGGGATCGCCCAGCAGCCTCTGCCGCACCTTCCCCAGTTCAGAACTCAGGTCGACCTGAGCAAAGTCCTGCAAGGCCTTCCTGAGAGGCATCGTCTCGGCGCCTCGGATGCGGGCGCCGCCCTCAGTGGCGTTGATGACCCTCACTGAGTCTCGATGGACCCGGATCTCTTCTTCAAACCAGTGGATGTAAGTCTCCATCTGGACGTTGGTGGCGATGGGTTTGCCGTCATTGCCTTCCACCCACACCAGAGTCTGATCGGATTTCTTGTAGCGCTGCCGGCTCGATGCCTGGACTTCCTCCAACTGCTCGGCCTTGCGTCCCACCACGTCGATGGTTTCCAAAGAACCCTCGGCGTGCATCTGGTCGTCGGTGAAAGCCAAGTCCTGTCCGATGAGGATGATGGGGTCGGCGCCCGCCTTGCGCAGCATGTCGAAAACGGTGCAGGCCACCGATCCGCCCACTTTGACCTGTCCCACCTCCTGGTCGAAGTAGTGGTCCAGCCATTGGTTGCTGGGATGCACGCACATCATGACCTTGGGACCCTGGTGCTCC
>DATIPO010000070.1:0-2013 GCA_035471925.1 Acidobacteriota bacterium
GATCCTGTCCATCGACATCGCCGACGTGGACGTGGGGGAGAACATCGGCGCCAAGCTTCAGACGGACCAGGCCGAGGCCGACCTGCAGGTGGCGCGCGCCAAGGCCGAGGAACGCCGCGCGGCCGCCGTGGCGCTGGAGCAGGAGATGCGCGCCCGCGTCGAGGAGGAGCGCGCCAACGTCATCGCCGCAGAGGCCCGCATCCCCGAAGCCATCGCCGAGGCCTTCCGCAGCGGCAACCTCGGCGTGATGGACTACTACAACCTGCGCAACATCCAGGCCGACACGCAGATGCGCAAGTCCATCGGCGGCGCCTCCGAAGGAGAGAAGTCGGGCGGCGGGGAGATCTGATGGTGTGTGGGCGTATGCGTGTGTGGGAGTATGGGGTGCGGTGAGTCTGAGAGCCGATGAATCGACGATATGATCTCCGCCTCTCCGATTCCCCGCCTCTCCGGGCCTCCGTCTCACCGACTCCTAAATAACCCAAGTTGTGACCTACAGTCCGCAGGTGATGCTGTAGGCCAGTACGAATAAGACCACCTTCAACTCGAAGCCCCGCGCCGTCACCGCATGGATCGACTTTGGCAACATCCGCTCGATCAAGCTACCGGCGGTCTCGATAGCCTTCCGGGCATAGTGCTGCACAAAGGCCACGTACGACTCAACGGCCCGCTTCGAGTTCTTCTTCCGGATCGGCAAGAGCGCCACACCGGCCCCGGCGGCGAGTTCATCCTCGACAAAATAGTCGGTGTAGGCTTTGTCGCCGTAGAGCGTGGCCCCTTCCGGCAAATCGAACGAGAAGTAGTCGAGCGCCCGCACGTCGCTGTGCGAGCCCGGCGTGAGCTTCAGTTCGACGGGCCGGCGGTCGCTCGTGGTCAGCAGATGAATCTTCACGCCGTAGAAGAACTGCCGTTTCGAGGCAATATAGCCGCGAAAAGCGCCTTCGGTAGTCTCCAGCGGATAGAGACGCGACCGGCTGATGCGGATGTTCGCGCAACAGGCCACCGGAAAGCTGTCGACCAGGAAGTCGTCATCGGGGCGCAGGTTCTTCCAGCACTGGCCGAGCACCTCGAAAAGGTGTGTAACGAGGTCCGTAAGACGGTGCAGCCGACGATTGAACTGACTCTTCGAGAGCATCTCCGGGATCAGCTCAGGCTTATGCAGGTCCTGCCGGGCCAACTCGAAGTTGCCGCCGAAGAAGCGGGCTGCCACGAGGGCCGTGGTGATGACTTCAGCATCGGACATGGTAGCCTGGGAGTCTTCGCGGTGTCCGGTGGCTTTGAGAAAGTCGTCGGTGAGGCAGTAGATTGCAGTGATGGCAGTGTCCATGGTCGTCGTGTTGAAGCGGGAGAGCTTGGCGGCTTGCCCGTTCAACATCGGACCTGGACATTGCCATTTTCAACTATGACCGCATAGGTCACAACTTGGGTTACTTTAGCGAAAATCGAGGTGGTCTGAATAGCGAAACCTGCGTTTTTCCGCCGTACAGCCTCTTTCAGCGGAATACTCCGGTAGCTCCAAGGGGGAGAAGTATGGGTCTATTCGCAGGGAAGTAGGGTATGGTCTCGCCTCAGTGGCTGAATCCGCCCCTGAAATGCCTCTGAGGCCGCGTAGAGGGCGATGGATGGCCTCCAGGGTGGTCGTTGGCCACGTGACTGGGCTTCTGCACCCCTGAAAAAATCGCTAAAGTAATGGCTAGTGGGAAGTAGCCAGTAGGGTTTCCAAGCGAACCCCCACTGGCCACCTCCCACTCGCTATTCGCCGCTCAGAATCCCTGCTCCCGCAGCCAGGCTTCGGAGAGCCTGGCGGTGTCTGGCGCGTCGCCGCGCCGCTGGAGCCAGCCGACGACGTACTTGCCGATCATGTCGAATTCCAGGTTGACCCGCGCACCCGGCTGCCAGGTGGAGACGGTCGTCTTCTCGTAGGTGTGCGGGATGATGGCGACCGTCAGCACGTTGCCTTCGAGGCGGGCGACGGTGAGGCTGATGCCGTCCAGGGCGATGGAGCCCACGGGG
>DATIPO010000071.1:0-17655 GCA_035471925.1 Acidobacteriota bacterium
CTGCATCAGCCGGGTCAAGCCGCTTCTTGATCCAGATGGGGATGACGATGCCCGCGGCGAAAACGCCCAAGGCCGACAGAGGTCCTGGCCGAAGCAGGTCCGAGAAGGCATCGAGGCGGGAGAAGACCGCCCCGAAATAGACGGCGATGAAACTGAGCGGAACGGCCGGGATGACGGTGCCGATGAAGAAATCGCGCACCTTGATGTCGCTCAGCCCGGAGGCGAAGCTGACAACGTCCCAGGGGACATTGGCGAAGCGGGCCACCATGACCGTGGCCCATCCTCCCGATTCGATCTTCTTCTTAATGTCTTTGAGGCGGCCGGCTTTTTCGGCCTTGCGGCTGACGAAGTCGCGCCCCAGGAAGCGGGCCAGGTAGAACGCGAAGAGCCCCGCCAGGGTGGCGCCGACGATGACCATCAGGGTTCCGGTCAGCGTCCCGTAGATGGCACCTATCACGATTGCCACGGGCAGGGGCGGTACGACCGGGAAAACAGGGCGGATGCTGTAGAGTCCCACCAACAGGATGGGGGCCAGGGCTCCGTAGCTCTTAACCCATTCGCGCAGGTTTTCCACCGTGAACTGGGAACGGTCGATGCCTGAGAAGAAGACACCGTAAATGATGCCGGCAATGAAGACCAGCAGCAGGGCCAACTTCAGAATGGAAGATTTGCTCATACTGTCCCCGGCTTTCAATAGATCCATCCCACCAGCTTCTTCATCCAGTCGGAATAGATCTTCTTCTTGAAATGCTGGCCCAGGGTGCGGTTGATGATCTCGGAGTGGGTGGGATAAACGTAAATCGTCTTGGCCACATGGCGGGCCTTGATCTTGTGCTTCATGGCCAGGTAGAGCGTGTGCAGGACCTCTCCGGCCTGATTGCCCAAGATGTGGACGCCGACGATCTTGCCTTTGGAGATGAGGATCTTGGCCAAGCCTTGGGTCTTCGACTCGGTGATGGCGCGGTCCAGTTCGTCAAAGCCGAAACGGGCCACGTCATAGTCGATTCCCTGTTCTTGGGCCTGCTCTTCCGTCAGTCCGGCGTGAGCCAGTTCGGGATCGGTAAAGGTCACCCAGGGTACGACGGACAGGTCCTGAGAGGCGGGAAAGCGGAAGAAGATGTTGGCAAAGACGGTACCTGCCTGGTGAGCCGCCGTGTGGCTGAAGTAGTAAGGCCCAGCCACGTCTCCCACGGCCCAGATGTTGGAGGCGGTGGTCTTGAGGCGCGAGTTGACCTCGACGCCCGTGTCGGCATCGTAGCGGACGCCGGCCTTGTCCAGTCCCAGCCCCTCGACATTGGGCTTTCGTCCCAGCGCCACCAGGATCTGATCGGCGCTCAGCCGGCGGTGTTGGCCCGAGGCGTCCTCCGCCACCACGAAGCGGACGCCGCCCTCCTCTCCCACCTCGACCGCCTTATGGCCGGTGAGGACCTCCACGCCCTCCTGCCCGAGGATCTCCTGCAGCGTCCTGGCCAGGTCGGGATCGTCCTTCTCGAGAATGGTGTCGGACATCTCCACCAAGGTGACTTTGGAGCCGAAGCGGCAGAAGGCTTGGGCCATCTCAGTGCCGATGGGGCCTCCTCCCAGCACGACAAGGGACTCGGGAAGGGTCTCGAGCGTCCCGTCGAAGAGTTCCACATTGGTCAGCACCGGGGTGTCCTGCAGACCCTTGATGGGAGGCATGGCGGCGCGGGAACCTGTAGCGATGACGAACTTCTTGGCCGTCAGCGTGCGGCCATTGACCTTGATGGCGTGCGGGTCTCGGAAGACGGGCGGGCCGATGTAGACATCGACCCCAAGGCCTTCGAAGTATTCCACGCTCTCGTGCTCCTCGATCTTGGCCTGGACGCTGCGCAAACGCTGCATGATCCTGGAAAAGTCGGTCTCCACCGAGCGTGCCTCAAAACCGTATTGGCCGGCGTGCCGCATCTGATGGGCGATCTTGGCGCTCTTGAGGAAGGTCTTTGAGGGGACACAGCCGAAATTGAGGCAGTCGCCTCCGATTTTTTCTTTCTCAACCAGCGCCACCTTGAGGCCCAGGTCACAGCCGCCCCGGATCACGGGAAGACCTCCTGAACCGGCGCCCAAGACAATCAGGTCGTAGTCGTAGCTCATGAACTCCTTTCGCCGCTTTTCCAGGTGGAATGATTTCTCTTCGATCCCAGAGAGGAGTTGCCTCCGCATCCTATGAAATACCGGCTGCCCCGGCAAACATTCCGACAAGGCTGTCGGCTGGCCGACAGGCTTGGGCGTCACGCCTGGCGGAGGCGGCTCGATCCGCCTCGCGTCAAGGGCCTATAATGGTGGGGATGCGCAGATTGCTGACTGGCCTCCTCTTGTTCGCCCTCGTCCTTGGTCAAGGGGCCGCATCGGATGTCGATGAGGGGCCGGCGATGCCCTTCCCGGGGATGCCTCGAGGCGGGGCCGGCCAATCCTTCCGCTTTCTGGTCTACGGAGACATCCAGCACAATCATCGCGAGGGCCACAACCGGCTGGTCGAGCAAATGCTCAAGGAGGAGAACGTCGCTCTGATCATCCATCCGGGAGACATCTCCAAAGACAACGGCGAGAACTACCAGAAGGACTTCCTCAGCGTGGCCCGCCCTTTGGTGGAACGGGTGCCTTTTTTCCCGTCACCCGGGAATCACGACGTGGATTGGGGCAGCCCTCAAAGCCGGATGGGATTCGCCGGTTTTTTCCGCAATGTCCTGAGCGAGTTGTCGCGGCTTCCGCAGAACGCCCATCTCAAAGACCTCAGCCGCCAGAAACTATGGTACAGCTTCGAGTACGCGGGAGTGCTGTTCATTTGCCTTGACTCCAACTTGTTCATCGACGAAGGCAAGTATGCCGCAACTCATGAACTGGAGCCCTACCGGGGGCTGCGCGAGGAGCAGTTGGAGTGGCTCTTGGACGAGTTGGACCGGGCCGAGAACGATCCTTCGATCCGCGCCAAATTCCTCTTCATGCATCACTCGCCGTTTTTGAGCGACGAAAACAAGCCCAAGTTCGGACTCTTCGGCGGGCATCCGGGCCACCGCCAGATGATGATCAACCAAACCATCCCCGGCCTGACGTCGGGCGAGCACCGCCTCTATCTGACCGACCGGCTGCGCTCGGCCAAAGTGACGGCGGTCTTCACGGGGCACGTTCACTACTACGAGCGCTGGCGCGAGGTGATCCGCAACGGCCAGGGCTACCTGCATGTCATCAACTGGTTCGTGGTGGGCAATGGAGGCGTCCGCCTGCGGGGCAAGCCTCTCTCTGACCCCCAGGACATCGAAGAGCTGTTTGAGGACGAAGAGACCTTCCAAGACTACCAGCAACGGGCGGGATCAAGCGATCCCGGATGGCGCTCCGAATTGCAGCACGCCTTCCCCAACCAGGAATCGCCTGACGGGCGCTTTCACGGCTATGTGGTGGTGGACGTCAGGGACGACGGCATCTTCTTCCAGACAAAGGACATCTACGGCCAAGTGCGCGACCGCGGCCAGCTCAGCGGCGACCTCGAACGCATCCCCGGCCTGCGCCGGCCCGAAACCACTCCGCCGTCCCAACAAGACAAGTAGCGAGCTGCCTGATGGCGCCGAGAACAGGCCAGGACGCGGACCCTGTTGGCGGCCAACCGGTTCGCGCGTGAGCTTGTCGCCCTGGCTCTCTCAAGCCGGAACGCGCTCCTCGTCCTCGCGCACAACCTTGACCGGAAAAGGCTCGCTGGCCTCGCCCTTGTAGAGAGAAAGGTGAGGAAAGGGGATTTCGATGCCTTCTTCGTCAAAGCGGCGCTTGATGGATTCGGTGACCTCGTTCTTGATGGTCAGGAAGTCGGTCTTGACTCCCCAAATCGCGAAGAGAATGTCGATGGACGATGCCCCGAATCCAGCCAGGATGACCAGCGACTTGGGCTCCTGCAGCACCAGCGGATGTTTGGAGGCGATCTCCAAGAGAATCTCCCGCACCCGCTTGAGGTCTTCCTTGTATGCCACCGAGACGTTCAGATCGACGCGCCGCAGCGGGAAGGCGGTGATGTTCTGCAGTTCGGTCTTGATCATGTTCTCGTTGGGGATGCGCACCAGGCGGTTGTCGAAGGTGCGGAGCTTGACCGAAAGGGTGTCGACGGAGATGACTTCGCCGGTGATGCCGCTGACCGTCAGCAAGTCGCCGGGCTGAAAGGTCTTCTCGGTGGCCAGAAAGATCCCGCTGATGATGTTGGAGACGCTGGTCTGAGAGGCAAAGGCGATGGCCAGCGAGAAGATCCCGGCCGCGCCCAGCAGCGTGGAGAGCGGAAACTCCAGGATCTGCAAGACCATCACCAGAATCAAAGCCAGCCCCAGCACGGTGGTGCCCTTGCCGGCCAGCATGGCCTGCTGGCCTCCGATGTGCTTGCCCACCATCCGCTTGAGCCAGCGCGAGATGCCGAAGACCAGCGGAACTCCGATGACCAACGTAATGAACACGCGGATGCCGTCGGCGATGCGTTCGGGGGTGAGAATCCCGCTCAGGTCATAACCAAAACTCTGAGTTGACAGTAGGTCCATGGCTCAGGCTCCTTGCTACAGTTGCGAATCAGCTTCAAAGGTCGTTCAGTTGGTGAAGATGCCCAGTCCAGGCAGTGATCTCAATTGAGTGAAGGTCGAGGCCAGTCCTTTTCGGGCGGGGCTGCGGGGACGCATGATCAGCTTGGCCTTCTTGGCTTCGCGCGGCGAACGCCCTTTGGCTTCCACTTGGCTGGTGTCGGCCGGCCCCCGGTATTCGACGTGGCAGGCGTCGCCGAAAAAGACCCCTTGGGATTCGAAGATGCTCAGCCAGCCCACCCGCAGGCATATCTTCTCCACCGTCAGTTGCTCTTCGGAACGGTTGTAGATGTGAATGGGGCAGATGGCCGTATGCGGCAGCGGTTGCGGCGGTTCCACTTCGCGGCGGGCCCGGGTGGTCAGCCAATAGGCCAAGTCGCCTTCGAAAAACGTCCCCTGCCAGGTGTTGGTGAGGACCATCGTGGGAATGTCGCGGATCTGCGTGGTGCGTCCGCCGCCCAGCTCCACGCGCACCCACAGCGGGATGTTGACGTAGACGCGGGCCTCGGCCTTGGGAGTCAGAAAGAAGGCCGACTCGGGCGCCATCACCACGGGACGGTCGGGGAAGACAGGCATGAAGCGGATCTTGTCGTCCTGGTCCTTAAAAGCGTAGCGGACCCAGCGGCTGTCGTCCTTGGCGGGAGTCTCGGGCTCGGGATCCTCGTCCTCCAGGCCTTGCCAAGCCAGCCACAAGTCTCCCTTGGAGGCTTTATGCCACAGGCGCAGCGGCCCGAATCGCTCCGTGCAGACGGCTTCGGGAGGAAAGGCTCGTTCCCCCCATTCGAACTTCATCTCATTATTCATGGGAGTTCCTCTTCGAGAGGCGATTATAGGACAGCCGGAAGAAAGAAGAGAATATCCAAGTGTTCACACAGGTTCAAGCCGCTGCTTCACTAGGATGGCGCCGTCAGCTTTTCAGCAGCCAGGTCGACGGCGTCGGGCGAGCCCACCAGGGTCAGCAGATCGCCCCGGTAAAGCTGCGTTCCGCCGCGGGGAATGACCAGTTCGGCATCACGGTCCACCACCAGCACCAGAGCGTCCCCGGGGAGCGTGACCTCTCCCAGGCGGCGTCCCTCCAAGGACGGATTGGACATGCGCACCACCCTGACGTCGCGCTCGGTGTCGAAATCGGTGAGCAGAGAGAAGGCCTGGGGATGGCGGACCATGGCCTCCAGGATGACGATCAGCGAAAAGGTGGGATCGACGATCTTCACTCCCTGAGAGCGCAGCCGCTCGGCCCTCTCGCGGTCCTGTACGTACGCGATCACGGTGGGAATCCCCAGTTCGCGGCGGGCTTTGGGGGCCAGCAGTTCCAGGGCGTCCTCGTCCTCCAACATGCAGACCAGGGCGGTGGCTTCGTCAGGACGGGCCTTGGCCAGTCCTTTGGCATGTTCTCCAGGTTCCACTTGAATGGTGTCGATGCCGGCCTTCAGCGCCTCTTCCACGAAGGTGGGATTGGCCGTGACGACGATGACCGGCTCCCGCCTTTCCGCCAGCCGCTGGGCCAGGACGCGGGCCTGAGGCGGCGACCCCGCGATGATGATGTGGTTGCGGCTGTGAGGAGCGGCCGGGATAAGGCGGTTGAAAATCAAGGGCGCCAGCACCACCGTCACCAACGAGAGCAGGATGATGGCCGAATTCATGGCCTCCGACAGGGCGCCCAGGTTCACTCCCACGGCCGCCACGGCGATGATGAGGCTGAGGCGGGCCGAGGTCAGCGAACCGATGCCGATGACCTCGCGCCAGGAAAAACGCAAACGGTAAACGAAGGCGGCCAGCATCTTCACGGCAAAGGCGATGAAGATGAAGATGGGAACCGCCGCCAGCCCTTCGGGCGAGTCCATCAGGGCTTGGATGTCGAAGTCCACGCCCACCATGATGAAGAAGATGGGAATGAAGAAGCCGTAGCCCAGCGCGTTGAGTTTGGGACGCAGCTCTGATCCGTGCTCTTCAGAAAGGAGAGAGACGATGGCCCCGGCCAAAAAGGCTCCCAGAATGACTTCAACTCCCAGTCCTTGGGCCAAGGCGATGAAGACCACGGCCAGTGCCAGCGATCCGCGGATGTCGAGCTGACCGGTGGCATGGGAGAGTTCTTCCACGAGCCTTTCCAGAGGCAGGTGGCGGCGCGATACGTGAGCCAGACGGTAGACCAGGAAGGTGGCCGCCAACAGCACCAGGATGAGCATAACCTCGAAACTCAATCCCGCCGTGTAAACCGTCACGTAAGCGCTGACCAGAAAGACGGTGGCGAAGTCGCCCACCACCGACGCCACCAGGATGTACTGGCCGAGGTCGGTGAAAGTCAGTTCCCGTTCCTTGAGGACAGGCATCACTACGCCCAAGGAAGTGGTGGAGAAGATCAGGCTCATGATGACCAGGTCGCGTCCATAGCCTTCCCAGATCAGCCACAGGGAGCAGCCCATGGAAAGCACCAGGGTCAAGGAAAAAAAGAGCAAGCCGGCCTTGAGAGGGGTGCCGGTCAGGCGCTTGAGGCCCTTTTCAACCTTGCTCTCGGTTTGACCGGCTAGAAGATCGAAGTCGATTTCCAGCCCCGACAGGAACATGAGGTAGACGAACCCGAAGAGCTTGAGAAACTCCAGCCATGGATTAGGATCGCCTCCCAGCAGGTCGAACACCGTCGGCCCCACGATAATGCCGGCTAGGATCTCGCCGGCGATGATGGGGACGCGCAGGCGCTGCAGCACCACCGGCACCGCCACGGCCAGCAGAGTCACCACCAGGAGCGGATAAAAATTGACGGTATGCTCCATGCCCTACAAAATTCCTTGCTTCAGACCGTCGACTCTCGATAAGCTGGCCCGGTTAAAATGTTGACGGTACTCGTTCTGGGCCGCTTCCTCAAGCTAGGGAGTCTGCCATAAATCGCGCTGCCATGAAGAAAATCCGACTGATCCACTGGAAGGCTGACGAACTAATGGAGCGGGTCGCCCGTCTCCAAGACGAAGGCTTTGCCGTCGAATTCACCGACCTGGAACAGGGTCAGACGCTGCTGCGCAAGATGCGCCAGAATCCGCCTCACGCCGTGGTGATCGACCTGAGCAGGCTTCCATCCCAGGGACGTGACTTGGCCTTGCATCTGCGCCAAAGCCCCGCCACCCGTTCGGTCCCTCTGATCTTCGTGGGCGGCAGCGCTTCCAAGGTGAGCCAGGTCAAAAAGTCCCTGCCCGATGCCGCCTACTGCCGCTGGAAAGAGATCGGTGAGGCGGTGCGCCGGGCCATGAGCAATCCTCCCCGGGATCCGGTTGTTCCCGAATCGGTCCTGGCGGGTTATTCCGGGACTCCCTTGCCCAAGAAGCTGGGCATCAAGCCGGGCATGACGGTAGCCCTTTCGGGCGCTCCCGAGGGATTCCGGGCCACCTTGGGCAGCCTTCCCGAAGACGTCGCGCTGCGCCGGCGCATGCAGGGCCACTGCGATCTGATCGTCTGGTTTGTGGATTCGGCCTCCCGTTTCAAGGGCAAACTCCCCAAGGTCGCCGCCCGGGACGATTTCCAGCGCCTGTGGATCGCCTGGCCCAAGAAAGCCTCGGGCGTCAAGACCGACGTGACCCAGACGGTTGTGCGTGAGAGCGGACTGGCTCAGGGACTGGTCGACTTCAAGATCTGCGCGATCGACGCCGTCTGGTCGGGTCTGGCCTTCACCCGGCGCAAGAAATAATTTTCCCGTTTTTGATTTTTTTCCTTGAACCTCACGTTACGTGACGGCTTAGCCTCCATTTTCGAACCGGCCCTTGACGGCGATTTTTGTGCCCTCGGGGCCTGGAGAAAACCGGTATGCGTTTGTTGAGAATCGGAGAGCTCGCCCAGCGGACGGCAGTCACTGTCCGCACCCTGCACTACTACGACGAGATCGGGCTGCTCGCGGCCTCTTATCGAAGCGAAGGAGG
The DNA here is from genome assembly GCA_035471925.1 of Acidobacteriota bacterium. Lineage (GTDB taxonomy): Bacteria > Acidobacteriota > UBA6911 > RPQK01 > DATIPO01 > JANQFM01. The sequence continues at coordinate 8,471 of DATIPO010000071.1, forward strand.
CCATCGGCTCTACGGCAAAGACGACTTAGCTCGACTTTACCGAATCCGCTCGCTGCAGCAGTTGGGGATGTCGCTGGAGGAGATCCGCCAGTGCTTGGACCAATCCGACTACTCACCTCTTCGCGTGCTGGAAATGCACATTGAACGTGTCCGCCGACAGGTCGAACGCCAGCAGTTGCTTTTGCAGCGGCTGAGCGCTATGGCCGACCTGCTGCGCACCAACCAGGACGTCTCGGTGGACCAGTTCTTGGACACAATGGAGGTTATGAGCATGATTGAGAACTACTACACCCCGGAACAGCTCCAACGCCTGAAGAAGCGCGGCCAGGCCATCGGCCAGGAGCGCATCGAGGAGGTTCAAAGGGAGTGGGTCGAACTCTTCCAAAAGTTTGAGGAGGCCCGCTCTCAAGGAGTCGCGCCCGAAAGCGATGAGCTTTCCCAGGCCGTCTCCAAGTACCAGGCACTGATCGCCGAATTCACCGGCGGCCAAGCCGACATCGAGCAGTCTTTGGCCAATATGTACCAAGCCGAAGGTGGCCCCAGGCTGCTGCAAAAGCATGACATGCCGGTCGACGAAGCTTTGTGGGAATACATCGGCCGGGCCCTCAAGGCTCACTCCTCGAGCCAATAATCGAACGCCGGACCGCGGGCCCGCGGTCCGGCCTCTCGTATATTTTCACTTGTGTTAAAAAATAAAATGACGTATCCTGTGGACTGCTTGGGAGAAGGCCGGCTCCACCCCCCGGAGCCCGCGGACGAGAGGTGTGCATTTGATGGAGACATTTCTACAGGACCTGCGCTTCGCACTGCGGACGCTTCGCAAGACTCCTGCCTTCACGCTTCTGGCGGTTCTGACATTGGCTCTGGGGATCGGGGCCAATACGGCCATCTTCAGCATCGTCAACGGCGTCCTGCTTCAACCGCTTCCCTATGCCGAAGACGAACGCATCGTCATCCTCCACCAGGAAACCAACCGGGGCGGAACTCAGTCGATGCCCTTCTCGGTCAAGGAGATCGAGGACTATCGGGAGCAGGTCCAAACCTTGGCGGAGGTGGTGGAATACCACTCCATGGGATTCGTCATCTGGGGCGATCAGGAACCTCACCGGGTGCGGACCGGAGTCGTATCCGCCAACTTCTTCGACGTGCTGGGCGTGGAAGCCTTCAAGGGACGCACTTTCCTCAAAGGCGAGGACGCGCCGGGAACTCCACCCATCCTGGTGCTCAGCTACGATTACTGGGCGGGGCGCCTGGGAAGCGATCCCGACATCATCGGCAAGACCTTCAAAGTCAACGACAACATTCACGAAGTGGTGGGAGTGCTGCCGCCCTTGCCCCAGTACCCTCGCGACAATGACGTCTACATGCCCACCTCCCATTGCCCCACCCGCTCCAGCCAAGGATTCATCGACAACCGCAACGCCCGCATGATGCAGGTTTTCGCCCTCTTGAAGGAGGACGCCTCGGTCGAGCACGCCGGTCACGAGGTGGGTTCCACGGCCCGGCGCATGGCCTCCCAGCACCCCGACAGCTATCCTCCCGAAGCGGGATTCTCGGCCCGCACCTCTCTGCTCAAGGACGAACTGACGCGCGAAGCCCGCCCCACCTTCCTAATCCTGCTGGCGGCTTCGGGCCTGGTGCTGCTGATCGCCTGCGCTAACGTGGCTAATCTGTCGCTGTCGCGGCTGCTGCGCCGGGAACGGGAGATGGCCTTGCGCTCGGCCCTGGGTGCCGGACGCCTGCGCCTTCTGGCACAGATGGTTACCGAGTCCTCTCTGGTGGCCCTTTGCGGGGGCCTGTTGGGGCTGTTGACAGCCTATGCCGGACTCGATCTGCTGGTCGACTTCGCAGCCCGCTTCACGCCCCGCGCCGGAGAGATCGGAATCGACGCCACCGTGCTGCTCTTCACACTCGTGGTTTCGCTGGCCGCCGGACTCGTTTTCGGCGCTCTGCCGGCCCTGCAGCCGCGCCAAGACCTTCAGAAAGCGCTCAGCGACGGCACCCGCTCCTCTTCCTCCCGCGGCAAGCAGCGGCTGCGTCAGGTTTTGGTCGTGGCTCAAGTCGGCGTCTCGCTGGTGCTGCTGGCCGGCGCCGGACTGATGGTGCGAAGCTTCGTCAAGCTTCAGCAGGTGGACGCCGGCTTCAAGCCCGAACAAGTGCTCTCGATGCGCATCGGGATGAACTTCACCAAATTCGCCCAAAGTCCTGACGGCATGCGGAACGCCCGAAAGGCTTTCATGGAAGAAGTGGTCGAGGAGGTCCAGGCGCTGCCCGGGGTGGTCTCGGCCGGACTGGTGAGCACCGTCCCCCTCAATCAGCAACAGGGCATGAGCCACGAGTTCAGAATCGAGGGACGCCAGGAGAGCAATACGCCCCGCATTGCCACTCACAGCTTCGCGTCCCCCGACTACTTTCGGACGGTGGGCATCCCGCTGGTCAAAGGACGCTTCTTCAACGCTGCAGACGATGCCCAAGCCACGCCGGTGGCCCTGATCACTCATTCGCTGGCCCGACGCCACTTTCCCGACGAAGATCCCGTCGGGAAGCGCATCGCGTCCTCCATGGGAGGCGATTGGGTGAGCATCGTGGGCATCATCGGCGACATCCGCCAGTACGGCTTGGAGAAGGCGCCGGCGGACGAAATCTACGTGCCCTTCGCCCAGGCGCCCTTCTCGTCACGGCTGGTGCTGCGGACAGCGGGGGACCCCAGCGCGCTGGCCCAGAGCGTGATTGCCAAAGTGCGGGAAATCGACCCCGACCAGACCGTGGACTCGGTGCAGACCCTTGAAGAGATCCGGGCTGACTCGGTGGCTCCGGCGCGTCTGACCACCGTCCTCACCGGAATGCTCTCGCTGCTGGCCCTGCTCATCACTGCCGCCGGTGTCACCGGTGTCATGGCCTTGCTGGTGGGCCAGCGGACGCAGGAGATCGGCGTCCGCCGGGCTCTGGGCGCCCAGAGCGGGGACATCCTGCGCCTGGTGCTGGGGCAAGGCCTGGGCATGGTTCTGCTGGGCTGCGTCCTGGGACTCGCGGGCGCGCTGGTACTGGGGCGTTTCGTGGAGAGCCTCCTCTTCAACGTCTCGGCTGGGGATCCGCTGACCCTGACCTTTACCTCGCTGATCTTGATGCTGGTGGCTCTGGCCGCCTGCTACGTCCCGGCCCGCCGGGCCCTAGGCGTCGACCCCCGCGACGCCCTCCACGCCGAGTAGGACGCCTGGGCTGAAGGGCAAACGTGAGGACATGGCCTCATTTCAACACCCGAAAGACTCGCAGCTCCTTTGTCGATGACGAGGGCATGACGACAACGACTCGTTCGTCTCCAACACTTCATCAACGGCTTTCATGCTGGGTTTAAGCCTCATGCAGTGCGGCTAGTGGCGGTGGCCGGGGACGCTGAATTGATCGGCAATGGCCTGAGACTGACCAGCGGCCGCCGCTGACTGCCCAAAGGACTCGGCCAACTCCTCCAATCGGCGCTGCAATTCGGCTTCGGAGAGCCAGCGTCCCCGCACCATCACGCCTGCCCGTTGGCGCACGTGAGCCACATCTTCCAACGGGTTGGCCTCCAGCAGCAAGAGATCGGCTCGCCGTCCCTGCCGAAGGGTGCCGAATTCGTCCAGTGCGCCGGCGAAGGAAGCGGCTTTGAAGGTGGCCGCCCGCAACGCCTGGTAGGGCGTCAGTCCTGCCTCGACGAAGAGGCCGAGTTCCTCGTGAATGGAGAAGCCGGGAATGACGGCGATGAAGCCCGCGTCGGTCATCAGCCGTTATCGAGGTTGATATACTGTGGGCATGTCGATGAGCGATGATCTACTCTCATTTCCCCCCATCCGCGAGTCAGCGGCGAGCATGGGTCTTTGGCGTCAGCCATGAAACGCAGCACCCTGTGGACCCTGCGCGTCCTCCTGTTGGGCCTCTCGCTCATTCTTTCGCTGGCAGCCGCCGAGTGGCTGGCCCGTCGGGCGGAAAGCTGGAGCCACCTCGATGCCACGGCAGCCGATTACGGGGACACTTGGGCGCCGAGTCCGACTCTAGGTCCCGGAGGCTTTCTCAAACCTAGCTTTGAGGGCCAAGTGGTCGACGGGCTGGGCGGAACCGTCACCTGGAAAAACAACAGTCAGGGCTTTCGCAACGTCAAGGAGTTTGCGCGGCAGCCTCCCACAGGGACCTTGCGCATCCTGTCCCTGGGCGATTCCTTCGCGGTCGGCTACAGGATTGGACAAGATCACACCTATTCCCGCTTGCTGCAGAATTGGGCCTCGCGCGAGATGGGCTCCACTGAAGTCCTGGTGGCCTGCACCGAGACCACATTCCACGCCCATCGATACCTGCGCGACTACGGAATGGCCTGGAATCCCCACCTGGTGTTGCTGGAGATAACCCTGGGCAATGACATTTTTGAAGACTATGCCGTACTTCACCCTGAGCCCGTTGGCTTCAGTCACGGGTTGGAGAAGCTGATATTTCCCTCCAAACATCGAAGTCCTGAACCCTCGTTCAAATGGCCCCAATCGGCGCTGGTCCGCCTGGCCTTGGGAGACGACCCTGGAATCGGAAGTTGGTACTCGGGCCAGCTTCGTCTCTTCGACCCCGTCAACGGCTTGGGCCTGTTTCCCAAAGAGCCGCCTCCCCAGATTGCCCTAGCCTATGAGCGGCACTTCAAAGTGCTTTCCATGCTGGAGGAACTCTTCCGTGGCTCGCCGGTCGGCCTGGTCATAGTGCTGGCGCCCCAGCGCTTTCAAGTGCAAGACCGCGATTGGAGCCGGACCGTCTCCCGCTATCGCCTGCGCCGCGATCACTTCGACCTCATGAAACCCAATCAACTCATCCTTGGCGAGTGCCGCCGCCTCAAGCTCACCTGCTGGGATCCGACGTCTTCGATGAAGGCCTTCCACCGTCAGCGCTCTCAGGACCTCTACCTCCCGCGTGGCGACATGCACTGGAATCCCGCCGGCCATCGGGCTTTCTACGAGGCCCTGAAACCGCATCTGGCTCCCCTTCTCAGGGAGCTTCACCAGAATCTGGACCAGCCCGCCCGCTAATGACCCGGCTGATCTTCATGTGAGAAGGCGCGTTTGCGCGAGCGGGCTGCATTGGCGAAGATCAGGACATGCACGAGCAGGCGAAGTGGGCTGAGACGGTGGCTCGAGAACTCTACGGGATCAAGGCTGAGACGCGGCCGCTGGCCGGAGAGCGCGACGACAATTTCAGGCTGCGCGATGAGAGCGGACGGGACTGCCTGCTGAAGATCTCCCCGCCCGGCGAAGAGGCCGAACTGCTGGAGTTTCAAGACGCCCTGCTGCAGCATCTCAAGGGCAGGACCGGCCCCGTCGGCGTGCAGACCGTCCACCCCACGCTGGACGGGGATCCGCTGGGCCACGCGCGCGACCCGCAAGGACGTCCCCGGCTGGTCCGCCTGATGGACTTCCTGCCCGGACGCCTGCTGGTCGAAGTGCGTCCCCATGGAGGAGATCTGCTGGAAAGCCTGGGAGCCTCCCTGGCTCGCGTCGACCAAGCCTTGCAGGACTTGACCCACCCCATGATGGAGCGCCGGCTGAAGTGGGACTTGGCGCGTCCCCAGTGGATCGGCGAACACCTCGAGGCCGTTCGGCGACCCTCGCGGCGGAAGCTTGTGGAGAGCCATTTGCAGCACTTCCGCGACGGCATCCAGCCGCGCCTTGAAGGACTGCGGCGCAGCGTCATCCACGGCGACGCCAACGACTACAACATTCTGGTGTCCGGGCATGGCTACGATGCTCGCGTGAGCGCTCTCATCGATTTCGGGGACGCCACGTGCACGGCTACAGTATGCGACTTGGCGATAGCGCTTGCCTACGCCATCCTCGACAAGCCGCATCCTATTGAAACCGCCTGCCGGGTAACGCACGGCTATCATTCCGTGCTGCCCCTGCTGGAGGAAGAAGTGGAGGTGCTCTTTCCGCTGGTTCTAACGCGGCTTTGCGTGAGCGTCGTCAATTCGGCGCTGCTCAAGAAGCGCCATCCCGAGGACGACTACATCACGGTCAGCGAACGTCCGGCCTGGGAGATGCTCGAGCGCCTGCGGGACGTTTCGCAGGGGCTCGTCCTCTGCCGGCTCAGGGCAGCTTGCGGCTTTACGCCACACCCGCGCCAGCCGGCCGTCACCCGATGGCTGCGCCGCCAGGGCGCCAGCCTGAGTCCGCTGTTGGGGAGCGAATGCGATCTGAGCCGGGCGTGCATCCGGGACCTGAGCGTCGCCAGTCCGCGTCTCGAGTTTTGGAGTCCGCGGCCTCAAGACTGGCGCATCGCCCCGACCGCCAAGGCTGAGCGCGGTGACCTGCCGTCTCCCCTTCCAGACCACCCAGCTCATCCAGACCTCCCGAAAGGCGAGGAAGCTGGCCCCGAGAAAACAGATGCGCACCAGCGGCGGACTCGCGAGGATACGGCGTCGACGCCCCCGGGCGCGGCACAGGGCAGGGCTGGCCGATTCTCCATCGCGGTGGCCGGCTATGGCGAAGTCCGGCCCGCGCGGGATGAGGATCTGGCTCGACAGTCCTTCCAAGGACGGGAGTGGCCCAGCGTCCAACTCGGAATCGAGATCTTCGCTACTCCTGGATCGCAGGTGCATACACCGTTGCCCGGACGGCGGCAGCGGCTGAATGAACCCCTCATTGTGGAGCACCGCACGTCTGGCGGGGAGCGCTTTTTCTCGCTATATCGAGGTCTGCGGAAAAAGCCAGCCGATCCAACCGAGATTGGCGCCGGCGGAGTCCTGGGGCAAGTCGGTCCCTCGGGAAGCCTTCAGGTCCAATTGTGCCTGGATTGGGCCGACCTTGAGATCGGAGACCCTCGAACGCGGGATGGCCGCGACGACTCCGGCCGTCTCCCGGTTGACGAGGCTTGGTCGAGCAACGGGTTCCCGGTGCAGAACACTTTGGAAAGCGGTTCTGCCTACCCCTCGCAACGAGAGGCGTGGATGTCGATCTGCCCCGATCCCAACCTATTGGTCGGGGTTTCGGGATTGAATCCTATCCAACAGGCGGCCTCCGACGATTTGCTGGCCCGCCGCAGGAGGCTTCTGGGGCCCAATCTCAGCCTGGCCTACCGGCGTCCCCTGCACATCGTCCGGGGCGCCGGACAGTACCTCTACGACGCTCAGGGACGCCGCTACCTCGATATCTACAACAACGTGCCCCATGTGGGTCACAGTCATCCGCGCGTGGTAGAGGCGGGATGCCGCCAGATGGCGCTGCTCAATACCAACACCCGCTACCTCAACGAAAGCACCGTCCGCTATGCCGAACGGCTGGCCGCCACTTTCCCCGAGCCGCTCAAAGTCTGCTACTTCACGGCGTCCGGCAGCGAGGCCACCGAACTGGCCCTGCGCCTGGCCCGCGCTCACACTGGGCAACACGACCTCATCGTTTCGGACGGGGCCTACCACGGACACACCACCACCCTCATCGACATCAGCCCCTACAAAGCCGAAGGACCGGGAGGGCGGGGACTGCCCGAGTGGGTCCACAAAGCCCCCTTGCCCGACACCTTCCGGGGCCTCATCCGGGCCGACCGCGAGGACCCCGAGACGGGACGCCGCTACGCCGCCTTCCTACAGCCGCTGATCGAGGAGATCCGCGGCCGAGGCCGAGGCCTGTGCGCCTTCATGATCGAGTCCATCCCCAGTTGCGGAGGCCAGATCGTCCTGCCCCGCGGCTACCTCAAGCAGGCCTACCGGCTGGTGCGCGAGGCGGGAGGAGTATGCATCGCCGACGAAGTCCAGGTGGGCTTCGGACGCGTGGGCACCCACATGTGGGGCTTTCAGACCCAGGACGTGGTGCCCGACATCGTCGCCCTGGGCAAGCCCATCGCCAACGGACATCCCCTGGCGGCTGTGATCACCACGCCCGAAATCGCCGCCTCCTTTGACACCGGCATGGAGTTCTTCTCCACCTACGGCGGCAATACCGTCTCCTGCGCCGTGGCGCTGGAGGTGCTGCGGATCATCCAAGAAGACAGCCTGCAAGAGCACGCCCAACGCATGGGACTCTATCTGCACGAGGGCCTCACCCAACTGCAATCCGAATTCCCCGTCCTGGGAGACGTCCGCGGCCTGGGCCTTTTTCGGGGAATCGAGTTGGTGGACGACCCTCAAGAGCGCACTCCAGGTGCCCGTCAAGCAACCTATCTGAGCAACCGGCTGTGCCAGAACGGCATCCTCACGGGGATCGACGGCCCCCAGCACAACGTCCTCAAACTGCGTCCCCCTCTGCCTTTCGACCGCCCGGACGCCGACTTTTTCTTGGAGACGCTGAAGGTCCTGCTGGGGGAAGACGGTGCCCAAGCCTCTTGAAGCCGTCCCGCCAGATCCACTGCGGGACCTTGGACGGCACTGGCGCGCTCTTGACCGGCTGCGGGGGCCGGGATACGATTCGTACTATCAAGTCTCTGCAAGAGGAGCAGGCCAAATGACCAGCCCCAGGATCGGCAGCCCCAAACCCAGCACCAGGACCAACAACACCGGCATCAGCGATTGCCGTAAACTGCAACGCAACTCGGCGGGTGTCCCGACCGCCCAGGACGCTCGTCCTTGCGACGTGGGGCCGGGAGCCGCGTCCCGGTCCGCCTTTCATCTAAACACTCGCGGACTCGGACTGCCTGTTCTGCTCGGCGGCTTGCTGATCTTCCTTTCGGCCTGCGCCTCGGTGCGCAGCGGACCCTTTGAGCAATTCGCCAAAAACACCCAGAGCCTCCAGACCAACGTAGAGAACGCGCTCAAGGTCGGCGCCGGAGACGCCCAGGCGCGATTCTTGGCCGATGCCACCCAAGATCCCTCCAAGGCTCAGGACCTGCTGCTTCAGCCCGATCCTTCCGACGCCTTCAACTATCAATCCGAGGATTTGCCCCTCTTTCTGACCGCCCAGCGCTTCCGCGCCAGAGTGGTGGACGCCACGGGCGTCGTTTCTGAATACGCCTCAGCCTTGCTGCAACTGGCCTCGCCCGACCTGCTCAGCCAGCAGGAGTTCGATGAGATGTCCAAGAACATCAACGCCGACGCAGCCAAGGCGGCCCTGGCCATCTCCGATCAAAGCCGGCCGCCGGCCGCCGGCATCGGCCTCATCTCCACCGCAGCCGGAGCCATCTTCAGGCAATTTCTGGAGTCAAAACGCAAGAAAGCACTGCTCAGGGCACTTCAGGCGAATCACTCAACC
>DATIPO010000072.1:0-20368 GCA_035471925.1 Acidobacteriota bacterium
CCCTCGCCGGCCGGATTCGGGTCCGCCGTCCGGGGAGGACGGCACGCGCTCTGAATCCGACTGCTTACTTTTCCTTATCGGGGTGTGGAGGCCTTGGCTTTATTGCTGCAAAGCTCGGGCATAGAATTCCGCCACGTCGGACTTGAGCTGGCGCAGGGAAGGCTCGTGGATGTACATCATGTGGCCCGACTCGTAGTAGCCCATCTCAACGTTGCCGCGCAGGTCGGGATCCAGTCCCAGGTGGGAAAAGGTGTACGCGGTGGCGAAATAGGGGGTGGCGAAGTCGTAGTAGCCGTTGGCCACGAAGACGCGCAGAAAGGGATTCTGGGTCATGGCTTGGCGCAGGTCCTCGCCCACGTCGACGTAGCTGTTCTCGAAATCGCCGAAGTTCCAGGGGCGGACGCGTCCGGTCAGGATCTCGTAGGGCAGGTCGCTGGGGTAGAGCAGTTCCTCGCGCACGTAGCTCTTCAGTGCCGCTGAAAAGGGGCCCTGGATGGCGGCATAGCTGGGATCGTATTCGTAGCGCTCTCCACCCGAGTCGCGGTCAATGCCTTTAAAGCGGCTGTCCAGGCGTCCTACGGTGCGTTCCTGATCCCGCAGCAGTTCTTTGGTGAAGCGTCCCAGAGGCAGGCGCAGCTTATTTTGCAGGATGAACTCGCGGGTCAGACCGGTGAACTCGGCTACGCGCTGAGCGATTTGATTGCGCTGGTCCGGAGGAAGTTGGTCGCCTTGCAGCAAGGCGGCGGCGTAGTCGCCCAGGGCAAAGGCCTCGGAGCGGTCGAGGACTTCGCGCAGCGAAAGGCTCTGAAGCTGGGACGGCAGCCGCTGATGGTACCAGGCCGTGGCGGTGTAGGTGGGGAAGTGAAGCAGGTAGGGCAGGTCGTTGCCGGGACCGAAGTCGACGGTCTGGAAGTTGAGGATGCTGGAGACCAGGACGATGCCGTTCAGGTACATCCCGAATTGCTGCTGGAGGTAGCTGGAGAGCCCGGCGGCTCGGGTGGTTCCGTAGCTCTCCCCGGCCAGGAACTTGGGCGAGTCCCAGCGGTCGAAGCGGACGCAGTAGAGGCGGATGAACTCGCCCACCGAGGCGATGTCTTCGCGCAGTCCGTGGAAGTCCTTGGCTTTCTCATCGTCCGGGGCCCGCGAGAAGCCGGTCGAAACGGGGTCGATGAAGACTAAGTCGCTGAGGTCGAGCCAACTGTAGGGATTGTCGGCCAGTCCGCCTGGAGGAGCCAGCATGAAGCCGTCCTCATCCATGCGGACGCGCTTGGGGCCCACGCCGCCCAGGTGCAGCCAAACCGATGACGATCCCGGTCCGCCGTTGAAGGTGAAGGTGACGGGACGCTGGGAGTCGTCCTCGACGCCCGTCCGCGTGTAGGCCACGAAAAAGACCTCGGCCCGAGGCGTGCCGTCCTCCTCTTTGAGCACAAGGGTGCCGGCCCTGGCCCGGTAATCGATCACCTCTCCCCCGATGGTGACGGAGTGGTCGGAGAACCGCTGCTGCTCCTTGAGTTGTCGGCCCTCCATGCTCTTGCCGGCATCGTCCTCCTGAGCGACAAGGACCGGGAGACCGAGTAGACAGGTTAAAGCAATGGTCAGCAGCTTTCTCATAAGACTCCTCACAGTGCCAGCACGAAGGGTTCTTCCAGGGCCTCGCAGATCCAGCGCAGGAAGCGGGCGGCGTCGGCGCCGTCTATGATGCGGTGGTCGTAGGAGAGCGAGAGAGGCATCATCAGACGTGGGACCCATTGGCCGTCCTGCCAGACGGCTTCTTTGCTGCCCCGCGATACGCCCAAAATGCACACCTCCGGCCAGTTGACGATGGGCGTGAAGGAAGTGCCTCCAATGCCGCCCAGATTGGTCAGGGTGCAGCATCCGCCCTTCATGTCCTCCAAGGCGACCTTGCCTTCCCGGGCTTTTTCGGCCATCGTTCCCAGTTCCACGGCGATCTCGATGATGCCCTTCTGGTCGGCATCACGGATCACCGGCACCAGCAGTCCACGAGGAGTATCGACCGCCACGCCCAGGTGGATGTACTGCTTGCGGTAGATGACTTCTTCCTCAGGGTCGATGGAGACGTTGAAGTGCGGGAACTCCTTGAGCGCCGCCGCCAGGATTTTGAGCAGAATGGCGGTGACCGTCAGCTTGGCGCCCTCTTTCTCGGCCTGACCGCCGTAGCGTTTGCGCAGCTTTTCCAGATCGGTGATGTCGGCCTTGTCATGCTGGGTCACGTGAGGGATCTGCGTCCAGGCATTGGCCATGGCCTTGGCGGTGGCCCGGCGCACGTTGGAGAACTTCTCGGTTTCCACCTGGCCCCATTGGCTGAAGTCGGGCAGCGAAGGAGCCGGCGCTCCAGCCGCGGCGGGACGGCGCACGCCTTGGGCGTAGCTGATGACGTCGGACTCGGAGATGCGTCCCAGCGGCCCCGATCCCTGAATCTGGGAAATGTCGACGCCCTGCTCGCGGGCCAGCCGGCGCACGGAAGGGGCGGCCGGAACCAGATTGCTCTTGACCGGCTCGAAGCCTTGCCGGCGTCCGCCGGAGGGTGCTTCGGCCTTGTCGTCCGCCTCTTTTGTTGCAGCTTCCTTTTCGGCAGCCGACTCTTTCTCTTCTTTGCCCTCGTCTTCGGCTGCGTCTGCGCCTTCCTCTTGGTCTTTCCGGCCTTCATCCTCGTCAGTCGCCTTGCCGCTTTCGTCAATCTTGAAGACCACTTGGCCCACCTTGGGCTCGTCGCCCTCCTTGACCAGGATCTCCTCCACCGAGCCGGCCATCGAGGATGGGACTTCCATGACGGCCTTGTCGGTTTCCAGTTCCATCAGCGGCTGGTCGACCTCGACCCGGTCCCCCTTGGAGACCATGATGCTAACCACTGTTCCCTGTTCGATGCCCTCGCCCAGTTCCGGGAGTTTGAAATCGCTCATATCTAGAATCCAGCCGCCTTTGGATAAAGGGGTGCTTAATGATTGAGGGGATCGTCCTTGTCGGTGTCGATCTCCAGGTCTTGAATGGCCTTCTTGACCACATCCCACTCGATTGTCTTCTCTTGAGCCAGGAGCGTCAACGCCGCCAGGGTGATCCAGCGGTAGTCTACCTCGAAGAACTCCCGCAGAGCTTCGCGCGATTCGCTGCGTCCGAAGCCGTCGGTTCCCAAACAGTGGAAGGGCAGCGGCATCCAGCGCGAGATGGACTCGGGCATGGCTTTGACGTAGTCGGTGGAGGCCACGGCCACGCCCTCCTGGCCCGAGAAGGCCTGAGTGAGGTAGGGGACGCCGTGCTCTTGCTGGGGATGGAGCAGGTTATAGCGCTCGTGGGCCATGCCGTCGCGGTAGAGCTCCTTGCAGGACGTCAGGCTCCACACGTCGGCCGAGACGCCGTAGTCGTCCTCCAGCACCTGGGCCGCCTTGAGGGCGCTGTTCATGATGGCGCCAGCCGACAGCAGATGAGCCTTCTTGCCTTTCTCGCCGGGCTCTTTTTCCGACTTGCGGAAACGGTAGACGCCCTTGAGGATGCCTTCCTCCACGCCCTCCTCTTGGGGCATGGGAGGCATGGCATAGTTGTCGTTTTCCACCGTCAGATAGTAGAAGACGTCCTCCTGTTCCTTGTACATGCGGCGGATGCCGTCGCGCACGATCACGGCCAGTTCGTAGGCGAAAGCCGGGTCATAGCATTTGAGGGAGGGATAGGGATAGGCCAGCAGGTGACTGTTCCCGTCTTCATGTTGGAGTCCTTCGCCGTTCAGAGTCGTGCGGCCCGCCGTTCCGCCCACCAGGAACCCCCGGCAGCGCATGTCGCCGGCCGCCCAGGCCAGGTCTCCAATGCGCTGAAGGCCGAACATGGAATAGAAAATGTAGAAGGGAATCGCTGGAACGCCGTGGGTGGAAAAAGCGGTTCCTGCTGCGATGAAAGAGGACATGGCTCCCGCCTCGGTGATCCCTTCTTCCAGAATCTGTCCGTCGACCGCCTCTTTGTAGTACATCAGGCTGCCCTTATCCACCGGCTCATAATTCTGACCCACCGAGGAGTAAATGCCGAACTTCGAGAAGAGGGCCTCCATACCGAAAGTACGGGCTTCGTCGGGCACGACAGGCACGACGAACTTGCCCAGTTGCTTGTCATTCAGCAGGTTGCGCAGGACGTTGACGAAGGCCATGGTGGTCGACACCTCGCGGTCCTTGGTGCCTTCGGCGAAGGGCTTGATGAAGTCGTCTCCGGGCGCTTCGAGGGTGGGGCAGTCGACCTCGCGGCGCGGCAGCGGACCTCCCAGCTCCTGGCGCCTCTCTTTGAGGTATTGGATGATGCTGCTGTCTTCATCAGGCTTGAGGAAGGGAAGCTCGGCCACCTTGTCGTCGGGGATGTCGTCTTGCATTCCCAGGGCGTCGCGGTACTCGCGGGCTTGGTCGGCGTTGAGCTTCTTTTGCTGGTGGGCGATGTTCTTGCCCGCCGCGGCGGCCCCCAGTCCGTGTCCTTTGACGGTCTTGGCCAGGATGGCCACCGGACGTCCGTCGGACTCGGTGGCCGACTTGTAGGCGTTGTAGATCTTGACCAAGTCATGACCGCCCCGACCCAGGTCGCGCAGTTGGTCGTCGGAGTAGTCCTCCACCATCTCCAGCAGCCTGGGATCGGCGCCGAAGAACTTCTCGCGCAGGAAAGCTCCCGACTCCACGCTGAATTTCTGGTAGTCGCCGTCCAGCACCTGTCCCATGCGCTGGACGAGCAGGCCTTGGTCGTCCTTGGCCAGCAACTCGTCCCAGCCCGATCCCCAGATGCACTTGATGACGCGCCAGCCCGCCCCGCGGAAGACGCCTTCCAGCTCTTGAATGATCTTGCCGTTGCCGTAGACCGGCCCGTCCAGACGCTGAAGGTTGCAGTTGATGACGAAGATGAGGTTGTCGAGCTTTTCGCGCGAGGCCCGGGTCAGTTGGCCCAGCGATTCGGGCTCGTCCATCTCGCCGTCTCCCATGAAACTCCACACGCGGCTGGCCGATGTGTCTTTGAGTCCGCGGTTGTGCAGATAGCGGTTGAAGCGGGCCTGATAGATGGCCATGATGGCAGCCAGTCCCATCGACACCGTGGGAAACTCCCAGTAATCGGGCATCAGCCAAGGGTGGGGGTAGGACGACAGGCCGCCCTCGGGCTGGAGTTCGCGGCGGAAGTTGATCAGTTGGTCTTCGCTCAGGCGTCCTTCCAGGAAGGAGCGGGCGTAGATGCCGGGCGAGCCGTGACCCTGGAAGAAGATCTGGTCCCCCCGTGCGTCCTTGCTATGGGCTCGCAGGAAGTGGTTGAAGGCTACTTCCATCAGGTGGCTGGAGGAGGCATAGGTGGAGATGTGTCCGCCGATGCCGTCATCGCGCTTGTTGGCGCGCGTCACCATGGCCATGGCATTCCAGCGGATGATGGCGCTCAGGCGGCGTTCGATCTCCACGTCGCCGGGATACTCGACTTCGTCCTCGGGGGAGATGGTATTGACGTAAGGCGTGCTGGCCGAGAACTTGAGATCCACGCCGCGGCGCCGGGCGTAGCCTCGGAGCTTGTCGATAATGTCGGCGGCGCGCTCTTCTCCGGCGTCTTGGAGAATATACTCCAGCGACTCCAGCCACTCGCGGTTTTCAATCTCGATGTAGCGATCGCGTTCGCTCTTCCCCTGATCCTGACCCATCTGTTTCTCCAGTCCGCTCTATATTCACCGGCGGGCCCGGGCAACCCCTTCTCGACCGGCTCGAAAATCTAACTCATCAAAGGGCTATTAGACTACCACTCTTGCTCGCAAGCCTGCATCGGCTTTCTTAACCCCGGAGAGGCGTCGCCAGCCGTCCCATGCACGGCTTGCGGCCTCCGCAAGCGAAGGTCTGGAAAGCCAGGAACGCCCTTGCTGCGCAGTCTCCTTCACCCTGGTAGACTGCACTCTATGAAGCGATGCGCGTACTGGTTGCTCACGCTGCTGGTGTTGGCTGGATGCGCCGGTAAGAAGATGGACCTGGCACCCCTGACCGAACCGGGAGGCACAGGGGTCTCGGCTATGTGCAGCCTTCAACAGGGGCGGTTGCTGGTCGCCATCGTCAACCGGGGCCGGGATCACAGCCTGTCCTCGACCACCATAGTCCGCTTCGATGACGGCCCCGAAAAGGTCCTACCCACCCAGCCGGTTCCTCCCCAGGGGAAAGTGGAAGTCTCCACGCCTCTGCCGCAAGAATGTCTCGACGAGGACGGCTGCAGCTTCACCGTCACCGCTGACGGACGCTTCGACATCCCTGAGACCGACGAGTCCAACAACACCTACAGGGGCTCTTGCCGCCCCTGACTTCCTGACACATAAGGTCGAGCCAGTCGTGCGGACTATCAAGCTGCCCAACTGCTCGCCCCTCCACCATGCTCCAGCCTTCAACAGACCTTCCCCGACTAGCCCTTTCCCGTGTCTCCTGGCTGCTCCGCACTTCAGATAGGAACAGAAACAGGGGTCAATCGTCCTTGACCCCGTCTAGCCCATTCATGTAAATTGAATATCGAAAGTTCAAATTACATGATAAGACGCACACTCCGTTCAGCGCTTGAGCAAGCGGCCGCCCAGTATCCTGTTGTGTCGCTGACCGGGCCCCGGCAATCGGGAAAAACCACTCTGGTCAGGGCAGCCTTTCCAGACCACGACTACCGGTCGTTGGAAGACCCAGACGTGCGCGAATACGCCCTCGAAGATCCTCGCGGATTCCTAGGCCAATTCAAGGGAGGAGCTATTCTGGATGAAGTCCAGCGTGCTCCTGACCTCTTTTCTTACATTCAAACCCTCGCCGATGAGGAGGACGCTCCCGGACGGTTCATCTTGAGCGGCTCCCAGAACTTCCTGCTGCTGCGCTCGGTCAGTCAGTCCTTGGCCGGACGCAGCGCTATTCTGCACCTGTTGCCCTTCTCTCTCAGCGAACTTTGGGCCCGCCCGCCCTTTCCTCTCAGGGAGTTAGGCAAGACCATCCCGGAGCGGAGACAAGGCAAGGCAGTGGGCCTGCTGGAAGTCTTGCATCGAGGATTCTATCCGCGCATCCACGACAAGGACCTTGACGCCGGAACCTGGTACGGAAACTACTATCAAACCTACGTCGAGCGGGATGTCAGAGAGATCATCAATGTTGGCGACTTGGAAGCCTTCGGACGCTTCGTCCGCCTCTGCGCAGGGCGCAATGGCCAGCTCCTAAACTTGACTTCGCTGGGCAATGACTGCGGAGTTACCCACGCCACAGTGCGGCGTTGGATCTCCATCCTCGAGGCCGGCTTCTTGGTGGTCCTCTTGAGGCCCCATCACGCCAACTTCGGCAAGCGCTTGATCAAGAGTCCCAAGCTCTATTTCTTGGACACGGGACTTCTCTGCTACCTGCTGCGCATCCGCTCGCCGCAGGATTTGCACATCCACTCCAGTCGAGGAGCGATCTTCGAGAGCTTCGTGGTTTCAGAACTCCTCAAGAATGCACTTCACCAGGGCCGCGAACCCGACCTCCATTTCTGGCGCGATTCCGCCGGAAACGAGATCGACGCCGTGCTGGAACGTGGAACTCACCAGGTGGCCATCGAAATCAAATCCGGCCAAACCATCGCCAAGGACTTTTTCTCAGGCCTAGATCATTGGCGGGGC
Organism: Acidobacteriota bacterium; assembly: GCA_035471925.1. GTDB lineage: Bacteria > Acidobacteriota > UBA6911 > RPQK01 > DATIPO01 > JANQFM01. Next base: position 7,616 of record DATIPO010000072.1, read on the forward strand.
CTAGTCGGCGATCCTGACGCCCCAGCAGCCCTCGTTTACGGCGGCGACCGCAGCTTCCAACGGCGGGGTTTCCAGGTCTACAGTTGGTCCGTCCTCTGACTCCCGTTTTCCCCAAGCTAGAGGTAGCGAGCGTTCCTCAGACCGCCATTCGAGGCCGCTCACCATGTTCACACACAAGGCAATTTCAGCGACCAAGACCGGTTGCTTCTCTGCTCTCGGCGGTATGAGGCAGCTCGCTACACATAGCGCCGCGAGAAAGTCGCCGTTACGATCGCTACTCGCGCGTCAGGATGCCCTTGTCGAGGTGGTAGCGGGCGGAGGCGTAGTCGGCGGCGCGGGGGTCGTGGGTGACCATGATGATGGTCTTGCCGTAGTCCTGGTTGAGGCCCTTGAGGATCTCCAGCACCTCGTTGGCCGATTCGGCGTCGAGATCTCCCGTCGGCTCGTCAGCCAGGATGAAGGAAGGATCGGTGACGATGGCGCGGGCGATGGACACGCGCTGCTCCTGTCCGCCGGAGAGCTGGCGGGGGTAGTGCTTGACCCGGTCGGACAGACCCACCAAGTCCAAAGCCGTTACGACGTGCTGCTGACGCTCCTTCTTGGAAAGCGAGGTCAGCAGCAGCGGCAATTCCACATTCTCATAGGCGGTCAGCACCGGAATCAGGTTGAAGTGCTGGAAGATGAAGCCCACGTGATGATTGCGCCAGTCGGCCAGTTGGCTCTCGGATAGCGAAGACAAGTCGATTTCCGAGAGATGGATGGTCCCGCTGGTGGGCTGGTCGATGCCGGCCAGGATATTGAGCAGGGTGGTCTTGCCTGATCCCGAGGGGCCCATCAGGGAGATGAATTCGCCCTCGTGGATGGTCAAGTCGATGTCCTGAAGGGCGTGGACTTGTTCGCCGCCCTTTTGGTAGATCTTGTTGAGCTTGTTGAGGGCGATCAGCACTTGGCCTTGGGCCTGGGTGCCGGACCCGCCTTGCAGGGGGGCGGTGTGAGAGCTTGCAGTTTCGGACTTCAGTTCAGTGCTGCTCATTATTCTCCTCCATTGACTTGGGGCTGCTCTTCTAATGGGCCGGACTCCTGCCCGGCTTCAGGATTGCGGCCGGTTTCGAACCTGTTGCCCGTTTCATCGGGGTGCAGGAACCTGACGCGGGCGTCCATGTCGGGACGCAGGTAGTCGTCGGGTTGCAGGATCTGCACTTTGACCTGGATGGTGGCCTTCTGCCGGTCGGCCTCTGGCGCGATTTCGGCGATCTCGCAGGTATAGGTCCGTTCGGGATAGGCTTCAGGCACCATCTCGCAGAGGTGATCGCGGCTGATCTTCTTGAAGTCGGACTGGTTGATGTCGAGTTCCACTTGCAGGTCGTCGAGGTCGGCCAGGGCCACCACCGCCGATTTGGCGCCTTGGTCGCCGGCGAAGGAAGTCGTGATCATCTCGCCCACTTCAGCGATGCGCTGAAGGACGGTTCCATTGATGGGCGCCCTGATCTCGGTGGCGTCCAGCAGGGCCAGGTGATATTCCAGGTTGGCCTCGGCCCGGGCGACCTCGCTGCGGGCCCGGTCGATCTGTTCTGTGCGGGGGCCGAGCTTGGCCAGTTCATAGTCTTTACGGGCAACTTCCACGGCAGCTTGGGCCATCTCGTACCGGGTACGGGCGTTGTCGACCTCCTGTTGGGAGACCACGGCGCTGTCGAGAAGCGACTTGAGGCGCTCCCAGTCGAGCTTGGCATAGGAGGCGTCCGCTTGACGCCGCTCCAGCTCCGACTTGGAGCGGGCGATCTCTTCAGGACGGCTGCCGGCTTCCATCTCCGCCAAGGCGGCTTTGGCCGTTTGCAGGTCGGCCCTGGCTTGCTCGACCTGGGCCCGGAATTCACGGTCGTCGAGCTTGACCAGAAGCTGGTCCTTGGTGACTTTGTCGCCCTTGTCGACACCGATCCAGGAGACTTTGCCGGTGACTTTCGATCCCAGCGAAATGCGGTGGTGGGCCACGACGTAACCCGACGCCACCAGAGCTTCCCGCGCCGGGGCCGGAGCGTTGCCGCGGCTCTGATCGGAGTCGCCGGATTGTCCTGCCGGTCCATTTGAGGCGTCGTCCGCCGCGGTCCGCGTCTGTGAGGGCGGGCCGCCTTTTTGAGAAGGGCTCCAGGCCAAGTATCCGATGGCGGCCAGGCTGATGACCAAGAGGACGAAAAAGGCCATTTTCCATCCACTTCCCGCATTCCCGATCTGGGCCTTCTTGGAAGAGTCGATGCGCAGGGCGCTAAGGTCCTTTTTCTTGGTCATGCGGTTCTCCAGCCGGCGTCCTGGCACGGGGACGGGCTTCGGGACGGCCTGCGAGGCGGCCATACGAATGTTGGTGCAGTATGAGTGTGCAGCGCATTGTACATGAACTTAGTCCCTGAGAGCGTCCACCAGCCGGACGCGGGCGGCGCGCAGGGCGGGCAGGAAGCCTCCCACGATGCCCACGCCCAGCGAAAAGATCAATCCGGCCAACAGAACGGGCGGCGAGATGCGGAACTGGAAGATGACTTCCGCAAAGCTGCCGTTGGGGCCCATGTTGGCGGTACCGGTGGTGATTCCATTCATGGGAAGGGCCATGAGCCCCCCTACGATCCCAGCCAGCAGCGTGAGTACGATCGACTCCAGCAGGAAGGAACTGAGAATGCTGCGGCGCTTGAATCCGAGTGCCCGCAGAGTGGCGACCTCCTTGACCCTCGACATGATGGTGGCATACATCATGTTCATGGCCGCGAAGCAGGCCCCCACGCCCATGAGGACGGCCACGAAGGTCCCCAGCACTACGACCGGACCCGCCGACGAGGTCTGGTCGGCGAAGTATTCGTCTTGGGGCACGGCCTGCAGTTGGATGTTCTCGTCATCCTCGATCCGCTTGATGATGGCTTGGCGGTCGTCGGGGTCGTCCACCCGCAGCAGAATCGAGCTGTAGATGGGACGTTCCCATTCCTGGGCGATGTCGCTGTAAGACGACATGATCTCGGAATCGTAGGCCGTTCCGCCGGCATCGAATATGCCCACTACTTTCCAAGGCGCATCGTTGATTTGGACCTGTTGGCCCAGTTGGAAGCCGTGGAAGCGTTCCGAGATGGATCGGCTGGCGATGATCTCGCGCACTCCCGGCTCAAAGCGCCGGCCACCCACGATCTTCATTTCGGGACGCAGCTCGAATCCCTTTTCGCCGATGCCCCGCATGGTCACGTTGGTGTCCTCCCCGCTGGCGCGGGGCCAGTTGATGACCACGATGATCTCGGGAGAGGCCAGCGGCTGGTCCTCTTCATCGCGGTCGATGCCTGGCAGATAGCGCACGGTCTGGTAGAGGTCGCGTCCAAAGTAGGAGTTGACCTCGTTGAGCGAACCCTTGCGGACGACGATGAGCTGGTTGTCGTGCCCGCTGTCGACAAAGGCCGAGGTGAGTCCCACTACCATGGCCATCATGACGATGACGATGGCCACCGTGAGTCCCACGCCTGCGGCTGTCATGAGCGTTCCCACACGGCGGGCCCACATGCTCCTGAGGTTGTACTTGAATGGAATCTTCATGGTTTTGTTCCTTGTGCTTGGCGGCTTCAGACGATGCGCCGCATGGCATCAACCACCGTGATACGGGAAGCTCTCCAGGCCGGGACGCCCGATGAAACCAATCCCACCAGCGCGCCGATGGCCACGCACATGGCGATCACCCAGCCCGGCACCACCAGGCGCGGGATGAAACCAGCCCCGAATCCTGAGATGGCGAAAACGGCCCAGGCGCCGGCGGATCCGATGAAGGCTGCCAGAGCCGCCAGCAGGACGGCTTCGCTCAGCAGCAGCGACAGAATCAGGCGGGTGCGGAATCCCAGGGCCTTGAGGATGGCGATTTCGCGTCCGCGTTCGCGGATGGCCATGGCCATGGTGGTGGCCGCCACCAGGATGACGGTGAAGACCACCACCGAACAGATGCTGCTGATGAGGAACTGAATGTTTCCCAGCATGTTGACGAATCCCAAGATGAAGGCCCGCTCGGTCTCCGTCTTGGTGGGCGGATTCGAGTTGCGGAACACCCGGTCGATTTCTTCCGAAACGGGTGAGATGAGTTCCTTGGAAGCCACCCGCACGGTGTAGGTTCCCAGGATGTCGGCGCCCCCCATTCCTTCGTTGAAGTAGTCCCAGTGGAAATAAAGGGTGGTGTCGTCGTCCGTCCCGCCTTCGTAAATGGCGCGGATGGTCAGTTCGGGCGAGAACCGGAAGAGGTTGGAGATCAAGGTGATGCGGTCCCCCAATTTCCACCCCATCTGCTCGGCCAGATTGCGTCCCACCAGGGCGGCCGTCCGCTGGCTCTTGAAGGCCTCCTTTTGGTCTTCGGGGACCTGGATGTCGGGATAGACCTCGAAGAGCTGATCTGGGTTGACGGAAAAGTTGGCGAAGAAGTTGGAAGGGTCCTTCCAGTATCCGCCGAACCACATCTGTCCCACCACCGCTTCCACGCCCTCCACTTGGGCGATTTTGTCGCGGTAGGAGATGGGAAGAGTGTTGAAGAGCGAGACTCTGTGGCGCACGATCAGGCGCAGGGCCGAGTCAGGCGTTTCAGGCGGGTTCTGCAACTGCACCAGCACCGTGACCAAGGTGGCCACCAGGAATAGCGAGACGGCGATGGAACTGACCGTCAAAAAGGTGCGCCGCTTGTTGCGCAGCATATTCTTAATCAGCAGGCGAAGGAACTTCATGATGTGCTCCGGTATCCGCTTTGTTGGCTTGTTACGAGTGCCGAGCAACCGGTATTCTCTCGACGCTTCCCAGTGTGCAACTTGGCGCTGGCGGTGACAATGGCTTTCCGGTGAACGGCGGATCTGCGGCGGTGAATGGCGGGGCTCCTCGCTGACAGGGCGGAAATCGGCCCTTCATCGATCCCAAACGGACTCATTTGCAACTACACTGGGGAGACATCGAACGAACTGAAGGAGGATGAATGCAGAAGATTCACTCGGTTGAATCCGTTACGCTGGCAGTGCTCGACACCCAGCCCCAACAATTGCTGGTCACGGCCGTCGGACATGTGGTGTCCTCGGGATGGGCCTATCCGCAATTGCTGGAATACAGTTCCGCCCAAGCGCCCGAAGGCGGGATGCTCGATCTCGATTTCGTGGCCCAGCCGCCCGACGGTCCGGCCTTGCCCTCGCTTTTCCCCATCGTGGCCCAGAAGGTGCTCGACGTCGATCTGGACTCTGTCAAAGGAGTGCGGGTGAAGGCCGCCTCCAAGGAGGCGCTGCGCCACCTGCGGGTAGGCGCCGAGCGCCACGCGGTCGTGCAAGGCACGCGCGGGCTGCGCCAATTAGCCGGGGAGGGGAAATTCGGCTGGGGACTGCCTCCCCAGGCTTACCAGCGTCCCGACCAGGCGCGCGGGGAGGCCGAACAGCGTCCCGGCGTGCTGCTGGGAGGCGTCCTGCGCCGGGAGCCCATCGTCAAAGGCGAAGGGACGGGACTCTTCCTCTACGACGTGCTGGTGGAGGTGGACGGCGACGACATCTCCAAGATCGACGAGTACGTCGACATGCTGGTCGTGGCCCAAGGCCAGTTCGAACTGAAGAACTACCCCCGCCGGGGCAAGGTGTGGACCTTTGTGGCCGAACAGATGCGTCCTCATGCCGACGCCGACTGAGAATGGGAACCGGTCTTTGACGGAAGCCGCAAAAACCCGGTTGGAAGTGATAATCTCCTGACATGGCCAAGATCGATGTCAGCAGTTTCGAAAGCGAGGTCGAAGTCCGCCCCATGCGGCCGGACGATTTTGAGCAGGTACGCACACTCCACCGCCGGTGTCTGCCTCACGACAAGGCTTGGACGCGCCAGGAGATTGAAAGCCACCTCGATCATTTTCCCCAAGGCCAACTGGTGGTCGATTACGACGGATGCGTCGTGGCTTCTTCCAGCAGCCTGATCGTCGATTTCGACGAGTACGACGAGGGGCATGACTGGGATGACGTGGCCGGCCAGGGGTTCATCCGCAATCACGATCCCCAGGGCGACACCCTTTATGGCATCGAGATCATGGTGGATCCCGAGTATCGGGGGATGAAGCTGGCGCGCCGTCTCTACGAGGCCCGCAAGGCCCTTTGCCGCCAGCTCAACCTCAAACGCATCCTGGTGGGTGGGCGCATCCCCAATTACCACCATCACCGCGATAAGATGACGGCGCGCGAGTACGTCCAGCAGGTCATCGACCGCAATCTCCACGACCCCGTGCTGACGACTCAGCTTTCCAACGGCTTCGTCCTCAAGCGCCTGCTGCCCGACTACATCAAAGAAGACACCCAGTCGGACGGGTGGGCCACGCTGTTGGAGTGGGCCAACATCGACTACCGTCCCTCTCACCGCAAGTTCCGCCCCTCGCGTCCCGTGCGCATCTGTGTGGTGCAGTACCAGATGCGTCCCATCAGCAACTTTGATGAATTCGCCCAGCAGTGCGAGTACTTCATCGACGTGGCCTCGGGATACAAGGCCGACTTCCTGCTCTTTCCCGAGCTGCTGACCACTCAGATGCTGTCCTTCGTGAAGAGCGACCGTCCGGCCGAAGGCATCCGCGAGTTGACGGCTTACACCGAACCCTACCTGGAGTTCTTTTCTGAGGCCGCCATCAAACACAACGTCAACATCATCGGCGGATCGCACGTGACGGTTGAAGAAGGCCAGCTCTACAACATCGCCTACCTTTTCAAGCGCGACGGAGGCATCGAGAAGCAGTACAAGCTGCACATCACGCCCGCCGAACGGCGCTGGTGGGGAGTGGTTCCGGGCCACAACCTGGACGTCTTCGAAACCGACCGGGGACGGGTCGCCATCCAAATCTGCTACGACGTCGAGTTTCCCGAGATGACGCGCATCCTGGCCGAGAAGGGCGCCCAGATCGTGTTCGTCCCCTTCTGCACCGACGAGCGCCATGGATACCTGCGCGTCCGCTATTGCGCCCAAGCCCGCTGCATCGAAAATCCCATCTACGTGGCCATATCGGGGACGGTCGGCAACATGCCCTACGTAGAGCAGATGGACATCCAATATGCCCAGTCGGGCATCTTCACTCCCTCCGACTTCGCCTTCTCACGCGACGGGATCGCCGCCGAATGCACGCCCAACATCGAAACCGTGGTAGTGCACGACGTCGACCTGGAACTGCTGGAACGCCACCGCAAGCAAGGCACCACCCTCAACTGGCTCGACCGCCGCACCGATCTCTACGAACTGCGCCTGAAAAACGAGGCCACCCAAGAGGAGAGCATCGTCGTCACTTCGCGTCCTTGAACCGGCGGGCGCCGGGCCGCCCCACTGGAACGCGGCTTCCATCAGCCCTGCTGTCGTCGAAAGGAATCTGGCAACGAATCGGCCGATTGTGCCCAAAAAAGTGACGCTCGTTACTTGGACTTTGTCGCCGGACTCGCTACAATGCCGAACAAGGAAGCGCTGAAGTCGAGTTGCCAGAACACTCAATTTCACCCTTGAGCCAGGGTGATGGAGGAATTTTCGATGAAGCGATTTGCAGTGCTTTTTTTCATATCTTTCGCGGTTTCCACTCTCGTTTTTCCCGCTTCGCAGGTTGAATTCATTGCCGAAGTGCAGTCGGTCACGCCCGACGGCGGCAACACGGTTCTTTCAATGGCCTTGACCCCGTCGGTCAACATCGACGTGCTGGTCACGGCGGCCACCGAAATCAAGGACGAGAACGACGATCCGCTGACGCCCGACCAACTGACCGCCGGCATGGTCCTCAAGATAGAGGGCCTTTTCGTGGACGGCGGCATCCTGGCCAATGAGATCGAGGTCACCGACGACCAGAACGAGTTCGAGGTGAGAGGATTCCTGCAGGGCGTCACCCCCGACGGTCCCGAGAGCGGACGGATCATGGTGGCGGGATTCGACATCCTGGTTCCGGCTGAGGCCGAAATCAAATCCAGCGGCGGAGAGGTGCTGACCTTTGCCGACCTGATGGTCGACCAGTTCGTCCAGGTCGAAGGGACCGCCAAGATGGACGACCTTGTGGCCGACGAAGTCAAGGTGCGCGACGAGGATGACCTCGGCAAGTTCGCCAAGATCCGCCTGGAGGGCGTGGTCTCCGAGATCATCGACGAAGGACAATTCCTGGTGGAACTGGCGGGCGAAGCCGCCGCGTTGGTTAAGATCGATGAGGACACCCGCATTATCGGAGGCGAAATCGCACTGGGAGCCTCGGTCAAAGTGTTTGGAACCCTGACCGAAGACCTATGCGTGCTGGCCGAGCGAGTGCTCGTCAAGAAGGCTGTCGAACTAGCTCCCGACGAACTCAGGCTGGAACTGCAGGAAAGCGGTCAGGTCTGCGTCGTGCTCCGCAATCCGCGAGACACCGACACGGTCTTCGAGATCGCCTCCCAGGATCCATCGTTGGCCGCCGTATCCACCAATATGCTGACTATTCCGGCTGGAATGCTGACCGGATGCTTCGACGTGATGGCCCTCGACCAGGAGGGGGAAACCAAGGTTGATGTGGTGACAAGCGGTTTCGAAGGCATGGTCGAAGTTGAGATCGGAGAGCAGGAAGGCGAGGGGCCTCAAGACGTCCGCTGGGATCCGCGCGTGGTCCGCGCCGCCCCCGACCTGATCCGCGATGTCCGTCTGCGCCTGGCCGTTCCGGCCGAGGAAGAAACGACGGCCATGCTCTTCATCTCCGAGGGCGACACCGATTTGATCAACTTCCCCAGCGAAGTGATCTTTCCTGCTGGCAGCCGCACTCAGACCGTGCGTCTGGAATTCTTGTCGACTCAGGTCACCGCTGTCCTGACCGCCGAGCTGCCCGACGGCGAGACCGCTGACCTCGACATCGACTTGCGTCCGCCTGAGATGGAGAAGCTGCAATTGCAGTGGAGCCCTGACTCCGTCGAGGCTGGCCCGGGCGAGGAAGTGACGGTCGAGATTTTCATCGACCGCCCCGCCCCATTCGACGTCGAAGTCACCCTCAGCGAAGTGGGCCGTCCTCTGCTTGCGAGCGTCCCCGGCTCAGTCATGATCCTGGAGGGCGAACAGACCGTTGAAGTCATCTTCATGACCGGCGACGACACGGGCAAAACCAAGCTCCGCGCCGCCCTCCCCATCCAAGTCGGCGGCCGCCACCAAGACCTCGAGGTTGAGGTGGACGATGACGACTAGCCGGATCACGTAACCTCACTCACCAAGCTCCGGCGGGACTCCCGCCGGGGCTTTTTTTGTTCCAAGGGATTGGATCTCATAGCTGCACAGTTTGCCCCGCAGGGGCTGCGGCGCAAAGCTCTCTCACTTGGCTGTGCCTGCCACCGGGAGGCTGGAAAGCAAACGGCCGTTGACTGTTCGGAGGGCCGTGACGGCGACCGGGGAGGAGGCGGCGATGCGGATGGAGGCCTGCAGGTCGTCCTCTGTTAAAGCCGGGAAGAGCTGGCTCAGGAACCGGGCCAGGTGGCCGCGGGCGGGGAGTTGGATGAGGGTGAAATGGGTGGTTTCGCCGTCCTGCACGAGGGCAATGGCCACTTCCAGCGGCTGATCGGTCGGATTGGCCAAGGCGATGCCGGTTTCCAACCCGGTCGAGTCAGAACGGCTGACGGATGCCACGCTCAAGTGCTGACCGAACGAAGACTCCACGCCGGCTTCGGCCAGGGCCGCTCCTTCCAGGTCGAACAACTGAAAGGTGGCAGTGGCTTGCAGCGGAGCAGAACTCTCCAGGCAGGCATACCCCACAGCAAGTGCATCACCGCTGCTGGACCGCTCCACAGCCCCGAAGGCCGACAGTTCCACATCGAATTCTGAACCCGCGACTCCCTCGATCTCAAGCGCCAATGGCTCTCCGTCGGAGTCGGTGAACTTCAGGCGTCCCTCGACGGGGAAATTCCAGGGGTTGGCGGCGCCGATCAGCGTGCGCAGGACGAATCCCTGTCCCGAGGAGCCGTTGCCGACCTGAGCCAGACAGGTGCTGAAAATGGGGACTCGGTCAAACTGCAAGGTCAGGTCGTCCAAGTTGAGAAAGGGGCTGCTGGCATAGTCGATCTGCAGCTTGGCAATCGGATGGGCTGACAGACTCTCCACGCCCACAAAGCGCTCCGGCTCTTGGGCAAAAGCGAACACGACCTCTCCCAGAGCGAGGCCGGTTTCATCGAAAGCGCGAAGAACTACCTCGCTCCCGAGCCCTGAGCTGTCCAAGATGGCGCCAGCCTTCCTCACAGGTTCTTCGAAGTTCAGGATGAGCGATGCTGTCGGCGAGTTGGTTTGGACGAGGTCGGAGGTCCGTTTGCCGAGGGGTTCGGGCGGAGGTGATCCGGTGCCTGCCGGACCTCCATTGGCGGCGGAAGCGGCCCCTGCTAAGGGCACTGTAAGGAATGTGTCGGAGATGCTGCCCTGCCCATCGAGTACTGCGGCGACGCGCGGAATGCGGCCTTCGAAGGAGGGCATGCGGATGCCCCAGCGCGAAAGAATGGCAGAGGCTCGGCTGCCGGGTTCGAATCCCTCAAAATCGAAGAGGACGCTGCGGTCCTGCTGGAAGCCCTGGGCCGAATCGAGGGCAGCCAAGCGGGGCTCGGGAGCGGTGTTGAAATCGAGGACGGCGCTGGAGACGGCCAGGATGTTGCGCTCCGGGCAATGGGTGAAGATGGGAGCCACGCGTCCGCCATAGGCGTCGATCCCGGTGTAGTCGCCAAAAAACAGTCCGGGGCTGCAATCGAAAGCCGGCAAGTCGATGGGGTGGTTGTCGAAGGTGAGTCCTCCGTCGGTGCTGCGCGCCAAGGTGAGGCGCGACAGGTTGCCTTGAGTGTCGCGGCGGTCGTAGAAGATGACGTTGACCGATCCGTCCTGGGGATCGACCGCCATCCAGGTGAAGAACTGAGAGCGTCCGTTGCCCAGCGGATCGTCATTGACGCGCACAGGTTCCGACCATGTGGCCCCTCCGTCCCGGCTGTGGATGAGGAAGACGTCGGTGTCGCCGTTGCGCTCGTCGATCCAGTTGACGTAGATAGTCCCTCGAAAGGGACCGGAGCTGTTGTCGACTCCCGTGACGGGCATGCCGTTGTGCCGGAAGTATCCCGGAACGGGGATCTTCCAGCCGCCTGGATTGGCAGCAATGACGCGGTCGGCGCCGAAGGTCTGTCCGCCGTCCAGCGAGCGGTCGAAGAGCAGCCCCTGTGGACTGGCCCAGACTACGTAGACGGTTCCCTGGGGACCCACCGCCGGAACCGCCCCCTGCAAGGTGTCGTCGTCATCCAGGCAGTTGCCGCCAAGGTCGGAAACGCGGACGGGCGGAGAGAAGGAGCCGGCTTGATCGTTGGAGCGGCTCAGGTAGATGTGAGAGCGGCAGGCCGGATCAAAGCTCTGGTACTCATCGAAGCGGGTCCATGAGATGTAGAGGTTGCCCTGGCGGGGCGAGTCCGGACTGCGGTCAGTCCTCAAGTAGGGCTTGTCCTCGAAAGGGCGCACGGAATCGGCGTGGTCGATGACCGCCACCGCCGGCTGCCAAGTCTCGCCCCCGTCGTGGGACGCGGTCACGAAGATCCCGCTGGAATGTTCGGGAGCCTCGGTCTCGAAGAGTCCCTGATAAGCGATAAAAGAATGGTAAGCGACACCGTCTGCTCCGAACACGACGGCGTCGTCGGCCTGGATGCGTGCTTCAGGGTTGGGCACAGCCTGGGCCTGCCAAGTGGCTCCCCCGTCCTGGCTTCGGTAAGCCAGGCTGGTGCCGGCAGCCGTCAAGGACACCGCTACCAGATTGTCGGGGTCAGAAGGATTGATGGCCAGCGAGACCTCGGCAGGTCCGAAGCGGGCCCCTTGCGGTGAAACCTGAACGACGTGATGGCTGGGTTGGGCCAGGGCCATCCCGCCCAGGATCCAAAGCGCCAACCCACCAACTGCGGTCTTGAGCGTCCTCGCCTTTGTTTGCATAGATGCGAAAATTATCGCATAGAAGCGGACCCCCCAGCAATAGCGTCTTCGTCCTCCGCTCGAACCTGCTTGGCGGCGGTGCGGAATGAGAGCTTGCTTTATATACGTTCTTGACGTATATTGACGGGCATGACGATCGAGAGGGAATTGAAACGGGGAAGTGCAGAACTGATGATTCTGGCGCTGGTCGAGGACCGGGCTCGCCATGGCTACGAAATGCTCAAACTGATGGAGGAGCGCTCTCAAGGCAAGCTGAGCTTTCATATCGGCTCGGTCTATCCGATCCTCTACCGGCTGGAGAAGCGGGGGCTGATCGAGGGCCATTGGACGCAGGAAGAGGGCGCCCGGCGCAAGCGGGTCTACGAAATCACTTCCAAGGGGCGGGCGGCCCTGAAATCCCAGAGAGGACAGTGGGAAGAATTAGTGTCGGCCATCGGGCGGGTAGTGAGGACCGGGAATGCGTAATTGGAAGCAGTTCGTGAGGCGTCGCCTAGGCGCGGTGAAGTGGGATCCAGAGCGCAAGGCTCGGGTCATTGACGACCTGGCTCAGATGCTGGAGGACTGCGAGCGCGAGGCCTTGCTGAGCGGGGCGGATGAGCAGGAGGCGCGGGCGGCGGCCGAAGCGCAGGTGCCGGACTGGGAAGCGCTATCGGGCGAGATTGAGAATGTCGAGGCGTCCCATGAGGGCGGCTCGTGGTTCCGCTGGGTGACCCTGGCGGGGCGGTGGAGGTCGAGAATGCTGTCAGGACTCGGGAACGATTTCAGACTGTCGCTGCGCACCGTCCGCAGGAATCCGGTTTTTTCCCTCGTCACGGTGCTGACGCTGGCGCTGGCCATCGG
>DATIPO010000073.1:0-8830 GCA_035471925.1 Acidobacteriota bacterium
GACTCGATTTCAAGTACACCACTGTCCTGGCCCGCCAAGGGCAACTCGAGGACGGGACGCTGCGCGGCAACCTGGTGGTGGTCGGTTCGGGAGATCCTACCTTGGGGGCCCGGCTGTCGAGTTCCGATGTCGAGGACATCATCCAGGGCGACCCCCTGCGTATCTTCCGGCATTGGGCCGAGGAGCTTAAGGAGCAGGGAATTTACAGGATCACCGGCGACCTGGTGGGCGACGTAGGGGTGTTCGACTCCATTCCGCTAGGGGAAGGCTGGTCATGGGACGATGTGGCTTACGGCTACTCGGCTCCTATTTCGGGACTGCAGTTCAACGAGAACGTGGTCATGCTGCGCCTTGAACCGGCCCTCCAGGCCGGACAGCCGGCCCGCATCAGCATGCAGCCTCAGACCGGCTACTTCGAAGTCCTCAACCAAGTCGAGACGGTCCCCCTGGACGGCGATTTCCGCCTCTCGCTGCAGCACCGCCCGGGAAGCCGCCAGGTGGTGGTCAGCGGACAGATGCCGGTCGACTCCTCGGCATTCTGGCGCAGCGTGGCCGTCTTCGATCCCGCCGAGTACTTCTTGACCGTCCTCAGGGAGACCTTGCGCTCCGAGGGTATTGCAATCGAGGGCGAGAACCGTCTTCACCGCGAGGAGGAGACGCTCCCCGACCTGACCGGAGTCATCAGCCACGACTCGCCGACGCTGGACTGGATCCTCAACGTGTTTCTCAAGATCAGCCAGAATCTTTACGGTGAGACTCTGGTCAAGACGCTGGACCGTTCGCCTCGCCTCAAGCATTATGAGGACGGGCGCGAGGAAGTCGAGTCGGTCCTGACCTCGGCTGGCATTCCGCCCGATTCCTACATCTTGCGCGACGGCTCGGGTTTGTCGCGCTACAACTTTCTCAGTGCCGACATGCTTATCCGTCTTTTGGAGGCCGTCCACCGCCACCCTGATCGAGAGGCTTTTGTGTCCTTCTTGCCGGTGTCGGGTGAGAGCGGGACCATCTCACGCCGCATGAAGGGCACCGCTGCCGAAGGACGCGTCCAGGCCAAGACGGGCACCTTGGCCAACGTCCGGGCCCTTTCAGGCTTCGTCACGACCCAGGACGGCGAGGTGCTGGCGTTCTCCATGATCGCCAACAATTTCGCTCAACCGATGCGCTCGGCTGAATACTTGCAGGACGCGGCTCTCGCCTACTTGGCCACGCTCCCGGGACCCCGGATGGACCGCGCTGAAAACTAAATCCAACCCTAAGGGCCGGTTGCGCGTCCAATAGGTGCCCCCAAAAGCACATCGGCACCCGCAGGCCTCGCACAGCGGGTGCTGTTGTTGAAATCGCGAACGGAGAAAGACCATGCTTCGAGACCTGCGTCACGCCTTGAGACTTCTGCTGCAAAACAAAGGCTGGACGGCGGTGCTGCTGTTGTCGCTGGCCTTGGGTATCGGCGTCAACACGGCCCTCTTCAGTGCCGTCAACGGACTGCTGCTGCGCACCGTGTCCGTCCCCGAGCCCGAGGACTTGGTGCGGCTGCGCTGGGCGGGCGACAACGACATGGTGCAAAGCACCAGCGTTTACGGCTACAGCCTTGAGAACGAGGCCGGCGAGCGGGTCACACCGACCTTCTCCTACCCTGCTTACCTTGATCTCAAAGAGGCTAACCAGACCCTGACCGGGCTCACCGCAAGCGCCCCCGCGGGACGGGTGAACGTGATTGTCGACGGGCGCGCTGAACTGGCTTCGGCTGACTTGGTTTCGGGCAATTTCTTTCAGACGCTGGGCGTGAAGGCTGCGGCCGGACGCGTCCTGACTCCCGAAGACGATCAGGCTGGCGCCGCTCCGGCCGCGATGATCAGCCACGGTTACTGGGAACGGCGCTTCGGCGGTGAGTCGGCCGCCATCGGCAAGTCAGTGACGGTCAACGGGGTCTCGGTCACCATCGTAGGCGTCCTGCCGCCCGGCTACACCGGCATCCAGCGCCTGGGATCGGGAGCCTCCGAGGTGCAGTTGCCGCTCTTTCTCGACACTCAGCTCAACGGTCGGAGCCGCCTCGACAGGCCGACCTATTGGTGGCTCCAGTTGGTGGGACGATTGAAGCCGGGCGTTACTGCCGAACAGGTCAAAGGCAATCTCGACGGCGTCTTTCAGGCCTCCGCCAAGGCTGGATGGGATACGACCTACGCTGAAATGAGCGAAGAGCAGAAGGGCCGCCAGCGCAACCAGAACCGTACCGCCGTCCCCAGTCTCGACGTGGCCTCTGCCGCCCGCGGCATCTACGATGCCAATCCCAGTTCGGTGGGGTCGATGACGACGCTCTCAGTCGTGGTGATCCTGGTCCTGCTGATCGTCTGCGCCAACGTGGCCAATCTGCTGCTTTCCCGCGTGACGTCGCGCCAGAAGGAGATCTCCGTCCGACTCTCGATGGGGGCCGGACGCGGACGGCTGATCCGCCAGTTGCTGACGGAAAGCGTCCTGCTGGCGGCTCTGGGCGGAGTCCTGGCGCTGGTGGTGGCCTACTGGACCCGTGACTTGCTGCCCTTCGGCTCGGCTCCGCCTCTGGACTGGCGCGTCTTCGCCTTCGCAGCCGGCGTCAGCGTCCTCACCGGGTTGATCTTCGGCATCATTCCCGCCATCCGCGCCACCCGCGTCGACTTGGCGGTGGCCCTCAACGAGTCCGGACGCAGTCAGATGCGCTCCCGCTCCTGGATGGCCAAATCGCTGCTCATTCTTCAGGTGGCGGTTTCGCTGGTGTTGCTGGTGGGCGCCGGACTGTTCCTGCGCACCCTCTACAACCTGCAAACCGCTCCGGTCGGATTCGACAAGGAGAACCTGTTGTTGGTCTCCGTCAATCCCCGGGTCAACCGCTACGAGGACGAGCGCAGCCAGCAGATCGTCGAGCAGCTCAAGGACGAATTCGGAGGCATTCCGGGAGTCCATTCGGTCAGCGTCTCCCAAGTCGCCTTGTTGTCCGGCGGCACCTGGACTTCGAGCGTCTACCCGGAGGGCAATGAGAGCGACGATCTCAACGCCCATATGATGACGATCTCGCCGGAGTTCCTCGACACGATGAAGATTCCCCTGGTGGCGGGCCGCAATTTCACTCCTCAGGACACTGAGGGTGCGCCCGAGGTGGCTTTGGTCAACGAAGCCGCCGTCCGTGAGTTCTTTCCCGGAGGAGGCAGTCCCCTGGGACGCCGCTTCGGACACTCGGTCGAAGAGCGCAGCAGCGTCGAGGTCATCGGCGTGGTGCAGGACGCCAAGTATTCCAGCGTCCGCGACGAGGCCCCGCCTACCGTCTACCGCAGCTACTTGCAGAACTCCCTTTTCCGGGCCGTCTACGAGCTGCGCACGGGGGTCGACCCCCGCTCGATCGTCCCCTCGGTGCGTGAAGCGGCCCGCCGTGTCGACCCCACCCTTCCCTTGAGCGATATTTCCACCCAAGCCGAGGAAGTGAAGGAACGCTTCTCCCAGGAGCGCA
The DNA here is from genome assembly GCA_035471925.1 of Acidobacteriota bacterium. Taxonomy (GTDB): domain Bacteria; phylum Acidobacteriota; class UBA6911; order RPQK01; family DATIPO01; genus JANQFM01. Next base: position 3,479 of record DATIPO010000073.1, read on the forward strand.
CTTTCGCTTTGGCCTACTCGCTCTTCGGCGGACTGGCCCTGCTGCTGGCCTGTATCGGCCTTTTCGGATTGATGTCCTACAGCGTCACGCGCCGTACCAACGAGATGGGGATCCGTTTGGCTCTGGGCGCCCAGCGCGCCGACGTCATCCGCATGATTCTGCGCGAATCGCTGATCTTGGTGGGAATCGGACTCGCCATCGGCCTGGGAACCGCCTTGGCCGCCGGACGCGTGGTGGCCAGCCTCCTCTACAATCTGGCTCCCTCCGACCCTGTCACGATTATCGTGGCAGCCGTCCTCATGACCCTGGTCGCCACTCTGGCCGGCTACCTCCCGGCCCGCCGCGCCTCCAGAGTCAACCCCATCACGGCGTTGCATTTTGAGTAAGAGAAAGAGGGAGCTCCAGGGAGCAGTTTTCTCAACGTTGGGCAAAAGGCCCATGCGGCCCAACGCCCCGCTTTTGCGTCAAGAGTGGCGCATCAGAGGAGCAGCAGCTTAGCAGGGTTCGTTTCATGTCCCTGGACTGAAAAAATCTAAAGGGTTAGATCCAACCCCCTGCCGCCCAATTAGGGCTCAGCGAAGTGGAGGCGAAACTCATGATTGCCGATCGCCTGATCGAGAAATTGCCGCTCCGTTCAACACCCCTGAAGCTCGTACTCGGTTCGGCCATTGTCGCTTTGTTGGTTTCCCTGAGCATCGTCCTGGCGTTGCGGGCGATGTCGATGGAGATCGGCGCGGCAATCCCCGCGGCATTAGGTGCCATAGCCGGAGCCCTCTCGGCCGCGCGAATAGCCGACCGAAGCCACCCTCCCGGCCGGGAGGCCTAACTTAACAACGATTCGTGTCACGCCCGCGGACCTGGATCTCTTCGCGGACCGCTTCCAGAAGAACGCTCAACCGGCTGCCGGACAGCCTCAAGGGCTAATCGACCTTCAGGAGCCGCGCCCAAAGCGGCACCTTTATAAGGGGCGGGTGCACAAGGATGTCGCGAAGGCGGATGGTTAGAGCAAGACGCGAAAAGCGGGTAGACGGCCCGGGCGAGGGACCTCCTGATCCTATGGCGAGCCATCCGCCTTCTCTCTTGATACGGGAAAGTCGCGGCCGAAGAGGGCGAAAGTGGCGGTGCCGATGACTCCGAAGGCAAAGGCTGTCAGCAGGTTCGTTTGAGGGCTGATCTGCCACAAGAAGGCCCCGCCCAGCGCAGCCAGCGAAACAACGGTATCCCGCACCAGGTAGTAGAGGCCGAACATGCTGGCCCTGGCTTGTTCAGGCGACAGGTCCATAATCAGGGCCTTGCGTGTGGGCTCGCCGAACTCCTTGAGTCCACGCAGGACAAAGGCGGCCGCCAGCCACCCGAAAGAACGGCTGAAGAGAAGCAGCAGCGGAAATAGGGTGAAGAAGACGAAAGTCGTGAGTACGTAGGGCTTCTTGACGCTGCGGTCGGCCAAGTAGGCCACTGGGATGTAGACCAGGACCGCCGTCGCCATCTCAATGGTGGTCAGCAGGCCGAACTGCAGCGCGGAGACCGGCTGGTCTATGGTCTTCATGCACCAGACGACCACGAAGGCGTAAGGGATTTGCTCGCAGAACCGAATCAGGATGTCCGCCGCAAGCAGGTTCTTCATGGCAGGGCCCATTTGACGCAGCAGCTTCCATGGGTTTTTCTCAGGCGCCGCCTCGAAGGGGGAGAATGAATGCCCGTCGAGATGGTCGGCTTCAATCAGGCGCTGTTGGAGCGCCAAGGCCAGGGCAGCCATGGCCAGCGCTCCCACAAAGGCCAGCCGGACTCCCATCCTCTCGCCCCACAAGCTGATGAAGAGTCCGCCCAGCAAAGGCCCCAGGGCCATCGGTATGCGCCGGACCAGCGAATGCATGCTCACGCCCATGGTCCGCTTGTTGTGAGGCAAGACCTTGAAGATCAGGCTCATGGTGGCGGGAAGGGAGATGGCCGACCAGGAGATGAACAGCACCGCCCCGATCAGCACGGCCTGCCAGGAGGGAATCAGGATGACGATGGCGAATCCGGTCATGGCCACCAGATTGAAGATCAGCAGCGACTTTTTCGTGCCGATGCGGTCGGCGAGGTAGCCGCCCGGAAAGGAGTAGAGAGCCGAGAGCAGGTTGTCCATGGCCTGCAGCAACCCGATGACCAGCACCCCGCCACCGAGCGCCAGCAGGTAGATGGGCAAAAAACGCTCCGCCATCCGCTCCCCCATCCCCACCAGCACCACCATGGCGAGGACTCCCACGGTGCTGCGCTGCAGCCCCAAGAAACTGAAAAGCCTCTCGCCGCCACCCTTTGACGATCTAGAAGTCACCTTGCCTCCACAACCTCGCGAGTATGCTAATCATACGTGGAGATTCCTGAACCAGGGGGTGGGCTTGAGACGGCACTGTGGTAACTTATTCGGGTCGTTCCACTGAATCGGAACCTGAGGCGCCTCGAGACGACGATCTTTCAATGCTGAGTCCGAAAATGAAAAACGTGGATTGCGCGGTCGTGGGGGCAAGTTTTGCGGGATTGGCCTGCGCTACCGCATTGGCCCATAGCGGCGCCCGGGTCACCGTCTTGGACAAAAAGGCAGACGCCGGTGAAAAGTTGCACACCACGGGGATCATCGTCAAAGACGCCATTGACCAAGTGGCTTTGCTGGACGGCTTGCCGGCCGACTTGGTTCGCCGCATCAACGGGGTCCGTCTCTACGCCCCCAGCCTTCGCTGCGTCGACCTGGCGGCACCGGGCTACTACTTCCTGGCCACCGACACGCCGCGAGTCATGCGCTGGCTCGCCGCCCAGGCCGAGGAAGCGGGTGCGCAAATCGCCTATCGGACACCCTTCAAGAACGCAGTACGGACGCAGAGCGGCTTCGACCTCGATGGAATCGGCACGTCCCGGTTCCTGGTGGGTGCGGACGGTCCGAACTCGCGAGTTGCCAGGGCGCTCGGCCTGGGACAGAGCAAGAAGTTTCTCTTTGGCGTCGAGTACGAGTACCCGGGCGTCGAGATCGACGAACCGGGCAAGCTGCACTGCTTTATCGACCGCCGCCTTGCGCCGGGCTACATCGGCTGGGTAGTGGCGGGCGTCGGAATCGTGCAGGTGGGACTGGCTAGGCGCGTCCAATCTGACCGGGTTCGCGCAACCGAAGCGATGAGTGGATTTCTGGAGAAGATCTCGCCGATTTTTGAATTCCGGGACGTCCAGCCGGGTTCCGTTCGCGCCGGGCTGATTCCCTGCGGAGGAGTGGTCAAGCCGGTTGCGGCGAGCCGTGTGATGTTGGTCGGAGACGCGGCCGGGATGGTGTCTCCGGTGACGGCCGGCGGCATCCACACTGCCCTGAAGCACGGTCTGGCCGTTGGCCATGCCATCGTCGACTACCTGAGCGGCAAGCGAGAGGACCCAGCCGGCTGGTTCGTCAGTTCCTACCCGCGGTTTCGGGCCAAGCGCCTGCTCAGGTTCCTTTTCGACCACTTTCAAAGCGATCTGGCCTTCAACTTGTTGCTGGGTACCAAGCCCATGCGCGCGGTCGCCAGCATGGTCTATTTTCACCGCAAGGGCCTCTTCGACCCTTCAACCGCCGAGGCGGAAACCGACGCCCTCGAGCGCGCCGCCGACGCCCGGCATTAGCGACGCTCATCGCAGTGTGACCTTGGCCGGGGGCTTCGAGATCGATCCAGCTCTACTCCCCTTCGATTCTGGAGGAGTTCAAGGCGCTGCTGAAGGACCACCAAACTTGTCCGTGCTGGCCAAACGGCCGGATTTGGGAGGCTGGCGGAGTCTTTCGCGGGCAAAGGCGACAGGGCTGTGGAAGACATCCATCTGCCTTTATCGTCTGGACATCGGCGGCCTTACGCGGGCAATTCCTTCGGGAGCTTCGGAGACGGCGGATTAATCCGCCGTCTCCGCCCAAGCCGCTATCGACCTGAACCGACTCTGGTCATTGCCAAGTCGTGGACGTGTCGGATCCTTGGCAGCCGGAACCTTTACTGGTTGATCCGGACCGAGTACAGCATCTGCTGGAAAGCGCTTTCGTAGCTCCTGAAATCGCGGTCCGGTGCGGTGAAGACAAAAAACAGCAGGCCCTCGGGGCGCCGCAGCGTGATCAGCCAGTTGGTCTCGCGCCCGCCCAGGGGCGAATCGTTCGAGAGATAGGTCGAAAGCCCCTGCTCGCCGCTAACGCGTATGACTTCACCGCGGCGGATGACGCGCATATTCCGGTTGGATAGCCGAAGCTCCTGGACCAGAGCGTCGGTGGATTGCTCCAAACGCGCCACAGAATCCTGCCCGGAGCCCTGCCCGTAACCGGGGCCCTGTAACCGCTGACCGAAGCGGTCGGTCGCAGGCTCGTAGAGGTTCACGATCATACCGTAAGCCATGGCTTGATTCCCATTGCCGTCCTCCACCATCCCGCCCCGAGGCGCGATGGTCATGGCATCGCCCTGCCCGTATACCTGCCAGTCGTCCGGGTGATTCATACGCAGCAGCCGGGTTTCAATGCTCACGAAACGATCCGAAGGCCGGTCCGTGTTGTGAGGGTCTTCGCTGTCTCCCCGGTTGTTGTCACTAATCTGCTCTTGGGTGGGAATGGAAAACCGGTGATTTTCCCGAACCGTCATCTCGTAGGTCCGGTTGCCCCACTGATAGGTGAGCTGCAGCGTCTTGGATCGGCTGATGGGATCGCCGCCCATCGACGAGTTACTTACATTCAGCTCCAGGCGGTTGTTTTCGATGCGCGACTGCAATCGCTGGCGGACGTCGTTGAATCGATCGCCAGCGCCATATCTGGCGGAGAGAATCAGCAATTCAGGCTCGCTGCTGTGCCGCCCGCCGGCCCGCAGATCTCCGCCACCGGTTGCGGGCAGAGACTCGAGCAACTGTTTGATCCGCTGAAAATCACGAGAATCCGTGTTGGATCCGCGCCGAACTCCGCCCAGATTCTCGACTTCGTGCCCCACACGTTCGATACGGTTGTCGGGGTTAGGGTGATTGCTGAAAAATTCGACCGGCTGCCCACCTTGATCCTGGGCCTGGATCTTTTCGAAGAATTGGGCCATGGCCCGCGCGTCGTAACCCGAATCGTAGAGGATCTGGGTGCCCAGTGTGTCTGCCTGAGTCTCGGCCGTGCGCGAGTACTTCAGCAGAACGGAATTGACCGCGAAGTTTGCGCCGAGCTGTGTCAGGGCCGCCGCCGTGGAGTCGCTGCCCAGCAGTCCGCCTAGGATCGCCAGCGGCATCTGGGCGGCCGAGGCTTTGCTGGCTTGGTTTGTACCGTGGCGCAGGGCCACGTGAGAGATTTCATGCGCCATCACGCCGGCAAGCTGCGCTTCGTTGTCGGCGGCTTCAATCACCCCGCGG
>DATIPO010000074.1:0-2402 GCA_035471925.1 Acidobacteriota bacterium
CTGGAAGCCGGCTTGATCGAAGTAAAACAGGTTCAAGCGCCCGTGATTGGCCGCCTCCTGGAGCACCTGAACCCGCTGCTGGCCCCGTGCAAAGGCCAGATCATCGCGCTTGGCCTTCAGCGAACGGCGCGTGCGCTTCCAACGCCACTTTTTTTTTCAGCGCCCGGTTCAGAGTCCGCCGACAGGCCCGCTTGCCCCGACTCTCCGCCAACTGCTCTTGGGCCTGGGCCAGGCCCCGGGCCTCGTCGTTCTGGAGCGTGTCGCACAACCACTGCCGGTCGGCCTCATCCAGAATACTGGGCCGGCCACTGCGCGGCGCATCGCACAAGCCCACAATCCCCCGCTTCTCCCAGGCATCAATCCAGCCCGAGATCGTGTCCCGATCCATCTCCACGATGTCCGTCAGTTGCACGATCGTGTACCCTTTGGCGCTCAGGTACACCGCCAGTGCCCTCTGGCGCAGGCGCCGGCTCGGTCCGTTGTGGTGCGCCTCATGCAAGGTCTGGCGTTCGGCCTCGGTCAGGGCAGCGGCAAACTTCATGGCGGGCGCCTCCGGGTCACAGTGCAGGGGAAGGGCTACCAGTCTACCGTATCCGCTGGAACCTGCAAACTTGTGTCTGGGTACTTAGAGCAATCGGCATCATATGTAACTGCTCAATTTCCGCAGGTAACGGCCTTGGCTTGCACCGCCTGAGCCCCCTGAGCAGCTTGCCGGATAAGATCAGCCAGCGGTGGAACCTCACCGGCCTGAGTGATGCGATCCTTGAGAAATGCCCAGAAGGAGATCCTGTGTTTTCGGCAGGTCTTCTTCAGGCTCAGGAAGGTGTCTCTACATCGTCGTCCCGACTCGCTGCGGGTGCCGCCGCTGACCTTTCGTCGGCTCACCTGCTCGCGGATGTCGTTCTCGCTGAGGTTGTTGTGCAGCGGTACTTCCGGGTGATCCAACACCCGCAACAGCTCCTCACGCTGCTCACCGAAGCGGCGCAGCACCGCGTTGAGCGGCGCATAGCTCGTCTCCAGGGTGCATAGCTGATCGAAGAGCACCTCAATCTGCTCGCGCGCCGGCTGGCTCGGCGCTTCACGATACGCCCCCAACTCCCGATACAGCTCCCAGAACTCATGCCTGACCCACTTAAGCCCCTGGCGGTCGAGTTCCACAATCGGGTTCAGTTGCGTCAACGCCCGCTCGGCGTGAACCCAGCACAGCGCATGCTCAAACAGGTTGAATTGGCGCGCCCCGTCACTGAGCACACAGAGCTTCAGCGAGCAACCCTGGCCAATCAGTCCCCCGACCAGCGCCCCCTCGGTGGCGATGCGGCGCGCTTTCTCTGCCAACACCGCACAGCGATCCAGATGCGCCTGCCAGTCCTCAGCGCTGACAAACACCCCGCCACGGCGTTCCAGCAAATACCGGTGCTGCTCGGCCAGACCCTGCTCGCTCATGTAGCCCAGCGCCGCCTCATCCACCACGTACAGCCGATGCGTCTGAAGACATTCCAGAAAGTTGATCCGGCTCTTGCTGAAGGTGGTCTCGAACCACGAGAACCAGCGGTTGCCAATAAACAGGCAGTAGCCGTTACGCCCCTGATGGCGCGCACCCGTATCATCGGTCTGGATATAGCCCGACACCTCCAGGCCCGCCTCCTTCACCGCCGCCTTCTCCTGGTGAAAGCCCTCGCCTGGCTCGGTTAGCAACTGGTTCAACTGCCCCGCCGAGATCTCCAGTCCCAGTTCGCTCAACTCCTCCAGCAATAACTTCTGGGGCACCCGGTTGTGGTAGTGCTGATGCAACACATAGCTCACCAGCGTCGGCCCAAAGTGACCCCCTCTGACCGCCAGCGGCACCGGCGCGGTGAGATAGCAACCTTCCGGCGAGCGCCAATGCGCCAACTGATAGTGGCGACGCACCCCTTCCACCACCAGGTCTTCCACCCAGTAGTCGCGGTAGCCTTTGAACTCCCAGCCCGCTCCCGTGCCCGCCAACTCAACGCGCTGCTCCTCCACCCGCACTGACGACACCCCCGTGCGCTGCTGACCACCACCTCGGCCCTTGCCTTGGCCAGCGCCATCACCGCGTTTCTTCTTCTTCTGATCTCCCGACGGCGAATCGCTGTTGAGCGTGCTCGGTTTGAGCTTCGGGCGACCCGATCCGCCTTTGAGCTTGCGGATCTCGTCCTCCAGCGAGCGGATCTTCTCGGCCTGGCGAACCAGGCTCTCCTGTTGATGGCCCACAATCGCCAGCAGCGCCCCCACTAGGGGCGTGCGCTCCGAGGCCGGGATCTCGGGCAGTTCGGGGATCAACAGGGGCTCGTTCATACTCTCAAGGGTAGTTGGATTGACGCGCTTGACCAGGGGGTACCTGCACTTTTTGAGCAGTTACGTTATTTCACCCGGTCAAACTG
>DATIPO010000075.1:0-7760 GCA_035471925.1 Acidobacteriota bacterium
AAGGGCGCCTTCACCGGCGCGACGCGCGACCGGGTCGGCCGCTTTGGGCTGGCCGATGGGGGCACGGTCTTCCTCGACGAGGTCGGCGAGATTCCGGCAGAGCTTCAAAGCAAGCTGCTGCGCGTACTCCAGGAGGGACAATACGAGCGCGTCGGCGAGGAGCGCAGCCGCAAGACCGACGCCCGCGTTATCGCCGCCACCAACCGCGACCTGCGCAGGGAGGTCGAGAACCGCAACTTCCGAGAGGACCTTTATTACAGGCTCAACGTCTTTCCTGTCGAAGTTCCGCCGCTGCGGCGCCGGCCAGAGGACATCCCGGCGCTGACCGCCCACTTTGTACGCAGGCTGTGCCGCAAGCTGAACCGGCCGGAGCCGCGCCTGACGCAGGCTCTCCTGATGCGCCTGCAGAACTACGACTGGTCGGGCAACGTGCGTGAATTGCAGAACGTCGTCGAACGCGCCCTGATTACCAGCCGCGGGGAACGGCTTCAGGTGGATCTGTCGGAGGGTTCCCAATCGGGCTCTGAGTTGCACAGCGCAAGCGCGGCGGAGGATTCCGTTCTGACCGAAGCCGAGATGCGCCGGCTCGAGAAGGAGAACCTCCGCCGGGCGCTGAGCAGGACGCGGTGGAAGGTTTACGGAACCGGCGGCGCAGCCGAGCTGCTGGGGGTGAAGCCGACCACGCTGGTTTCCAGAATCAAGAGGCTCGGACTGGAGCGCCGCAGCGACGACGACAGTAGGCGGTGACGGTTAACCGTCTGGATCACGCGGTCCATCACCCTGAAGGCCTGGAGGAAGTCGCGGGTTTTGACGCTCCGGGGGCAGGCTGCTAGGCTTGGTGCCACACTGATATCCCGTTTGTTTTTTGTCATTGGCTGAGCTTTTGCGGAGTGCGAAGTTCGGTTCGGGGAATCGCCGGAGGTGGATATGGGAGTCCGCGCACGAGTCGGATCGCTGTTGTTTGTCATCGGATTCTTGGCCCAGGCGGGAGCCGCGCAAAGCCAAGTCCCGATTCCCAAGCAATATCAGGACGGCAAGCCCGCGGGACTGCCGCTGCCCTCCTCGCTGCCTTTGGACGACTACGAACGGCAGCTCTACGACTTCCTTTTCTCGCGCCAGTACACCCAACTGGGATGGGCCGTCGACCGCCGGGTACGCGACACAGGCCCCTTCATTCTCAACCAGAACTACGGCACCCATCCAGCGGTGCGTATCCACTACTCGCCCGGCGTCCTGCAGTGGCTGGCCAAGGGCCGGCCCACCGCGGGCATCCCTGACGGAGCCATGATCATCAAAGAGATGTTCAGTCCTCCGGCGGCCCGCTACCAGGAGATGCGCCAGAAGATCGAAGCCCAGTACCCGGATGACCCGGCAAAGGCGGAACAAGTCTACGAAGCGGCCTTGCAGGCTTCGCTGAAAGCCTGGACGGTTATGGTCAAGGATCAGTCGGTCTCCAAGAACGGCTGGTTCTGGGCTAATCCGGCCCCGGGAAGCTCGCCCGACGGCTACGGCCCGCCCTTCAGTTTTCCGGCCTCGGGAACGGCTTTGGGAACCTGTCTGAGATGCCACGCCTCAGCCGTCAATGAGACCACCTTCTCGTCTCTGGCCAACATCGCGGGCTTCGAAGACCAAGGCGACCCCTTGCAGTTTCGGGTGGACAACTCCTGGCGCACGGATCTCGCGCCGCAGGAGCGTCCGGCCGGCGGCCAAGGCGAAACTCAACTGATCGACGATTTCTTTTTCCACAGGCCCGAGTCGGAACGGGGCCGGACGCCGGTAACCACCACTCCGCTGAGCGCGCCCAACCCGGACTTCCTGGCCGTCTTCAGTCCCATCGTCACCGACCCCGAGGGCAAGCCCACAACCATCCTTCAGCCCTCGGCCAGTCACGTGCAGTCCTTCCCCGGCCAGTGGGCCGACCATGTCCCGGCCGACCAAGGCGGAGCCCAGCAGTTCATCACCTCGGACAATTGCCTCGGCTGTCACGGAGGCTTGGGCGGCGCTCCCTACGGGGTCACCATGTTCGTCCAGACCGGCCCCGCCTATGGCGACGGCTACAACGTGTCGGAATTCGGCGAGTGGCGCTGGTCTCCCATGGGACTGGCCGGACGCGATCCGATCTTCTACGCCCAGTTGGAAAGCGAGTTCGCCATCTTGGCTGAGGACGCCCGCGACGGCCTCTTTCCCCAGCAGGACTTGCCCCAGTTGCAACAGGCGCTGGCCAACACCTGCCTGAGCTGCCATGGAGGCATGGGCCAGCGACAATTGGAGATCGACAGGGTTCTCGGGGTGCCGGGTGTCGAAGATCCCAACTTCTATGTCGAATACACTCAGCTCACCGACCCTCTGACCCTGGCCGACGAGCAGAAGCTGAAAGAAACCATGGTCGCCGGGCACAGCGTCTATCCCTACCGCCGCTACGGCAACCTGGCCCGCGACGGTATCAGTTGCACCCTCTGCCATCATATCAAGGCGCCTCTGCAGTGGAAGGAAGGCGACTCCGAGAACGAGAAGCTCGCCAAGTTCCTCATGAATTCCACCACCGGCGTGTTTCCGCTCGGCTCCCGCCAGGAATTGAGCGGACCCTTTGACGACGTCCGCACCCTGCCCATGGAGAGCGCCCTCAAGATCACGCCGGTGGGCGATCCCTACATGAAGGACTCCAAGCTGTGCGGCACCTGCCACACCATCAACCTGCCTAATGTCGACGCCCCTACCGACCGTCCGCTGCAAGGGCTTTCGGCTGCCGACCAGGAGGTGCTCAACCAGGCCGCCCGCAACGGCGCCCGGTTCATCAAGGACAACTTTCAGGTCGACTACGCCGAGAAGCTGGTCCCCTTCCAGCACAGCATCGAACAGGCCACCTACCTGGAGTGGGAAAACAGCGACTTCGCCTACACGGACGGCGTTCAGCAAAGCTGCCAGGACTGTCACATGCCCGGCGGACTTCATACCTTGGACGGCGACGTGGGGATCGAGCAGTTGCGGACCCAGATCGCCACCATTCAAGACAGCAACTATCCCCAGGCCGAACACATGGCCTCGGCCCATGAACTCGACGTTCCGGTGCGCGACGACTACCGGCGGCATGAGTTCGTGGGGCTCAACGTCTTCCTGGTCGAGATGTTCGACCAGTTCGAGTCCATTCTGGGCCTGGACCAGACCGACTACATGACCGGAGCCGGCAACGGCGATGAGTTCGCCATCCAGAACATGGTGCGCCAGGCCAGGCAAGATACCGCTGATATCGGCGTCGAGGTTCTCTCGGTTGAGAACGGTGTTGCCGAGGTCAGCGTCACGGTGACCAACAAGGTCGGGCACCGCCTGCCTTCGGGCGTGGGGTTCCGCCGGGTCTTTCTGGAAGTCCTGCTGCTTGATGGCGAGGGAGAGAATGAGCGTGTCCTGTGGGGGTCGGGACGCACCAACTCGGTGGGCGTCATCGTGGGCGCCGACGGGAGTCCGCTGGACACCGAGTTCCTCGACCATCCCGACCCGGAAAGCGACATCCCCCTTTACCAGAAGCATCACCGGGTCGTCGATTCGCAGGACCAGGTTCAGATCTACGAAGAACTGGTGCTCAATGCCCAGAAGAAGTTCACCACCAGCTTCGTCCACCGCGACGACCATCCCAAGGACAACCGTCTGCTGCCCGTGGGCTCGATCAATCCCGATACCCAGCCCGAGGCCTTTCGCAGGCGCTTCGGAGACAGCGAGGAGATCCGCGCCTTCATGAAGGCCACCGTCCCCGAGGGCGAAGCCGCCAATGACCCCGATTTTGTTCCCGGCGGCGACTCGACGCTCTACCGGGTCCAACTGCCTCCAGGCGCCGATCCCAAGAGGCTCAAGGTCAAAGCCACTCTCTATTCCCAGTCGATTCCGCCCTACTGGCTGCGCCAGCGTTTCGGTCTGGCGCCCGGTCAGCCCGCCACTCAGCGCCTCTACTACCTGACCAGCCACCTCAACACTCAGGGAACGCCCATCGAGAACTGGAAACTCCCGCTGGTCACCGCCAGCGCTAAACTGAAGTAAACAAAGAGGCTTGTGCCTGCGCCGGGAGGGCCTTCCCGCCGACTTGGCATTCCCAATCGCAAATTAGTCACACAAATGTTTATTAGATATTGACTACTGCAAATAAGAGGAGTAGAGTCTTAGTTCTAGTGGATAACCCGAAATACTCTGTGTAAAGCAAGCAAGAAGTCAATCAGTTTTTTGTTTGCGGAAGGAGCCTGGAAATGAAGAAGAGTTTCAGAATTGCCTTTGTCGCCGTTCTCGCCTTGTGCTTTCTGATCGGAAACATTCCGATCGCACAAGCTACCTACAACGACGTCGTCAGCGACGGTGTCACCTCTCTTACCGAACTGGAGGTAGAGGCCGGCATTAGCTGTTCGTCCAGGGACAGAGAAATCGACTGCTTCTGCCCGGGCGGATGTTGCCGGAACCAGACAAGCTGCTGGTGCTGCTGATACCTTATTCTGGACTGCGACTCTTCGATCAGCGCGGTCGTCGAGGTTCTGAGTTCGTTTGACGGTTCTCCACGTGGAGGTCGTCTCGGATGGGTTCCACTAGACTCCGGTCGCGCTGCAAAAGCCTTGATACCGCAGTTCCCGAAGCGGGTTATTGAAGCGGGTGTTCGTGGGTTCGCCGGCTCGGGACTACGAGCGGGCTCCTGCGGATGCGCGCTCTTCGGACCGCCGGCCCTTCCAGTCCGTCTAAGGATTCGCCGATGGCTGAGGGCCGGTGTTCTGAAGAGCCCGGAAGAGGTCGTGATTAATCGGGTCGTGTCGCAAGCCGTCTCGGGGTAGCATTAATCAAAATGAGAATGGGAATCTCGATTCTGCACGATTTGACCAGGACGGTTCGGAGGCTTGTCAGACGGCCCCTCTTCCTGCTGACGGCCACGGTCATGCTGGCCTTCGGCATCGGCGCAAATGGCCTGATGTTCGGAATCGTCGATCGCACTCTGCTGCGGCCTCCGATGCACATCGAGAATGCTCAACGAGTCCGCCTTCTCTACTTGCATCAGCGTTTTCTGAGCGGTCAGGTCAGCGACGACAACTTCAGCTACCTGGACTACCAGCGCCTGCAAGACTGCTCGGCCTTCGACTCGATTGCCGCGGTGGCCACTCAATCCCCGATTCTGGGCCATGGGCCGGAAGCCAGGCAGATCCAGTCTCAGGCCGTATCTGGCTCCTTCTTCCGGCTGCTCGGAGTCGAGCCCCGGCTGGGCCGATTCATCGACGACGAGGACGACCGCCCCGAGGCTCCGATAGTCGCGATATTGGGACACGGGTTTTGGAGAGACCGCTTCGGCGCCTCCCAAGACGTATTGGGGCGGAGGCTGGAAATCGGGGATTTGAGCGCGACGGTCATCGGAGTTGCTCCGCAGGGCTTTTCAGGCATTGATCTGGCCCCGGTCGACCTCTGGCTGCCGCTGCGCTCCAGCGCTGACGGCCTGGGGCATTCCGTTTTGTTGGACGATGAAGGCTCCTGGTGGCTGCAGATCGTGGTGCGGCTCAAAACGGGGGTTTCCCTCCCGGCAGCCAACCAGGAGGCCACCTCGATCGTCCGCAAGCTCTCACAGGAGATGCGTCCCGATCACGATCCTGAAGCGCGCGTCACCAGCGAGTCCCTGATCGCAGCCGAGGCGCCTGGAGCTCCCCCCGAGACCCAGGTCGCGAGATGGCTGAGCGGCGTTTCGTTGGCGGTGCTGCTCATCGCCTGTGCCAATGTCGCCAATCTGTTGCTCATCCGCGCCGTCCAGCAGCGCCAGGAGATCGTCTTACAGCTTTCACTTGGCATGCCCCGCGCCCAACTCGTCGCCCGTCAACTAGCGGTCGGCCTGATGTTGGCACTGCTGGGAAGCGCAGCAGCCTTGGCCATGGTCTATTGGGGAGGCGCCTTAGTGCGTTCCACTCTTTTCCCCGCCGTGGACTGGAGCAATGGAATCGTGACGCTGCGGCTGGCTTTTTTCACCTTGGTCCTCTTACTGCTGGCGGGTCTGGCAAGCACCATCATTCCCGTTTGGCAAACCCGCCGAGCCGACTTGACCCAGCACCTGCGCTCAGGCCGGACAACCATGACCTCCCGATCGAGGCTCCTAACTTTCTTGCTGCTGGGGCAGATCGTGCTGTCGGTCGTTTTGTTGGTGGGAGCCAGTCTCTTTGTACAAAGTCTGCGGCGAGCTGAATCCCTCGATTTGGGATTCGACGACGAGCGCGTCCTGGTGCTGAGGCCGAGCGTGCAGGCTGGCGTCAAAGAGGCGGATATCGGAGTCCTTTACGAGCAGGCCCTGGGCCGCCTCCGCGCGCTTCAGGGAGTCGAGAGCGCCACGGCAGCCTACACTGTGCCCTTTCAAGGCAGCATCGCCCTTCCGCTGCGGGTTCCCGGCGCGGATCCAGCAGCCCACACAGGTGCCGGACGACCCTTCGCCGTCGCCGTGACCGGCGACTATTTCCGCACCCTGGGTATCGAAATCATCAAAGGGCGTCCGCTTGGAGACCGGGATCGATCCGGGAGCGCTCCCGCGGCGGTGGTGGGGAAGACCATGGCGGCGATGCTTTGGCCGGGCCAGGACCCGCTGGGAAAGTGTCTCCTGATCGGCAAGCAGGAGCAGTGCACCACGGTTGTCGGAGTGGCCGAGGACGCGCGCCGCCAAGACCTGGTAGAGGACGGCACGTTACAGTACTACATCCCCACCCACGTCCTGGGCCGGCGTCCCCAGTTCCTTCTCGTAAAGGTATCCCCGCAGGGAGCGTCGAGTTCACTCCTTCGAAACGAACTCCATGCCCTGGACGGGCGCTTCCGCTACGTAAGAATAGAAGCTCTCAGCGACGTGGTCGCCCCCCGCAAGCGGACCTGGAGGGTGGGCGCGACACTCTTCTCGATTTACGGGGCCGTGGCCTTGCTGATGGCCGCCATGGGGCTCTACAGCAGTTTGGCGTTCGAAGTGGCCCACAGGAAACAGGAACTCGGCATCCGCGCGGCCATCGGCGCCACGCCGCCCCGGCTCATCCGGCATGTGCTGGTAAGGTCCCTGCGGTTGACGACCGTCGGGTTGGCGACGGGGCTGGCTCTGGCTGCCCTGACAGCGCCCGCAATGCGGGATCAGCTCTTCCGCACTTCTCCTCATCACGCCGGCAGCTATCTCACAGTGGCACTGTTGCTGCTCGTGGTGGCTCTGATCGCGGGTCTCCAGCCTTCCTTGCGCGCCTCGCGCGTCGACCCCAACCAAATGCTGCGCGTCAAGTAATCCGACTACCGGCTCCGGGAACGAAGCGGGGAGTTTTGCGTACGGCGATGCGTGAAAAGGCCGGCGGTAGGGTTGTTGCTTCTCCTTCTCGCCTGCGGACAGTCAGGCGGGACATCCCAGAGTCCTGAGGATTTGCTGGCGCAAGTGCGGTCGCGGCTGGATGGGCTCTCTTCGCTGCAGTACCGTTTTCATTACCGCGGCACCGGCATGATGGCCGGCGAGTACCGGGGCAGCATGAAGATCCGCCCGGCGGACAAGGGCGGACGGCCCTCGATGCGGGCCAGGATCGAAGACTGGTCCTCCAGTCCAGGTCGTTGGGACAAACTTGAGGTTGTCATCCGTCTTTCGACAGTATATATTGGAGCGCAATGAATTGGAGGTCACCAAATCTTGGATGCCATCGAAGAACTCAAGAAGGGCACCGGCGAGATGCTGGTTCTGTGCGTGCTGGCCCACAAGCCGAGGTATGGATACGACATCGCCGGAGAGATCGGACGGCTGACGGAAGGGG
>DATIPO010000076.1:0-4875 GCA_035471925.1 Acidobacteriota bacterium
GTTGAATGGAGATGCTGAATTCATCGTCCGACTAGCTCTCCGAAATGTTGGAAGTTAACCGGATCCCTAACCAGACACCGCCTGGCCGAACCTGTGGCGACATCTTGGGGAACGCCTCCTTCAGTGTAGCAAATCAGCCACTGGTCAGCCTTTAAACGGTAGCGGCGCCAATAATCCGGCAGCTTCGTGCGAACCTTCTCCTCACATCCTCCTCGGGGATGTCATGACCGCCTTTTCTCACCCTTTCCTTGACCCGGTTAACACGACCATAAAGGCAAACCTTGACAAATTTCGTCTTCGCCGGGGCGGCGGATCGAAACAAGGAGATCAGCTTCGCCAGCGTTGCGGAATCGTCTTTGTGGTCACCCTATTCTGAGCCGGTAGAACCTGGGTTTTTGCTTGTATGAATGCTATGCTGGGCGCATCGTGGTTTCCTTTAAGGAGGTTCAAGATGCGTAGATTCCTACTCGTACTTGTAGCCATGGCCGCCCTGTTGACGGTGTTGGGGGCGCACCATTCGACCGCCGTCCGGAGCGAGCCGAGCCAAACGCCCGCCGTTACTGAGACGTACATTTCCGCCGAGGCTGAGCTTTCCCCCCACATCACGATCTTCATGCGTTCGGATACGAGCGGACCCGCAGGCGTGGTCGAACTCTGCCACAGGACAGGGTCGGGCCAAGGACGTGTGATCAGGGTTTCCGGCCGGGCCGTCGAGGCTCATCTGTCCCATGGCGACTCGCTGACTTTCGAGCGCACGAGCCGCAACCGCTGCCGGCCGCTATAAGCCGCACCGCCCACCCTCACGATGTTTGAGGCGGGGAAGATGCAGGCAGCATTCAGCCAAGTCGACGACCGGGGAGCGCCAATGGGCGAGGAGCCTGTTAACAAACGACGGTGCTTTTAGTCTACCGCGTGATAGTGTCCCGATTAACGATTCCGCCATGTGTTGCAGTTTCGCGATTGCGCCGCTGGCAGTGCGCGCCCCGAGGAGGCTTTCATGCTGAAAGACGTCTTCTTTGCCTTCCGAATGCTCCGCAAGAGCCCGGTTTTTACCATCGCCGCCATATTGACGCTGATGCTGGGGATTGGTGCCAATACGGCAATCTTCTCCGTCACCTATCACGTGCTGGGCGACTTGCCCTATCCCGATTCGGACCGGCTGGTCAAGCTCTACACACCCGACTTGGAGCGGGGCATCCGTTGGAATCCATCCCTCCCCGACCTTCTCGACATCCGCGATCAGGCCAACGGTCTGGAAGCCCTCGAAGCCTTTCGCTACCGCGGTGCCCTTGTGGACGGAGATCCTGAAAGCCGGGCCTCTGTCGTACACTCGACCAGCGGTTTCCTCAACTTGCTGGGAGCTCAAGCCCAAAAGGGGCGTCTTTTCAGCCGAGAAGACTGGGATGCCGAATCTCCTCCGGCAGCCGTTTTGAGCTACCAGTTCTGGGTCAGCCGCTATGGCGGCGACGATGAGGCTATCGGCGAGGTGATCCGCCTCAACGATACTCCTTACACTATTGTGGGGGTGGCCGAGCCTATTACAGGTCCTCTCCTCCGGCGCCACGACGTCTTTATTCCCTGGCTGATTGAGCAAGACCGCCAGCGAACCTCGCGGGGATTGCGGGGCGGCATCAACGCCATGGGTAAGCTGGAGCAAGACGTGTCACTGGCGCAAGCCCAGGCTGAATTAGACGTCATCGGCGAGGAACTGCGGCGCCAATACCCCCAAACCAGCGGCAAGCTCGCGCCCGAATACGTGTCCCTGTACGAAGAGGTCGTCGGGGAAGCGCAGCCCACGCTGTTGGCGCTGACGGGAGCTTCAGTCCTGATTCTGCTCATCGCCGTGGCCAATATCGCCAACCTGATGCTGGCCCGGGGAAGCCGGCGGCAGGCTGAGCTGGCGATCCGCTCGGCCCTGGGCGCAGGACGGCTGCGGCTGGCCCGTCTGCTGCTCAGCGAAGCGCTGCTGCTCTCGCTGGTGGGCGGCGGAGCAGGCTTGGTGGCGGCTTGGTTCCTGATCAACGCCTTCGTGGGCAACTCCCCCATCCATGTTCCACGCCTTGAGGAAGTGGGCGTCGACACGCAGGTCATCCTCACCTCGCTGACCGTCAGCATCCTCAGCGGATTGCTTTTCGGACTCGCTCCCCTTCTGTTCTTGAACAACGCCTCCGGCCCTCAGGGACTCAAGGACGGGGGACGGCAGGCAGGGTCAAAAGGCCTGCGCAGCCAGTCTGCTCTGGCGGTGGTGCAAGTGGCCCTGTCGCTGATTCTGCTGACCGGATCGGGTCTCATGGTGCGAAGCTTCATGGCCCTGCAGGGCGTTCCTTTGGGAATCGACTTCCGGCAGATCGTCGTGCTGGGCAGCGGCAGCCTTCGGGTGGGCAATTTCTCCGACCGCCCTCAGCGCCTGCAGACGGTCAACCGGATCCTTGAAAACATCCAGGCCGCTCCGGGCGTCGAGAGCGCCACGGTAACTTCCCAGGCCCCGCTGACCGGTGGATGGGGCGCCAACGACGTCACCGTCCTCACCGGGCCCCGAAGAGGAGCCAGCGCATCGCCCGACCTCGTCGGAGTGGCTCCCAACTTCTTCGAGTTCTTCACCAGTACAGCCCAGCAGGGACGCACATTCACAGCCCAGGACGGCGACTTTGCCGATTCCATGGTTGTGGCCGACGCCAAACTGGCTGAGCAACTCTGGCCCGGACAGTCGGCAGTGGGACAAAAGCTGTCCTTCGCCGAGAATGAGGCTGAAGTTATCGGAGTGGTGGAGCCGATCCGCTACGGCGATCTTGCCGAGGAGATCCGCCCCAAGCTGTACACCCTGCTGCAGCACAGCAGCTCTGCCTTCGGGGACACCTTTCTGGTCCGCCACAGGGGGGATCCCGAACCTATCATCGAGATGCTCCGAAACAGGGTGAAAGAAGTCGATCCCACCTATCGCATCTCCCAACTGCAGCCGTTGCAGGCCTTCTATGAGAAGTGGCTGGTCAAGCCCCGCTTCTATCTGTTGCTGCTGGGGGGACTGGGGCTGCTGGCGCTGGCCGTGGCCGTGGTGGGCGTCTACGGAATCATGGCCTACTCGGTCAACCGCCGCATCAGCGAAATCGGCATCCGCATGGCGCTGGGAGCCCGCCGGTCCAACATCTTCAAGCTCTTCTACCGCCGCACCGCCCTCCACCTCGCGCTGGGCCTGACCTTGGGTCTCTTAGGTGCGCTTTGGCTGACGCGCTATCTGGAGGCGCTGCTTTTTCAGACCGAGCCCACCGACCTGGTGGCCTTGGTTTCCACCGCCGCGCTGCTGGCCGCGGCGGCCACTATGGCCGTCCTGCTCCCCGTGCGCCGGGCCGTCCGCATTAACCCGGCCCGGACCCTGAGGGACGAAGGCTAGCTGGGGCGGCGAGAGTCATCTGAGCCAGTGAGTTAGTTCCTCGCGACCACCGGGCAAGATCAAGATAGTCCTTCGCTTACCCTCTCTCGGGTGAAATCTCGCCATGATCTGCTTGTCTTCTCGACGCTCCGGGGTCGAGCGCGGCTGGCACTTCACCCAGTTGGCGGTTTGTGGCCTTGCTGGGCCAACTCTCACTTGTTGCGGTGAAGGATAAGCAGCATCACAGAGGGCTCTTGAGCGGCAACGGCATGGGGAAGGCCGGCTTGCAGGTAGGCCCAAGCGCCGGGCTTGGCCTCAACCTGGCGCGATCCCAGGGACCAGAGGGCGTTGCCCGAGATCATCTGCAGAGTAGCAGGCACCGAGGCCGTATGCTCGGATAGTTCCTGTCCCGTGGCGAAGCCGAAGAGGACCGCTTTGCAGGACTCGCTGTCGCAGATCGTGACGCTTAGCGTTCCGTCCTCGGGCACCTCGATCCGCTGGGCCAAATCCTCCTCGAAAAGATAGGACTCCTTCATAAGACCTCCTCTTTCCAGAATCGGGGATCAGATCGCGCAAGGCAAGCCCGCAGTTCTTTTGGGAGAAATGAATGGAACCCCTTCAGGCATCTGGGAGTAACCTAATGGCATGATGAGAACCTCACTGTGGCGACTTTTCTTTCGGGTCGGTTTCGTGCTGGCCCTAACGGCTCCTCTGGGAGCCGGCGTGGCGGTGCAAGATCAGGAGCATCTGATTCTGGAACCCGGCGTTGAGAAGCTGGCGGGGCTGGACGCCGTCTACCAGCGGTTCACCCGCGCCTACCGGGAGCTGGACGCCGACTTGTTCAACCAGATCTATGCCCAGGACGCCCTCTATCTCTCCCCCAATCAGCCCATCCGGAAAGGATACGACGAGTTCGTCGGCGGCTTCCGCGGCATGTTCGAGGGGGCGGGCCAACGCGGCCAAGCCCTGGACATCTCCTTCCGCATCGTGGATCGGCAGATTTCGGGCGGCTTGGCCACCGACGTGGGCATCTATACCCTGATCCGCCGAGAGGACGGAGAGATCGTCCACCGCAGCCGCGGCAAGTTCGTGGTGGTCGCCCGCCGGCAAGAGGACGGAAACTGGCTCTTCCATGTCGACGGATACAGCGGAATGCCCGACGACGAGTAGGCGGGGGTTGCCATTGGGATTTATATCCCTATAGTGTCAGAGGATGTCCAGAACACACTTGAGGTCCGTTCTCGTTCTCGCAGGGGTCCTTCTGGGCCTGAGCCTTGCTCCAGCGCCGCTGGCGGCTCAGACTTTTGGACCTGATTTCACGCTCGGCCAAGTCGATGAAGATCTGCTCGATTCCTTTTTGCCGGCAGCCACCTTCATCCCAGAGCGCGATGAATTTGTCGTCTTCTACCTGCAGGAAACGAGCAATGCCGTGCATCTGCTGGCCCAAGCCGTTAGTCCGCAGGGTGACGCGATCGGCCAGCCCGTTGAAGTCGTGGCACCCCAAGGCC
>DATIPO010000077.1:0-1752 GCA_035471925.1 Acidobacteriota bacterium
AAAGGAGCCGAAGCAGAAGGGAATCCGGTCTGGGATGGGGGCCGGCCTAGCGAAGAGGCCGGGCAACGCCGGCGGAGCGAAGGCCCCCACGTTGATCGCTCGCGGATGGGCAAACATCCGCCATACGCAGAGATGGAGGACGGATGGCAAGAGACCTGACGCGAATAGGGGAGCGGGCGCGCAAGGATCCGAAGGCGCGTTTCACGTCGATCTATCACTTTGTGATGGATTTGGATCTTCTGCGGGACTGCTTCCGGCAGATGGGGAAGGGGAAGGCCCCCGGAGTCGACGGAGTGACGAAGGAGGAGTACGGCCGGGATCTGGAGGGGAACCTCCGGCGCCTGTTGCAGCGGCTGGCTCAGATGAGCTACCGCCCCCAGCCGGTCCTCCGGCGCTACATCCCCAAGCCCGGCCGCAAGAAAATGAGGCCGCTGGGCTTGCCCTGCTTCGAGGACAAGCTGGTCCAGAAAGCTCTCAGCCGCGTGCTGGAGCAGATCTATGAGGCGGACTTCCTGGGGCTCAGCTACGGCTACCGCCCGAAGAGGACGCAGCATCAGGCCCTGGCCCGGCTGGGGCGCACGATCCAGCAGCGCAAAGTGAGCTGGGTCGCCGAAGCGGACGTGCGGAGCTTCTTCGACCGCCTGGATCAGGAATGGCTGATGAAGTTCCTGTCCGTGCGCATCGGCGACCGCCGGGTGCTGCGGCTGATCGCGCGCATCCTCAGGAGCGGCGTGATGGAGGACGGGCTGGAGCTGGCCAGCGACAGGGGGACCCCGCAAGGGGGCAGCCTGTCGGCCCTGCTCTCGAACGTCTACCTGCACTACGCCCTGGACCTGTGGTTCGAGAAGCGGTTCCGGGCAAGCTGCCAAGGGGAGGCGCACTTGTTCCGCTTTGCGGACGACTTTGTGGGCTGCTTCCAGTACCAAGCGGATGCGCAAGCGTATCTGCGGGAGCTGGAGGGGCGGCTGGCAAAGTTCTCCTTGGAGGTCGAGCCCTCCAAGACGAAGCTTGTGTCGTTTGGGCGCTTCGCCCCCGAACGGGCCCGGCGGTCCGGGAGGAAGCCGGAGACGTTCGATTTCCTCGGCTTCACCCACTACTGCGGGGAGACCCGTCACGGGCGCTTCAAGGTGAAGCGGCGCACCTCGCGCAAGAAGTTTCGCGCCAAGCTGGGCGAGTGCAAGGCCTGGCTGCGGATCAACCGCAGCCGGGTCAAGGGGGGAGCGCTGCTGCGCCGGGCCAAGCTGATGCTGGACGGGCACCTCCAATACTACGCCGTCACAGACAACGGGCCGATGTGCAACAACTACAGGCACCAGTTCGGGAAGCTGCTGTTCAAATGGATGAACCGACGCAGCCAGAGGCGCAGCTACACCTGGGAGCAGTTCAATCAGGCTCTCGCCTGGGTAGGGTGGCCATCGGTGCGGATTCGCCACAACATTTGCCCGTTTGCCGGAGTCGGCCCAGAATGATCAACGAGGAGCCGGATGTGGGAAAGCCGCTTGTCCGGTTCTGAGAGGGGTGGGGTGGCAACTGGCGCCTGAGGCCGGGAGCGCCCCTCCTACTCGACAACTGAATCTCCCTCTTCCCCCTCCTCCCTCCGCGTCTCTGCGCCTCTGCGTGAACCCTTCTGCTCTACTCTTTTGAGAGGATCTCCAAGACGGATTCCAGCTCCTTGCGGGCTTCGGCCAGGGATTTGCGCTGAGTCGGGCTCAGCTCAGGGCCGCTGCGGGCTGCTTCGTCCAGAGGGCCTTG
>DATIPO010000078.1:0-11944 GCA_035471925.1 Acidobacteriota bacterium
CAACCTTTGACCGGTCATCTCCGTCCTACAGTGAGGCTAACCAAAAGACTGTGGGGGAGTCTGAGTAGGGCGAGGAGGTGACATGATCAAGGGACTGGGACAAGACTTCCGTTACGCATTGGGCTATTTTGCCAAGGCTCCGACCTTCACAGTGCTGGCCGTGCTCTCGTTGGCCTTGGGCATCGGCGCCAACACCGCCATCTTCAGCGTGGTCCACGCCGTGCTGCTCAGGCCCTTAGCCTACCCTCAGCCCGACCGGCTGCTGCGGGTGTGGGAGACTTTTCAGCACGCCAGGGGACAGGGACGGGGCTCGGTTTCAGTCCCCAACCTCTTGGACTGGCGAGAGCAGAACAGCGTCTTCCGGCAGTTGGCGGCCTATTCCCAATCGACCTATGCTCTGAGCGGCGACGACCGTCCTCTGCTGGTCAGGGGCGCCCGTGTGGAGCCGGAGATGAAAGACGTCCTGCAAGTCGAGCCGCTCAGGGGACGCTTCTTTGAGGAGGGCGAAAACCAGTCCGGCAAAGATCAAGTGGTTTTGCTCAGCCATGGACTATGGGAGCGCCGCTTCGGGTCGGATCCCGCCGTCATCGGGCAACCCATGTCTTTGGACGGCGTTCCTCACGAGATTATCGGCGTTATGCCGGTCGGCTTTGAGCTGCCGCCTCGCAGCGCCTCCGAGCTATGGACGCCTCTGACCTACACCGAGGGTCAGCTCAACGCCCGCGGGAGCCACTGGCTGGCCGTGCTGGGACGCCTCAAGCCCGACGTTCCGCAGCGTCAAGCCGAGAGCGAGATGAGCGCCATCGCCGCCCGCCTGGCCGAAGCCTATCCCGATTCTCAGGACCGGCGGGGCATCGTCATCAGCACCCTCCATCAGTCCCTCACCGAATCGCGCAGCGAAGCCCTGTGGACGTTGTGGGCGGCCGTTTCCATTGTCCTCCTCATCGGCTGCGCCAACGTTGCCAATCTGCTCCTGGCCCGGGCCGTGGGCCGCCGCCGGGAACTGGCGGTAAGGGCCGCCTTGGGCGCCGGACGCGCGCGTCTGGTCCGCCAGATGCTCAGCGAAACCGCCCTGCTGGCCTTGGCCGGAGGCGCGGCCGGACTGATCCTCAGCGTGGTGGCCGTGCGCGTGCTCTCCTCGCTGCCTGGCAGCAGCATTCCCCAAGGACAGGTTGTGGGCGTCAATCCCGTGGTGCTGGCCTTCTGCCTGGGCGCTTCGTTGCTGACGGCCTTCCTGGCCGGGCTCTTTCCCGCTCTGCGGGCCTCTCGCTTCGACGTGGGCGATGCTTTGCGCGAGCGCAGTTCGTCGGAGTCAGCGGGTTCGTCGCGCGACTGGCTGCGGGCCGGACTGGTCGTGGCCGAAGTGGCTCTGGCGGTGGTGGTGTTGATCGGAGCCGGGCTGCTGCTCAAGAGCTACTCGCGGCTGCTTCAGGTCGATCCCGGCCTGGACGCTCAGCGGGTCCTTACCATGACGGTGCCTTTGGCCGGTCCAGGCTACGACGAATCGGAGGAGATCCTGGCCTTTTACCGCCGCCTCAATCAGGAGCTTCCCACCATTCCCGGCGTGGAAGCGGCGGGCATGATCAACCTGCTTCCCATGCAGAATTGGGGATGGAACTCCAACATCGTCATCGAAGGCATGCCCGAGGTGCCTCCCAGCCAGCAGCCGCTCTCGGAAGTCCGCACCATCGCTGGAGACTATTTCCGGGCCATGGGCATCCCCCTGCTCAGCGGACGCACCGTGCCCTTCGACTATGCTGAGGACGCGCGTCCCGAGGTGATGGTCAACAAGACCTTTGCCGACCGTTTCCTGGACGGCCAGGATCCCGTCGGCAAGCGCATTGCCTTCGGCTATCCGGAGAGCGACGAAGGGTGGATCTCCATTGTGGGGATGGTGGCCGACGTCCGCAGCGCCGGCCTCGACCGCCAGCCCTTGCCCGAGATGTACTTTTCCCTGGGACTGTCTCCCCGCCGCAACATGGGGCTGGCCCTACGCACCACGCTCGACCCCGCCTCCCTGTCCGAAAGCGTGCGCCGCAAGGTGGCTGAAATCGATCCCGCCCAGCCCGTCTACCGGGTCAAAGTGATGGAGGAGGTGGTCGATGATTCCGTCGCCTCGCGCCGCTTCAACACCCTGCTCATGGGCGTCTTCGCCGCTGTGGCCTTGACTCTGGCGCTGGGAGGCGTCTATGGTGTCCTGTCTTATGCCGTCCGCCGCCGCACCTACGAATTGGCCGTCCGCATGGCCTTGGGTGCGCGCCGCGGGGATGTCTACCGCCTGGTGATCACCGGGAGCCTGGTCTTGGCCGTTATTGGAATCCTCGCGGGTGCCACCGCCTCCCTCTGGCTCACCTCCTTCTTGGAAAGCCAGCTCTACAGCGTGCAAGCCGGCGATCCCCTGACCATCGTCTGGGTCTGCGCAATCCTGCTGGGGGTATGCCTGGCCGCTTCCCTCCTGCCAGCCCGCCGCGCCACTCACGTCGACCCCCTGACAGCCCTGCGCAGCGAGTAACAGGTGACCCCAGCGGGCCGGTAGCCTTGCGCCCCTGAAGATGACTTTGAAGACCGTCGATTCAACGGAGCCGAACTTCGCCCCGCTCGGAGAAGTGAGGTACAGTAGTTCAATGAGAGTAACCACCGGCAAGGTCGTGGACGGAAGAATTGAAGTCGACGAAGAGAACCTTGCCGAAGGAATGACCGTTACCGTAGTCGCCCCCGAAGGAGACGGGAGCTTCGAACTCGGCTCCAAGGAAGAGGCGGATCTCCTGGCTGCTATTGCCGAGGGCGATCAAGACAAGGTCATCTCCGCAGAAGACCTGCTACGCGAACTCGGGCGCGAACGGTGAAGGATCGGCTAGAAGTCCGATTTGTCCAGCGGGCGGCGGATGATATCCGCCAGGCGGCGTGTTGGTGGGAAGAAAACAGGCCCGCCGCTTCTGGCGCTGTTGAAGATGAGGTCGCCAACGCCATCTATCTTCCTTGAGTTGAATCCCCGCATCGGTGCGAAAGCCGCCAACGTCAAGCTCAAGGGCGTCCGGCGCATCCATTTGAGCCGGATCCGCTATCATCGTTACTATCGAGTCCTTGAGAAGCCTCCTTGCGTCGAGGTTTTGGCGCTGTGGCATACAAGTAGAGGCGGCGATGCGAGTCTCTAGCCTTTTCACTTGCAGTTGGCCGGTGCCGTGACTCCTTCCCTGGATGCGCATCCTCAGTCCGCGGCGTCATTGCTTGAGCCGACGGCGGGACTCTTGGACCAGTGCGATCAGGGACTTGCGGGCGGCGTCGGGAGTGGCTATGGGATCGGGGAAAGCCAAGCGGACGGGCCGGGGGCCGTTGGCGGTCATGACCGACATCTCGAAGCCGTAGCGGTCAATGGCGGTCATGCTGACTTCCTGGGCTTCCTTGGCCCTGGAAAAGGCGCGGCACATGAGAACCATGGCTTCGCGGTGGTCGGCGTTCATATGGTCGACAATGCCTTGGGCGTGAGCTGCCAGCGGATCGGGTTCGGCGCTGCTCCAGTCTTCGCCGGAGACCCACGACATCCTTCCGTAGCCGCCGATGTAGCGCAACGAATCGACGCTCATGCGCCAGAAACGGAAGTCCTTGAAGTCGCAGTAGTAAGAGGCGTTGGGCAAGCGCTCGAGAAAGGCTTGGCGGGCGCTGGTGTCGTCTTCATCCACCGGACGGCAGGTGCCTAGAAGCGTCACCCGTCCGTTGGCCAGTGGATCATTGGCTCGGCTTTCGGCGGCCAGCAGCGAAGACCGTCCGTCGCGGCGCAGGTTCTGGGTATGCTCGGCCATCTCGCTGATCAGGAAGACCGGTTGTCCTCCATCCAGAGCGAACGTCACAAAAGAGGCATAGGGATGCCCCTCGGGGTCCTTGGCCAGCGTGGCCAGCGAGGCGGTCTTGAGGGTCTCCACCAGCGTCCTCGCCCGTTCGGCGTGGCTGGGAGTCGCCACATCGCGATCGTACAGTGGTTCTTCTCTGCTGCTGCGTGGACGGGCGTGGCGTGTGCTCATGATTGTCTCCCATGCTTGATGTCTGCCTGTCGCGCCGACTCTATCATTTTCGCGTTCGGCTGGCGCCTCTTCGGGCCAGCGCCTGAGGCGGTCGGGGCCGGCCCTAATTGGAACCTCTGGCCCGTCGGGCCCCAGCATGATGACATTGCCGGTGTGCGGGGCCTTGGCCTATCCGCTAGACTCAGATTCTGCAATGAAAGCAGTGGTCCAGGAAGGATATGGGTCGATCGACGCGCTGGAGGTGCGCGAGGTTAATGCACCTCAAGTCGGTGATGACCAAGTCCTGGTGCGTGTGCGGGCGGCTTCGCTTCATCCCGACGTTTGGCACGTCGTGATTGGGCGGCCCTACGTGCTGCGGGTGATGGGCGCCGGATTGTTCAGGCCTAAAAGGCGGATTCCCGGCACGGACATGGCGGGAGTTGTCGAGTCGGTCGGGAAGGACGTGACACGGTTTCGGGTGGGCGAGGAGGTGTTTGGAGAGACGATGCCATCCCATCAGTGGATCCACGGCGGAGCCTTCGCCGAATTGGTGTCCGTCAAGGAGGAATGGTTGGAGCGCAAGCCTGGCAATGTCACCTTTGAAGAGGCGGCATCCGTCCCTACCTCAGGGTTCATCGCCCTGCAGAACCTGCGGTCAGGACGCTTGATCGCGCAGGGGAGCCAAGTCTTGGTCAACGGAGCCGGCGGCGGAGTCGGATCTCTGGCCTTGCAGATCGCCAAGGCCCGGGGCGCCCATGTCACGGGCGTGGACATGCCGGGCAAGCTCGGCCTGATGCGCTCGCTGGGAGCCGATCAGGTCCTCGACTGCACCCGCCAGGACTTCACGCGGGGCGCTGAGCGATATGACCTGATCTTCGACATTCCGGGCAACCATCCGTTGTCGGCTTGTCGGCGGGCGCTGAAACCCGATGGGAAATACGTCCTCATCGGGCACGAGCAATTCCGCCACTCGCAGCGGCCCGTCTTGGGACTGTTTCCTCGATTCTTCAAGTTGATCTTCCAGTCGTTCTTTGTCGACCAACTCAGATTGGGGCGGACCTCGCTGCCCAGCAGAGGGGAGGCCATGGCCATCCTGCGCGGGCACTTGGAAGGCGGGGAGATCACTCCCGTCATCGACAGCACCTATCCGCTCAGCCAAGTCCGCGCAGCTCTCCGCCACATGGTTGAAGATGAGACCCTTGGCAAGGTCGTTCTCATCCTCTGAAATGTCGGCGGACTCACAGTGGGTCCAGGCAATCCGCGCTGATGGGCTTACTATTCTGTGTCGTGGCCCGTTCGAAGATGATCGGTGGCCCAGAGCGTTCCCAGGATCCAAGCATTGACATGTGTCAGTCGAGCCATTAGACTGACCCATATGGTTAAGACTCAGGTTTACCTGCGGGAAGAGGAATTGGAGGCTCTCCGCAAGACCTCCCGTCAGTCCGGGCGGAGTGTGGCTGAGTTAGTGCGCGAGGCGATTCGAAAGGTCTGGCTTCGTCCGCCCGCTCAAGGACCAGTTGGGCTTTGGGACGGGGAACCCAAGCGCTCTTCGTCTGAGCACGATACGATATACGACGAGGTTTAATGCGCCAGGGCGAGGCCGTATTCGTAGACAGCGGAGCTTGGATTGCCTTGGCTTTGAACCGCGACCCCTTCCACACGAGAGCGGTCGAGCTGTGGGCCTTCCTTCTCGATAATGGCGCCAGGGTCTTCACCTCGATCCCTGTGGTCATCGAAACCTTCACCTTTCTTGAACGCAATACTGCCCGCGACGTGGCCCTGGCCTGGAAGGAATCCCTGTCGAGCGTGGGGCGATTCGAAGTCATTCCCTGCCAGTTGGCTGACCTGGAGACTTCCTGGGAGTATTTCAGCCGTAAGGACCTCCACAAGCTCTCCGCCGTTGATGCCACAAGCTTTGCGATCATGAAACGCCGGAAAATTCGCCGCGCTCTGAGTTTCGACCATCACTTTGCTTCCGTGGGGTTTCAACTAGTAGGCTGACTGGCCAGATGATCTGTGGGGCGTGACAGGTTCGACTGTCCGCTCACAGCCTCAATTCGCCGAGAAGGACGAGGTGTAATGTCGGATATATCGTTTCCCGCCGAAGAGAAAGAGATTATCGTCGAGAAGATCCAGACCTATTTTGAAGAGGAATTGGATCGCGACATCGGCCGCTTCGACGCCCAGTTCCTTTTGGACTTCTTCGCTGCCGAGATCGGCCCTTATTTTTACAACCGCGGGCTCCTCGATGCCCGCGCCGTCCTGGCCCGCAAGTTGGACAGCATTTCAGACGAGATCGACGCTTTGGAGAAGATCACCGATATGCGTCGGTAAAACTCGTCCGCCTCTCAATCAGTCGGCCCGCAGTGTCAGGAGAGGGTCGATGCGGGAGGCCCGCAGGGCGGGGAAGGCGGCGGCCGCCAGGGCGACTGCCAGAAGGACGAGGGGAACGCCCAGCCAGGTGATGAGGTCGTGAGCGGGGGTTCCGAAGAGGTGGCTGCGCAGCCACTGTGCGGCCAGGATGGCGGCGGGCAGTCCCAGCAGCAGGCCCCACAAGGTTTGGCGGGCGGCTGAGAAGAGAACGGCGCTTTGAATCTGGCGGCGTCCGGCACCCAGAGCCATGCGCACGCCGATTT
This sequence comes from Acidobacteriota bacterium, assembly GCA_035471925.1. Taxonomy (GTDB): domain Bacteria; phylum Acidobacteriota; class UBA6911; order RPQK01; family DATIPO01; genus JANQFM01. The sequence goes on from DATIPO010000078.1 coordinate 6,635, forward strand.
CGCGGCGGCGCTGCGAGACCAGATAGCTTTCCACTCCGTAAAGGCCGACGGCAGCCAAGGCCAAAGCCAGGACGGCGAAGAGCGTCACGGCGGCGGCCGAAGTCCGGTACTGGGCGCTTTCCGAATCCACGACTTCTTGCAGGGTGCGTACGTCCTGCAAGGCCAGCGACGGATCGACTTGCAGCAGGCTCGTGCGCAGAGCCTGCACGGTCTCGGAATTGAGCAGGCGGGTGTGGATGATGAAGTCGAAGCGGGGCATGTACTGTTGGCTGAGCGGCCAGTAGACCTGCTGCTGAGGCTCTCCTTGCAGACTGTAGTAGCGGGCGTTGCGGGCCACTCCGATGACCGTGGCCGGAGGCTGGTCGCTTTCGAAGTAGATCCCGCGGCCCAGGGCATCGCCGTCGGGCCAGATAGTGCGGGCGAAGGCCTCGTTGACAATAACCACCGGCGGACTCTGGGCCGTATCCCGGTGGGAAAAGACGCGTCCCCGGACGGGGATGCCCATCGATTCGAAATAGCCCGGTGAAACCGCGTTGGTTCCGGGTGAAATCACTCTCTCGGTGACCCGGTTGCGGCGGGACTGGTCCAAGTCGCGCCGGCTGGCGTCCTGGGAGGGGGTGTCCTCTTGGGCTTGCGCATAGCCGACGTCGGGCAGGATGTCCCGGGTCCACATTCCCCGGAAGGGCACCATATGGCTGGCCGCCGCGCCGAGGACGGCCGGATGCTCGCGCAGCCGCTCCAGAGCCTGGCTGATGAAGGTTTGTCCGCGTTCCTCGTCGTAGCCATGGAAACGCAGGTTGAGGCGCAGCAGCAGCCGGTTTTCGGCCTGGAATCCCAGGTCGACGGCGCGGGCGGCGTAGAGCGAGCGGGCCAGCAGGACGGCTGAGCAGACCAGCACCAGCGAGAGGGCCACTTGCGCGATGACCAGTCCGCGGCGCAGGCGTCCGCCGCCGTCCAATCCTTGTTGGGCGCGCAGGGCCGAGAAGGCGTCCAGCCGCGAAGTACGCAAGGCCGGGATGAGGGCCGCCAGCAGTGCGGTCGCCGCGGCCAGCGCCAGGGACGCGGTCATCACGGCCAATCCGGGACCGGCAAAAGAGGGGATGTCGAAGGGCAGCAAGGCACGTGTCAGTCCCGAGGTCCAGTAGGCCAGCAGGACGCCCAGCAGTCCGCCGCCCAGCGCCAGCAGCAGACTCTCCATGAGCGAAAGGCGCAGGACTCTCCAGCGTCCCGCCCCCAGCGCCATACGGATGCCGACGTCGTGGCGCCGCGCGGTGGCACGGGCCAACAGCAGGACGGCCACGTTGACGCAGGCGATCAACAGCAGGAGTCCGACGGCGGTCGTCAACAGCCGCGACATGGAGAGAATCGAATCCCGAGCCTGGGGAATGAAACGGTAGGAATCGAGGACATGAGCGCCGGTGCTTTCATTCCACTCGGCGAAGTTCTCGGCCAGGTGGGCGGCCATGGCGTCCAGGTTGGATTGGGCGGCCTGACGGCTGATGCCCGGCTTGAGGCGGGCCAGGACGCTCAGCCAATTCCAGGAATGGCCGGGGACGCGTCGCAGGGTCCACTCTCCGCCGGCCGGAGCCAGCACCGGCTGCATCATTAGCGGCACCCACAAGTCGGGCGGCGGTTCCAGCGGACTGGCGCCCGAGAATCCGGGCGGGGCAGCGCCCACCGCCGTAAACGTGTGTCCATTGAGGGTCAGCGAAGCTGGCAGGGAATCAGGGCGCCCGCCCAGCAACCGCTGGAACAGCCCGTGGGAAATAACGGCGACCGGATGTGTCGAGGGCGTCCGCCCCTCGTCGGGCCGGAACCAGCGTCCGGCCTGCGGACGCACCCCCAGCACCTCGAAATACTCCTGCGACACCAACAGTCCGCGGGCGGCAAACGTCTCACCCCCCATGCGCACGGTCAGCGCCAGTCCCGACGGATCGTAGCCCGTCATCGACTCGAAGACGTCGTTGTGGTCGCGGTAGTAGGCGAAGTCGGGATAGGAGAAGGCGCCCAGCAGCCGGCCTTCCCGGGTGCGGACCATGCGCACCAGCCGCTCAGGCTCGGTGAGATACGGCGGGTCCTGGAAGAGCAGCGCATGCACCACCGAAAAGACCGAGGCGTTTGCGCCGATTCCCAGTGCTAGAGTGAGCAGCGCAACTACCATGAATCCGGGCGTGCGCCGCAGGGCGCGAAAGGCATACTTCAAGTCTTGAACGAATCGGCTCATGAGTGTGCTTCCTTTGAATGGGGTGCGGGTGCTGCTCGAGGCCAGTCTCAGGTGCCCGCGCAAGGCTTGCATCCGCACGGCCACAGCCGTCAGCAGCAAATCGAAGATAAGGCGCGTCCACAGCAGGACCAGGCAGCACCTCCTGGCCCATTGAGCCATGGCGCCAGCCGATTCCGCGGATCCGTGACCGGACGCGTCTACGGGGCTGCTGTTCCCCGCGCTGCTGCCAGACTGCTGCCTGCTGTGCTGCCGCCCCTGCGAGACCGCTTCGCCCCCCTCCGGGCTGCAGGCAGCGTTCCCGTGCAGACAAGCAGCGTACTCGGCCCTGAATGTCTCCAAGAGCGCCTCCTCGGCCTCCCGCCGGAAGGCCTTGGGCAGGACTCTCAGCAGTTGCCGATAGTGCTGCTCGGCTGGGGTCCGATCATCCACGATTCACCCCTCCAAAAGCCGCTCGGCGCGGGCTTGCTCGACCAGTCCAGATAGGCGTAAAGCTTCGGCTTCGGCGACCTGCCGTCCCAAGTCGGTCAGGCGGTAGTATTGGCGGCGGGCGTCCTTGCCGGGAGGCGAGGGACAAGGTTCGATGAGTCCCTGCTCGCGCAGTTCTTTCAGCGTGCGGTAGAGCGTCCCCGGCCCCACGATGGCCCGATAGCTGAGCCGCTCATTGGCGTCCTGCATGATGGCGTAGCCATGGCGCTCGCTTTGTCCTAAACCCAGCAAAACGGCAAAGATCAAAGGCCTCAAGGGCAGGAATTTCTCGATGTTCGCCTCCGACGCCTTCACTTGCACCTCGCTCGCTCCATTTGTCTTCGTGATCAAATATATCCACCAGCGAAGATAAAAGTCAAGCACCGAGATTGAGGGCGGAAGGAACTTAGGCGGGTTGGATAGCGTATGATGTGGAAGGTCCCCCAAGTGATGACAGTCAGGAGGAAAGCTTTGCGACTAAATGAGGCTGGTGTCAGGAACATGGCAATCGTCTGCGCCGGGTTGGTTTTGCTGGCCGTGGCGGGGCTTTGGGCTGAGGACGGAACGGATGCAACGGAGCGCTGGTCCCAATTCAGGGGACCCGACGGGTTGGGAGTGGCGCTTGAGGAAAGCCAGTCTCTGCCCAACGAATGGAACAAGACTGAAAACGTGCTCTGGAACGTGGAGATTCCCGGACGCGGGTGGTCTTCGCCCATTGTCTGGGGCGAGCGGGTCTTCTTGACTACAGCTACCACCCAGGGGCAGTTCAAGGAACCCAGCACGGGCATCTACGGCAACGACTACATCGCCGAACTGAGGGCTCAGGGACTGCCCATGGAAGAGGTGCTGCGCCGGGTCCGCGAACGCGACAACGAGCTTCCCGAGGAATCCAAGGAAGTCCAGTGGCTGCTGGTTTGCCTGGATGCCTCGGAGGGCAAAACCCTGTGGACCCGCACCGTCCACGAAGGCCTTCCCGCGGGCGGACGCCACCGCAAGAACACCTATGCCTCGGAAACCCCGGTTACCGACGGGGAGCGGGTCTACGTCTACTTCGGCAACCAGGGACTGTGGGCCTACAGCCTGCAAGGCGAAAAGCTGTGGGATATCCGCTGGGAGCCCCAGGAGATCTATCTCGACTTCGGCACCTCTTCGTCGCCCGTCCTGCATGAGGGGCGTCTTTACATACTCCACGACACCCAAGAGGGTGGATTTTTAGCCGCCGTGGACGCCGAGAGCGGCAAAATCGTCTGGCAGAAGGACCGCAAGATCGAGCATCCCATGATCCGTTCAAGCTGGTCCACGCCTTTCGTGTGGGAAAACAGCAAGCGCACGGAGATCGTTACTCTCGGTGCTCAGTTGATCATCAGCTACGACCTGGAAGGCAACGAACTGTGGCGCTTGAAGGGAAGCAGCGTAGTCGCCGCGCCCACTCCTATCGCCAACGGCGACTTGCTCTTTGTGGGCTCGGGATCGCCCAGCGAGAACATTCGTCCGCTCTTCGCAATCCGGGCGGGAGCTTCGGGAGACATTACGCTTCAAGGCAAGGAGACCAGCAGTGAATTCGTGGCTTGGGCCGATCCCCGAGGCGGATCCTACATCACCTCGCCCATCGCCTATCGGGGACGCGTTTTCGTCCTCTACGACAAGGGCTTTTTCGCCGCCTACGACCAGAAGAGCGGCGAACAGATCTACAAGGCCCGCATCGGCCGCGGCGGCAATGCCTTCTCAGCTTCTCCTTGGGCTTACGACGGCAAGGTCTTTTGCCTCAGCGAAGACGGAAAGACCTTCGTCATCGATGCCGCTGCCGACGAATTCGAGATCCTGGCCGAGAACGACCTGGAGGAAATGAGCCTGGCCACCCCCGCCATCGCCCACGGCAGCCTCTACCTGCGCACCAACAAACACCTCTACCGTCTGCGCGCGCAGTAGACCAGCGGGTCTCGCCGGGTCTTGGAGGCTGGATGACAGTGGACTAGGCAGCGGTTCATCGAATCTGAGTCGGGTCTGCTCAACCGCCAAATGGTACACTCCGATCTCAGAGGTCACCGCGCCCGTTGGAGCCGCTGACTCGGGTGCGTCCAGCCAAGTCTGTGAAGGCAGAGAGGAATTGCCGAGATGGGCGAGAAGACCCCGACACCGAGTCCCCCGCCGCCCGAGCAGCGCGCAATCGAAGCGGTTCCGCGGGGTTTAATCCGTAACGGCTATGTGCTTCAGATGCAAGGTCAGCCGATCGCGGAACTCGTCATGTCCGGGTGGCGGGAGAAGGCTACCTTTGACGTCGGCGGAGTCCCTTACCAGCTTTGCCGTCAGGGAGCCGTCAGCGGCGACTTCGTCCTTGAGTCGCAGGGCCGGATGCTGGCCCGCGCCACTAAGCCCAGCGCCTTTAAGAGTCGGTTTGAGATTCAGCTTCTCGATCTCGGCGGTTTGGCCTTCACGCTGCGCAAAGGCTCCCTGACGGACTCATCCTTCCGCCTCTTCCGAGGCAGCCAGCAGGTGGGCCGCATCACCCGGGAGGGCTTTTTGAAGCGACGCACCTCCATCGAGCTGCCCGAGGACCTTCCACTGCCCTCACGGATCTTCCTTTTCTGGCTGGCGCGCCTGATCTGGGATCGCGAACAGTC
>DATIPO010000079.1:0-31027 GCA_035471925.1 Acidobacteriota bacterium
CGGGCTGGACTCCTGGCCCTGGTTCTCGGCCAATCCCTGGGCCGCCAGTGCGGGACTGTTCCTGATCGCCGGCGCCTTCCAGTTTTCCGCCCTCAAGTACCGTTGCCTGGACGAATGCCGCTCCCCGTTGGCCTTTCTCACTCAACACTGGGGCGGCCGCCGCGACGCCTGGACAGCCCTGCACCTGGGCTGGCGCCACGGACTCTTCTGCCTCGGCTGCTGCTGGGCCCTCATGCTCCTCATGTTCGCCGCCTCCACCGCCCACCTCCTCTGGATGCTCATCCTGGGCATCCTCATGGCCAGCGAGAAAAATCTCCCCAGCGCCCGCCCACTAGGCCGCCCCCTGGGCCTCGCCCTCCTAACCGCCGCCCTGGCCATTACGGCTCTGCACCTATCCTAAGCCGCTGATGCCCCCCAAAGGCCTTTGTAGGACCGTGCGAGAGAAGATAAGACATACTCAGGTATTCCTGGGCCGTGATACCATAGCTCTTATGAAGATCGGAGTTTCACTGCCGAAGGACCTGGTTGCCTTCGCCGATGAGGAAGCCAAACGCCGCGGGACCTCCCGTTCCGGGCTCCTGGCCGATCTGTTGAAGGCCGAGAAGATCCGCGGGCAGACGCGCCAATACATTGATCAGTATGGATGGGACGTTTCAGAAGACGAAGAGGCCTGGAGAGATTACCAAAAGCGGCGCATGGCGGCGGAGTATGGTGACGATGAATGGTAAATCACTGCCCCAGAGGGGTGATCTCTGGTGGATCTTAGCAGACAAACGGAGACCCGCCGTCGTCGTCCAAACGGACCGGATCGGGGACCCACGTGTCAAGTCTTTTCTGGTTGTCCCACTGACAAGCCGCCTCCATCTTGAGGGCCTGCCGGGCAATGTTCGTCTTCCACGCCGCTCGACTCAGCTTCCCAAAGCGGCCGTCGCCAATGTCTACGACATCCAAAAGGTCTTCCTTTTGGACTTTCTCGAATGTGTCGGAAAGCTGCCCGCAAAGGACGTTGCGTCGATCAGCGAAGGGCTACGCCTCATCCTGCAGCTCTAAGCCGCTCCACTAGATTCAGGCCACGATCAAGCCCTCGAACCTCATTCATAAGCCGGGACGGACTGGGCTTCCTCGTCTGTGGCGGGGCGCAGGCGGAGGGCGGTTCCGCCGCCGGGGGCCAAGTTGAGCTTGTAGGTGGTGGTGGAGTCGACCAGCGCCTGGGTGATGTTGATGGCGTAAGGTGCGGACTCCCAGTCGGCGCCTTCGCCGTCGGCATAGATCTCGGCCACGTACTTGCGGTCGGAATCGAGGAAGTCGAGCGCGACCTCGAATGAGCGGGCTTCCTCGTCGGTAATGCTGCCCACGTACCAGTCTTCGCTGTTGCGGTCTTTGCGGGCGATGCCCACGTGGTCGCCGATCTTGGCGTGCAGGGCCACGGTATCGTCCCAGTCGGTGGGGACGTCCTGAATGAACTGGAAGGCCGGCTGATCCTCATAGTTCTCGATCAGGTCAGCCGCCATGTGCAGGGGCGAGTAGATCACCACGTAAAGGGCCAGCTCCTTGGCCAGCGTGTTCTTGACGCGGGCGTTGGGATTGATGTCTTCGAAGGTCAGATCGAGGACTCCGGGCGTGTAATCGAAGGGTCCGCCCAGCATGCGCGTGAAGGGCAGGACGGTGGTGTGCTCGGGCGGGTTGCCGCCTTCCACCGACCAGGCATTGTACTCCTGGCCGCGGGCGCCCTCGCGGGTCATCATGTTGGGATAGGTGCGGCGGATTCCGGTGGCCTTGATGGGCTCATGGACATCAAGCATGATGCCGTGCTCGGCGGCTTTCTCCACCACCATGCGGTAGTGACGCACCATGAACTGCCCGTGGTGCCAGTGCTCTCCTCCTTCGGTGCGGGTGCCGACATAGCCGGTCTTGATCATCGTGACGCCCAACTCTTGATAGAGTTCGAAGGCGTCGTCGATCTGCGATTCGTAGTTGCTGATGCCGGCCGATGTCTCGTGGTGCCCTATCAGGACGACGCCCTTCTCGCGGGCGTAGTCGGTGACCTCGCGCAAGTCGAAGTCGGGATAGGCCTCGGTGAAGCTGAAGAGTTCGCTGTTTTGCATCCAGTCGCCGTCCCAGCCCACGTTCCAGCCTTCCACCAGGACTCCGTCGAAGCCGTTCTCGGCGGCGAAGTCGATGTATTCCTTGGTGCGCTCGGTGGTGGCTCCATGTTTGGGACCCGATTCCCAGCTCATGGTGCCCAGGTGCATGCCCCACCAGATGCCGACGTACTTGCCGGGTTTGATCCAGGAGGTGTCTTCCAGCTTGTTGGGTTCGTTGAGGTTGAGGATGAGATAGCTCTCGATGAGGTCGCTGGCCGACCCCCCGATTTGCAGAGTGCGCCAGGGGGTTTTCATGGGCGCTTGGCCCAGCACCTTGGCGCCGTCAGGCCAGGGGACCAAGTCGCACTTGAGGACGGTTCCTCCAGTGTGGCGGGCGGTCATGCTGGCGTAATCGGTCAGCGCTGCCTCGTGGAGGCTCAGCACCAGTCCTTGAGAGGTTTCAAAGGTGACGGGAGTGTGAACCACGTCCAATTCGCTGATGGGATTGCGATGGTAGATGTACTCGTAGCGGTTGTCTTCGTAAGCGGGAATCCACCAGGCTTCATGGTCTCCGGCGAAGTGGAACTCGGTCAGCTCGTCTGTGATGACGAAAGCGGTCATGGCTTCCTGTTCGGGAAACTCATAGCGGAATCCCAGGCCGTCGTCGTAGGCCCGGAAGACCACGTCGAGCCGGCGTTGCGGGGCGCCCGATTCCTGCAGTGCCACCCGCAGCTCGTTGTAGTGGTTGCGGATGCTGTGCTTCTCGCCCCACACCTGCTCCCAGGTGCTGTCGAAGTTGGCGGTGCCGTGGGAGACGATTTCCAGGCCCCCGTCCAGCGGCTCCTGATCGCGGAAGGCGAAGCCCAGGCGGGAGTTCTCCAGGACGGGCTGGCCGCCCCGGTCAACCCGGTAAAAAGGGACGCCTTCGATCAGTTCGAAGGACACTCTGATCTGGCCGTCCGGTGAGGCGACTTGCAGCGGTTCAGGAGCCCCCGCGCAGCCTGCCAACCCGACCACCATTGCCGCCACACCAATCCATCTCAAGGTCTTATTCATCATCTCAATCGATCCTCATAAGTTCTTGTGTCACTGATACTTAGCATGCCAGAAAGGAGTCTTCAGCAGCAAGTGCGTGCTCTTTCCGTCTTGCGTTCTATTCCCTGGTGTTCATTTCTGTGCGCGAGCGTCTCGTCGCCGAGCAGGGAGTCAGGTCCGGGCTCGCTGTAGGCGAGCCATAAGCCAGCCCAGGATCAGCCGGCGTCGAGCGTAGCGAGACACAGGCGCCACCCTGGGTGCAAGAGGCGAAATCCCCGAACGCTGAAGGCGTGTAACAGCGTCGGGGTTGGCTCGATATGTGCCGCACCTAGAGCGCTTCGGCGATCTTGAGGACCGATTGCCAGGCGGGTGAGTTCTCTTGGGCTCGAGGACTGAGTCCCTGGTCGCAAAGGCGGGCCAACTCAGGATCAAAGGGGACGCTGCCTAAACAGGGCAGGCCGATGTCCACCTCGTCGGACTGGGGGAAGAGGGGACGCACCTGGCCGCAGGCGGCGCAGTAGTAGCCGGCCATGTTCTCGACGTAACCCAGCAGCCGGTTGGGCGTCTTGCGCAGGGCTGCCACTGAGCGGCGGACCACTCCGCGGGAGACGCCCGAGGGCAGGGTGACGAGCAGGAAGCGCGTCTCGGGTCCCAGGAATTCGGCGTATTGGAAGGTCCGCTCGGCACCTGGCGGCAGGTCGAAGAGCAGGGTGTCGAAGGGTTCCCAGTCGGTCCCGGCCAGAAATTCGGCCAGTGTGGCGAATTCCTTGGTGGCCCGCCAAGTGTGGCTGTCGCCTTGGGCGATGGAAGGGAAATCGATGGCCTGCGATTCGGGCACCAGGGTTCCAAAGGACACCACGCCCACGCCGTCGGGCGTCTTGGGCACTACAAGCCCCCGGCGTCCGGGGACGGGGATGTTGGTCTTGAGTCCGCCCAAGCGCGCTTGTGAGGGACCGTTGAGGTCAGCGTCCAGCACGGCCACCTGGCGTCCTTGGCTTTGCAGCGCTTGGGCTAGGAGCATGGTCAGCGTGGACTTGCCCACGCCGCCTTTGCCTGATCCGACCGCCAGGGCCATCTCGATGGGTTCCAGCTTGGAGGCGATTTTCTCTTTCAGTTCCACCACCTGCTGCAAGATGTTGGAACCGCCATCTCCTTCCAGATCGTGATAGGTCTTCATCGCCGCCCCAGTATGCCTGACTCGTCGGCCAACTTCACTCAGCAGGCGACTAGAAGCCGACTCTAGCCAGGGTAGGATTAGATGCCCTGCAATTGTGGGATGCTAGAATCAGAGAGCCATGATACTGAGGGTTCTGACGGCGGTTTTGGCACTGGCTTCGGTTGCGGGCGGAGCGGTGTGGGGACAGTCGGGTGAGGCCGCCGGAGAAGCCGAGATCAGGCCCGATATCGTCCTGATCACGGTCGATACCCTGAGGGCCGATCATCTTTCGCCCTACGGCTCTGAGTTGAAAACGCCGGCTGCCGCGCGGTTGGCCCGTGACGGAGTTGTTTTCGAGGAGGCCCTCTCGCCGGCGCCGCTGACCTTGCCCTCACACCTCACCCTGATGCTCTCGCAGGAGCCCTTCGTCCACGGCGTGCGCAATAACCGGGGATGGGCGCTGACCAGTGAGGCTCCTTCTCTAGCCCAAGTCCTGGCCGCAGAGGGATACGCTACGGCGGCCTTCGTCAGCGCTTTCGTGCTCAATCCCGAGACCGGCATCGAGCGCGGATTCCAGCACTTTGACAACGACTTCAGCACCAATCTGCAAGCGGGTCCCGAGCCTCTGGAGAGGCGGGCGGCGTTTGCCGTGGGAGCCGCCATGGGATGGCTGCGCAAGGCACCCCGTCCCTTTTTTCTTTGGCTGCACCTCTTCGATCCTCACGAGGATCACGACTTGGAGGCGTCATTGACCGGACGTAGCGGCCGTCCCTACCGCGACGAAGTCGAGTACGCCGACCGCCACATCGGACGTCTCCTCGACCTGCTGGACGAAAAGGGTCTCTACCGCGACAGCCTTATCGTCTACACCTCCGATCATGGCGAGTCGCGCGGCGATCACGGCGAAGTGACTCATGGACTCTTCATCTACCAGTCGACCCAGCACATTCCGCTCATTATCAAACCGCCTGGGCAGCCAGAGGCGTCGGCGGGCCAGGAGACGGCCCGTGCTGGGAGCGTGCTTCGAGGGTCCGGTTGGACTGGCGAAAGAGCCGATTCGACGGGCCTGCGGGATTCAGGCATCCGGCTCGTCCAGGGAAAGGGACCAGCCGGCTTCGCCCTGTTGTCCACGACAACCGGACGGGAGTCGATGAGCCATTCGTCCATCGCACCGGAGCAGGAAGCGTCCGCGAGCGGCGGAGGACGCGTTTCGGGATTGGCCCGTTTGTTGGACGTCGGGCCCACCATCCTGCGTCAAGCGGGCCTGCGTCCGCCGCGGCAGTGGCAGGGAATCGACCTTTTCTCCCGGCGCAAAGTGGAAGAAGCCTACGCTGAGAGCCTCTATCCCCACCAGAACTTCGGTTGGAGTGCCCTGGCTTCCTTGCGCTGGAAGGACTTCAAGTACATTCGCGCCGCCCGTCCTGAGCTCTACGACTTGGAGCAAGACCCGGATGAGCGGAACAACCTGATCGAGCAGCGCTCCAGCCTGGCCAACTCGCTTTCCCAGAAGCTGGACGACTACGTCGGCCGCTTCCAATTGGAGCCCGAACCGCAACAGAAAATCGATCCCCAGGTCGAAGAGCGACTGCGTGCGCTGGGTTACGGATCGTTGGCCAAGCCGCGCCCCGCTCAGGGACTCTTCCAAGCACCCGATCCCAAAGACCGGCTGCAACTCTACTTGGCCGTCAGCAGCAAGGACTCTTCTCTGGGCCTGCCCTCCGAAGAAGCGGTCGAGAAGCTTCGGGGCTTCTTGCGCCAGGAGCCCCAGAGCGCCCGCCTGTGGAAGCTTTTGGGACGCAACCTCTACCGCCTCAAGCGCTTCGGGGAGGCGCAAGCCGCCTTCTCGCGTGGACTGGAACTGGATCCCCGCTCACCCGAACTGCGTCTCTATCTGGCCCTTTCCCAGTTCCAGGCCGGAGATCGCGATGAGGCCGAGGCGAACCTGCGCCGCATCATCGAGGAGCGCTCCGGCGATTACAGGGCCTTAGTGACGCTGGGCATTCTTCTGCAGGGCGAAGGGCAGCTCAAGGAGTCCATCGGATTGCTGCGCCGGGCGGTTCAACTCAATCCTGCCGCCCTTGACGCACGGGCCGTCCTCATCAAGTCCCTCAAGCTGGACGGCCAAGACGAAGAAGCCGCCCGCCTCGAGTCTTCTCTCCCTCGTCCTCCACAATAAAGATTCGCGCCTCGAAAACCGTACCCCGCACTTGCCCAGGTTCCCCGTTCAGCCCCAGCCCAACGTCGCCAAGAGCACGAACCAGACCGTGAAGGCGATCTCGCTGTAGCCGATGACTTTCAGGTTGAGACGCGTCGAAGGCTCCCGAAGGTACCAGAAAGCGCGTGCCACGATGGGCAGGTAGGCCAGGGCCACGAGGGGGCCGATCAAGCTCCGGGTCCAGAGCAGCGAGACCGCGATCACGAGCAGGCCGTGATAAGCCACATTGTGCAGCGTGCGGCGGCGCGGGTCCTCTTTTTTGACGAAGCGGCTGACCCGCATCTTGACGTAGAAGATGGAACTGGAGAAGTAGAGGAAACAGAGCCCCCAGATAAGAAGGGCTCTCCCGCCGAAAGGATTGCCGCTGACGATGTGGGCGGCTGGGGCGGTGGCGGTGAGTCCGGCGATTCCAATGACTTCTCCCAGCACTTGGCGCTCTTTCTTGCTGCGCACCCGCAGGAGGTGGAGCCCGAAGAGCGCAGCCGCCAGCCCCCCGATCAGGACCAGAGACCAAAGCTGGAAAAGCGAGAGCAGCAGCCCTCCCGCCAGCAAGCCGATGAGCAGGTAGGTGGCCAGCCAGAGTCTCCACCAGGGGACCTTGCCCGACGCCGGCGTTCCCCGGCGCGTCCGCAGCAAACGCGACAGAGGTTCATGGGCCAGGAAGAGTCCGCTGGCGGCAAGCAGGAAGAGCAAAGGGGCCCATCCCGGACGCAAGGAGGCCAGCAGCGGAATCAGAGCGCTTCCGTAGAAGACAGCCCAGGCCCCGTGTTCCCGCGGGATGGGCATCCGTTTTCGCGATGCTTTTCTAGCCCTTGCCACTCTTTCATTCTCCGGATTGTGCGCCGATTCCTAAGAGTCCTCAAGGACTCTGTCCGATCAGGGTATCGGAGTCATCGGGAGAATGAAAACCGGCACTGTCGGATGGGTTCTCGGCCGACTCCTATTCGATGACGAATGGCGAGACAGAGCTGAGGAACTCTCCCTGAAAGTCGCCGATGATCTCCTGAGCGGCGATGGGGACAGAGGAACTCAGGCGCAGGAAGCCGCCCAGTTGCCCCTGCTCAGGCAACAGTTCGCGCACCAGTTGGGAGATTCGGTGCTGGGCGGGGAGGTTGAGTTCTTTCTCTCCCAGCAAAACGCCTTCGCTGGAGAAGGCCTGCAGGGTGATGAGGGCGGGATCGAAATTAGGGTTGAAGAGGGCCAGACCGCTGAAGACGGCCTGGTCGCTGGCGATTTGACCGAAGAGGGCTTGGCGGAAGAGACTTTGGCCAGCCGGGAAGGCCACCGCCGCCCGGATGCGTCCATCTTGGCGGTGTCCAAGGACGACATTCCCCACTACCTCGGGCGAAGAGGTCCTGATCTCAAGCGAACCGATGTTGATAGCGCCGGGTTCTAGGAGCAGGAGGGTAGCCAAGTCAGCGTCTCCGGCTTGGTCCAGCGTCACCGTTCGGCTCTTGAATAGACCATTCTCAGTGAACAAGCGGAGGGAAACGGTGTCAACCCTGGAAGCCATTGATGGGTTGAGGTTGAGACGAGTAAAGAAAGGCCCCCCAGTAACGACTTGGGCCACGTACGTCTCGGTGGGCGCGGTTTCCGCCGTGGCCGGCAGACTGTAGAGCGCTTCGCCCGACTGCACTTCCGTCAGGCTGGAGCCCACAAGGCCCCCACCCTCGGTCACCCGGGCCTCCAGGATCCCTCCAAACCCTAGGAGTTCCAGCGCGAAGAGCTCGCTGGGGCTGCGCGAGATGTTGCCCATGGCCGGAACCTCGATCTCGGCGGTCGGAGCATCCTCTAGCGCTTCGACATTCCGGGAGATAAAGCGCAATTGCGCCCGCACGTCTTCCGGGTTGGGGTTGATGAGTTGGACCAGAGTGCGGGCCGGACGTCCGGCAAAGGCGTTGGGCCCTTCGCGGAAGTCGCTGAAGAGGAGCCTGCGCGACTGCTGAACGAAGGCCGAGGTTCCGTCCAGGCGTCGACCATCTCCGACCAGAAAGAGAGCGGCCAAGTCGGGATTCCCACTGGTGGCCTCCACCCAGCCGGGACCTCCGGGATTGGCGCCGAAGATCTCAAAAGCCAGCAAGGCCCTCTGGCTCCCCGGCTCCAGAGTGAGCATCGCCGGATTGTTGGCCACCGGCAGCAGCGCCCCGTCTTCTCCCCGAGCAGTAAGCTGCACCTCGGCCGAATCGTCCGACAAGTTGGCCAGCGCCAGCCCGGTGGAACCTAGTGAGGAGGTCTGCAAAGAGGGCAGATAGAGCCGGGCGGGCGGAGGAGGATCGTTGATCAGGCCCGAGGTCAGCGGTCCGGGCAGGCTGATGATCGTGTTGGCGTTGTTTCCATTGGGACCGCTGCGCGTCCGCACGCGGAAATGGAATTCCTGACCGGCCGGCAGTCCCGATACGATCGCTGAAGCCACGGCCTTGGAATCGCTTCGGGCCACCATTTGAAAGGGTCCTCCGGGATCTTCGGCGACTTCGATCAGGTATTCTCCAGGCCCCCGCAGGAAGGGAATGGGAATCCAGCGCAGCCGAAATTGCAGCCGTCCGTTGACCTGCTCGACCATAACGTCGCCAGGTGGCGCGGTCTGCGACGACTCGATGATGGAAGCGCGCTCACCGAAAAGCTCCCGGTCAGCCGGGGCGATCTGCAGTCCATTGTAGGAAACGCCTAGATGTTCAATGTCAGCCAATGTGGCGGGCACCAGTCCGGTCAAGGCATTGGAACTCAGTGAAAGATTCGTCAGGTCGGTCAATTCACCCAGTGAGGCGGGGATTTCGCCTTGCAGGTGATTTCCGCTCAACTGCAAGGTCCGCAGGGCCTCAAGGCTTCCAAAAGCGGCCGGTATGGCTCCAGAGACCTGGTTGTCCAGTAACAGGAGCGTCTCGAGCTTAGTAAGGGCTCCCCAGCTTTCAGGGATCGGACCGCTGAAGTCGTTGTAGTTGAGCCGGAGCTCTCGCAAGGAGGTCAGGTTCCCGATGAAAGCCGGCAGTTGGCCCTCGACTCCAGCTTCGTCCAAATCGAGCACCTCCAGCTTGGCGAGATTTCCCAGGGATTCGGGCAGCGCCGAGCGGATGAAATTGAGAGGCACAGCCGGCGTACAGCGGGGTCGAACCAGCGAGTTGCCGCGAAAGGCGCAGGTGCAGATATTAGAGCAAAGGTCGAGTTCCCTGAGTTCGGTCAGGTCGCCGATCTCAGAAGGAATGGTGCCGTCGACTCTGTTGGCAGGCAGGCTCAGGCGGGTGACGTGGCCATTTTCCACCGTCACTCCGAACCAATCGTCCTCGCTGCCGGCAGGGCCCAGCCAGTTTTGATTCTTGGACCAGTTCTCGCCTCCCGTGGATTCGAAGAAAGCGATCAGCGCCTGACGTTCGCTGTCGGGGACAGCGGTGTCCTGGCCCCAAACCGCCGCGCCGGTCGAAACCAGAGCAAGAATGCCGAAGAGCTGCAATGTAGGAAAACTGAGATTGGTAAGCCGCCTCATAGGCCGGGTCTCCTTGTGGCGCGAGTTGGATTAGCATCAATGCGAAAAAATTAACATTGTTCGGCAGTCCCGTCAAGTCCCATCTCGTATTTCACAGGTGGTTCATGGCGATGGACTAGCCAGATGAGACGGCTTCGATGATGCTCAGGGCCGACGGCGTGGCGATGATTCGCTCCACTTTCATCCCAGCCTGACCCAGCAGGTCGCGCAACTCGGATTCCGTGCGCTCCTGTCCGCCGGTGTTGACCAGCATGTTGAGGTCGGTGCCCACAATCGCCCGGTCCAGGTCGGACGTCCCGGCTTGGTTGGGAACGATGACTTCGATCAGCAGGAGGCGTGCCCCGCGGTCCATGGCCCGGCGGCAGTTGCCGAGAATCCGCAGACTGTCGGGGTCGCTCCAGTCGTGAATGACGCTTTTGAGGATGTAGGCGCCCGCGCCCTCGGGAACGGATTTGAAGAGGTCTCCGCTTTGAAATCGGCAGCGCTCGGCGAGTCCGGCTTCTTTCATCAGCCGCTCAGCGCCTTCCCGACAGTGGGCTAAGTCGAGCACAACGCCCCGGACGGCTGGGTTGGCTTTCAGGATGGCCGCCATCAGCGATCCTTGTCCGCCGCCCAAGTCGATGATGTTCTCGATGCCCGAAAAATCGTAGGCCTGGGCGATGGCTGAAGCGATATGGCCGGTCATTTCGGTCATGGCCTTATCGAATAGGGCGGCTTCCTCGGGGTGGGCGGCGATGAAGTCGAAGGTGGCGCTGCCATCGACCAGCTTGGGTGCGGGATCACCGCTGCGCACGCAATCGACCAGCTTTCCCCACAACTCCCACTCCATTGCGCTGCCCATAAGCAGAGCCCAGGACCGTACCGTACGGGGCGACTCAGCCCGCAGGCAATCGCCCATGGGGGTCAGGGAAAAGGTGTCTTCGCCCTCCGACCGGCACAGTCCGATGGCCGTCAGGGCCCGCAAGAGCCGATGAGTTGCTTTGGGATGGGCTTCGACGGCTTTGGCAACCTGTCTGCTGCTGCGCGGGCCGTCAGCCAAGGCTTCAGGGATCTTTAGCTTGGCGGCAGTGTAGATGGCCCGCGGCACCCACAGGCTGCTGACCATGCGAGAGAGTTGGAAGGGCAAGGGAATCTCGGAGGCACTTTGCTTAGACATGCGAATCAGCTCCTTGCAGGCACTATACGCCGGTCATTCTTTCGCGTCTCAGACGAACGCCTTCGGCCTGCCCCTGCGGCCTCCGTCTCCTATGGTGCCGGAAGCGGCCAGACTCACTCTGCCTCTTCCTTGGCGAGCGGCAACGGCTTGCCCCCCTGCGGGCGACTCGGTACGATGACGGTCTCCACATGACTTCGGCTTAATTCAACTGGGGGTAGGACATGCGAGTGACACGGACGACTGTATTGGCACTGGCGACTGTTTTTCTCATTTCCATTTCGGTCTCTGCGGCCCAGGATCCTGGGATGGACGAACAGACCTTCAAGGGTCTTTCCTGGCGCAACATCGGTCCCGGCCTGATGTCGGGACGCATCGCCGACATCGCCGTCCACCCGCGCGACGCCAGCACCTGGTATGTGGCCGTGGGTTCGGGGGGCGTCTGGAAGACCGCCAATCGTGGCGCTTCCTGGCAGCCTGTTTTCGACGGCCAGAGTTCCTATTCGATCGGCTGCGTCACCATCGACCCCAACCAGCCGGACGTGATCTGGGTGGGGACGGGAGAGAACGTCAGCGGACGCCACGTAGGCTACGGCAACGGCGTCTACAAGAGCCTGGACGGCGGCGCTAGCTGGACCAACATGGGGCTGGAGTCCTCTGAGCACATCGGAAAGATCCTCGTCGATCCGCGCGATTCCAACGTCGTGTACGTGGCCGCCGAAGGTCCTCTGTGGTCTTCGGGGGGCGAGCGGGGACTCTACAAGTCGACCGACGGCGGCGCTACCTGGACGCCCTCGCTGGTCATTAGCGAAGCCACCGGCGCCACCGATCTTGAGTTCGACCCTTCCAACCCAGACGTGCTCTACGCCGCCGTCTATCAGCGCCGCCGCACCGTGTGGGCCCATTTGGCGGGAGGTCCTGAGTCGGGCATCTACAAATCGACGGACGCGGGCGCCAATTGGAGACGCCTGGACAACGGACTGCCGTCGGGCGATATGGGCAAAATCGGCTTGGCCGTCTCCCCTTTGCGCCATCAGGTGGTTTACGCCACCATCGAAGCCTCCGAAGACGAGGCCGGCTTCTACCGCTCCGAGGACGGGGGCGAGAGCTGGGAAAAGCGCAACTCCTACATCAGCGGCGGGACGGGTCCACATTACTATCAGGAAATCTATGCCTCGCCCCACGCCTTTGACCGCGTCTACCAGATGGATGTATGGATCCGCGTCACCCATGACGGCGGACGTACCTTCGAGGAACTCGGCGAAACCTCCAAGCACAGCGACAGCCACGCCATGGCCTTCACCGACGATCCCGACTACCTTCTGGCGGGCTGCGACGGAGGCCTCTACGAAAGCTATGATCACGCGGCGTCCTGGAAATTCGTGTCCAACTTGCCGGTGACTCAGATCTACAAAATGGCCCTCGACAACGATGAGCCTTTCTACAATGTCATCGCCGGGACCCAGGACAACGGCACCATTTACGGGCCCTCCCGCACGACCCGGCAGCATGGGATCCTCAACCGTGACTGGTGGGTGCCTTTTGGAGCCGATGGATACGCCACTCAGATCGACCCAGAGGACCCCGACATCCTCTACCTGGAATGGCAAAACGGCCACCTGCTGCGCTATGACCGCCAGACTCGGGAGCCGGTCGACATCCAGCCTCAACCCGGTCCTGGAGACGCCCCCGAACGCTGGAACTGGGACGCCCCCGTGCTGATTTCTCCTCATTCTCATACCCGCCTCTATTACGGCTCGCAGCGACTCTGGCGCAGCGACGACCGGGGAGATTCCTGGAGCGCCGTCAGCCAAGACCTGTCGCGTGGACAGAACCGCTACGAATTGCCCATGGGGGAGGCCGTTCCCGGCATGAGCGCCCTCTACGACAACGGTGCCATGAGCTGGTACGGCAACATCACTTCCATCTCTGAATCGCCCCTGCAGGAGGGATTGATCTACGTGGGCACAGACGACGGACTGGTGCAGATTACCGAAGACGGCGGACGCAACTGGCTGCGCGTCGATTTGCCCGATGTGCCCGACTTGGCGTTCGTCAACGACATCACGGCCTCGCTCCACGACGCCGACACCGTCTTCGCGGTTTTCGACAACCACAAAACAGGCGACTTCAACCCCTACTTGGTCAAGAGCGGCGACCGCGGCCGCACCTGGACCTCCATCAACGGAAATCTTCCTGAAGGCCAGATTCTGTGGGGCATCGTTCAGGATCACGTCGATCCCGACCTGCTCTTCGCGGCGGCCGAGTTCGGCATCTACTTCACTCTCGACGGCGGCTCAAGCTGGATCAAGCTGAGCGGCAACGCGCCCACCATCGCCTTCCGCGATTTGGAGATCCAGCGCCGCGAGAACGACTTGGTGGGTGCCTCCTTCGGACGCGGGTTTTTCGTTCTCGACGATTACTCGGCCCTGCGTCACGTCGATCAGGACCTGCTGGCCTCGGAGGGGACCCTCCTTCCTGTGCGCAAGGCCCTGGCCTACATCCCGTCCGTCGATTTGGGAGTGCGCGACAAAGGCTACCAGGGCACTTCTCTTTATTTGGCTGAGAATCCGCCCTTCGGCGCGCTGCTTACCTACTTCTGGCGCGAGCCCTTGACCACCGCCGTCCAAGAACGCACCAGTCGTGAGCAGGAAATGCGTCAAGAGGGCGAGGACGTGCCCTTCCCCGGCTGGGATGCCTTGCGCGAGGAGGAACTGGAGGTCGAGCCCCAGTTGATGATTCTCATCAGCGATCAGGAAGGTCAGGTTATCCGCCGCATTCCCGCTCCGGCCTCGCCCGGAATCCAGCGCGTGGCCTGGGACCTGCGCTATCCCTCGCCCGAGCCCACGCGTCTGGAGGAGCGTCAAGTCCCCATCTGGAGCAATCCTCCCGCCGGACCCTTGGTGGCTCCCGGAACCTACACGGCTCAATTGGCCGTCCTGAGCGACGGGGACTTGCGTCCGCTGGGCCAAGAGCAGTCGATCGAGGTGGAGTACCTCGATCATCACAGCCTGCCTGCGGGCGACCGTGACGAGATCTTGGCCTTTCAACTCCAGACTTGGGAGCTGGTCCGCGATGCGGCCGGTGCCGCCGAAGCGCTTGAGGACGCCGTCCGCAGGCTGCGCTTTATGCGCCAGTCCGTCCTCGATACGCCGGGAGCCCCCTCCTCGCTGCTGGTGCGCATCCGCAGCGCCCGGCTGCGGGCTGCTGATTTGCAGGAAGATCTGACGGGCGACTTGGTGCGTCCGCGCTACAACGAGCCTTCGGCGCCTTCCATCCTTGGTCGGGCCCAGAGCGTGGCTGAAGGCCACTGGTACACTACCGTCGAGCCCACCCAAACCCAGCGCCGGAGCATCCGCATTGCCAGCCAAGCCTTTGCCGGCGTACGGGAGGAGCTGACGCGCCTGCACGAGGAACTCGGTTCATTGGAAGAGGCTCTGCAAGCAGCCGGCGCTCCCTACACGCCCGGTCGTCGGCCGCGTTAACTGCGTTCCCTCTCGGCCTTAGTAGGTCCTTGCCTATTGGTTTGTCAGCTTTTGAGATTGTGGCTTTTGGGCGAGCGATGCTGGTCGCGCGCCGGCCAATGCATTTCGTCCAGCACGTCCAGCAGGAGCAACCCAGAGATCGGTCGCAAGGGCTGCTCAGATGTGATCAAGGCTGATGTGCCACTGGGCTCTCCCGGCGGATCGCGTTTGTCTGCCAGGAGCCGAAGATCCGCTCATCACGGGGCGATCAAGGCCATGCCTTGCTCACCTGCGGAAGAGGTACCCGAGATAGGCCTCAGACGAGGAGGACTTGTTGGAACTCGTGCTCTCACGGGCCCCTGCCGAGGGCTTTCCTGTACTTCAAATTTTATCTTTTAAGCAGAAAAATCTGACATTTTCATATTTCTTGTGGCAAGATAAGAGGCGATCCATTTACTTTTCAACCGATTCGGCCAGCGGGAACAGAGGAAGCGTGCCAGGGAGTTGGCCGGATGGAAACTGACATGGGAGGAAGAAGCATGCGCAGAGTTTTCGCAGCACTAATTGTCATCGCGGCCTTGATGGCCACCTCGGCGGTCTTGGCCCAGGGACGTCCTTTCCAACTGCCCTCGCACGCACAGGAAGTGGCGCCGGGCATTTTCTATTTGGGTGCCGGACGCGACATCGACGGACGCCTTGTCGAAGGCTTGGCCTTTGTGCGCAAGGCCCCTGAGTTCCGCAGCAACGGCATGGGCCAAGGCATGGGCGGCGGTGGAGGCGGCGGTGGCTGTTTTGCCGTTCTGGCACGTGACGCCGCCTGGATCGTAACCGAGCCCTATCGCATCGATCCTACCGTGGTCAACAACGCCAACCTTTCCTCTTCGGACATCCGTAGCGAGACGGCCCTGGCCCTCCAGGCCTGGAACAGCGCTGCTGATTTCCTGGTTTTCGGCAGTGAAGAAGCCGGTGCCGTCGACGGAGCCGACGAGGTCAGTCCCGACGGGCTCAACGAGGTCCTCTTCGCGCCCATATCCGGCAGCGGCACGATTGCCGTGACCATCACCTGGGGCATCTTCTCCGGTCCGCCCAGCGGACGCGAACTGGTGGAATGGGACACGGTCTTCGATGACGATGGCGACTGGCTGTGGGGCAACGCCGGACCCACCGATGAAAACGGATGCAATCCATCGGTATGCGACGACACCATCATGGACTTCCGCAGCATCGCCCAGCACGAGTACGGTCACGCCGCCGGACTGGGGCATCCCGGCAGTTCCTGTACCGAGGAGACCATGTTCGCCTTCGCCACCGAAGGAGAAACCAAAAAACGCACCCTCAACGCCGGCGACATCGCCGGAATGGTCGACCTCTACCAATAACCCCTGATCTCGAGGGGGCTCATTCCGGCCCCCTCTCTCCCTTCACCCCTTTTCAATTCCAAGCGGTCTCAACAATGGCAACGCAGCTCCAAGTGTTGGAAGACCATTTGGGCCGAACCCTCTCGCCACGCCACACCGTAGACTGTGCTCCCCAAGTCTGGCCGCGATGGTCCGGTGACCGTCTTCTTGTCGCGAAGTTGGTCGCTAGACACCCAGCAGGTTCCAGTAGTTGAGCACCCATAAGAAGGCGAAGCAGAAGAGGGTCAGCAGGGTGAAGTGGAGGCGGCGGAGGATGCCCCAATAGGAGTGGCGCCAGGCCATCCACAGGGCGGCCAGCAGGAACAAGGTCAGGAAGCCGCCGATCAGGGGCAGCCAGAGGACGGTCCGCAGCAAGTCGGGGATACCGAAGACAATGCTGTTGGGGTCGCTCATCGAAATGGCGAATCCCACCACGAAGAGCAGGAAGATGAGCGAAACCGTCCAGCCCAAAAGCGCCGGCCACCAGGGAGCCTCGGGCCGACGGGCCGCCATGGTGCTCTCGGAATCGCGTCTGAAAAGCGGCGTCAGGGGCCACAAGACCACCGCCGCCAGCATGCACACCAGGCTGAGTCCGATGATCCAGAAATGCAGGCTGGGCGTTTGCAGCCCGCCCAGCTTGGGGAAAACCATGATGGGCAGGTTGGAGAGATAAAGCTGCTGGACCTGGCCGTCGGAGTCCTGCTCGAAGATCAGGCGGTCGGGCTTCTTGACGTGTTGGAAAACCAGCCGCTCGACGGGCGCGAAGCGGTTGACTTCGCCGTCCAAAGGCGAACGCATGACCAAGTAGCCGTCGTCATCGACCGTGATGCTGATGGTAAACAGCAACTGGCCCAGCTTGGCCATGGTGGTTTCGGAGGTGCGGTTGGTGGTGTAGGTTCCGGCGAAGCGCTGCAAGGACTGCAAGTCCTGGGAGGGTTTGGGGTCGGGCTGCTCGGGATAGGGGAAGAACCGTTCCAGGAAGGCCTCCGAAACATCTCCTCGGGCGCCTCCCCCTTCGGTCGAGTTGAAAGAGACGAAGATACCCGTCCCGGCCGAAGGGATGAGCACCAGATTGGTGTGGAACCAGAGGGTGTCGCCTCCATGGCCGTAGATGTGCGGATCGGCGGCGCGCTCCTCGATGAAGCCGTAGAGCATGGCGTTGGACTGAGGGTGGGGCCTGAACAGCTCTTGGCGCATCTGCTGCACGGTCTGCGGCTGCAGGATGCGCTGGCCGTCGACCGCTCCGTCGCCCAGATGGGCCAGCATGAAGGGCACCATGGCTTCAGCGCTGGCGCTGACCGCGCCCGCCGGCGACATGGGGACGTGCTCGAAGTCCTTGGCCACGAATTCGCCCCCTTCAAAGTTGTAGCCTTTGGACATGTGCTCGGCCAAGTCCTCAGGCGGCGGCTGGCGCAGGGAGGCGTAGGTCATTCCCAGGGGCTGCAGGATGTGCTCTTCCACGTAGGCTTCGAACCGCTGGCCTGAAACATTGGCCACGATCAGCCCCGCCAGGGCGGTGCCCCAATTGGAGTAGGCCGCTTGAACTCCCGGCGGACGCACCCGCTTGGGGATGTCCGAGGCCAGCACTTCGGCCAGCGGACGCGTGTCCTCCTCGCGCGAAAAGAGGCCGATCACGACGTCCTCGAATCCCGGCGTGTGGGTCAGGAGGTGCTTGAGCGTCACGGGCTCGGGAAAGGTCTCGGGAATCTGAAAAGTCTCCAGGTACTGGTTGACGTCGGCGTCCAAGTCGAGTCGGCCCTGCTCGGCCAACTGCATGACGCTCGTCCAGGTGAAGAGCTTGCTCACCGAGCCGACCCGGAAGAGGGTCCTGGCGGGATCGACCTCCTTCTCAGCCTCAAGATCGGCGTGGCCGTAGCCCTTGGAGAACACCAGGCGTCCGCCCGAGACCACGGAGACAGTTCCGCCGACCACATGGCGCGATTTCATTTCAGAGGCCATGAGTCCGTCGAAAAAGGGTTCCAGCAAGGCTGGATCGCCGATTCCAGGAGCTTGAGAAGGCGAGTCCGATTGCCCGTCTTGTGCCGAACGGTCCCCGGCCGGTTGGGCTTGTTGAGGGGACTGCTGCGGCGGTGTCTGCTGGGGAGCGCCAAGAGCCATCGCGCTGCAAAGCAGTAGAAAAACCAATGAAAGCAAAGAGGAAGCACATCGCATGATTCCAGGATCATACCGCATGCGGGAGGGCCTTGAAAGTGAGGGAGTCGGTGGATAGGGGATTCAGCTTGTTGGGCAGACCCTCGGCAGGGGCCAGTGGCGACAGAAGGCATCCAAGATCGGGCTGAGCCGCGCCAAGCCGGGACGGGTTAGAGCTTGCTAAAGGCAGCGCCTCTCATTGCGTGATGCCTGCGGCGATTGTAAGATCAGTCGGACTCGACCACACCGATTCGAAGGGGGAATCATGTCTCAGGCGAAGAAAGTTCGAGGGATGCTTGCACTCGTTTTGGCGGCGCTCCTGGTCGCTCCCGCGGCAGCTCAATCAGAAGTGCAGCCGCAGTATGCTGACCAGTATCTGGAACCACCTCAGGAGGTTTCCGACATCCTCGACCGCGACCGGCACTATGACGAGCTGGACTGGATGAGTCCTGACGGGAACCACTTCCTGATTCCGGTCGAGGCCTACTTCTCCAGCTTGGAGCGCATGTCGCGCAAGACCTATCGCCTGGCCATGCTGGAGCTTAATCCTGAAGTCAACCGGGAATGGAGCCTCACCACCCACGGCATCAAGGGATTGCGGGTCTTCTCCCTGGCTGAGCGCAGCTTCCACGAGATCGATGTGCCTGAGGGAGCCCTGATCAGCGACGTCACCTTTTCTCCCGACGGATCGCGCATCGCCTTTCTGGCCCATCTCGACCAAGCCACTCAGATCTGGACGGCCAACGTGGCGGACGGCAGCGCCCAGAGCCTCAGCGATCGTCCCGTGATGGCCACCCTGGCCGCCCGTCCTCAGTGGCGGCGCGCGGCTTCGGCGCCCTCGCGCATGATCCAGTGGACGCCTGACGGCGGCCTCCTCACCCTGCTGGTGCCCTCCGACCGGGGACCCGAACCGCAAGCCCCCGGCATTCCTGACGGCCCCCTGATCCGCCGCACCCGCAAGAAGCCCACGCCGACGCCGACTTACCCCTTTTTGCTGCGCACTGAGAACGACAAGGACCTCTTCCGCTACTACACCACCGCCCAGTTGGCGCTGCTGCGTCCCGGCCAAGAGCCCCGGGAGATCGGAGATCCGCAGATGTACTGGGAGATGTCGCTCTCTCCCGACGGACGCCACATCCTGGCCGAATACGTGGTCGATCCGCTTTCCTTCATCACCTCCTATAACGACTTTCCACGCAACTTGGTGGTAATGGACCTGCAAGGCCAGATCCTCAACACGGTGCGCGAGAAGCCGCTGACCGAGGCCATGACCCGCGGCGACGACCGGGGACCCGAGTACGATCTGCCCCGCGAGGTGGCCTGGCGTCCTGACGGGCAGGGGCTTTCCCTGCTGTGGCGCGAGCCCAAGAAGGACGACGAGGAAGACGGCGACAGCGACGATGGCGAGGAACAGTCCGCTCAGGATGAAGAGGCCGAAGAGCCTGATGACGACCAGCCCCGCCTCGACCGGCTGATGCAGTTGACCGAACCTTACGATCCCGCTCAGGCCAAGCTGCTGGCCTCCTCGGAGTGGAGCTTTTCCGACGCCGCCTATTCTGAGGACGGCCAATGGGCCTTCGCTCAGATGTCGGGACGCAACGATGCCGGCAAGAGCCGCCGACGCATCTCGGCCTTCAATCTCAGCGCTGAGGAGATCGAAGAAAAAGTCCTGGTCAAGGACTGGGATCAGTCCGACCCCCTCAAGCGTCCCGGCGAGCTGATGACGCGCCGAACGGGCAACGGCGTGACCCGCGCCCTGACGGCTTCCGACGGAGGCTCGGTGTATCTCGAGGGCGAGGGGCTGCGCGAAGATCTGCGTCCCAGGCCCTTTATCGACCGGGTCACCCTGGCGGACGCCTCCACGACACGCCTTTTCCAAGGCGCCGAGGACGCCTTCGAAGAACCGCTGGCCGTCCTGGACGACGATCTCAACCGCATCGTCATCAGCCGCGAGTCGCCCACCGACTTCCCCGACAGCTTCCTGCGCGCCTCCGACGGCGGCCTCGACCAACTCACCGACAACCAGGACCCCTTTCCCGAGTTCGCCGACAACCGCTGGATTCCCTTCGAATTCGAACGCCGCGACGGACTCAAGATGCGCGGACGCATCGCCTTGCCTCTGGGCTACCAGCAGGGAACACGCGTCCCCGCAGTCTTCTGGACCTATCCGCGCGAATCAGGCTCACGCAAGGAGTACGAGCGGGCCACCATCGAGCGCTACAACCTCAACGAATTCAGCCACCTCAACTACCGCAATGCCTCCGAGATCTGGCTGACGCAGGGCTACGCGGTGGTGGAACCCGACATTCCCATCATCGGCAAGGGACGCGCCTACAACGACAACTACGTGGCCCACCTGGTCGATTCCATGCACGCCGCCATCCGCGAGGTGGACCGCATGGGCTACATCGACGTCGACCGCTTGGGACACGGCGGGCACAGCTACGGCGCCTTCGCCACCGCCAACATCCTGGCCCACTCCCCCTTCTTCAAGGCCGGCATCGCCGGCGACGGTGCCTACAACCGCACCCTCACGCCCATGTCCTTCCAGCGTGAACGGCGCTTCATCTGGGACGCCACTCATCTCTACCTGGAGATGTCGCCCTTCTTCCAAGCCGACCACATCGACACCCCCATGCTCATGTACCACGGCGCCCAGGACGACAACACCGGCACCTTCCTGATTCAGTCCGAACGCATGATCCAGGCCTTGACGGGACTGGGCAAGACGGCGGTCCTCTACATCTATCCCTTCGAGTCCCACGGCCCCCGGGCCCGCGCAACCTACGACGACCTGTGGGCCCGCTGGCTGCAGTGGTTCGACACCCACGTCAAAAACGAGGGCAAGGAGACGGACGAAGAGCCTTCCGAAACTTCGGGATAATTCGCGCTAGACCATGTCCTGCCAAGAATCAATGCCTTGAGCGGTGCAAGGATCCGGGCGACGCTTGTCAATCATTTGCCCGACCTTCAGAATATCCACAACATCAAGGGAGGTAGGATTATGGGTGCCAAGAACATTATCGCCTGGATTCTTTGCGTGTTGCTGGGATTGTTCTTCATCGGCGGGGCGGGCTTTGCCAAGCTCAGTCCAAGTGATGAGATGGTCGACAACTTCAGGCAGTGGGGATACGAGCCTTGGTTTGCGACATTTACGGGGGTGATTGAAATCCTGGGGGGACTGCTGTTGCTGATCCCCGCCGCCGCTTCCTACGGCGGACTGGTCATCGCGGGCGTCATGGTGGGAGCCGTCTACACCCACATTTCGACGGGCATCGGATCTCCGGTCTTTCCGGGCGTCCTGCTCATCGCGGCCTTGGTCTGCTGCTACCTGCGCCTCAACCGCGCCTTCGGGCCCCTGGGCGCGTTAGCGGGCCGTTCCCAATAGAGCCCTTTCTTGCGCTACGAGACGGAAGCAGCCATGCGCAAGGTACGGGCCGTCCCGACGGTCACCCTCTTGCATCTCATGGCTTGGGACGATCGGTGGTGACCACTGCTACTCAAGATCAGGATCCCTCTAGGATCTGGCATTTCTTAATTGCAGATGTATGGAGACGCGGTACTAATGGTGCAGCCGGGTCGGTCGTGGACGAGCTCCTCGGCTGATCGGGGAAAGCAAGGAGGACGTATGGCGAAGGCGATCAGCGAAAAGGCAAGCAAGACCAATCGACGGGCGTTTCTCGGGCATCTGGGTTCAGCGGGGCTGGCTGTGGGAGCCTTGGTTGCCGGCTCTGGCCGCTTTGGCTTGGCCGTAGCTCCTCAGTCCATTGAGCTCAATTCACTTCCTCAGCCCCGGCCTCTGCGCCTGCGAGGACGCGTGCATTCCGGCGGGCGCGGACTGGCCGGGGTGGCGGTCAGCGATGGCGTGAGCGTGACCGACAGCGACAGCGAGGGATACTTCGAAATCGTGGGAGACACCCGCTCGCGTTTTGTCTCGCTGAGCCTGCCGGCGGGGTACGCCATTCCCACCAATGCCAGCGGGACGGCGCGCCTTTACCGTCCGCTGCGGCCCGATGCTCAGGGAGAAGCTGAGGCGGTGTTCGAGCTCAGCAAGCTGCCTCATTCCGATGTGCGCCACGTCTTCTACAACTTGGCCGATCCCCAGACCCGCACCCTCGATGAAATGCGCTGGTTTCAACGCGAAACCGTCCCCGAAATTGCTCGCCTGGGACAGAACGATTCGCCTGGAACGGTCTTCGGATTTGGCTGCGGCGACATCATGTACGACGAATTGTCGCTTTACCCTGAATACGAGAAGGCGGTTGAAGGCATGGGCGTCCCCTTCTTTCAGGTTGTGGGCAATCATGACCTCGACTTCGAGTCCCTCACCAATCCGGGTGCCAGCACGACCTTCCAGGACTTTTTCGGGCCTAGCCATTATTCCTTCAATCGGGGAGCCGTCCACTACGTGGTGCTTAACGACGTCTTCTGGTACGGCGACGGCTACTTGGGCTACCTGAGCGAGCGCCAATTGGCCTGGCTCAAGCAGGATCTGGCCCGCGTCGAAGCCGGACGTGCGGTCGTTGTGGCATTGCATATCCCCGTCCACACCACCCAGCCTGAGCGGACGGGACGGAGCAACCGTTCGGCTGGAATCCGGGTGCAGAACCGCGAGGCCCTCTACAGCCTGCTGGAGCCCTACCAGGCCCACATCCTGTCCGGGCACCTGCACGAGAGCGAACACCTCTTCCAAGGCGGCGTCCACGAGCACATCTGCGGAGCCGTCTGCGGAGCTTGGTGGACGGGACCCATCTGCCGTGACGGCACGCCCATGGGATACGCCGTCTATGAAGTCGATGGAGAGGACTTCCGCTGGCACTATCAGTCTACCGGCAAGCCGTCCGATCACCAGATGCGCCTTTACGGGCCCGGCAGCGACCCCTCGGCCCCCGACGAACTGATCGCCAATGTCTGGAACTGGGATCCCGAGTGGAAGGTGCACTGGAGCGAGGACGGCCAGCTCAAAGGCCCCATGGCCCGCCGCATCGGACTCGATCCGCTGTCTGTGAAGCTGCACGCCGGCGAAGGGCTTCCGGCCAAGCACCCCTGGGTCGACCCCATCCCCACCGGCCACCTCTTCTACGCTCCCGTTTCCCCACAGGCGCGGCGCGTCACGGTCGAAGCCGTCGACCGTTTCGGCCGTACCTATCGGCAAGAATGGACCCCTCCGGCGATGAGCGGAAAGTGAGCTGCAGAGCCTGCCTCAGCGCGGGCGTTGACTTTCAGCCATCGTATGATTGCGGTCTTTCCGGCTGTGAAAGACGAGGCGCCGGCTCACATGCAAACAAGCCCTCCCAGGGCGCTCAACTGGAGAAGTAACACGCCGCGGGAGGGCTCGGAGACGCACCCGGAGAATGAAATCCGGGGGCTAATCGGAAGCGGGGGCGGCGACCTCCGCTTCCACTTCTGCCGACAATTCAGTTCCACCCCAGCGGATCTGTAGGGTGGCCTGAGCCGGCAGAGTCTTGGAATGGGCTTGCAGGAGAATGGAAAGCCTCTCGGCCTTTTCCTCAAGGGGCGAGGACTTGAGAGGAATCTCGGCCACCAGCGCCGATCCCGATCCCTTAAGATAGCGCTCGGGGAAGGCCTGAAACACAAACGGGTCCAGGTGCACCTTGCGCACCCGCTCCGGGTCCAGAACCAACAGCCTCCAGCCGCTGTCGGAATAGCGGGCGGCCAAAAAGTGCTGTCCCGGTTCCAGGCGCTTCCCGCCCAGGCGGATGGGCAAGTTGTTTTCCAGCGTGGTCCAGTAATCGGCGCCCAGGCGCCAGACACCATTCTCGGGCTTTTTCATTTCGTATTCAGGTTTCCACTGCGGTTTTCCGAAATGAATGGTCACTTGGCCCACGAACTCGCTCTGGTCCGTCGTCAAGCCGCGGGGATGGCCGTCGAAGATGGCGATCCGAGAAGCGCCTCGCTCGGTTTCTCCGCTGGCGAAGATGAGGATCTCGGCTGAGAGCGGCGTTGTCAGCAGCGCCGCGGCGATGAAAAGCACTAGCAATCGTTTCATGGTCTGTCTCCTCCATGTATTTGTTGTATATGCAATTATACGCTTGGCGGCAGCCGCGGTTCCGCTTTTTTGACGGGGCTTGGTTTTACCTTCCGGCGCTAGCCCCAGGTCGCTCGACGCGCGCGCCTGGCCCTGCTTTTCCCGCCGTCCTGGCCTTGGATCTGTGCAGCCACAGGCCCCTTGGGCGGGAACAGGTTGACGGCTTGGACGCGCAACGGTGCTGCGACCCGTTACAATGAGGACGAATGAGCGAGCGTGAAATCGACACGAGTTCCCAAGCGACGGAAGAAAAGCTTGATTTCGAGCAGACCGCCCGCGAGATCGCCATGGGCTGTCTGGCGGGACGGGTCCGCCTGCTCAACCGGGTCATCACGGGGGCTTACAACGAGGCCCTGCGTCCCCACGGGGTGCGGGTCGAGCAACTGGGACTGATGTCGATGGTGGCATTTCTCGACCAGCCCACGCCCTCTGACATCGAGCGCTTTCTACGTCTTGACCGGTCTACCCTGAGCCGCAACCTCAGGCGTTTGCGCGAGAACGGCTGGATCGAAACCGTGCCCGGACCTGACGCCCGCAGCCATCGCCTCAAGGTCACTCCCCAAGGACAGGCCCTTCTGCGCCGGGCTCTGGCGTCCTGGCGCGGCGCACAGCAAAAGCTGCGGGACGAGTTGGGCGAAGACGTCCTGCAAGCTCTCTTCACCGTGGCCTCCCGCCTCACCGGCGACGAAGACACCCCCCGCCAGCGCCAAGACGCCGACCACAACGAAACGCCTTGACCGCAGCCTCTCCCTCAGCCCTGGCGCCCAAGCTGCCAACCGCACCGGCCACCTTGACCCGACACTTTCTTCCAGCCTCTCATGCCCAAGCAGCCGACGATGATAGGCCAGTAAAGGTGCGACGACGTAGCAAGCCAAGTCCGTGCTCGCTGTAGGCGAGCCATACGCCAGCCCAGGGTCAGCCGTGCCGAGTGCAGTGAGGCGCGAGCGCCACCCTGGGTGCGGGTGGGTATCGGCAAAAAACCCTGTAAGGGTGGAATAGCGCGGCGGGACATTCCCGATCATACAGGAGCAGCGCCTCAAGAGTCGTGAACTTATCCGAACGGCTGGCTCCAATCCGCGTGTCATAGTTTGCAGCCTTGGCCGTCTCGCCAAGGCTCGGCCTATTTCTCGGTGGCATGCAATCCGCCTCTCCCCCAAGGCAATTCAGGCATTCGGCCCTGAGAGAGGTTATAGTGTGGGCTCGCTTTCGAAAGAGCATTCAGGAAAGGACGAAGATGATGAGGCGTTGGTATTTGAAATTGACGAGTCGCCTGGGCTTGGCGGCGGTCATTGTTTCGGTCGCTGGTGCGGCGCTGTGGGGCGCCGGAGCGGGCAGCGAGGGCGCGCTGGCGGAAGTTGTGCCAGCCGAGGAGGCCTCCTACGATTGGACGCAGTGGGGCGGTCCCAACCGCGACTTCATCCTGCCCCAGGCCGGCCCCTTGGCCACCGAGTGGCCCGAGTCAGGTCCCAAGGAACTGTGGAGCAAGCCCTTCGGTGACGGCTTCTCCGCCATCCTCTATGAGGACGGGCGGCTCTACACCATGCGCCGCCAGGGCGACAGCGACGTGGTCGTCAGCCTGGACGCCGAAACCGGCGAAACCCTGTGGGAGACGTCCTACGACTCGCCCACCACCGACGACATGGTGCTCGATTTTGGCCCCGGCCCCATTTCCACCCCCCTCATCGCCGGCGACCGCTTGTATACCGTCAGTTCCACCGTCAAGTTCCACTGCCTGGACAAGAAGGACGGCAAGATCCTCTGGAGTCACGACTTGCGTCAGGAACTGCAGGCCAGCCATCTGGGACGCGGCTACGGGCCTTCGCCCATCGCCTACGACGACTTGGTGATCTTGGGCGTAGGCGGCCAGCAGAGCGGCGTGGTGGCCTTCGATCAGGCCAGCGGGGAGATCCGCTGGAAAACGGACGGCTATCCGCCCAGCTACTCCTCGCCTATCCTGGTGAATTTTGGGGGACGCGACATGCTCATCATCTCGATGGGTCCGGCCCGTGCCGGGCTTGACCCCTCCACCGGCGAGGTGATCTGGCGGCTGGATACGCCCAAAGTCACTGGATCCATGATGTCGACCCAGCATTTCGGCGAAGACCACATCCTCTTCGGCTCCATGGCCTATGGAGGCGGCAGCCGCGCCATCAAGCTCAAGAAGGAAGGCGGCGACTTTATCGCTGAAGAGCTCTGGTACACGCGCCGCATGCGCGTCATGTACGCTTCTTTTGTGCGCATCGGAGACTATATCTACGGCTCCAGCGGCGATTTCGGACCGGCTTTCTTGCAGTGCCTCAACATCCACGACGGCAAGATCATGTGGCGCAAGCGTGGTTTCTCGCGATCTCATCTGGTGCAGGTCGGCGACCAGGTCCTGATTCTCGACGAAGACGGAGACCTGGCCATCGCCACGGCCACGCCTGACGACCTCACGGTGCACGCCCAGGCCAACATCCTGGAGCGTACGGCCTGGACGCCCCCCACCGTCATCGGGTCGACGGTCTACGTCCGCAACCGCAAAGAAATCAAAGCCCTCGACCTGAGCCGCTAGAAGGGGAGCCTGAGCCATGAAGAGCAGAACATTGGATAAGACTTTGAGTGGAACCCGGTTGGTCGCCGTGGTGACGACCCTGATATTGCTGTCCAGCGGGGCCCTGTGGGCCCAGGAAGGAACTCAAGCAGCCGCTTCGCAGGGCGTGCCCGAGCGCACCTTTGCGGGGCAGACTCTGGAAGTCCGGGACGAGCACTTCGACTTAGGCGAGGTCTTCTATGTCTGGCCTGGCGACGACGCCCAAGTGGCCATCGTCTCCTCGGCGCCCGAACAGCAGTTGGTGGTGACGGCCGACCGCATGGTGGGCTACGCCATTGTCCCTTTCGAACGCGAGGAAGCCGAGAATCCTCTGCCCGCGGCCGCCTTCCGCCTGCCCACCGTCCAGCTCAGCACAGGAATCGACTCCATCGACCAATTCCTGCATGGCGGAATGTTGCTGGACGCCGCGTCCCACCCGGAGATCGGCATCGAAGTCGCCTCTTTCAGCGACGTCGAGCGGACCTCGCACTCCGAGAGCGAGACGGTCTTCCAGGGCACCTTGGCCCTGAAAGTCCATGCCAAGGGCGCCGTCAAAGACCTCAGCTTCCCGGCTAAGGTCTCGATCAGGCCCTTCGTGACCATGGCGCCGCGCAATCCCGTTGTGGGCGACCGGCTGGTCATCGAAGCCCAGTTCGAGCTCACGCCGGCTGAGTTGGGTCTGGCCTTTTCCAACCCCCGCATGCAGGCCCGCATGGCTCCCCGCATTCCCGAGACACTGCCGGTGCGCCTCTATCTCATGTTGGGCAACGTGTCGCCTGAAAAGCCGGGAAATCCCGTGGACGATCCCGCAGTGATCCACAGCCGCCTGCGCTTCACGACCTTGCTCCGCGACCTGCGCGATCCGGCCCAGGCTTATGCCTACGCCCGCAAGCTCATGGAGGAAAGCTGGGACAACGCCGCCACCCTCAACGACATCGCCGACACCGTCGTCTCCACCCAAGTCGAGCCCCGCGACTTGGGCTTGGCCCACAAAGCTGCCTCCCGTGCCGTCGCCCTGAGTGAAGAAGGAAACGCCGGCTACTTGGCCACTCTGGCCCAAGTCCATTTCCTGCGCGCCGAATACGCCCAAGCCGTGGAATGGCAGGAAAAGGCCGTCTCCAAGGCCCAAGGCCGCTTCGCCGCCCCCCTCCAAGCCGGCCTGGAACGCTACAGGACCTTCGCCAGCCAGGAATGAGCATCGAGCCGATGCCGACCAGTCCTTGGCCCCCTAAGTCGCCGGCCGTGGGCCTCGAGGTCCGGCGCACCTGTGCGGTCTTGACTCAAGTGGCTTGTCGGTCCTGGGATTGTGGGGGCAGTCCTCGCTCAGCCGATCTCCGCGCTCCCTTGTTCGACGAAGCTCAGTCTCGGCTGACGTCGGCTCGCCCTCAACTCGATCATCATGACCCTGCCGACAGGTCACTTGCGAGCAGCCTCAGTAAGCCGTGGAGATTCTAGGCGTTGACCATGTTCGCAAGACTTGACTTGTGCATGAACTTGTTGGCCACCTAGCCGGTCCTAGAGGCGGACTTTTTGGCCTGAGTGGAGGGACTGGGTGGCGGCTCGGGCGACTTTCAGGGCCTGGACGCCGTCGGCGATGGTGATGGGGGGCGGCGTGCCGGAGGACAAGTTGCGGGCGAAGTCCTGGAGTTGCAGGGTGTAGGCATCGCGGAAGCGCTGGGGGAAATAGGGAACCGTGTCGTGGGAGACGCGGTTCTCTTTGAGGACCAGCAACGGGGTCTGGCGCAGGTAACCGACTCGGACGGCCCCCTCCGAACCCAGTACTTCGGTGGAGACTTCGTAGGCGTAAACGCCCTTGCGGGTGAGATCGACGACGCCCACTCCCTGCTCGAATTCCAGGGTTACGATGGCGTTGTCGATATCGCCCACCTCGCCCAGCTCGGGGTAGACCAGGACGCCTCCCGTGCTGTGGACGGCGCGCACCGGTCCCATCAGCCACAGAGCCAAATCGAAGTCGTGGATGCCCATGTCGACGAGCATGCCGCCGCTGTGGCGGGGGTCGGCGTATTCCACGCTGGGACGGTAGGGATCGCGCGAAGTCGACTTGAAGACCACCGGACGTCCGATTTCGCCCGACTCGATCTTCTCCTTGGCCGCGGCATAGCCGGGATCGAAACGGCGCATGAATCCCATCTGGAAGAAGATGCCGCTCTCCTCAACCACATTCTGCATCTTGATGGCCTGGTCGAGGTCGATGGAAAGGGGCTTTTCGCAGAAGACCGGCTTGCCGCGGGCGGCGCAGGCTTCTACCAAGTCGGCGTGGGTGCTGGTGGGGGTGACGATGACCGCGGCGTCGACCTTGGGATCGTCGAGCAGGTCCAGGGGGTGGCTGTAGCATCCCGGGACCGCGAAGTCATCCGCGCAGCGGCGGGCGGCATCAGGATCGGCGTCCGCTACGGCGGTCAAGCGGGTCTCGGGAATGAGTCCGGCCAAGTCACGGGCGTAGACTTTTCCCAGCCGTCCGCAGCCTAAGAGTCCGATGTTGATTTTGGTGCTCATGTCCTCACCCCCTCGTGGCTTGTCACTACGGTGTAATGAGTTGGATGCGGACGGCAGTGTCGGGTTCGATTTCCTCTCCCCGCAGCAGAGCCACGGCTTTCTCGACCGCCAAGCGCCCCATCTCGGAAGGGAACTGGGCCACCGAAGCGTGCATCTTGCCTTGCTGCATTGCGCTGCGGGCGTCCTGCACGGCGTCGAATCCGATGACGGTGATCTGGCCGGCGCGTCCAGCGGCTTCGATGGCTTCTACGGCGCCCAGGGCCATCATGTCGTTGCAGGCGAAGAGGGCGTCGATCTCAGGATGAGCCTGGAGCATGTTCTGAAAGACGTTGAAGCCCTGGTCGCGCTCCCAGTTGGCGGGCTGGGAGGCCACGATTTCGACGTCCGATCCTTGAATGGCCTCGCGGAAGCCGCGCAGGCGCGAGTCGCCGGTCTCGTGCCCGGGAATGCCTTCCAGGATGGCCACCTTGGCGCTTCCGTCGGTGAGCTCGATGAGGTGCTGGCCGGCGATGCGTCCGCCGTCGTAGTTGTCGGAGCCGATGAAAGCGGCGGTGGTCACGCCTTGGTCGGCCACCGAGGCTTCGTCGAGACGCGTGTCCAGGATCAGGACGGGGATTCCGGCGGCGTTGGCTTTGCCCACGGCGGGGACGATTTCCTTCGATCCGCTGGGCGTGAGGCAGATGGCGTCCACATCGGTCTGGATCAGGTTTTCCACGATCTGCATCTGTTTTTCCACGTCCAGTTCGCGCTCGGCGGCCTGCACTACCAATTCCACGCCCAGCCGGCGGGCGGCTTCCTCAGCGCCGGCCTGCATGTCGATGAAAAAGGGGTTGTTGAGGGTCTTGAGCACGAGGGCGATGCGTGTGCCCTGCTCCTCGGGCTCGGGACGGTTGCAGGCTGTCCCAGCCAGCGCCAAGGCCAGGATTGCGGCGGCTGCGATGATTCGTTGAAAACTCATGGTCTCCTTGCTCGCGAAAGTCGTTCAAAGCTCGCGTCATGTTTCCAGCTTCTGTCCCAATTCTTAATACAGAAGTTCTGGCTTGAGTGCCAGTTTCCAATAAAGGGGCACGGCGACGGCCCTAGCTGCTGCGGCGTTTCATGGCGGCGTCGACCAGGACTGCCACGATGATGACCGACCCGATGATGATCTGCTGCACATAGGAGGACACGTTGAGCAGGTTGAGTCCGTTGCGCAGGACGCCCATGATGAGGGCGCCGATGAGGGTTCCGCCAAGGTGTCCCTTGCCGCCCATCAAGCTGGTTCCCCCGATGACCGTGGCGGCGATGGCGTCCAACTCGTACATGATGCCGGCCGTGGGCTGAGCCGAGTTGAGGCGGGCGGTGAGGACGACTCCGGCCAGGGCGCTCATGAGTCCTGAGATGGCGTAAACGGCGGTCTTGATGCCCGCCACCCGCACTCCTGAGAGGCGGGCCGCCTCCTCGTTGCCGCCGATGGCATAGACGTAGCGTCCGAAGAGGGTGCGCGAGAGGATGATGTGGAAGACTCCGTAGACGGCCAGCATGATCAGGATGGGAAGGGGCAGGGAGAGCGGCTCGCCGGTGGCCAGATAGCGGAAGTCGTCACCGAATCCCGAGATGGGGCGTCCGCCCGTGTAGACCAGGGCCGCGCCCCGGGCTGCGCTCATCATCCCCAAGGTGGCGATGAAGGGAGGCAGGCGTCCAGCGGTGATGAGGACGCCGTTGAGGGTCCCTGCGGCGGTCCCCACCAGCAGTCCCGCGGGCACCGCCAGCCAGG
>DATIPO010000080.1:0-14898 GCA_035471925.1 Acidobacteriota bacterium
AAGTTGGCGTAGGTGGCATAGGCCGTGGCTTCTTGATGAGGGTCGAAGGCCAGCCAGGTGACGAATCCGCTGCGGGGCTGGGCCGAAGGCCAAGGCGAGCCCGAAATGGTGCTCAGCGCCGATCCCTGGCGGTGGATGGCCCCGTTCTCAAGCCCCACCAGCGCACGGTTGGGATCGAGTGTGGAGACGGCGATAGCGCTGATCCTGACGTTAGCGTTTGGGCCACTGAAATCGGCGCTGGCACCTTGCCAAAGGTCGCCCCGGTTTTCGGTCCGCCAGACCCGGTTGCCGCCAATCCACAGCCGGTTGGGGTCGTTGGGGTCGAGCAGGAAAGGCGTGATGAAGAGGAAGGTGTTGGGCGCATCGAAGATTCCGTTGGTCATTCCGATGCTGACGTTCTGTCCCCCGTCGTCGGAACGGCTGAAGGATAGGCCCTGAAAGGAAAGGTAGAGAGTGTCGGGATTCTGGGGATCGACCGCCGTGTAAGCCCCGTCGCCACCCAGGATGCTGCGCCAGCCGTTGCTTCCTTGTTGGTCTGAGCTGATGAGCGTACCGTTGTCCTGAGCACCCGCAAAGTACGTCTCTCCGTCTGGAAATGCACTGCCATGGTAGAACTGAATCGTGCCGTAGTCGGTGCTGAGGGACGTCCAGGCCACTTGGCTGTTGGCTGGAGAGCATACTGAATCAGGTTCAGTGGAGCGGGGGGCGCGGGCGTTGTCGGTGCGCCACACGCCTCCGTCGCCGCCCAGCCAGAAGGTCTGATTGCCGTCAACGCCGTAGTCGGGATGAAAAACGATGACGTGATTGTCGGCGTGGGACGAGGGCGGGGAAGCCCACCAGTAAGAGACGGGTCCCCAGGTTCGTCCGCCGTCGTCGGAGCGGAAGAGGTCGACGCCCCCGGCCCAGACCACATCGGGGTCGGTGGGATCGACGGCGATGACGTTGGCGTACCAACCCAGGTTGGAAAATCCGTCCTGCCCTCCCGCGCACAGGGCTTGGTTGGCGATCAGCGGATTGGTGAGCAGCAGGGTGTTGAGCTTGTTGGCGTCACTGTTTCGCACCAGCGGCTCCCAGGTGTCGGGAGTTCCTTCCTGATCGGAACGGAAAACGGCGTGCAGCCCACCGATATAGGATCCGGGAGCGATGCTGGAGGCCAGAGCGTAGACGATCCGCTGGTCGGAGGGGGCGATGGCCAGCGAGGTGAGTCCCATGCCCGGTTCGGTGAGGACTCGGGCCCAATCCAGTCCGGCGTTGGCGTCGCGGTTGCGGAAGACCGAGGCCTGGTCGAAGAGCGTCCCGCAGGAGGCGTAGAGAAAGTCGGCGTCGCCTTGGTCGGTGCGCATGGCCAGGTGGAGGCAGCCCCCGGCTACGATGTTGCCGCCGGGATCGCGGGGATCGAGGGAGCGCGTCCAGGACTGGCCGCCGTCGCGCGATTGCCACACTCCCGTACGTGTGCCGGCGTAGATGCGCTTGGGATCGGAAACGGAGATGGCCAAGTCGTTGACCCAGTTGAAGTCGTCGTTGTCGGTGGACTCCAGGCGGCTCCAGGAGTCGCCTCCGTCGAGGGTTTTGAAGATGCCGCGTCCCCGCAGGGGAAGGCCGGTGCCGCGAATGATCTCGCGAAAGTAGCCCTCGCCGGTCCCCGCGTAAATGATGTCGGGGTTGTCGGGGTCCATGGCCAGGGTGTTGACGGCGATGTTGGGCAGAAAGTCGTCCTGGACCCGCCAGGATGCGCCGCCGTTGTCGCTCTTCCACACCCCGCCCGACACGCCCGCGGCCCACAGTTGCTGGTCGTCGTCGGGATGCACCAGCAGCGCCCGGGTGCGTCCGCCGATGTTGCCGGGACCCAGTTCTTCCCAGCGTCCCAGGACTTGAGCCGCCTTCAGACGCCGCGCCGCGCGGGGCGAGAGATCCGCTTCCTTGAGGGACGGCAGGGCGCGTCCCAGACGCAGCGAGTGGCGCGGCATCGAGCGCATGTGGAGCTGCGCCTCACGATACTTGCTGAGCACGTCCACCGGCTGGCCGTCCAGGCCGCTGCGCTGAGCGGCGTAGTATTCCTGTGCCAGATCCGGGTCGTCGAAAGACTTGGGCGGCTGCTCTGCCTTCAAGCGAACTGATTCCGGATAGTTTGGCTTGGGTGCCCGGCCGCAGGCCGTCAGCAGACACAGTCCTAGAAAGAAAACACCGATGCGAGCAAAACTCTCCCGAGTGATCATCAAAAACCCCTCACTCGATCTCCCCATTGGTCCGTCCCGGTTAAACCAATATCTTGCTTGGACGCAGATTCTACTTGAAAGGGTCAAATACAGGGATCTAACGTGGTCCGCTAGGCGTCAGGTCCTGACTGTCAGGAAGAGGAAGGCGCCCAGGGAGGCGAAGAGGAGGTTGGGCCCCCAGGCGGCCAGCAGAGGAGCCAGGAGCCCGCCCGCGCCCAGGACGCCGAAGACGCCGAACGCGCCCCAGTAAATCATCCCGATGAGGACGCCTGCGGCGATGCCGTAGAGAGCGCCCTTGCGTCCCAGCGTGAAGGCGAAGGGGACGCCCAGCAGGATCATGATCAGCGGCACCAGCGGAAAGGAGAGCTTGGTGTAGAGTTCGGTCTTGAGGTCGTCAACCTCGAATCCGCCCTGCTGCAGGTCCTGGATGTAGGTCAACAGTTGCCCGTAGGTCATCTTGGACGACTCCGCCACACCCGCCTCGAAGTAGTCGGGCGCTTCCGGCAGGCGGACTTGAGTGGCCGTGAACTTTTCGAACTGATCGACAGTGCCGCTGAAATGCAGCCTCCAACCGTCGCGCAACACCCAGCTTTGGCTGTCACGGTCCCAGGAAGCCTGGCGGGCGTGGGTGTGCGACTTGAGGGTGTTTTGGCTGATGTCGAGTTCGTAGATGTCGAGTTCGGCGAAGCGGTCGCGGTCGGGGTCGTAGTAGCTGTAGTGGTAGAGCCGGTCGCCTTCCCCGAAGATCCAGGAGCGGCCGGGCGTGTAATGGGTCTGGGCGGGACGTCCCTTGATGACCGAGCGCAGGTTGTCCTGGCGCTGGTTGGCGTAGGGCAGCACATATTCCTGGTTGAGGTAGGAGACGGTGCTGATGAGGACGGCCAGTGCAAAGACGGGAAAAGCGACTTGGTAGACGCTGACGCCGCAGCTCTTGAAGGCCACCATCTGATTGGTCTTCTGCAGCACCCCGAAGGTGATCAGGGTGGCGATCAGAACCGAGATGGGGACCAGCAGAGTCAACGCCTGAGGCATGAGAAAGAGGAAATACTCCAAGACCATCCCCGAGGTGACGTTGTTGCTGAAGATGTCGTTGAGCAGGTCAAAGAACGTGAACAGGTAATAGAGAGCCAGGGTGACGGCCAGCGTCATGGCCAGGTAGAGGAGAAAGTTGCGCACGACGTAGAGGTCGATGACCCGGGCGATGCGGGGCATGAGCTGAGGAATGCGCCAGATGGCCTGGCGGATGCCGCGTCCCAGCAGGCGTCCCGCCTTCACCAGCTTGACGGCCAGCTTGCGCAGGGCGCGGCGCAGGGATCTCGTCAGGGGATGGTTGTTGATGCGGGCCAGCAGTCCGCCCTCGGTGTTGGCCATGCGCAGCGAGAAGACCGAGATCAAGAGCAGCAGGATGTTGGGCCCCCACAGCCCCAGCCACACGGAAACGACCTGGTCTTCGGCGGCCTCCACTCCCGATTCCAGCAGGGCGTAGTAAGAGAAGGCCAGCACCATGCTGACTACAATGCCGTAGGCGCGTCCGCCCCGGTGGTGGCGGGCCCCCAGCGTGACGCCCAAGATGGCGAAGAGCAGGGCCGAAACGGGGATGGCCAGGCGGCGGTTGAGTTCCACCAGGGCGAAGCGGCGGGCTTCCGGCGTCCCCTGTTCGATATCGCGCTGCAATTCGTCCAGCGGCATCTCGCGCGGACGTTTGGGGCGGTTGGGGCGCAGCCGTTCCTCGGGCAGGCGGACGGGCACGTCGAAGGTCCCGAAGCGGTTCCAACTGTATTCCCTGGGCGCTTCGGGATCGATCTCGTACATCAGTCCGCCCTGGAAGCTCAACTGCAGGCGCTGGGCGTCGGGACTGGTGAGCAGGCGTCCCGTTCGGGCCAGGATGAGGCGCTCCCCTTCCTGGGCAGCCGAGTCGGCCAGGAAGACGCCTTTCCATTCCTGGGTCTGAAGGACTTGGTCTTCGATGTAGAGGATCTTGTCGGGAAGGTCCTCGAAAAACACCCTGGGCTTGATTTCTGACTGAACCGGACGCGCTCCCAGTTCATGGCGGATCTCCTGAAAGCGCCAGTTGCCCAGGGGAAAAAGCCAGAAAGTGAGCAGCGCCGTCAGTCCCGAGACGACCACCGCGGCCCGCATGACAGGCCCGATCATCTGATAAATGCTGACTCCCCCCGCCCGCAGCGCCACCACCTCGCTGTCGGTGGAGAGACGCGAAAAGCCCACCAGCGTGCCGATCAAGAAAGACAGGGGAAAAGTGTAGACGAGAATCTGAGGCAGCAGCGAAATCATTAATTCGCCTACCAGCCCGGCCTCGGCCCCTTGCTGGATGAAGAGCCGGCTGACGCGCCCGAACTCACGGGTAAAGACCACGAAGGTCAGGACCAGCAGGGCGATGGCCCCTGGCGGAAAGATCTCCTGGTAGACGATGCGGTGAATTCGTTTCATTTCAATTAACAGATGCAATATTCTAGCAAAGGGGTTTGCCTGGATGGTCATTGGCGTGCTTGCATCTAAGACGGCGAGCTTGCATCTAAGAAAAATGTCCTCCGGCCGTTAACCGGACGTATGGTCCGAAAACGGTCTGGAAATGAAAGCTAAAGCTTGCGGAAAGGATTCCCCCATGCGACGTCTGATATTCGTCATCGCCTTGGCAACCCTCGTCAGCCTCACGGTTGGAGCCGCTGGAACGGCCCAGGCTCAGTCCGCGGCCCAAGCCGAGGAACCGCTGCCCATCAGCAGAATCTTTCTCTATAAGAACGGAATGGCCTATATCGTGCGGGCCGGAGAGATCAGCGAGCCGCTGCCGCTGTCCTTCCATCCCGACGACATGAACGACGTACTCAAGACCTTCACGGCCTGGAACCCCTCGGACGGCTCGCTCTATGCCCTGGGATACACCACCGGCATTCCCGCCCAGCAGATTCTGGGACGCTATCCCTTCGAGCTGCGCGATCCCGGCATGGGACTGGCGGGATTCCTGGAGCAGGTCAAAGGTGCCGAGGTGCGGGTTTCCAGCGCGGCCCTCAACGATGCCACGGGCAAGCTGTTGGCCGTCAACCTGGGGCAGAGAGCGGTGGGCGATACGGTGGTCGACGATTTCCAGATCTCCATCCTCAAGGACTCGGGAGAGATCGTGACCGACTGGCTCTCCAACGTCCGCAGCCTGCGCATGGCTGAGGACTCCCTGCAGCGCCAGCTTGCCGGCTACCTGGAGATCCTGGCCGAAGGGGCGCAGGACGTGACCAAGCAGATCACGGTCTATCCCGGCCAGGGGGGAGGTCCGGTGCGGGCGTCCTACCTGCAGCAGTTTCCGGTCTGGAAGACGTCCTACCGTCTGCAGTTCCAGGACGACCCCAAACAAGGCGTGATCGAGGGCTGGGCCCACATCGACAATCCCACCGGAGAGGAATGGCACGACGTCGAGCTGACGCTCATCTCAGGCATGCCGGTGTCTTTCATTATGGATCTCTACCAGCCCTTATACGCCGACCGTTCCCGAGTCCCGGTGCCGGGAGCTGAGGTGGCCGCGCCGCGCTTCTACCAGTCGGCGCTGTCGAAACGAGCCGAAGCCGACCAGCAAGCCATGGACTCGGCCGAAGAAGCCAGGCGGGCCGGCGCCCGCACCCAGCGGTTGGCCCAGCTCGCTACCGGAATCCAAGCCGAATCCGTAGCCGAGCCCAGCGCCGCACCCATGGAATTCGAAGCCGGTGCCTCGGGCGAATTCACCCAAGCCGAGGGACGCCAAGTTCAAGACTATTTCGAGTACAGCTTTCCTTTTCCGGTCGATCTTGGCGGACGCCAGAGCGCCTTTCTGCCCTTCCTGCGCCGCGAGGTCAAGGCCCAACGCCTCTCCATCTACAACGCCGTCCAGGACCAGGATCACCCCCGCAGCGGATTGCGCCTGCAAAACGACAGCGGAGTTCCCCTGGAAGCCGGTCCCGTGACCTTCTTCGAGCAGGGGCGCTACGCCGGCGAGGCGGTGCTGGAGTACATGCCCCGCGACGACGAGCGCCTGCTCAGCTACGGAGTCGACTTGGAAGTCCAGGCGGGCAAGGACTTCGACCGCAAGGGAGAGCGCATCGCGGGACTCAAAGTGGCCAACGGCATCGCCGAGCTCTTCGTGGAACGTGTCCAAACCCACCGCTACTCGTTCCGCAACAAGTCCCGGCGCGCCAAGCTGGTCGTGCTCGAGCATCCCCGCAGGGCGGACATCGTGCTGCGTGACATCGAGCCCGATGAGACGACCCAGGGATTCTACCGCTTCAACATCGATCTCTCAGAAGGCCAAGAACGAGAGTTTCCGGTTACCGAGATACTCAGCCGCAAACGCACTCTGGCCCTGTTCAATGCCTCGCGTGATTCGATCCGGGTCTTTTTTAGCGGATATGAGGTTCCCGCCGGGCTGCGCCGCCAGCTCGAGGAGATCTTCACGCTGCGGGACC
Source organism: Acidobacteriota bacterium (assembly GCA_035471925.1). GTDB lineage: Bacteria > Acidobacteriota > UBA6911 > RPQK01 > DATIPO01 > JANQFM01. The sequence goes on from DATIPO010000080.1 coordinate 6,662, forward strand.
GCATCGCCGAGAAAGAACGTGAGTTGAACGGTCTGCGCAACGAGATCAGCAATCTCTCCCAGGATCAGGAGCGCCGCCGCGAGAACCTCAAGGCCCTGGGACGCTCGGACGAAGAAAAAGACCTGCGTGAACGGCTGGCCCGCGAACTGGGCGAGGGCGAAGAACGCTTTTCCCAACTGCGCCAGCAAGAGCGCGTCCTGCAGGAAGAGATTACGGGCCTCAACCAAGAGTTGGCGCAAAAAGTCCGCTCCATCGACTTCGACGACCGCTAAGGCCGCATTTCTCACTGGTTGTCGTCGCGAAAGGCCGCAGGCGCCGTTTTGACAAGGCGTCGCGACCGAGCCCCGCGGAGACGTCCTGTAGGGTACGTTGAGCAGGCCGATCGAGCGCTACCCACTCAGCGCGGGCGGGTGCGGCAAGGCAGCAGACCACCCGTGACAAATACGGGCTAAGGCCGAGGCGGCGGGTTGAGGATGCAGCCCCTTCTGTTTATAATCCGCCGCCATGGACGTCTCATTTCGCGAGGAAGAAGGGGTCATCATCGTCGACATGCAGGGCCGTCTGGTTTCAGGCGGTCCGGCCGAGAGCCTGCGCCAGTTGATCAACCAGCTTCTGGTGGAAGACCGGGGGCGTGTCTTGCTCAATCTCTCCGAGGTGGGCTGGATCGACAGCTCGGGCATCGGCGAGTTGGTTTCGGGCATCAAGCGGGCTGAAGCCAGCGGATGCTCGATCAAGCTGCTGAGGGTGGGCGACCGCGTCCGCCACGTCCTCTCCATCAGCCGGCTGCTGCCTCTTCTCGAAGTCTTCGAGGACGAGGACGAAGCCATTGAATCCTTCGAGGATAGCGGCCAAGACGAATGACAAGCCTCAAGGACAGGCCCGCGCCGGCCGCGCTGGTCTGGATCCGCGCTGTGTTCGATGAGGGCAGCCTTATTCCAAGTCGGCCATGGAGGCCAGCAGCTTCTGGAAGCGTTCCTTGTCCCGAAGATCTTTCCACTGGGGCGAGGTCTGCAGGATGTCCTTGCGGTTGAAGCCGTTCTCGACGGCCTTTTCAAGCGCCTTGAGCGCTCCCCCCTCACTTCCCAACTGGGCTTCGTTAACGGCCTTTCGGTACCACACGAAGGGATTTCCAGGCTTGATTTCGTGGGCCAAGTCGAGGAAGATCAGTGCCCGGCGGTGATCTCCCCTCTGCGACATCTGGCGCGGCGCGTAGAAGGCGCATTGGACGAAGATGTTTTCCAGCGCCCGCTGGGCTGCCAGCCGCTCTTCCCGGTGGTTGCTGCGCGACTGCTTCAGCAGCGGCGGAAGGCGCATCTCGAAGCGCAAGTGGGTCACCGCCGGAATCTCTTCCTGACGGGCTGTCTTGACCCATTCCATCAGCCCCAGGGCGCGGCTCTGCACGCTCAACACCCTCTCGGCTTCCTTGCGCCGGCGCTTTTCCTGCTTGGTCAGTTCCTTGGACGTCCGCAACTGCTCCAGATGTTGGGCTGCCGCAGCGGTGTCGAGCAATCCCTCGAAGTCGCTGACCAGGCTTTCCAGTTCGCGGCGGGCGGCGATCAGGCGTCCTTCCCCCTGCAATTTCTCAGCGCGCCGCAGCATCTGCTGATAGATGCCGTCCACAAGGGCAGTGTCCTTATCCCGGCGTCCGGCCTTGATGTCCCGCACCGCCATCCAGTCCATGGCCATCGAACAATACTCGGCCGGCGCCCAGGAATGCCCGCCGGGAAAGGACACAACCCGGTGAGGGATGCCTTTTTCCTCCAGTACAGGACGCATGCCGTTCATGTCGTAGTAATTGAAGTCGGTGTCGCCCACCAGCCCGAAGAAGGCCATGTAGGCGTTTTCGTAGTCTTCCGTGAGGCTCCCGTTCCAGGGAAATCCGGCGCCTACGCCGATGATGCCGGCAAAGGGAACCTTGGTGACGTGGTCGAAAACCCAGGCGATGCGCGAGCCGCCCGAGAAGCCTGTGACATAGATGCGGCGGGGATCCAGCGGAAAGCGCTGAATGGCGTCGTTCCACAGAGCGATCATGACCTCCTGGGTGCTCTCCAGTTCGTTGGTGTCGCTCATGAAGTTGTTGGAACTCATGATGATGAACTGGTGCCGCTCGGCCGCCTCTTTGAAGAGGTTAAGGGGGATCATCCCGCGGCTGCGGGGATCCAGGGCGAAAAGCAGCGGCCACTGCTTCTCAGGGGTGTATCCCGAGGGCAGATAGAGCGCGTAGCTTTGGTTCTCGTCTCCCAGACATTGCACCCGCTCCACCGCTTGTCCGACGGGGAAGTCGTCGGCTGTCCCGTGGGCCGGCTGCCCGCTTTCCTGGACAGCGCTTTCCTGGACGGTGCTTTCCTGGACGGCGCTCTCCGCGACCGGAGCTTTCTGGGCCGGGACCAGCAGCATCCCTAGGCTCAACCAAAAGGCACAAATATTCATCGCTCTGAGCTTACGGTACGCTGGATGAACTCCAAAGGTCCATTTTTCCTTGCCCTCGGGGTACCGATTTGTCGCCGCTGGCTTCGAAGGCTCACCCTTGCCGCCTCTCTCCAAATGCGAAAGTCCAGGTCTTTTGTACGATTCATAGCCCCAAAAGTCACATGCCGATGGTAGAATCATTGAGAATCGGGGACCTGATACTCCTTCCTGTAACCTCAACCAACCGTCAGTGCCCCGGTACAGAGTCAGCCCTCTCCCCTCAACCGAGGTGACGGGAGGGGAGGGGGCTACCCTTTAGCCGTCAACTGGCTCCAGTCCAATCCAAACAGCTCAGCCCGCTTCATTGACGCCGCGACTCCACCATGTCCGACTTGCGGCAGATAAAAGGCACGGCTGAAATGGGCCGCCGGCTTGGAAAAAGTGCAACCTCGTCTGCCTTCTTTCGTGAGCAGTATCATCGAACCCATTTCAAGGCGGGCTCAGCCGGGGTTCCTTTTCGTGAGACCTGGAGCCAGAGGCTGCCCGCCATCGAAAACAGGCAGGTCGGACTTGCACCTAAAGAGCACATCAGCCCATCAACCGCTGTCAGCATTCAAGAGGGGCGCAGTTTGGGCAACGGCAACATTACTTGTGAGCGCCACCCTCTTGGTCCAGGCTGCATCGCCCTCCCAAGAGTGGCCCATCCCCGAGTGGACCGCAGCCTCTCCCCAGTCGCAAGGCCTGGACGGCGAGCGGCTGGGCGCGTTCGTCGAAGGACTTAGGCAAGGCCTCCATTTTCCCGACGTCCACAGCCTGCTCATCGTGCGCAACGGCTACCTGGTCGTGGAGGAGTATTTCGGTGGATGGAACCGGGAACGGCTGCACGAGCAGCAATCGGTCTCCAAGAGCTTCACCTCGGCCATCATCGGGCTGGCGCTGCAGCGCGGTGACCTGGAGTCGCTGGACCAGAAGATTGTCGATTTCTTTCCCGAGTACGAGATCGAGAACCGCGATGCCCGCAAGGAATCGATGACGTTGCGCGACCTGCTGACCATGCGCAGCGGAACCGACTATCACGAACGAGGCTACCAGGGTTCGCCTCACGCCCAGCTCAACAGCCTTTCGCGCGGGTGGGACCGCTTCGTCCTCAACCGTCCCATGCTGCGCCAGCCGGGGACTCACTTCCAGTACGACAGCGGAGGGGTCATCCTGCTCTCGGCCATCCTCAAGCAGGTGACCGGACTGCACGCCGATCAGTATGCCGACCGCTACTTCTTCCCCAAGATCGGGATCGAAAACACCCGCTGGTTCAGGAACGCCGAAGGCCACCCCCACACCGGCGGCGGACTCAGCCTGCGTCCCGTCGACATGGCCCGCCTGGGACTGCTCTACCTGCGGGGCGGAAGATGGGGCTCCGAGCAGGTCTTGGATGCCGAGTGGATCGAGTCGTCGCTCACCCAGCAGGTGTCCCTTAACCGCCCCAACACCATTGGCTACGGCTATCTGTGGTGGGCTTTGCGTCCGCCTGAGGAGGGCGGTCAGACGATTTGGGCGGCCATGGGCTACAAGGGCCAGCACATCTTCCTGATACCCGACTACGACATGATTGTCGTCACAAGCGCCGGCAACCTGACGTCCACCATGCACGCCCCGGTCGACCTCCTCTACAGCCAGATTCTGCCTACTGTGAGGAGCCGATCCAGTCGCTAGGGGCGCAGGGTTTCGATGTCCTGCTGGGGCGCCAGGACGTCTCTGACTTGCTTGAGGACCATATCTTCTGCCACCTCAAAGGACCCGTCCCAGCGGATGTCCTTCGAGGATGCGCCCAAGTAAAGGCTGTAGGTGCCCGCTGCAAGCATCCACGAGGAAGAGGACGTCTCGAAGGACGCGTAATTGAGGGGGGCGACTTCAATCAGCAGCGACTCCGATTGGCCGGGCTCCAGCAACCGGGTTTTGGCGAAGCCGGCCAGGACTCGGCGCGGACGGTCCTCGCCGGGCGCGCCGATGTAGACCTGAACGACTTCCCGACCGGCCACATCTCCGCTGTTCTTGACCTCTACCGAAACCACTTGCGACTCCGGCTCCGCCCCCGCAGTCAGCTCAGGATTCAGGTAGTCGAAGGACGTGTAAGAAAGGCCGAATCCGAAAGGGTAGGACGGGGAAACGCCGAAAGTGGTGGAATGGCGGTATCCGACGTAGACGTCCTCGGCGTAGGTGACTTCGGCCGGGACGCCGCGCAGGGGCGAGGGAACCGGGCTGGGGGACGGTGGTTGACCGGTTTCCAGTTCCTCGCCGGGAAAGTTGCTGCTGGAGGAAACGTCCTCCATCTCGGCGGGGAACGTCGAAGCCAGCTTCCCCGAGGGATTGACCTCGCCGGACAGGACGTCGGCCACGGCATGACCAGCTTCCTGCCCCGGCTGCCAAGCCAGCAAGATGGCGTCTGGACAGCCTTTCCAACTGGCCGATTCGATCACGCCGCCGATGTTGAGCACCACCACGGTTTTCTTGCCCCGGGCCTGGAAGTGCCGACACACCTCTTCCATCACCGTCCTCTCGCTCTGGGCGAGGTAGAAGTCACCTTCCTCCTTGCGGTCGCTGAATTCTCCCGAGCTTCGACCCAGGGTAAACACGGCGATGTCGGCTTGCCCCGCGAGTTGGCGGATGCGCTGGGGCGAGACTTCCATCTCGGCGATGGGGGCTTGGGGCATAAACCAGAACTGGGGCCGCGGACGCTTGGCCTTGGCCTCGCGGATGTAGCCCTGATAGGTCGTCGCAAGGTCGTCCAGCAGCCCGAAACCGGCGTCTTTGAGGCCTTGCGCGATGGGCACCGAGTAGGCCTCGTGGACATCCCCGCTGCCCGTGCCTCCGATAACCGTGTCGTAGGAAGCGTTGCCCAGCAGGGCGACGGTGGCGCCTTGGGCCAGAGGCAGCGCCCCTCCTTCGTTCTTGAGCAGCACCATACCCTGGCCGGCGGCCTGCCGGGCTACCTGGGCATGGGCCTCTAGATCGGGAGCGTTGGAGTATTCATATCCCTTGAAACGGGGCGTTTTGACGATCACCGAGAGGATCCGCCGGACGTTGCGGTCAAGGACGCTTTCTTGCAGCCGGCCCTGGCGGACGGCCTCCAGCAGGGCCTGCCGCTGTTGCGGCGTGCCGGGCATGAGCAAGTCGTTGCCGGCCCTCATCTGAGCAACCGGATCGCTGCCCCCGAACCAGTCGGTCATGACGTAGCCTTCGAATCCCCAGTCCTGGCGCAGGACGTCCTGCAGCAGCTCCGGATTCTCCGAAGTGTAGATACCGTTGACCTTGTTGTAAGAGGACATGATCGTCCAGGGCTGGCTTTCCTGGACAGCGATGCGGAATCCCTTCAGGTAGATCTCGCGCAGGGCGCGCTGCGTCACATGGACGTTGACGGTGGTGCGGTTGGTTTCCTGGTTGTTGGCGGCGAAGTGCTTGAGGGCCGTGCCCACTCCCTGCGACTGCACGCCCCCCACCATGGCCGCCGTCATCTTGCCGCTCACAAGCGGATCCTCGGAGTAGTACTCGAAGTTGCGTCCGCCCAGCGGGTGACGATGGATGTTCAAGGCCGGCGCCAGGAGAATGTCGACGCCGTACTCGCGAACTTCGTTGCCGGTGGCTTGGCCCACCTGTGTGACGAGCTCGGTGTCCCAGGAGGAAGCCAACAGCGAAGCGATGGGGAAGGCGGTGGCGTGATAGCGCCTTTCCTGGCCGTCCCGGGCGGGGCTGATGCGTAGTCCGGCAGGGCCGTCCGCCAGCACGGTGGCGGGGATGCCCAGGCGGGGAATGGCCACGGTGGCCCCGGCTGCTCCGGGCACCAAATCCAAGCTTTCTCCCATGGGCGGGCCGGGAAGCGGAGGCGATGCGGGGGGCGTGGGAGGTGCTGGGGGATCCTGCTTCTCCGTGTCGGCACCCGACTCCTCAGCCTCGCCGCCTGAGCCGGACTCTTCTCCTGAGCTGCCTTGGGCTCCCTCTCCCTGATTCTGCCCGCCGTCCTCGCCTGAGTCGTCACCGCCTTCCTCCTCGGCCGGACCTCCTTCAGAGAAATCCATCCCGGCACCGACCACCAAGGCGACCTTCTCCTCCAGCGTCATGGCCTCCACGACTTCATCGATGGAGGCCTCGCCCAGTTGGGGTTCGCCCCCCGTGTCCGAGCAGCCGACCACCAGCAAAAGCGGCAAAACCGTCAGGATCGCCGCCAGGAAAAGAAAAGGGTGGGATCGAAAAAACGTACTCATCCGCCATCTCCTAAGGACGCCTTAGTAGAACTGCACTCAGGGCCAGCAAACCCGCGGGATGGCCTAGTCCCCGTGATTCGACTTGCCCTTTGTCTACCATAGCTGGCTGAGGCGCGTAAACTCGGCGCTGGTTCAAACTTGCCCAAGAAAGGTGGCTGGCAGGCTAGTGGTTTGTCAGCTTTGAGATTGTGGCTTATGGGCGAGCGATTGTGGTCGAGATCAAGGCGCGCCGACGAAGGCATAGTCGAAGCTACGTCGAGGAAGAGCAACGCGGAGATCGGCCGCAAGGGCCGCCCAGAAGTTACAATTTCAAGGCTGACAAGCCACTAGTCCTCGTCCGTCTTCCCGCCTTGTTCCTCAAAACGGTGCCAACAGGCCCTCGTTGTGCAGGTAGGCGGCAATCTCCCGGGCGAAGTCCTCGTTCGGATGCCAGATGTCTTTGGGACGTTGCCGGACAGCTTTGCCGGCCTCAAGCCGCTGGAACATCAAAGGCGTCAAATCGAAGCACTGGAGCTGCAGATCCTGGCAAATCTCCAGCGCCGCCTGCCCGGCTCGCTGTTCCCGCTGCGTCCATTCCTCGCCTTGCTTAAGGACGGGAAAGATCAGAACGTCCAGGCGTACTTCATCGCCAAGAAGACCCTGCAATTGCCGCAGGGCATTGCGGACCTCAGTTGCGGCCTCGACGAACGGCTCATTCTGGGTCAGCAGCAATGCCTGGAAGTGCCGGTAGAGTGCTGAATGGTGGAACAGAAACCGCTGCCAGCCAGTAAGCGACCGATTGGGAGAATAGACCTTCAGCAAGCCGTCTTCATCGACGAATGCAACCGGTGTGACTTGAAAGTCGTTGATGTGCAAGGTGAGGACGACTTGGTCGGGGTCGATTTGAAAGTTGAAGCGGCGATAGAATTCAACTTCCTGCCGCGTATTGAAAGACTCGACGCCGGCGTTCCAGTATTCGATGCCTTGGTCACCATAGGCTTTCCGCAGCGCCTTGACGATCGCGCCTCGTGCCGTCACCGAGTCACCCAGGAACAGGACGCGCCTGATTCCAGGCGGCTTGCGTAGCGAGTACTCGTTTTTGATCGTGCCGTATCGCGAATAGACCTCGCGGCCCTCATGTTCGCGGTAACCGAGGACAGGTCGGAATCCCATCTCGGGATCGATGACGAAGGCGCTCCCTTCCCGTACAGAACTGAACTGCTCCAACTTGGTCCATTGTTGCGGCGAGAAGGTGGACGAGGCCAGCCGGGCCACGATTTCAGCCAGAACCAATGCCAGGACCAAGCTTAATCCAACCGCCAGTATTCGGAATAAAACTGCCTTGCTCTTGGCCACTCTAGAATTGAAGCAAATGCGGGCCGCGAGTTCCAGTTCATGTCGAGGACTTGACTGGGACGAAGGTCCGTCCGATGCCCCGGCAGTTCAACGATCAGTCTTCGTCATTGGTGAAGCTGGCGGGTTGGCCGGTGGCTTCGGTGACGGAGCGCCACAGGTCGGGGTCGACGGCTTTGCGGCGGGAGACGGCGGCGCTGGCCGGGAGGTGGGTGAACTGGGCGCCCCAGCGTCCCATCA
>DATIPO010000081.1:0-94308 GCA_035471925.1 Acidobacteriota bacterium
CCAATTCCGCCGTCCGAGGTGAGGGGGCAGGCTCGTCACTCGGCGGAGGTCCGCATCCCGGCAACAAGAGGAGAAGCAAGCAAATAAATCCGAGGCGTGACTTCATGACAAGGGCTCCTTCATTTCTTTTGACCCGACGTATAGACTAGCCTTTCAAGTCTACAGGAGCCATGCCGGAAAGGCGATCTTGTGCCGGGCTGACACTGTAAGGCCGTCCAAGAAACCTACCGTCAGGGACGCGACGACTCGGGCCTTTTCTACACCGACTCGGAAAGGACTAGAGAGATACTGCAGGGGTTGGGAACATCTTCCGTCAATCCAAACACTCCTGGACTCGGCTCCACGTCTGAAGAGGGGTCTTTGCTGGAGTTGGGCGGGGTTCCCAGGCATCGCGTCTACTGGCGCGAGGGTTGCTGCCAGGCGCCTTCTTCCGATTCCTGCGTGGGGCCCAGCTTGCCTTTTGACTGCTCCAGCAGGCTGGTTGCCTGGTGCCGGGTTCCCGCCTTCATCACCCAGACCACGTCGCGGGTGGCGCGGATGTCCTCCAGCGGATTTCCCTTTACCGCCACCATGTCAGCCCACTTGCCGGGTTCGATGCTGCCCAGGTGCGGGCCAAGCCCCATGGCCCGGGCGCCGTTGATGGTGGCAATGCGCAGGACGGCGGCCTCGCCAAGTCCGGCCCGTACCATGGCGTGCATCTCACGGTGACAGTAGAAGGGCGCGAGATACACGCCCCAACTGGGGTGGTCCGTGCCCAGCGTGATCAGATGGCCCCCGCCGGCACGGTAGAAGGCCTTGATGGTCTTCTTCTTCGACTCGTACATCTGGGCCGCCAACTCGGTGAAGTTGTCCTTGGGGCGCGGACCAGTGTGGTCACGCAGGTAGGGTGTCAGATATTGCCGCTCTTACGCGAAGTCTTCAAAAACGGGGGACTCTACGGCACCGAAGGATCCGAAGGCCGCGATGGTGGCATCGAAGTACACTCGGTGGTCGATGTACAGACGCGCGACGCTCTTGAACTCGTCCGACTCGACGTCAACGCTCCTCCAGGAGGCATAGGCATGGCGCGAGGGGTCGAGTGCGTCGCCACCCAGGAAGTGCTCGACCCGGTCGATTCCCATCACAATGGCATCGCGGGGATTGACGCTCTCGCCCACGCCTGAGTTGAGATGCGCGGTCACAGTCAACCCGTGGCGGTGGGCGGCTGAAAGCAGAGCCTTGAGGTGTGGCGCGGTGATGTTCTTGGCCTTGAAGCCCCTCACCCCTTTCCGGGCCCATTCGTCGACCTCGGCCTCGATTTGGGCGGGCCTGATGTCGCGATTCCATCCATAGCGAGCGGTTCCGAAGTAAGGGCCCGAATTGAGGATGCGCGGCCCCACCCGCCGTCCTTCGTCGATCTCAATGCGCAGGCGGCGCATCTTATCGGGATCGATTTCGCCGGCTGGAAAGGTGCTGGTTACTCCGTTGGCCATGAACAGCAAGGGATAGACCTGGGTCTCGTCGACTCGACCCTTGCCGAAAAAGTCCACCGCGTAGTGGGCATGCAGGTCGATGAACCCCGGCAGGATGGTGTGGTCGGAACCGACCTCGAAGACCTGGGAGATCTCCCAATCGCGTCCCTCTTCCCCCACGGCCAGGATCTTTCCGGCCTGGATGACGATTCCCGGATTGGCTACCCGCTCGTTACCCGTCCCGTCGAACAGCCATCCTCCGCGGATGACAGTGACTTGACCCAACAGCGGGCCCGAGAGCAGGAATGTGATGGCCGCAAAAAGAAGGAGGATCCCAGTACGATTTCGTCCAAAACTCATGCCTGATCATCCCATTGAAGGACGACCGCCGTCCAGGACGAGCAGAGTCGTATCACGTCAGCCCCCGACAGAGCCGTTTTGAAGGCTCTCTTGCGCTGCCCGATCTGCAGCCCGGATGTTGGCGGTCGGTCCGCCAGACCCGGTCATCCCCCTGAGATCTTGGAACGAAGTCGCTGCAGCGGCAACAGTGTATGTCATGATCACGAAGTCTCTACTCCGCGTAGGTTGGGCACCGGCCGCGGTTCTCTTGACGCACACTTCCTACATCGCGCTCTTCGGTCATCCTCCCGAACTGGACTTGGTGATGCATGTTTTGGGCGGACTGGCCATCGCCTACGCCGTGCACTCAGCCACTCCACTCCTGCGCGATGTGCTGGGCACACTCCGCTTGGAAGCTCACTGCCTTCTCGTCCTGGGACTCTCCTTTGTGATTGCCGTGTCCTGGGAATACGCTGAGTTCGCCGGCGACTGGATCAACGATGTTGCGTTCCAGGCGTCACGTCGAGACACTATCTTCGATCTCCTCCTCGGCACCTCCTCTGCGCTCCTTTTCACCATCCTCATCTATGTCCGCGGAAAGCTTAGGCAATCGTCGAGCTGATCTCACCATTCCAACGCGGGGTCGCAGTGGGATAGCAGTTCGACCTCCTGCAATCCGTCGACCCAGCGCTGCTCGCCCAGCCTCCTTCCACGCTGCTAGAGAGTAGAGTCCTTTGAAAGGCCTCAGCCGCACAGAGCATGTACCATTTGGGGGATGTCTGGAGATTCAAAAAGCAAGGCCGACCGGGCGAATGGCTACGAGACTTTCGCTTCAGAGTTCATGGCGCGCCGCAAACAGTCGCGCATTGGGGTGGCGACCGTGCGACGGTGGGCAAAGACCCTTCCCAGGGGAGCGACAGTTCTCGATCTAGGTTGCGGTTGCGGAATGCCCATATCAGGCGCCTTGCTCGAGGATGGATTCCAGGTCTACGGCGTCGATGCTTCTCCCAGCCTGATCCAAGCCTTCCGCAGCCGCTTCCCTCAGGCGCACGTCGCCTGTGAGACGGTTGCGGAGTCGGCGTTTTATGGCCGGGAGTTCCACGGCGTCGTCGCGGTCGGCTTGATGTTCCTCCTGAATGCCGAGGAGCAGCGGGACCTCATCGCCAAAGTGGCGCTTGCGCTCGTTCCTGGGGGCCGCTTCCTCTTCAGCGCACCAGTTGAAACCGGTACCTGGAGAGACGTATTGACCGGTCGGCAGTCACTCTCTCTGGGGGCCGAGGCCTATCAAGAAGCGATTTCGGAGGCCGGCCTATCCCTAATCGCGGAGCCCGTCGATGAAGGCGAAAACCACTACTATGAGACCCAAAAGAGCTGCCCATAGGCTGAGACGCCTCCCGCCAGTGGGGATTCAACCGGTATCAAGAAGCGACCAAAGGACGGCCAGAACTGACGGGAGGTCGAAGCCTTCTAGATCAGCCGAGTCACAAACCGCCTCAACGGGCTGGCTGGCTGCGGTAGACCAAGTTGGGGCCCTCGGAATTAGACACGGCGATGTCGAGAAAGCCGTCGCCGTTGAAGTGTGAGTCAAACAACTACGTCCACTCTCCCTGCCCGAAGGCGCCGGATACGAGGCGATTCATACCGTGACAGGGGCGGGCCGGCAACTGCCGAACCCGGCGAAGGCGGTTACTCGTAGCGCATGGCCACCAGCGGATCCACCGAAGACGCCCTGCGGGCCGGGACGAAGCTGGCCAGCAGGGTCACGATGACGACTCCCAGTGCGGCGGCGCCGAAGGTCACTGGATCCGTGGCCTGGATGCCGAACAGGCTGGACTGAAGAAGCTGCCCGGCGGCGTAGGCTAGGGGAAGCCCAATCAAAGCGCCTGCAAGGCAGACCATGAGGCTTTCGCGCAGCATCATCCACAGAACTTGATCGCGCCGTGCTCCCAGCGCCATGCGGACGCCGATTTCCGTGGTGCGGCGAGCCACCCGGTAGGCCAGGGTCCCGTACAACCCGACGGCCACCAGCAGTGCCGCCAGCACGCCGAAGAAGAGTGCCAGCGTGGCAAACACGGCCGAGTTGGAGTAGCTCTGCTCGAACTGAGCCTCCTGGGTCATGGGTTCCATCAAGGGAATCTCCGGATCGAGGCGGTTGACCACGCTGCGGACCTGGGGAAGCAGGGCCTGTGGATCGCTGCGGGTGCGCAACTCGACATGCAGCTTCTTGATTCCCGGTATCTGCCTGTAGCTGATGTAGGCCATGGGCCGAGGCGATTCCCGCACGCTGGAATACTTGCTGTCTTGGGCCACGCCCACGATGGAGAAGGCTTGGCTGGCACCGCCCAGCCCCACATTGTGCCCCAACGGATCGCTTCCAGGCAAATAAGTCTCGGCAAAGGTGCGGTTGACCACGAGGACGCGGGGGGCGTCCAGCGTGTCGGCGTCCTTCAGGTCGCGGCCCCGCAGCATGGGCACGCCCAGAGTGCGGAAGTAGTCGGGGCCGACAACGTTCCAACGCAGGACGCTGCGGCCTTGCGGGTCGGTGGCCCGCACGCCGTCGACGAAGACGTTGGTGTTGTTGCTCCAGCCCGAACCCAGGCGGTTGCCCATCACGGTGACCGACTCGACTCCCGGAAGAGCGCGAAGTTCGTCCAGCAGGTCGCGGTAGAAGGCCAACGTCTCCGTGCCGCTGTCGCGCTGCGGATCGATTCCGAAGACCAGTAATTGAGAAGCCTGAAAGCCCAGATCGACATCCTGCAAGTTGACCAGTGTGCGGACCAGCAGTCCCGCTCCCACCAGCAGGCACAGGCAGAGGGCCATCTGGAAGGCCACCATTGCCCGTCCGCCCCAGAAGCGCTTGCGCTCCTGGTTGGAGGTGGCGCTGGAGGCCCTCAGGGCCTGACTGGCGGGGACCCGCGCGGCCGCCCGCAGCGGAATCAGGCCGAAGGCCAGTGCCACTACAATGCAAACCACGAAGGAGAATGCTAAGACGGTGGAATCGGGTGCCAGCCCCGTCTCAGTCTCGGCCCAGGCGCCCAGCAGCCGGGTGGCCCAGGAGGCGAAGAACCATCCCAAAATCCCGCCCGCGAAGACCAGCAGCAAACTCTCCGTCAACAGTTGCCTGAAGAGGTGGGAGCGTCCGGCGCCCAGGGCCAGCCGCAGGCCGAACTCACGGCGGCGGGTGGCGTTGCGCGCCAGCAGCAGCATGATGATGTTGCCGCAGGCGATCACCAGGACCAGAAGCACCATGGCCATAAGAAGCGTCATGGGATGGCTGGCGGCAGCCGTCCAACTCTGCATCCCCCGAACCGACTCAAAGTAAAGCTGGGGGATGGTCTCGTTTTCCCGGGGCTCGGTCTGGGCATAGACGGAGTTGTAATAAAGCGGCTGCAGTTGGGCAAGAGCCTGTTCACGAGTGGTCTCCGGAGCCAGTCGGCCTATCATCATCAGAAACCACCAATTGGGCGAGTCATAATCGAATTGGGCCCCCTGCACTTGCTGTCCCCAGGGACCCAACTCGGACCGGGTCTGCAGAGGGATCCACATGTCGGTTTTGGAATTCTGGACGACCCCGTCAAAGCCCCCTGCCGCCACGCCCACGACGGTGAAAGGCACGCCTTTGATGGAGAGGGTCTCACCCAAGACCGAGGGATTGCGGGCGAAGCGACGAGTCCAGAAGGCTTGGCTGAGCACGACAACCGGAGCGCTCTTGGTTTCGTCCTCAGCGTTGAGGGTCCGTCCCCGCGCGGCAGCGACACCCAATCCGCTGAAGAAGTTGCCGCTGACCATCATCACCTGGGCGGTTTCCGGCTGTGCACCGTAACGCACGGCCACTTCGCCGCTGTTGCTCAAGGGGACGTAGCCCATCACGTCGGACAGCGACTCCGACGACTGTTGGCGGAGCTGCAGGAAGGTGTGTCCTGAAAATGAGTTGGACGTATTGCCTGTCTGGTTGGCATAGCTGGGCAGGCTGGATGTGCGCAGATGGACGACCCGCTCCGGCTCCTCAACGGGGATGTAGCGCAGCAACACGGCGTTCATGGTGCTGAACATGGCCGTATTGGCGCCGATTCCCAAAGCCAGGGTGAGAACGGTCACGATGGTGAAAACCGGGTTCTTGGCGAACATCCGAAGACCCTGCCGGAAGTCCTGCCCGAGATTGGCCAACCAGGCCATTCGGGCCGTCCGATGGGTGAATTCTCTCTCGCTGGACAAAGGGCCATTTGCACTCTTCTGGGACATAACTCCTCCTTCCCTCATTAAACGCTGTCAGGCACCGAAAGGTTGTGTCCTGTGCCTGAGAAATCTCGGGCCTGCAGCCGCAAGGCCTTGCGGCTGCTTTCACGCCCCCCTCACGCCCCCCGATTGCAGGAAGCACCCTCCGGTTCTATGCTGGCAGGATGGTTACACGCTACTCTACAGGGACGCTCCTTCTACTTGGCCTTTTGTGCTGCGGGTTGTCGGCCTCGGGGCCCGACCCAGAGTCCTTCAAGGGCTTGCAGTGGCGCAACATCGGTCCCTTCCGGGGAGGACGCTCGACGACCGTAACCGGGGTCCCTTCCCAGAGAGGCACTTTCTATTTCGGCACCACCGGCGGGGGCGTGTGGAAGACTCTCGACGGCGGGGATAGCTGGCGCAATGTCTCCGACGGATTCTTCAAATCCGGCTCTATCGGAGCGGTGGCGGTCGCCGACTCAGATCCCAACGTGGTGTACGTGGGGACCGGCGAGGCCCCCTTCCGGGGCGTGATGAGTTCTTCGGGCGACGGAGTCTACAAGTCCACGGACGCCGGTCAGACTTGGACTCACATCGGATTGGACAAAACCCGCCAGATCTCAGCCATCCGCATTCATCCCCGCGACCCGAACGTCGTTTATGTGGCCGCCCAGGGCAGTCCTTGGGGCGACAGCGAGGTGCGGGGGATTTACCGTTCCCAGGATGGAGGCGGGACTTGGGAGAAGGTCCTTTACGTCGATGAGCGGAGCGGGGCCAGCGACCTCAGCATTGACCCCACCAATCCGCGGATCCTCTACGCCGCTTTCTGGGATCATCGGCGCAAACCCTGGAGGGTGATCAGCGGCGGTCCCGGCAGCAGCATTCACAAGAGCAGCGACGGCGGAGACACCTGGAAGCAGCTCAGCAAGGGCCTGCCCGAAGAGATGGGCAAGATCGGAGTGGCGGTCTCGCCGGCGCGTCCTCAGCGGGTGTGGGCCATCATTGAGGCCGACGAGGGAGGCCTCTTCCGCTCCGACGACGGCGGCCAATCGTGGACGCGGGTCAACCGCGAGCGAGTCCTGCGGGCCAGGGCCTGGTATTACACCCACGTCTTCGCCGACCCCGTCGACGAGGAGACGGTTTACGTCCTCAACGCTCCCCTCATGAAATCGGTGGACGGAGGCAAGACCTTCAAGCGCATCGAAGTGCCTCACGGGGACAACCATGCGCTCTGGATCTCCCCTCTCGACCATCAGGTCCTCATCAACGGAAACGACGGCGGCGCCAACGTCTCCTACAACGGCGGACGCACTTGGTCGACGCAGTCCAACCAGCCTACGGCGCAGTTCTACCGGGTCATCACCGACCAGCGGTTTCCCTACTATGTCTACGGAGGCCAGCAGGACAACTCCACGGTGGCTATCGCCAGCCGCAGCATGGATTCGCAGATCGGCCGCCAGCACTGGTACGCGGTAGGCGGATGCGAGAGCGCCCACGTGGCTTTCGATCCCCGCAATCCCACTTTGGTCTACGCCGGCTGCTATCAAGGCATCATTACCGAGTACAACCACCGGCTCGGACAAGAGCGCAACGTCATGGCCTACCCCTACCTGGGCTTGGGCTCGCAGCCCAAGGACCTCAAGTATCGCTTTAACTGGAACGCCCCCATTCTGGTGTCGCAGCACGACCCCAAGGTCATCTTTCATGGCGGAAACGTGCTCTTGAGGAGCGATGACCGGGGACAGTCTTGGCGCGAGATCAGTCCTGACCTGACCCGCGACGAGAAGGAAAAGCAAGGACTGGGAGGAACTCCCATTACTAACGAGGCGGCCGGAGGAGAAACCTACAACACCATCCTCTATGTGGCTGAGTCGCCCCATGAAGAGGGTGTTCTCTGGACGGGCAGCGACGACGGTCTGGTTCACTTAACGCGCAACGGCGGCGCCGACTGGCAAGACGTCACTCCGCCAGACATCGGCGAGGCCATGATCAACTCCATCGAGGTTTCGACACACGATCCGGCCGCGGCCTATCTCGCCGTCACCCGCTACAAGTGGGACGACTTCGCCCCCTACCTCTTCAAGACCGAGGACTACGGGACGACCTGGACCTCGCTGACTGAGGGCTTCGAGCCCGAGCACTTCCTGCGCGTGGTGCGCGAGGACACGCTGCGTCCCGGGCTGCTCTATGCCGGGACCGAGCACGGGCTTTACGTTTCCTGGAACGGCGGCGCTCGTTGGGAGCCCTTTCAGCTCAACCTTCCCGTCACACCCATCACCGACCTGCGGGTCAAGGATGGAGATCTGGTGGCCGCGACTCAAGGCCGGGCCTTCTGGATCCTCGACGACATCGCCCCGCTGCGGGCCTGGGAGGAGACTCTGGCTGACAAAGCCATGCATTTGTTCAAGCCCTCGCAGTCCGTCCGCACCGGTGGTTCAGCGGGAGACAGCCCGCAAGCCGGCGAGAATCCGCCCAACGGCGCCATCCTTTACTACTGGCTGGCCCAGGAAGCCGGGGAGGATGAAGATCCGCTGGAGTTGGAGATCCTCGATTCGGAAGGGACGGTCATGCGCCGCTATTCCAGTTCCAAGCCCGAGAAGAGCGAGTCCGAGGACAGTGACGGCCCGGCGACCGAAAAGCCGCTTCCCGCGTCCAAAGGATTGAACCGCTTCGTGTGGGATTTGAGCCGGGAACCGGTGACCAAGGTTGCGGGCATCTTCGTCCTCGGAGGACTGCAAGGCTACCGTCTGGCGCCCGGCGATTTCACGGTGCGGTTGCGGCGGGGCGAAGAGGTCCAGGAGGCGGCTCTGACCATCGTTCAGGACCCGCGCACCGACTTCACAAGCGACCAGTTCGCCGAGCAGCAGCGCATCCTCGGCGATCTGTGGCAGAGGGCCGACCGCGTGCAACGGGACGTCAAACGCCTGCGCTCCGTCCGCCGCCAGGTCAACGATTTGTTGGAGCTGACAAGCGAACACGCAGCGGCCGCCGAGATTTCTCAGGCCGGCCAGGAGCTGCTGGAGTCAGTTGGGGCATTGGAGCGCACCCTGGCTCAGCCCAAGCAGGAAACCTTCCAGGACGTGATCAACTTCCCCAACAAGCTCAACGCGCGCCTCCTCAACCTGATGCGCACCATCGACCAAAGCGGTCCGCCCGTCACCGAGGGCGCCAAGCAGCTCTCTGAGGAATTAACGGCAACCCATCGCCGAGCTCGGACGGAGGTCTCCACTTTCTTCCGTCAGGCACTTCCCGAATTCCTCGATCTCCTGGCACAAAAGCAAGTCCCGCCCGTCATTCTGCCGGGACAGTAAACCAGCTTCAGGTTCAGTCCTCTTGAAGCGGAAAGAGGGTCTTCAGCAGCTTGTCGGTGCGGTTGCGCCAGCTTGAGAAGCCGGCCCCGTCGTGCACTTCACCGCCCTCGTATTGGTAGCCTTTGGAACGCAGCATGCGGCCGAAGGCCATACCGTCGGCCCGGGCGTCCCAGCCCTCATTCTCGCTCTTCGAGTCATACTTGCCCCATTCCAGATAGACGGTCAAAGGCTGATCTTGAGGCGTGGACAGCAAGGCCGAGTATTCATCCCTGAAGGCGCTTTCGTAGACGATGGAGCGCAATCCCAGGCGGCCAAACAAGTCGGGATGCTTGGCGGCCGCATAGAAACTGGCAAAGGCAGTATAGCTGCCGCCCACCAATCCACGGGACTCCCGATCATCGATGATCGGATAGCGCTCTTCCACAAGGGGAACGATCTCCTCAACCAGCATCCGGCGGGTGGCGTCTTTGTCCTCGCCCGTATAGCTCTGGTAGACGGTCAGTCCACTGGTGGACCCGTCGGCGCGCTCTCCGGGCGTGGGAATAAAGACCGCGATCAGCGGTTGGACGCTCTCGCCGATCAGGTTGTCGAGGGTCTGCACCATGCGGCCAAAAAGGATCTCCAAGTTGCCAGCGTGGATGTAGAGAACGGGATAGCGCTGGCCGGGCTCGTAGCCGGCCGGCAAATAGACCTTCAGCGGCAGGTGGATCTCGCGATGGCGGCTGCTGAAGGGCACCTCTTCCAACCGTCCGCGACGTGAGGGGGCAGCTTCGTAGAGGAAATCAGGAGGACGCCAGTCGGGCATGGTCACAACCGACCTGGAGTAACCATAGGACAGTTCGTCGCGCTGGGGATTCTGCTGGTCCAGGATCGACTGGTCAAAATCTTTGAGGAAGCCGTAAGTGACTCGGGCATCGGGTTCCAGGGGGGACGAATAGTAAAAGAAGTCGGTGTCGGCGATGCGGTTCATGGGCCGGTCGGTACGGCCTCCGAAAAGATCCGACACCAAAGCCATGTCATGACCGGGTCCGCGATAGATGAAATGCACCTTGTCGTTGTCTTCGATGACCGGGAGCCTGGGTTGCGATTGCAGAAATTGGTCGATCGCCAAAACGGGGTCGGCTGACGACTCCGTTGCGACCACCCACCGTCCGAAGTCCGACTGGGGCAGGACGCCCGGCCGTCCGCCGTCAAGAACAGTTGTAGCGCTGGCTTCCACGACGTCCACCCGGGCCAATTCCGACATGCTGCGCACATACAAACTGCCGTCGTGGAAGCTTGCGGGACTCCACACCAGGTCATCGAAGAGGTCGAGGCTGGCCATTTCCTCGTATCCCTTCGGGGAAGCTGGTCCGAGACTGAGAGAGCCGTCTTTGGTGGCGACCACCAAGTATCCGTCCACCACGATCGGGAAACCGTCGCTGGGGGTCCGCGACTTCCAGGCGGTTTTTCCCGTCTCAGCCGAGATCGCGGTCATGATCCGACCTGTTGGGCCGTAGATGTATCCGCCGTGGTGTACGGAAACCACATAAGTCGAGCGGATCGAGCGGCTTGTCCACACTTCCCGGGCTCCGCCCTCCTCGGCGCCAATGAGCTCAAAGAGCTTCGATCCGGAGGCTCGGTTCTTCAAAAAGAAGCGATCATCGGAGATCGGGACGATGTTGCTGCTCTGGCTCCCGATGTCTGAGGCATCGCCCCCGTGCTCAACCGCCCAAAGCTGTCTTCCGTTTCGGGGATCAACCCCGAACAGGCGCTTGTCCCCGACTCCTATGAGAAGCGGCTCCCCCCGGAAGGTCGTGAGAAAAGGAGACTGGTAATTCACGGCCCCCTCGCAACAGACCCAGCGCACCTCGCCAGAAGCGGCCTCGAAGGACGCGATGGCTGCATCCTTGCCGCCGGTTTGCACGATCACCGCGTCTCCAAAGGGGACGGGAGAGGTCGCGTATCCGTAAAAAGGAACCGGGGCTTCGTGATCGGTCGGCAGATTGGTACTCCACAGCTCACTGCCGTCGGACAAATCGAGGGCGACCAAGCGTCCGCCTGTGTCCACGATGAAGACTCTTCCCTCTGCAATCATCGGCGTCGAGATGGGACCGTCCTTCGAACCCCAGTGTCCCGGATACCTGGGCGCGATGCCGGTCCGCCAGCGTTCCTCCCCTGTGGCAACGTCAAAAGCCGCCACAACGTCCTGCTCGCCCGAGGCGAAGGCCGTGACGGCGGTTCCTCCAAGCAGCGAGATGGCCGAGTATCCAGGTCCCAGAGGCCTCTTCCAAGCCACTTCGAGGCGGTATTGACGGTCCGGCTCGAATGTCCCGGTATTCTCAATGCTGAGATCCATGTGAGGACCTCGCCAATGAGGCCAGTCTTCGCCCGCCCAACCACTCAGGTTGGCTACACAGAACAGTACAAAAACAGAAATGAAGTCACGACCGCTACTCATCCAACCTCCACAGCGTCATCGCCTCAAGGCCCTGGGTGAAATCATTTGCCCATACCCGACCTTGAGGTACTGGCGAGAAAACACCTGCTATTTGCAATGGTGAAATAGCTTGCGCGAAGCTTAGCAGATTTGTCTGACTCAGGCAACCGGCGAGCTGCGATGGATCGACTCCTGTCCGTCATCGCCTCGGTGTAGTCGTCGGGCTTAGGCGGACCAATGCGACAACCAGCCTCATCCGATGCCTTGAGGCGCGATCTATCCAGGCCTCGCAGTTGCTTCCAGCGACTGGAAACATGAGGCGTCAGGACGCTGATCCTTAGAACCTGGAGGAACGGATCCAGGTGTCGGATCGGGACCAACTGGCCTGGAAGTCCTTTTCCACCTCGGGCGAGGATTTACCCTGGGCCTCGAGGGCCTGCAACAGGCCGTAGAGCGACCAGCCGTTATGAGGGTGGTCCTCCAGCTCCTGGCGGTAGACGCGTTCGGCGTCCGCCGGACGACTGGCCTCCAGCAGCGCGGCACCCAGCCAATGTCGGATCGAGAACGGCAACGGTTCAGGCTCATCGTATTCCAGTTCGTCCTCTAGCGGGACGGCCGCCTCGAGAACCTTTATGGCTGCTTCGATGTCGCCTTCCTGCCGGAGGATCTCGCCCTCAAGGATCGCGGCCGCCACGCCCAGAAGGTTCCTGGCTGGGTGACGCCGGTACTCGGCCTCCGAAGTCTGGGCCCGTTGGCGCACCCGCCGCAAGTAAACCTCGGCGAAGTCGGCTTCACCCGTCCTCAGTCGGGCATAGCCCTGCCCGAAGTCCCACATCCCCTGGGTCACATCGTGCTCGCCCTGCTTCTCCAGCTCCAAGATTTCGTCAAAGCGGCCGAAGCGCACCAGGGTGAGGACGTGGTAGATGCTGTCGCCCCGCAGCTTGGCATAGTCCTTACCGGCTTGGACGGCGATGGCGCCTTGGCCATCCATGGAGGCAGCATAGAGCAGCATATGGAGATTGTGGGACGGGTAGATGGCCACGCCTTCGTCGAACTCGGCTTTCAGGTCCGAGTGCCAGGCCGCCAAATTGGCGCGAACGCTGTCACCCCAGCGTCCGACTTCGTTGAAGGTGTGCGAGGGCATGTGCTGAATATGGCTGGCCCCTGGAATGGCCCTGCCCAGATGCTCGGCGCAGGGCTCCGCCAAGTCCGGACGCACCGTCGACTCGGTGGCGTGAATATACAGGTGACAGGCCCCGGGATGGGTGATGTCGGCCTCCAATACCTTCTCGAAGATGGAGTGTATCTTCTGGATCTCCGGGTCCTCGATATCCCGATAGCCCCGACGCGGCTGCAACAGAAACAGCGCCTCTCCATAGAGCGTCTGAGCATCGAGGTCCTCCGGGTAGCGTTGAGCGAGCCGGCCCATGGCCTCGGCGTAAGCCTTGTCCTGCTCTTCCCGCTCGTCGGGGTCAAAGTCTTCCACGTAGCGGACAGCCATGGCTTCGATGAAGGCCCTCTCCTTTTCGCTGGCATGCTCCTTCAGATCCAGCGCCTTCTGTATGGCCCGATAGGCGTGGGGCGCCTCCTCTTCCCGCATTTTGCCGTTCAGATATGAGCCCCAGGTCCAGGCCTCGCCCCAGTAGCAGATCGCGCACTCGGGATCGAACTTGTGAGCCTCGCGAAAAGACCGCGTGGCATTCTGCTTGGAGAAGGCGTACATCAACTGAAAGCCCTGATCGAAGTACTGCTGGGCCTCCTTGCTGCTGGAAGAAATCGGCCTCGTGAACGGTCCCAGAGCTTTCTCGTAGAGTGGGATCGGCTGCGAGAAAACCTCGGGCAACTCGGGTTCCTCCTCATCGCTCTTCCTGGTCTCCTCGGCCAAAACTCCTGAAGCCACCGCGATCATCACAAGCCAAAACAACGCCCTGGAGAAAAAAGCCATCTGCTTCACCTTAGTTGCCCACCTTTCCCAATTTCATTCAACCCGCCCCACGGGGACCTGACCGGGTCTTTCTGTGCCAAGCCGGTCCCGTGCGGATTCTGCCAGTTTTGAAGGCCGCTCGGATGCCGCCGAGTCTAGCAACACGTCAAATCCGGGGCAAGAAGATTTAACAATGCTGACAGAAATTGCTGAGGCGTTTCTTCTCTTCCACTCGTTGTAGCGACTAAGCCTGAGCGAACAGAAACCAAAGGCAATGCTGGCTCGATCACGGAGTTTGCTTCCTTTCGTGGGACCCTGGAGGGGGATTTTTCCTCTCAGCCTCTTCATGTTCGATGATGAATCCTGAAAATGCTTGCGTCGCGCCTGATGCAACCAGTATCATACATTGCACTTTTCGTGGACGAACATCCTTCGAAATCCCGTGGAAGCCCGAGAATCCATGTTGAACCGGAGCGCCGCCAGGGCGACAACTCCAACCAGGGAAGGAGACCTCATGCTACCGAAGACAAGAACCCGAAGGCCCGATGCCGGTCTTCACTCACTCAACCAAAAAACGATAGGAGTCCGATTGTGCCTCGTCCTTGGCCTGATCGCGCTCTTGAGCGGGGCGACAACTCTGGCCCAGGAGCCCGGCCCAGTTCCTGCCGAGCAGCAGCCGGACCCTGAAGCCGAGTCTGTGGCGGTCGGCTCCTACCTCCTTGAAATCGACATGGGAGCCGAAACGCCCGTGAGGATGCTGGCCGTGCTCAACCGGGACGGCATTTTCCAGGCCACCGCCATCCAGCCGCTGGTGGCCAGCGACCTTTCCTTCCGCAGCGATCTGCTTCCGGCCAGGTTCTTCCGGGAAGAGGTCCGCCATCTGGGCGCTTGGCGAATGTCCGAAGACGGCCATGCGATGTTCAACGCCCTTCACCTGGGCAGCCCCGACAGCATCTCCGCGCGGACACGCCGCGAGGGAACGATCATCCGTACCAGCGGTACGCTTACGGTCAGCGAAGCAGGCGACCAGATTTCAGGCGAGCTCTCTCAGCGCTTCTATGTGAGCTCGGAAGACCCCCTGCTCAGCGAGTCGGTTCCATTTGCCGAAGTGGGCCCTTACGCCTTCACGGGACGGCGGATCCTGGCCGGTGAAGACACCGACACCGCCCTGCACACGCGGGGCCAGAACAAGCTCGATATTTGCCACATCGATCAGGAGACCGGCGACATCATTGAAATCAGCATCGCCGAGCCGGCCTTTCCGGCCCACACCATGCACGGGGACTACATCGTTCCCACCTTCTATCAAGACTTGGACGGCGACCTGGTGGGCAATCCCGCGGTGTCTGTCACTCAGTGCGTGGCGCCGGAAGGTTTCGTCCCCGCCTCCAACGGCGAGGACTGCAACGACAACGCCAGCTCCTGCACCAGCGACTGCGCCAGCGACAGCGACAATGACGGACGTCCCGATTGCACCGACCAGTGCTCGGACGCCGACGGCGACGGCTACGGCATGGACGCCTCAGGCGACACTGTGGGAGGCGCACCCTTTGCGGTGGGCCAGTGCACCACCGACGGCTCTACGCCCTGCGACATCGGCCCGGCCTGCCTGGGCGAAGACTGCGACGACAATGACCCCGCCGTCAATCCAGGCGCCATGGAAGTCTGCGACTTCATCGACAACAACTGCGACGGAAGCATCGACGAAGGCTTCGACCAAGACAACGACGGCTTCAAGACTTGCGAAGACGACTGTGACGACAACGACCCCAACGTCTTCCCAGGAGCCTCCGACGCTCTGTGCAACGGAATCGACAACGACTGCGACGGCATGACAGACGAGGATTATATGACCACGCCCACCATGTGCGGCGTCGGCGAGTGTTCCGCCACCGGATCGCTGGTTTGCAGCATGGGCTCAGAGAACGACACCTGCACGCCGGGAACGCCGGTGCCTGAGGTCTGCGGCGACGGACTGGACAATAACTGCAACGGTGCGGTTGACGAAGGCTGCACGACCAAGACCGTCTTCGTCTCCAGCGCATTGTTCGACGGCAACTTCGGCAACGGCCAGGACAACACGCTGGGCCACCTGCTGGCCGACGCGGAGTGCCAGACTTTGGCCAACAACGCCGGACTGGGCGGGACCTACAAGGCCTGGATCAGCGGGCGCGTCGACACCGGCGAGGGCCCCCTTCCCCACGGCGTGGACGACCGCTTCACTATGAACACCGGTCCCTACCAACTGCTCGACGGCACCAAGGTGGCTGACAACTGGACCGACTTGACCGACGGCAGCCTCGACCATGCCATCGACCGCACCGAACTCAACATGCCCGTCAGCGGCGAGGTCCGCGTCTGGACCAACACCACCACCAGCGGGCAGGCCTGGGACAATTCCACCAATTGCGCCCTCGGTCCCGGTCCCGACGGAGTACCCGGCATCATCAGTTGGACCTGCGGCTCACCGGATTTTTCGCCGGGCGACTGTGCCAATCAGTCCGGCAAGTTCGGATTGGCCACCTCGACCACGGGGTCCTGGACGGGCACTTCGTCCAGCAACACCGCCTGTACCAACTTGTTCCGCCTCTACTGCTTCGAGCAGTAAGACCCAACGGCCGGGGGGGGGAGCACCACCTCCCCCCGGCATATCATTTCTCCTGGTCCCGAAGACCGCTCTCTTTCCTGAAGACTCCGCTGGAAGCCCGACCGGGTCAGGCATCGCAATCCGCATGGTGTATACTCCCAGAGTGACCTTCACCAAAGCACTTCGGTTTTGTGTCTGGCTGGCCCTGCTTTTGATCGCCGGCGTCGTGGTCGATGCAGCCGTTTGCCTGGATTGCCCCTCCGAACCCCTGTCAGCCGGGGGCGAAGATCACGAGGGTGAGAGCAGTGTCGAGAACGGCTGCTCGCTCTGTCTGTGCCGGGTAGTGGACGATTCGCTTGCCGTGGACTCCGTTGGGCTTTGGTCGACGACCGCGTCCTCCTTTTCCTCCTCTTCCTACGGGCTCCTGCTCCCCTCTTCCTTGGAGCACCCGCCCCAGCAGGCC
The DNA here is from genome assembly GCA_035471925.1 of Acidobacteriota bacterium. Taxonomy (GTDB): domain Bacteria; phylum Acidobacteriota; class UBA6911; order RPQK01; family DATIPO01; genus JANQFM01. Next base: position 16,710 of record DATIPO010000081.1, read on the forward strand.
ACGTTTCTGACTGCGGCTTGATGATGGAACGGGGCCCGGCCAGCATTGCCGCGCACTCTGGCTGACCCGCTTTCCACGACTCACCGCATCGCCAATCTCTGAGAACGCCGGCCAGAATTCCAAGCTAAGGGCACGCAGTGGCCTTGGTCGATAGCCGATCTGCCTTCCACCAGCCAGGAGAGCTTTAATGACCACCATGAAAAAGACCGCCGTACTGGCTCTGTTGGTGATGTTCAGCGCCTGCGGGACGCCCCCGAGGGAGGGTTCCGACGAGGCAGGGGATGAACACGCTTCCCATGAAGACACCCACCACGCCGAGCACGACAGTTCCCCGCGGGTGCTGGCACTTGACTCCGAAGCTGTAGCCCAGGCTGGGATCCAAGTTGAACTCAGCCGGAGTGAAAGCTTCGAGGAAATCGTCGTTGCCACCGGTGAGGCCAGGCCCGACGAATCGGCCATCGCTCACATCCGGCCCCTGTCCGGAGGCGTCGTGAGAAAGGTCCTGGTCAACAAGGGTGATCGCGTTGGCAGCGGGCAGACGCTCCTGGTCTACGACAACGTGGAACTGGGAATGTTGCTGGGTCTTTACAGGAGCCGTTTGGCCGACCTTCGTCAGGCATCGGCGCGGCGTGAGGTTGCCGACAAGCAGTTGGATCGGTCCAGAGTGCTCCTGCAGAGCCAGGCCATCGCTGAAAGGGAGTTTGAGTTGCGTCAGGCTGAGCAGGTCGAAGCGCTGGAGACGGAGCGGCGCGCTGGCTACGCGATGGAGGAGGTCGAGGTCAGGTTGGTCCGCCTGGGGTATTCCCAAGACGACCTCACCCGCATCGCCGACAGCCCGGAGCCGCCGGGACCCCGGGCGTCCTGGACGCCGATTCGGGCCCCGTTCGAGGGTACCGTGACGGCCTTCGACCTGAGCGTCGGCGAAGTGGTTTCGCCTGAACGCGTCCTGATGACCATCATCGACCTCTCCCGGGTGTGGGTTCTGGCCGACGTCTTCGAACGGGATTTGGGCGCGGTCCACGGCGCCCAGACGGCCCGCGTACACTTCAACGCTCATCCGGAGCGGGTGTTCCCGGCCACAATTACCTACCAGGGAGATGTCCTCGATCCGGCCACCCGAACGGCCAAGTTGCGCTGCGTGGTGCAGAACCACCAGGGCCTGATCAAGCTGGGGATGTTCGCCCGAGTAGAGATCCCCACCGACCGGCAACGCCAGGCAGTGACAGTTCCCGCACAGGCCTTGCAGAGAATCCGGGAGCAGACCTTGGTCTTCGTGGAGGAAGCTCATGGACGTTTCGTCCTGCGGCAGGTGGTCGTGCTGGGAGAGCAAGCGGGGCGCGTCGGCTTGGCCGAGGGCCTGCAAGAAGGCGAACGAGTCGTGGTGCAAGGCAGCTTCGCCTTGAAGTCGGAACTGTTGCGCGAACAGTTGGGAGGCGGCCATGCCCATTAGGGCCGCCGGGGCCACGGGGAGGCCACAAGGTTTGCACACCAATCGAGTTCACGGCGGACTGCTCAGCAGCCCATGTGCTCCCGGCCCTATGAAGCAGTTCCCTACACCTCGATGGCCAAGCGGGGTATGGAAAGGTCAGATTTCGGCGTCCAGGGTCAATGTTCCAACTCATCGCGGCAGCGCAGGACGGCCTGGCAGGACCGGTGGAGGCCCGCCATGATCAACTGGGTTCTCAGATTCAGCATCCAGCAGCGATACTTCGTGGTGCTCATCTGGCTGGGCGTCTTGGCTGCCGGTCTCTACTCGGCCTGGCGCCTTCCCATCGACGCCGTGCCGGATGTGACGACGAACCAAGTACAGGTCAACTCGTTAGCACCCGGCTTCAGTCCTCTGGAGGTTGAGAAATACGTCACCGTACCGATCGAGCTGGCCCTCAGCAGCCTGCCCCGCAAGACCGGCTTGCGCTCCATTTCCCAGTTCGGCCTGTCCCAGGTCACCGTGACCTTTGAGGAAGGGGCTGATATTTACTGGGCCCGGCAGTTGGTGCTGGAGCGGATCATCGAGGCTGAGAGGTCCCTTCCTCCTGGCGTGGCTCCTCAGATGGCCCCGATCAGCACGGGGCTGGGCGAAATCTTCCACTTCACCCTGGAAGAGGACCCTGAGAGTCCCAGCCGCTACTCGCTGATGGACCTTCGGACGATGTTGGATTGGACCGTCAAGCCTGCTCTCCGCGAAGTTCCTGGTGTAATCGACGTCAACAGCTTCGGCGGCCGCCTCAAGCAGTACGAAGTGCTTGTCGATCCCGACAAACTTGTGGGTTATGACTTGACCCTTAGCCAGGTTGTAGATGCGATACGGGCCGGCAACAGCAACGTTGGGGGCGCTTACCTGGAGAGCGGTGGCGAGCAACAGTTGGTGCGGGGAGTGGGCCTGATCCAATCGCGGCAGGACATCGCCGACTTGGTAGTGGAGGCCCAAAACGGAACTCCGGTGAGGATCGGAGATGTTGCCGAAGTCGGACTGGGAGCAGCTGTGCGCCAGGGAGCGGCCACGCGTGACGGCCGAGGCGAAACGGTGATGGGAATCGCGATGCTGCTCAAGGGCGAGAACAGCCGCACCGTGACCCAGGACATTCGACGCCGATTGGAAGAGGTTCAGGCTTCGCTGCCCGAGGGGGTGCGCATCCGTCCCTTTTACGACCGCAGCGAACTGGTCGGCCAGACCATCCGTACGGCGGCCTTCAATCTCATGGAAGGCGGTTTGCTGGTTATCGCAGTGCTCTTCCTTTTCTTGCTTCAGTTGCGGGCCGGGCTGATTGTCAGCAGCGCCATTCCCCTCTCCATGCTGTTCGCCGTGGTGGGCATGCATTGGTTCGGGATTTCGGCCAACCTGATGAGCCTGGGGGCCATCGACTTCGGACTGATTGTCGATGCGGCGGTCATCATGGTGGAGAACAGCGTCCGTCACATGGCTCAGGAGAGGAAGGAGCTGGGACGCGAGTTGACCGCTGCGGAGAGGCTGCGGACGGTCCTACGGGGCAGTTCGCAGGTGCGACGGGCCAGCCAGTTCGGTGAGATGATCATCATCGCCGCCTACTTGCCGGTCGTCTCCCTGGCCGGCATGGAGGGAAAGATGTTCCGTCCCATGGCCCTGACGGTGATTCTGGCCCTTTCAGGTGCATTGCTGCTCAGCCTGACGCTGATCCCCGCCCTCAGCGCGATCTTCCTGAAGGCCCGGCGGGAGCGGCGCAATCCCATGCTGGAGGCTCTGCTGAGGCTCTATCGTCCCGTCCTCAAGTGGACGCTCCGCTGGCGCTGGATGACCGCCTTGGTGGCTGTGGCGGCCGTGGCCGGCAGCCTGATCCTCTTCCCTTTCCTGGGAGCCGAGTTCCTGCCCGAGTTGGACGAAGGGGCCTTGGCCGTCAACCATGTCCGCCTCAAGAGCGCCGCCTTGTCGGAAAGCGTCCGCCAGACCACACTGATGGAGGCGGTCGTCAAACGCTTACCCGAGGTGGAAACGGTGGTGTCCCGAATCGGACGTCCCGAGATCGCCACCGATCCGATGGGGCCCGACATGGTCGACACTTATGTCTTCCTGAAGCCCCGCAGCGAGTGGCGGGAGGGCGTCAGCAAGGCGGCCCTGACCGAGACCGTCTCTGAGCGCTTGGAGACCTTTCCCGGAGTGGTCAGTTCTTTTTCCCAGCCCATCAAGTTCCGCATGATGGAGCTGATCGAAGGAGTGGGTGCGCGCTCCGATGTCGTCATCAAGATCTTTGGAGACGACCTGGACACCCTCCTGGAAAAGGCGGCGGCCATCGGGGACGTGGTCAGAGAGGTTCCAGGAGCGGAAGACGTAAAGGTGCAACAGGTGGCCGGACTGCCCATGCTGCAGGTAAGTGTCCTGCATGAGAAGACGGCCCGCTACGGTATTCGCGTTGCCGATGTCCAGCAGATCGTTCAGGCCGCCATCGCCGGGATACGCGCCACCACCGTCCTGGAAGGATTCAAGCGCTTCGATGCCGTCGTCCGCCTGAAGCCGGAATCTCGGGACAGCGCCGAGAAATTCGGCCGCTTGTTGGTCAGCGCCCCCAGCGGAGTCAAAGTTCCCCTCAGCCAACTCGCCGCCATTGAAAACATGCAGGGACCGGCAGAGGTCAGCCGTGAGAACGGGCGCAGGCGCATCTCGGTGGAGGTTAATGTTCCAGGCCGAGACATCGGCTCATTCGTGCAGGAAGCGCGCCGCGAGGTGAACCGGCGAGTGGGGAACTCTCCCGGTTACAGTGTCCAGTGGGGCGGCATGTTCGAGCACTTGGAAAGCGGCCGCAACCGCTTGCTGATTGCGGTTCCGGTGACCTTTCTGTTGGTCTTTTCCCTGCTTTTCGCCACCTTTGGATCGCTTCGCCAAGCGGTGGCAGTCTTCACCGGCATTCCTTTCGCGCTCAGCGGGGGCGTGCTGGCCCTCTTCATGCGCGACATGCACTTTTCAATGAGCGCCGGTGTCGGCTTCGTGGCCGTTTCGGGAGTAGCTGTCCTCAATGGCGTGGTGCTGGTCACTTTCCTCAATCAACTGAGAGCAGCCGGGCATTCACTGGCGGGAGCCGTCTACCGGGGATCGCTCAACAGGCTGCGGCCCGTCCTCATGACGGCCACCGTGGCCAGCCTGGGACTTCTCCCCATGGCGCTGTCGACCAGCACCGGCGCCGAAGTCCAGCGTCCCCTGGCCACGGTTGTGATCGGCGGCCTGGTCACTTCGACCCTGCTGACCTTGCTGGTGCTTCCCGGCCTCTACTGCTGGATGGAGAACAGAGCCGCGAAGCCCCAGGAGAGTCAGAGAACGCAGGAGAGCGGCGCCAATCTATCCTCGCCTTAACGCCAAAAGTAGTGCCAGTCGTACCCTAGATCAGCGCTTTCCCGGTGGGGCAGATCAAACGTCCACGAGATGCGGCTGATCCCGTTGAAATGACGCCACCATGAGGGCCAACTGTATGATCCCCACCAGCGCGGCAATCCGCCCGGCGGCAGGAAGTCCCCATCTTCAAATTGGTTGATTCTGGTGACCTTGCCGTCGTTATCGGCGCCGTCGACGTTGCCCAGGACCCAACGGGTGACTTCCAAGCGGACCGGAGTGCCGCGGCGGTTGGTCAGTTCAACGCTGCCTTCCAGTTCCACTTTGGCATAGACGTCATTTCGCCAGACGACGGCATTGGGCAGCCTGCGAACTTCCTCTTCGTTCTTCCTGACCTGGATGTCGACCGCATCGCCTGCCTCCAAGTCGCAGGTGCCGCCGATAGCCGTGTAGCTCATCAGTCCTTGGGCCAGCAGGCGGCCATCGCGCAGCACCAGGGCCGGGGCCGTGGTGAGCGGGTAGGAGCTGTCGTTGCTGAGGCGGATGTTGTGACGCACGATCGGCTTGCTCATCTGGCGTGCCAAGGCGGCTTGGGTCTGGCTCACGCTGGTTCGCACTTCTGGAGGCGGTGCGAAGGGAAGGTCGAGGGTGAAGACATCCTCATATTCGAGCTCGAAGTCGGTGATGGGCACGACCATGCGTTCGCCCTTCTTGAGCGAGATGTGCTCGACAGTGAAGATGAACAGATCCTCCTGCTTGGCCGAGCCCGAAAGCTCACCGCCCCGATTCTCATCACCCGAATCGCCGCTTGTCCGAGCGATGCCGGTGTAGGCGACCTGGGTCGTCAAAGCGTTGGAAAAGGCATGCGCCGTCCGCTCATCGCTGCGGAAGTGGCGGGAAAGCTGGGCAGCCGTATCCTGCAGGACGATGGGATCGAGATTGTTCTTGAAGGCAAAGCTGGGGACGCCGATGACCAAGTGGACGGTGGTGTCCTCAAGATCGGTGATCTCGTTGAGCAAGGTGGCCTGGAGCCGGATGCGGGCGGTGCCTCCCTCGTCGAGTTCGACTTTGTAGGTCGGAATCCAGCGGATTCCCTTCTGTAAGTAGACCATGCCCACACGTGCGGCCGCTGCGGGACTCTTCCCCTTCCAGTCTAAGTCGAGTTCGAGAAGGTTACGGGTCTGGCTGTGAGTCCAGGACGTCTCAGGCTCCTCTAAGAAGGTGACGTCACGAACGCGGTTCATTGCGGCCACCCGGGTGCCGTCGTCGGTCTGAAAGAGGATGACGTCACCCAGCTTCTCCGCATCGCTTCCCGGATCGGTCCAGCGGGGAACGGATCGAATGACGGCTTCATAACTCGCGCCCGAGTTCTCGCTGATGAGCGCCCGCTTGCCGGTGTTGGCCATCAACAGCTCTACCAGGGTTACGGCGTCTCGGCTCGTGGAGAGGGTGCGGCGTCCTGCCACCACACCGGCCAAGGCGACCGAGGGGTCGGCGGAATAGGGCCAAAACGTCCCTAACACTGGCTCTGGGAGGCTATCCAGCACGACGTCTCCTTGCTCGTCGGTGGGCACTTGCCCTTCATGAAGGATGAAGGCGTGGCCGTCCTTGAAAACGGTCACCTCCCGCACCGGAATGGCCGTGGTGTCGTTGGCGAAGAGGGCGCTCGCCCACATGCAAGAGGCTAACGCGATGCTCAGGGGAACTCTCATGGGATTTCTCCTTATCGTTCCGTTTAGACGCCCATCCCGATCGAAGGGCCGAGTAAAAATGCGGTCAAGGGAGTCTAGATGCGATCTCCTCGAACTTTGGGGCCAGGGCCTTGCACCAACACTGACAATGAAGCGAGAGATCTTGGCCTGCCAAGTCCTGGCTGGCCCGAGTCAAAGTTCGCGCCGGAATAACAACTCTGGCAGAACCTTAGAGAAAAGTTCTGAACAGCAATTGCCGTCAATTACGCTGATATTTAGAAGTCGGATCAACAATTATACGGCCTTCCAGGTAGAAAGTTAGGCGGCAATCGGCTCTTCACAGCGCAACCTGACGTGATCGATCGAAACGGGTTCCATGCGCTCCGGGTCTTCGACAGGGAAAGTGAAGGCGGCAATGAAGACGGACTCATCAGCGCTCAAGACAACGTGTTCCCATCATTGGGCCTCTGGTACGACTGGAATCATGACGGGCAATCGCCAGCGGACGAGCTCGTGTCTCTGACTGCGACCTCGATTCGCGCAATACATCTGTCGTATGAGACGAAGCGGCGAATCGACGGTTTCGGTAATGAGTTTCGCTATAGGAACAAACTCGAAACCACGAGCGGTAGCCAGTTTGCAGTCGACGTCTTCCTTTTGATCGGCGCGCCGGTGCCATGACGGCCGCACCTGATGCTTTCTGACCCTGTCGACCCGATCGGGGGGCCACAGAAGAATCGCTTGACAGTGCAGAGATCGGCGATTTCATTGATCTGCCGAGGCAAACCATGGTGAATGAAGAGCGTCTTCGCCGGGAGCGCGAGGTTTTCGAGGCCTGTCTCACAATGCCGCCCGACAAATGGTCGGACTATCTGGGGCAAGTCTGTGCCGGAAACAGTGCTCTACGCAAGCGCGTGGAACGACTACTGGCCTCCCATCAGCGAGCCGATCAATCCACTCATTCCAAGTTTGCATTGCCTCCTTCCATTGCTCGAAGTGTCGCCCGCCACGGTCAAGCGCGACTGGACCTATGCCCGAGCGTGGCTCTACGAACGGATCGCGGGAGAATCCGAAGGCTAGAGAACTTGTCACGGCTGCTGCCGCCGTTTATACTAACGTCGCTTTCAAGAGGTGTCACAATCTATGAAATGGTTTAGCGGCCAACGAGAGTTCTTGGCTTGCCTGCTGGCGGCCGTCATAGTCTGGGCCTCGTGCGCCTTTGTCTTGGGTCAGTCCACGGGACCAGTGTTCAGCGACGTTACCGAGCAGGCCGGCTTGGTTTACCAGCAGCATGATTTCGCGGGCTGCGAGGGTGTCCACCTCTTCTTCTGCGAAGCCGTCCTCATGAGCGGAGGCGCGGCTGTTGGGGATTTCGATGGCGACGGCTTTGACGATTTGTATGTCACCCGCTTGGACGCTTCAGATCTCCTCTTCCGCAATCGGGGCGACGGGACCTTTGAAGATGTCACCGCGCAAGCCGGCTTGGCTGACTTCAGCCTGCTCTCCAACGGTGCCGGATGGGGTGATGTCGACCGTGACGGCGATTTGGACCTCTATGTGACCGCCATCGGATCAACCCGTTTCTTGCTCTTCATCAACGACGGAGAGGGACAGTTCCAAGAAGAAGGGCTGCTGCGGGGAGCTGCAGTGGAGACGTCCAACAATCATGCTGGATTCGGAGTGGCCTTTGGCGACTACGACCTAGACGGCTGGCTCGATGTCTTCGTGGGCGAGTGGGGCAACGCCGTGGTGAGTCGAGGGGCCCCTCACCACAGCAGGCTGCTGCGCAACCGCGGCGCGGAGGCTCCCGGATTCTTTGAAGACGTCAGCCAGGAGTCCGGCGTCGTGATCGGAGAGCGCTCTTGGGTCTTCTCGCCGGCCTTCGTGGATCTCGACTCGGACGGCTTTCCCGACTTGGCCTTGGCCTCTGATTTCGGTACCAGCCGCATCTTCTGGAACAACGGAGACGGGACCTTTCACGTGGCCGCCGGAGAGTCCGGTGTCGGAAGCGACGAAAACGGAATGGGCTCGACCTTCGGCGATTTTGACGGGGACGGAGACTTGGACTGGTTTGTCTCCTCGATTTACGACCCTGAGATCTCCTGTCCCCAATGCAATTGGGGGAGGACCGGCAACCGTCTTTATCGCAATGAAGGCGGCAGGCTCTTTGTCGACTGGACCGATGAGGCAGGAGTCCGTGACGGCGGATGGGGTTGGGGTTCGCTTTTCTTCGACGTCGACAACGATGCCGACCTCGACTTGACCATGACCAACGGAATGGACTTTCCAGACGACTATTTCGATCCCCTTACCGTGGAAGACATCTGGGAACACGACGTCATGCGCCTTTGGAGCAATGACGGCCCGGGCGCGATGGCGGAGAAGGCTCTGGAAAGCGGGCTGGCCGTTCCCGGCTCCGGCAAAGGACTGCTGACCTTCGACTACGACAATGACGGCGACCTCGACATCTTCGTGGTCAACAACCTCGACGGCGGACGCCTCTACCGCAACGAGGGAGGAAACCAGCAAGACTGGCTGCGTGTGCAGGCCTTCGGAACTGTCTCCAACCGTGAGAGCCTGGGAGCTGTCGTGCGGGTTCAGGTGACCGAAGGGGGGCCCTGGCAAATCCGCCACATCGGCGTGGCAGCGCACTACCTGGGACAAAGCGAACGGGTCGCCCATTTCGGCCTCGGCAGCGGCCAGGCCCCGGTTTGGAGAGTCGTCGTCCAATGGCCCAGCGGACAGGAGCTCATCCGATCTCAGGTCCCGCGCAATTCCACCATCCGCCTCACCGAACCTCGTCCCCGCCCCATCCGCCCGACCCCGCCGCGCTTTCCACGCCCGCGAATACCCTAGGGCTGGCGCAACCTCCAATTTCCAACTCTCCCAACTCCCAAAGGGCTGACGCTGTGGGGTTTCTCGACACGACATCGCTCCACTCGGCCAAGACGTACCACTCAAATGCCGCTTCAAGGTCCTACTCGGCGAGCAGCGCCAAAGCTTCCGTCTTGAAGTGCTTTCTGAAGCGGGCATGGACACATCTCCCTTCCTCTCTTACGCTCTGGCGGTTTGAGGTGTCCACTACTAGGGAAACTCCGTGGGTTGGGAATTGGGGCTTGGACGTTTGCAGGTTCGCGGGGCGTCGGTCACGTCCGGTGAACTCTTGGATGACGCTCCTCAACTCCCGCTCGTGGCCAGAACCGGGAAGACGGCTTCGGGACTGAGATCAGATTTCAGAGCTTCCTCGGGCTGCACGACGAGCGCGGCGCGCAGTTTGCCCAGGATGGCTTGGAGCGTTTGAAGGGATAGGTTCGACCGGCTTGCCAACACCCGGCTCAAGTGCCCCGGGTCAATGCCTGCCTCCTTGCAAAAACGGTATCTCGACCCGTAGCGCTCATCAATGAGATCAGCCAGATAATCGCGGTAGTCCGGCGGAGAGACTTTGCCCTGGGCAATGCCTAACCTAGCTTCAAGATCCTGGCACAGACGGTAGACCATCGAATCTGAGGCGAGCTTCGCGCCTCTCAAGCGGGTCGTCCACCAAGCCGAAAACTCAGACCACTCCGGTTCTTCTTGGTAAAACCGCGCAACCTCACCCACGAAGCGCTGTTCCTTTTCGGTCAGCTCGCCAAGCCGCAGCTTCCTGCCCGTAATCGTCCTGTAAACTCGATCTTCCATCACCTCTTCACCTCAACGTCCTCGAATCGCCTCTAAGTGAGGTCAGACCTCCAGGAATCCGTCTTCCGGCCTGACCTTAATTACCTCCGCATAGCCGGCGATCTCGACATACATCGCCCGTTGATCAAACGTATTGCCGACTCGTCGGATCAATCTCAGCAACTCCTTGACTCTGGCTTGCGGAACCGCGACGCTGTACTTCCGGCTCTGGTCTCTCACCACCTCTTGACCATCCGGCGACCACTGCCCCCACACCGTCTCTGGACCCGTATACCCTGAAAACTCTCTCATCAAGGCATCCTGAAGTTGGCGCCAGAGAACCGGCGGATGGGGCTGGCGGTCCGAATTGCGAACCAGCGGGACGAGGAAGGCGCATACAGGCCTTCTTTGACGTGCTGCCAAGGGTAGCTCTCCATATCCACCCGTCGCAAGCCCGAAATTAGCACAAGCGTTGACTCCCAGTCAACTAGTACTTTTACGCTGATTTCAACCGCTCCAGTGGACCAAGCCTCACGGTCCGGAGAGCTGTCGTCGAATGCCAGCAACTAGCCAGCTAGCCCGATCGCAAGTGAATTGGAGATTGGACCTTGAGAGTTCGCCCAAAGGGCGATATTGGTGGGTCGTGCAGGGATCGAACCTGCGACCCTCTGATTAAAAGTCAGATGCTCTACCGACTGAGCTAACGACCCACCTCGTGAAGAATCGATAGTTTAGCATGCGGCGCGGGTTGGTCCAAGCGACTGGACAGGGTGGCGAGTCTCACATCAGGCCTAGCGGGCGGAATGTTGGCATGGCTCCGCGGATGCTGCCGGTTCGGAAGCGGGTTGGTCTCGGGCTTGCTGTTCAGCGAGATCGACGAGTGACAGCCGGCATAGATTTTCGCCTAGCAGGACGCAGGTGCCGACCTCGTCTGTTGGCAGGGCTTCAACGATGTCCCGGGGTCTTTCCAGGGCGCAGCGCCTGCGTCGCGACAGTTCCTAGCTAGGGGTCGGGAGGCGGGCTGGCGAAGGCCAACTCCGCGAGTTCTTCGGGAGTGAAGCGAGCCAAGCGCCGGGCGTGCTCCAAGATGGCAGTGGGGCAGAAACCGGGGTCTTTGCCGCAAGCCGCCCAAGCCAAATAGCCGAGGGGCTGCAGCCTGCGGTCGCATTCCAGAACATCGATCCAATCCCGCGATTCACTCCGAACGCAGGGCTCGGGTGGGGTCGATTCGGGTGGCGCGGAGGGCGGGGAGGGTCATGGCCAGGAACGCGGTCAGGGTGAGCAGGATAAGGGTGGCGGCCAGGACACGCCAGTCCCAGGGGTCGAGTTGGAAGAGGAAGCGGGAGATACCGCGCGAGAGGTAGAGAGAGGTGGCCAGGGCCAGGAGCAGTCCGGCGGCGACCGGAATGATTCCCTGCCCCAGGATGAGCCGCAGGACGTCGGGACGCTTGGCGCCCAAGGCCATGCGGATGCCGATTTCCGCCGTCCGAGTCCGCGTCATGTAGGAGATGACGGCGTAGAGTCCCACCACCGCCACCAGCAGGGCCGCCAATCCAAAGGCGATGAATTGAGGTCCGGTGCGGCGGTAGACGGTGGTGCGGCCGTAGATGAGGCGGTCCATGCTCATGGTCTCGTGCAGGGCCAGATTGGGATCCATGTCGAACAGCAAGCGGCGCAAAGGCTCGATGAAGTCATCCGGTCGTCCCGAGACGCGCAGAGCGACGCTGAGCGAGGACGGATCGTGCTGCGCCAGCGGGATGTACATGCCCTGAGGAAAGGCGTTGACGTCGGTATCCATCCACATGTGGGGCGCCACGCCGATGACCGTCATCCAGGGGGACTCGGACTCAGGGCCGCCCAAGCGGATGCGGCGTCCCAGGACGGGTCCCTCGTCCAAGTACCGGCGGACGAAGTCTTCATTGACGATGACCACGGGCGTCGAGTTGGCGCTGTCGGCAGCCGTGAATCCGCGTCCGCGCAGCAGGCTCCTCTCGAACGTGGCGAAGAACTCGGGAGTCACGATGTCGCGGTAGCCGATCGGATAGCGGTCGGGAGGATAGCTCTCTCCTTCCACAGCAAATCGGGTGCCTCCGCCGCGCCTGATCATGGGCAACTGGGTGGCCAGAGACGCCTCGCGCACTACCGGAAGGGTCTTGGCGCGCCGCAGCAAATCGTCCCAAAAGGCTTGGCGGTCGTCCTTGTCGGCGTAGGTGTTGGGGTCGAGAGAAACGCGGGCCGTGGCGACGTCGTCAATGGCGAATCCGTAGTCGACGGTATGCAGGTTCAGGGCGCTCTGCACCATCAGCGCGGCGATGAAAAGCAAAGCCCCTCCCAAGCCGATTTGCACGGCCACAAATCCGCTGCCCAAGCGGCTGAAGCGGCTGCCAGTATTACCGCGCGACTCTTCGCGCAGCAGCTTTTCGAGATTCATTCGCCGCAGGTGCAGGAAAGGAACCGCTCCGGACAGGCCGCAGGCCGTGAGGACGGAAGCCACAACCACGGCCCAGGAGGGGCCGTCCATCTGGAAAATCCACCAAACGTAGCCGTCGGGCCACTGGCCTTGGTACCAGCCCAGTCCCCACCAGGCCAGGAAAGCGCCCAATCCACCTCCCAAGACGGCCAGGACGGCGCTCTCAGCCAGAAACTGGCGCAGGATGCGTCCGCGGGCAGCGCCCAGGGCCCGGCGCAGCCCAAGTTCGCGCAACCGGGAATAGCCGCGCAGCAGCAGCAGGTTAGAGACGTTGGCCAAGGCCACCAGCAGGATCAATCCTCCGGCCCAGGTGGTGAGGCGCATCTGGGTGATCATCGTAGCCGAACGGTAGGCCTGGGCAAAGGGGCAGACACGCAACTCGTACCCCTCAGAGCTCTGGGGACGGACGTTTCGCAAACTGGCAGCCAGCGCGTCCAACTCGGATTGGACCGTCGGCAATGCTGCGCCCGGAGCCAATCGTGCCACTCCGTCGACGCCCTGCTCGGCGGAGGGCGAAGACTGGTCCGCAGGGGGCAGGGGCAACCAGAGCTGCATGCCGAACCAGGGGAAGCTGAAGTGGCGGGGCATCACGCCGACGATTTCCGCGGGTGCACCGCCCATGGTCACCGTCTCGCCGATGACGTCGCGGCGGGACTCGAAGCGGCTGCTCCAGAGTCCGTAGCTCAGCACCGCCACCCGGGAAGCGGAGGCGCTGTGATCGTCCTCGATGAGCGTGCGTCCCAACAGCGGCGAGGCCTCCAGCAGCGGGAAGAGCGAGGCGGTGGTGTAGAGGGCTTCCACCACCTGCGGCGGACGTCCGGAACTGGCCAAATTGACCTCGTCGCTGCGGTAGGCGGCCAGATCCTGCAAGCCGGAGACGGCGCTGCGGATCTCCCAGTAGTCGGCCAGTCGCAGGTCCATGTAAGGACGTCCTACCGAGGGATTGGCGGCGGACACGTGGACGGCGCGCTGGGGCTGCGAGACAGGGAGTCCTCGACCGAACGTGCCGTGGTAGACGCCGAAGGAATATGTGGCCACGCCCACGCCCGCGGCCAGCGCCAGGACCGCCACCAGCGAATGCCGTCGATGGCGGTAGGCCAGACGCACTCCCAAGCGAAAGTCGGAGGCCAAGTCGCGCAGATAGACCGCAGGACGGCTTTTCCACGATGACGCCGGCGCAAACGTCCGCCGAGGGGCGCCTAAGTGCTGCACCCAAGTCTTGACCAAGTCCTTGGCCAGCGTCCACCAGGCCTTCTTCCCTTCCCGACGGAGACGCTCCAGAAAGAGCTCCGTCATCGAATCGCTAAAAGACTCGCGCAATCCCCTCGGATAAAGGCGTAAAAGAAGGCGGAAGAGCCGCTCTGAAAACAACGGACGGCTTGTCATGTCAAGACGACTCCTGGGCGGCGTTCTTCGCCTGGGCTTCGCTCAGAATGCGCGATTGCAGAAGGACTTCAGATTGAAGAGCCGCACGCCCCGCCGCGCTCAACCGATAGTATCGACGCCGGGGATCGGCCTGCTCCGAATCGACCGCCTCGGTTTCTTCAAGCAGGCCTTCCTCGGCCAGGCGCTTGATGGAGCCGTAGAGCAATCCCGGCCCCAGCACGATTTCACCCTCGGTAAAGCGTTCAACCTCCGAGGCTATTCCCAGGCCATGCCGCTCGCGATCCGACAAGGCCAACAGGATGTAGTACGCCGTCTTGGTCAAATGATGGGTGGCCATCGAGGCCTCTCCTCTCGAATTATCAGATTTTGATATATCAGGTTCTGATAATAGCAGATGGAGTCTTCCCTGCCAAGAACTTTTTCGCGCGATGATCGGTGACTCAGGTTCGGACGCGGGGTTTGAAGCGAGAGGCCGTTAAGGACCGTCCTGCGTGATCCCTGAAGCAAAATAGGTTGTTAAACTCATAGCTTATCGGAGGTGTTGTGGAAGTCGGCAAGATGGTACCTTGGAGGGAACGCTATTCCACCCTTCCAGGGTTGTTTTAGAGGTGCTGGCCTTACCCAGGGTGCCGCTCGGGGCGCTTTGCGCCCTCGCTCTACCCTGGGCTGGGTTATGGCTCGCCTTCAGCGAGCCCGGACTATACGAGCGGTTCTGGCCTGGTCAGGGCTCGGTGATTCTGACTTGGTTGGGCTCACTGACTTCGACCGGTCGGGCTCACTGATTCCGACCAGGTTCGGCTCAACCGCGGGTGGCCTCGCGTCCGCTTTGGGTAGGCGAGTTTGTCTGGTCGCAGACACAGTATCTGACTTGGTCGGCTCACTGAAACTGACTTGCGGGCTCACTTTTCTAGGGGTGCCGTTAAAGCAGTGCCTTGAGGCGACGGTTTTCTTCTAGGATGATGGTTTCGTCGCGGTCGGGGCCCAGGGAGATGATGGAGATGTCGGTCTTGATCAGCTCGGAAAGGCGGTTGAGGTAGTCCCTGGCCTGTGAGGGCAGGTCGTCGTAGTTCTGAATCTGGGTGGTGTCGGTCTTCCAGCCGGGATGCGACTCGTAGACGGGTTCAATCTCATCGAGGACTTCCATGTCGACGGGAAAGAAGCGCAGCGTCCGGCCCTGGTAGCGGTAGCCGGTGCAGATCTTGATCTCATCCAGCTCGTCGAGCACGTCCAGCTTGGTGATGACCAGGGTCGACAAGTCGTTGATCAGGGCGGCGTAGCGCACCACCACGGCGTCGAACCATCCGCAGCGGCGCGGACGCCCGGTCGAGGCGCCGAATTCGGCTCCCACCTTGCCGATGTGCTTGCCGATGTCGTCGGTCAGCTCGGTAGGAAAGGGCCCGGCGCCCACCCGCGTCGTGTAGGCCTTGGCGATGCCGATGACGCCGTCAATGCGGCTGGGACCCACGCCCGTCCCCGCGCAGGCGCCTCCGGCGGTGGCATTGGAGGAGGTCACGAAGGGATAGGTGCCGTGGTCGACGTCGAGCTGGGTCCCCTGAGCGCCTTCGAAGAGAACGTTTTTGCCATCGGCCATGGCGCCATTGAGGTATTCAGCCGTGTCGGTGACGAAGGGCAGCACCTTGGGGGCCAGCTCCATGTATTGGCGGTAGATGGTCTCGGCCTCCAGAGGCTCCGCTCCGTAGAGATGCTTAAGGACCTCGTTCTTCATCCTCACCCGCTCGGTCAAGCGCGCGCGGAAGGCTTGGGGACGTTCCAAGTCGCCCAAGCGGAGGCCGCGACGGCCCATCTTGTCTTCGTAGCAGGGACCGATGCCGCGCGAAGTGGTGCCGATGGCGTCGGCGCCCAGGCGGCGCTCTTCGCCATCCTCGACGGCCGGGTGGTAGGGCATGATCAGGTGAGCCCGGTTGCTGACGAAGAGCCGTCCCTGGAAATCGATCTCGGGCATCATCTCCATCTCTTCGCGCAGGGCGAAGGGATTGACCACCACCCCGTTGCCGATCACGCAGGCCTTGCCGGGGTGCAGGATGCCCGAGGGAATGAGGTGCAGGACGGTCTTCTTGCCGTCGATGATGACGGTGTGTCCGGCGTTGTGTCCGCCCTGATAGCGGGCCACCACGTCAAAGCGTTCGGTGATCAGGTCGACGATTTTGCCTTTGCCTTCGTCGCCCCACTGGGTCCCGACAATGATTACGTTGGCCATGCCCTGTCCTGACTTTGTAAGCTTGGATGCTCGCCTTCCTTACCGGCCTCCGGCACCCAAACCAGAACGGCCCAACACACAGCCGGGCCATCGAGCCGGACGGTCCGCCGAAGCGGTTGCCGAAGAGCTCGATGGCCCGGCTGAGCGTGGCCTGTTGTGTGCTGAAGCCGCGCCGGCCTCAGGCGGACTTCTGAGATTCCAGTTGATTGTCGATCATGCGCGAGATGTTCTCGCCCGAAGTGTTGCCGACAATCTGGTCCTTGATCACGCCGTCCTTGAACAGCAACAGCGTGGGAATGCCCTTGATGTTGTACTTGGCCGAAGTTTCCTGGTTGTTGTCGACATTGAGCTTGACGAACTTGGCCCGGTCGGAATACTGCTGGGCCACCTTGTCGACGGTCGGCGCCAGTTGACGGCAGGGACCGCACCAAGGAGCCCAGAAATCGACGAGGACGGGAACGTTGGCCTCGAGGACCTCCGACTTGAAATTGGAATCTTGAACTTCGTGAACGTTGCTGCTCATCTATGTAGCCTCCAAACGTGTCTTCTCGGCCCGTTTTCTCAGGCGGGCCTATGCTATCATACCGGACATTCTGCATGACCGTCCGGCCTAAAAAATCCCTCGGCCAGCACTTCCTGACCGACGAAAACATCTGTCGAAAAATCGTCCGCTTCGCCCACCTCGCCCAAGGGGACCCAGTGATTGAAATAGGACCCGGAACGGGACGACTGACCCGCGCCCTGCTGCAAGCCGGAGCCCGGGTCCGAGCCGTCGAAGTCGACCCCGGCCTGGCCTCTCGCCTGCAGGAGGGAGAGGGCATCGAAGCAAACCTGCGGGACCGGCTCGAAATCGTTCAAGGCGATATCCTCTCGCTGACTTGGAATGAGCTTCTGGACTCCAACCACGCCAGCAGTGTAGAGGACACGCCTGTCAAAATCGTGGGCAATCTGCCCTACAACATCGCGTCCCGCATACTCCTAAAGATGATCGAGGCCCGCCGACGGTTTCAGCGCGCCGTCTTCATGGTGCAGAAGGAAGTGGCCGAGCGGGTGGCCGCCGGACCGGGCGGCAAGGACTACGGATCGCTGACGCTGGCGCTGCAATATCACTTCAAAGTCGAAATGGGATTCGATGTCCGTCCTGGATCCTTCCAGCCTCCTCCCAAGGTCATGTCGAGCGTGCTGGCCCTGAGTCCGCTGAAGGAGCAGCCCTCGCCCCAAGAAGCCGAAGCTTTCCACCGCCTGGTGCGCCTGGCCTTCCGCCACCGGCGCAAGACCCTCTACAACAATCTCAAGGACTCCTTCCAGCCTCAAAGTATCCGAAAGGCCCTTGAGGCCTGCGGCCTGGAGCCCCAGATCCGTCCCGAACAAGTCGATTTGCAGTCCTTCGGCTGTCTGTGCCGGGTGTTATAATCCGCCCCGAGAAGAGAGTGAAAACATGGAAAATATAGAAGTAGTACCCTTGGGAGGAGTGGGCGAGTTCGGAATGAACTGCTCGGTCCTCCGTTGTAACGATACGGCCATTCTGGTGGACGCGGGAATGACCTTCCCCCGCAGCGACAAAGGCAGTGAACTGGGCGTCAACGTGGTAGTGCCGGAAATCGATTACCTGCACGACATCGGCGACCAACTCAAAGCCATCTTCCTCACCCACGGACATGAAGACCACATCGGCGCCGTATCCTACGTTGTGGAAGAGATCAACGTCCCCGTCTACGGCAGCGCCCTGACCCTGGGACTGGTCGAGAACCGCCTCAAGGAGCGCAAGCTCGATTCCCAGGTGGACCTGCGCACGATGAAGGCCCGCGAGCGCATTGAGATGGGCGATTTCACCGTCGAACCCATCCGCGTCACCCATTCCTTTCCCGAGTCCTTCGCCTTCGCCATCGAGTGTTCAGCGGGACGCATCCTGTGGACGGGAGACTTCAAGTTCGACCAGACGCCCATCGACGGCGTGACCAGCGACCTGCACCGACTGGCGGCTCACGGCGAGAAAGGCGTCCTGGCCTTGTTCTCGGACAGCACCAACAGCCACGCGCCGGGACTGTGCCCGTCGGAGCACTCGGTGTGGGAGCCCATGCGGGCCCTGTTCCGAAAGGCCGAAGGAAAAGTCGTAGTGTCGTGCTTCTCCAGCAGCATCCACCGCATGCAGATCATCCTCGATCTGGCTCAGGAATTCGGACGCAAAGTGGCGCTGGCCGGACGCAGCCTCAACCAGAACCTGCACAAGGCCTCCGATCTGGGATACCTCAAGGTGCCGCCCGACGTGCTCATCAACGCCAACCAGATCGACAACTACCATCCCCACCACATCATCCTCATGGCAGCGGGAAGCCAGGGTGAACCGATGTCCGCCATGAGCCGGCTGGCGCTGGACGAATTCCGCGAAACCGGAGTGGGAGAGGGAGACGTGGTCATCCTCTCGACCCGGGTCATTCCCGGCAACGAGATGCGCATCGGCGCCATGGTTGACCATTTCTACCGCCGCGGCGCCCGGGTCGTCATGTCGGGGGACGCCAACATCCACGCTTCGGGACATGGCTTTCGCGAAGACCTCAAGCTGATGATCAGCCTCATCCGTCCCAAGTACTTCATTCCCATTCACGGCGATTACCGGCAGCTCAAGGAGCACACCGTGGTGGCCCAGGAACAGGGCATCGCGCCCGCAAACATCCATCTGATCGAAAACGGCAACGTGCTGCGCATCAGCAAAGAGCAGGCCGAGGTGGTCGACCAAGTCCATGCCGGACGCCGCTTCATCGATGAGGGCTACACGGGAGAGGTCCATGAACTGGTGCTGCGTGACCGCCGCTTCCTCTCCGAGGACGGCTTCCTGGTCGTGGTGCTGCGCATGGACCGCTTCGCCGGCGAACTGATCGGCGATCCCGAAATCATCTCGCGCGGATTCATCCTCATGGAGGACGCCGAAGAGCTCCTGGAAGAGGCCAAGCAGATCGTCCTCGACACCATCGAGGAGACGCCGGCCGAGAAGCTGCGCGACGAAGACCTCTTCAAGGAACTGGTGCGCAAGCGCCTCAAGCGCTTCCTGCGCAAGAAGACCGGCAAGCGTCCCATGATTTTGCCCGTCACCCTGGAAATCTAGGCGCGTCCGGCGGCTCGGCGTTCCGGAGTCCTTCAGCTTGCTTCCCGCTCCAACGGCGCCCAATCACACGCGATTGGTGCACCGGCGGACACACCGACACGCTACAATGGCGATCCGGAAGGTGAATGCATGGAGCAAGTCAAAAAGGTCAACGAACTCTTCGGCCTCTCGCTGATGGCTCTGGCAGGGCTGCTCATCCTCTCGCTGCTGACCTATAGTTCTCAGGACCCTTCCTGGAACGTCTCCTCGCCAGCCGGCGACATCGCCAACTACGCGGGACGCTTCGGAGCCTGGCTGGCCGACGGGCTCTACCAGGTGCTGGGCTTCCCCGCCCTGGCGCTGCCGGCCATCTTTTTCCTCTTCGGATACCGCCGCCTGCGGGGACGGGCTCCCCTCAGCGGACTCAAGGTCAAAGCCGCGGCTCTGTTGGTTCTGCTGGCCGCTCTTTCCACCGGCCTGGCCTTGCTCCAGTCGCTGGCGCCCCAGCCGCGGGGATTTTCTCCAGGCGGGGTGGTGGGCTCGGTGCTGGCCGAGAAGATGTTGACCTACTTCAACCGTCCGGGATCGCTGCTCATCGTCCTGGCTGCCGTCCTCATGGCCCTTGTGGCCTCTACCCGTTTCTCGGTGGACCGCTTTCTGGCCTGGATGCAGCGCCGAAACTGGCGTATCCCCTCCTGGCTGCCGCTTTCCTGGCTCAAGCGCTTTAGGACAACACCGGGGAGCGGCGGCGAGATTCGAGAGTCGTCCGCCCCACCCCCCATTCCCATCGAAGAGGAGGCTCCCTGGGAAGGACCCTCGGATCAAGAATCCAAATCCCAGGGATCCAGCTCCCAAGGGTCTGGCCAAGCGCCCAGGGTCAAGGTGCAGGACGAATACGCCGCCCGCCTCGCCGGCAAGAAGAAAGGCGCGGAGTACCCGCTTTTTCCCGAGATGAGCGAAGGACGCGAAGTCAGCATGCCTTCCCTCGATTTCCTCAAGCAGCCGGACGAGACCGCCCAGATCAATAAGGCGTCGCTGCTCACCAAGGCCGAGCAACTGAAGAAGAAGTACGCTGAGTTCGACGTCCACGGAAACGTCCTGCAGATCCATCCCGGCCCGGTGGTCACCACCTTCGAATTCAAGCCCGATGCCGGAGTCAAGTACTCCAAGGTGACCAGCCTGGAGCAGGACCTGTGCCTGGGCCTTAAGGCTGAATCGGTACGCATCGACCGCATTCCCGGCAAGAACACGGTGGGCGTGGAAGTGCCCAACGACATGCGCCAGACCATTTACTTGCGCGAGATTCTGGCTTCGGGCGCCTTCCATGAGGCCGATTCTCCGCTCACACTGGCCCTGGGCAAGACCATCAACGGAACCACTTACATCGCCGACCTGGCCCGCATGCCCCACCTGCTCATCGCCGGCGCCACCGGTTCGGGGAAAAGCGTCAGCCTCAACTGCATGGTCTGTTCGGTGCTCTACAAGGCCCAGCCCTCAGAGGTGCGCTTCATCATGGTCGATCCGAAGCGCCTCGAACTGGGGCTCTACGCCGACATCCCCCATCTGCTGACCCCCATCGTGACCGACCCAAAGCAGGCCGCCAACGCCCTCACCTGGGCCGTCAGCGAGATGGAGCAGCGATACAAGCTGCTGGCCCGCCACGGCGTCCGCAACATTGCCCAGTTCAATGCCCTGATGCGCGAGAAGGGCGACGAACTGGAGGCCCAGGGATCCGAGGAGTGCACTCCCCTGCCCTATATCGTCATCGTTGTGGACGAGTTGGCCGACCTGATGATGACCGCCGGAAAGGAAGTCGAGGCCGCCCTGACCCGCCTGGCGCAAATGGCCCGCGCCATCGGCATTCACCTCATTCTGGCCACCCAGCGGCCCTCGGTGGACGTCATTACCGGCCTCATCAAAGCCAACTTCCCCTGCCGCATGTCCTTCCGCGTCTCTTCGCGCATCGATTCCCGCACCATTATCGACGGCAGCGGAGCCGAAAGTCTCCTGGGAATGGGCGACATGCTCTTCCTGCCTCCTTCGACTTCGCGCCTGATCCGCCTTCACGGCCCCTACGTCAGCGAGAAGGAGATCGCCAAGATCACGGGATTCCTGCGCCAACAAGCCCAGCCGCAGTATCAGGAGGAAATCCTGCAGAGCCAGGAAGAAGAGGACAGCGGACTCGTCGACATCGGCGATATGGAAGACGAACTCTTCGACGAGGCCGCCCGCTTCGTTGTCGATACCCGCAAAGCCTCGACCTCCTTGCTTCAGCGCCGCTTCCGCATCGGCTACGGGCGCGCCGCCCGACTCCTCGACATGATGGAGCACGAGGGTCTGGTTTCGCCCCCCGACGGCACCAAGCCGCGCGACGTCCTGGTGGAATCCAACTACTTCCAAGAAGTGGACGACCGGGACTAGGCCACCAAGTGGCCAGCAAATTCACGCACGAGTCGGTTTTTTGCGGCTGGGCTGGCGGACTCCGAATGCCCTCGACGTTGAGTGGCTGCGCGTTTGAAGGTTTGGGCTGCCCGCCACCCGCCGGGTGACACTTTTGGACCGGCAGACAATCCAAGGTAAAGTAATGTCGATGAGTCGAATTGCCTCTGCCTTCCTTTTTCTAACCCTGCTTTCACACTCGGTTGGCGCGCTTTGCGCCCAAGACCAAGTTGTGGACACGAAGCCGGGCGACCAGAAGCCCCAGATGCCTCCGCGCTTCGAGACGCGCCGCGACTTGGTGCTGGTGCGGGTCACGGTGACCGATCCCCTCAACCGCTTCATTACAGGTCTGAAGAAGGAGAACTTTCGCCTCTTCGAGGACAAGGTGGAGCAGGAGATCGAGTATTTCGGCACTTCCAACCGCCCTGTCAGCGTTGGCTTGATCTTGGACATCAGCCAATCCATGGAGAACAACATCGAAAACGCCAAGAGGTCGATGCGGCGCTTCATCGACAAGGGCGATCCCCGCGACGAGTACTTCCTTATTACCTTCAACAACCGCACCGCTCTGGTGCAGGACTTCACCACCCAACGCGAAGAGATCGTCAACAAGATCGCCTGGACCAAGTCCAAGGGCGACACCGCACTCTACGATGCCCTTTACCTCGGGCTGGAGCGGATCAAAAAAGGCCGTTTCGACAAGAAGGCCCTGATCCTGGTGTCGGACGGCGAGGTCAACTCGGGGCGCTACACGATGCAAGACATCGTCCAGTACGCCTCGGAGTCGCAGGCCCAGATTTACGTGATCGGCGAACCCGGCGAGGAAGGCTACGGAAACGACGTCTTGGCCCAAGTCGTGCACTTGACCGGAGGACGCATCTTCTACCCGGCCAGCTTCCAGCAGTTGAGCTATTACGTCGATTACATCCACTCCGAACTACGCCATCAATACGTCCTTGGCTTTTCCTCCAGCAACACCGAAGGCGATCAAATCCGGGAACTGCAGGTGCGGATGAAGCCGCCCGAAGGACTGCCTGATCTGAGGATCCGTCACCGCAGCTCCTACTTAGCGCCCCGCCGGTGACGGCGCAGGAGGGCACCGCCGGTCTTTCCTCTCATCCCCCTGC
Source organism: Acidobacteriota bacterium (assembly GCA_035471925.1). Taxonomy (GTDB): domain Bacteria; phylum Acidobacteriota; class UBA6911; order RPQK01; family DATIPO01; genus JANQFM01. Next base: position 39,575 of record DATIPO010000081.1, read on the forward strand.
CGCAGCGAACCCGGTTGCATTGAAACGTTGGCCAGCGGCTTGCATCTGAGAACAATGCATGACTAAAGTGGATTCGATGGGCAGAACTCTCTTGGCCTCGATGGTGGTGACACTGCTGTTTTGCACGGCGCCTGCGGACGCGGTGTGGGCTCAGGACGCAACGGCTTCCGACCAGACGCCGCGCTTCAAGGCCTCCGTCGAGCAAGTCGTTCTTTATGTCTCGGTATACAACGAAGAAGGCCACTTGGTGCCGGGGCTTCCGCGCGAGCGCTTCCGCGTTTTCGAAGACAAGGTCGAGCAGGAGATCACCTACTTCGGACTCGACGACGTGCCTTCCACTATCGGAGTCGTGATGGATTCCAGCGGTTCGATGCGGGGCCGTTTCGACATGGTCAACCGGGCCACCTCCAAGTTTCTCGACAACAATCATCCCGACAACGAGCTCTTCCTGATCGAGTTCAAGAGCGAAGTTTCTCTGGAAGAGAGCTTCACCCGCGATCCGGCCGACATTCGGGACGCCTTGGACAACATGATCATCTCCGGCGGGACGGCCCTCTACGACGCCATTTTCCTGGCTGTCGATCACGCCAAAGAGGGCAGCGAGCCCAAGAAGGCGCTGCTGGTGTTCACCGACGGCGAAGATAAAGACAGCTTTTACAAGCACGAGGAGTTGCTCGACAAGGTCCGCGAAGCCGATACCCAGATCTTCATCGTGGCCTTCCTGGCCGAAGACCTGGAGGACGACGGCGGAGGGTTGTTCGGCGTTTTCAAGGGCGAGACCGCCAAAGAGAAGGTCCAGCGCGAGATCCGCGAAATCGCTGAATATACGGGCGGACAGGCCTTCTTCCCGCAGGAAATCGGCGAACTCGACGCCCTCTTTGCCCAAGTGGCCAGCGACCTGCGCAATCAGTACCGTATCGCCTACGTTCCCAGCAAGGGCTTAGGCGACGGCGAATGGCGCGACGTCGACGTGGTTCTGCAAGGCGCCCGCGAGGAGGGCCTCAAGGTCCGCGTGCGCAAGGGCTACTACGCCAAGTAGACGGAGGGTGCACCTTAAGAAGCGACCGCCGCTTCGGTCGATTGCGGCATAGAGCGGATATCCAGTCTTTTCTGGCTTGACTCGGGCTGGCCCCCTCCCTATCCTTTGCGGAATGAGTGAAATCCGAGCCGAAAAGGTCTGGCACAACGGAGAGCTGATCGATTGGGACGACGCCCGCATTCACGTGGTCTCCCACTCCGTCCACTACGGAACCGCCTGGTTTGAGGGCATCCGATGCTACAAAACCTCGCGCGGGTCGGAGGTCTTCCGTCTGCCCGAGCACATCAGGCGGCTTTACGATTCCTGCAGAATCTACCGCACCGAGATTCCCTATTCTCGCGAGGCTTTTCAGGAAGCCGCTTTGCAGACCATTCGGGCCAATAACCTCGAAGCCTGCTACATCCGTCCCATCGTATTGCGCGGCCTGGGGGCCATCGGAGTCAGTCCCCGGCCCACCAAGGTCGAGTCCTACATCATGGTCTGGGAGTGGGGCAAGTATTTGGGCGAGGAGGCTTTGGAGAAGGGCGTCAAGGTTTGCACCAGTTCCTGGAATCGGGCCGCTCCTAACACCTTTCCCACCATAGCCAAGGCGGCAGGAAACTACCTCAACAGCGTTTTGGTCAAGATGGAGGCTGAGGTGAGGGGATACGATGAAGGCATTGCCCTGGACGCCCACGGCTTGATCAGCGAGGGCAGCGGGGAGAACCTCTTTCTCGTCCGCGACAACGTCATCTATACCTCCCAGCTCGTCCATGCCATTCTACCCGGCATCACTCGTGACTCCGTGCTCACGCTGGCGGCCGAGCTCGGATACACCGTCAAGGAGCAGGCTCTGCCCCGCGAGATGCTCTACCTTTGCGACGAGATCTTCTTCACCGGAACGGCTTGCGAGATCACTCCCATTCGCTCCGTCGACGACCGTCCGGTGGGCGCAGGCGTACGCGGACCCGTGACCGAGGCCTTGCAGGAGGCCTTTTTCGAGATCGTGGAAGGCCGGGTTCCCGACCGCCACCGCTGGCTCACTCCCGTGCGCTAAGGTTCCGTTCAGAATTGCCGATGAGAATTGACGCGGGGGAATGCATTTCATGACCCCTTTTGCGTCCGTGCGGTATAAGATCGTAACGGGTCATTCGAGAAGAGATCATGATCGACTTAAGACGCCTCCTCAAGACGGCCATCGAGAACGACGCCTCCGACATCCACGTCAAGGCGGGAGCCCTGCCCCATATGCGCATTCTGGGCGAATTGCGTCCCGCTGAGCAGTTCTCGACCGTCACCAAGGAAGACACCCTCGACCTGGCTCAGCATCTTCTCAACGCCCGCCAGCGCGAGGCCCTGACGCAGCGGGCCGAAATCGACCTTTCCTTCTCCATCGGGGGTGTGGGACGCTTCCGTTTGGCCGTCTTCCACCAGCGGGGCGCCATTTCCATGGTGATGCGCGTGATTTCCGACAACGTGCCCGGCATGGACGAACTCAACTTGCCTCCGGCGCTGGCCGACATCGCCGAGGAACGGCGCGGACTGGTCATGGTGACGGGAACCACCGGAAGCGGAAAGTCGACCACGCTGGCGGCCATGATCCAGCACGTCAACCAGCGCCGGCCGGCTCACATCATCACTATCGAAGATCCGATTGAGTACTACTTCCGCGACGACAAGTCCTTCATCTCCCAGCGCGAGGTCAACCTCGACACCGAGAACTTCGCGGCCGCCCTGCGCGGGGCTCTGCGTCAGGACCCCGACATCGTCATGGTGGGTGAGATGCGCGACTACGAGACCGTCCAGACGGCGTTGCAGGCAGCGGAAACGGGACACTTGGTGATGAGCACGCTGCACACCACCGACACCATCGAGACCATCAACCGCGTCATCGCCATCTTCCCCGACCACCAGCAGCAGGATATCCGTTTCCGCTTGGCATCCAGCCTGCGGGCCATTATTTCAATGCGCTTGATCCGCTCCTCGATCTTTGACGGACGCGTCCCGGCGGTGGAGATCCTGCGCAACACCGACTACGTGCGCAGCATCGTCGAAGATCCCCACAAGACCAAGGAAATCAAGCAGGCCCTGGAGACTGGATACACCCAGTACGGAATGCAGTCCTTCGACCGCTCGATCTTCGACCACTTCCAGGAGGGACGCATCAGCCGCGAGGACGCCCTCTCCAACGCTTCCTCTCCTGAGGATCTGCAACTCCGCATCCGCGGCATCGTCAGTTCCACGGAACAGTTGTGAGCCCGTCCAAGCCCGATAAGCCCGAATTTGAGAGATCCCGCTCGAAGAAATCATCCTCGCCCAAGGGCAAGTCGGCCTATATGCGGGCGGTGGGCCTGCTGGCCAAGCGGGCCCACAGCTCCTCCGAACTGCGCCGCAAGCTCAAGAGCCGCCACTCGGACGCGGAAATCGAGGAAGCGCTGAAGAAGCTTGAGGGCCAGGGCTTCGTCGATGACGCCCAATTCGCCGCCCAGCGTGCCTGTCTCTGCCGCCTCGACAAGGCCTGGGGAGACCGCCGCATCGAACTCGACCTGCAGCAGCGTCACCAAATCAAGGAGCGCGACTTGGCCCAAGCCCTTGAAGCGGCTGAAGCCGAGCAGCCGGAGCAGCAGGCCTTGGAGCGCATCGTGCAAAACTGGCTGCGCTTGCGGGGGGAGCCTTCCACCGTCCGCGATCTGAAGAAACTCCACGACCGCTGCCTGCGTCTGGGCCACCGTCCAGACCGGGTGCGCTCCCGCCTCGACGCCTTCTTCCGGCATCTGGATTGGGACGCCGACTGAGTCAAGGCCGCAGAGGGAGCACACGCCTGATAAAGCGGTGAAGAGCCGCTGATTGAATCTACGCCGATTCCCGGACTGTATTATCATGACCGGTGTCATGAAGACTGCATCGGAAATTCGAGAGACCTTTTTAAAATACTTCGAAGAGCGTGGGCATAAGCGTGTGCGCTCCAGCTCGCTGGTGCCCCGCAACGACCCCACATTGCTCTTCACCAACGCTGGGATGAACCAGTTCAAGGATGTCTTCCTGGGCGTGGAGAAGCGCGAATACAACCGCGCCGCCACCAGCCAGAAGTGCATGCGCGTCAGCGGCAAGCACAACGACCTTGAAACGGTAGGACGCACGGCCCGCCACCACACCTTTTTTGAAATGCTGGGCAACTTCTCCTTTGGAGACTATTTCAAGAAAGGCGCCATCGAGTATGGATGGGAACTGTGCACCGACGTCTACGGTCTCGACAAGGACCGCCTAGTGGCCACCGTCTTCCGCGAGGATGACGAGGCCTACGACCTCTGGCATAAGCACATTGGACTGCCCAAGGAACGCGTCTTCCGGCTGGGAGAGGCCGACAACTTCTGGGCCATGGGCGACACCGGACCTTGCGGTCCCTGCTCCGAGATCCACTTTGACCGCACCGGCGAGGGCGGGGGCGACCCTGAAACCAATCCCGAGCGCTACTTCGAGGTCTGGAACCTGGTCTTCATGCAGTACGACCGTGACAGCAGCGGCGAGATGACCCCGCTTCCCTCCCCTTCGATCGACACCGGCATGGGACTGGAGCGCATCGCCAGCCTCATCCAGGAGGTGGACAGCAACTGGGAGACCGACCTTTTCAAGCCCATCATCGATGAAGCCTGCCGCATCATCGGCGTCCGCTTCGGGGAGGAGGAAGCCACCGACGTCAGCCTGCGCATCCTGGCCGACCACTCCCGGGCCTGCGCCTTTCTGATCAATGACGGCGTGATCCCGGGCAACGAGGGGCGGGGCTACGTCATGCGCAAGATCCTGCGCCGGGCCATCCGTCACGGCAAAATGCTGGGGCAGAGCGATCCCTTCATTTTCACCCTGACAGCCCTGGTGGCCGAGATCATGAAGGACGCCTTCCCCGAGCTGGAGGAAAGCCGCGACTACGCCGCCAAGGTGGTGCGAAACGAAGAAGAGAAGTTCTCGGCCACGCTCGATCACGGACTGACCCGGCTCGACGACATCATCGAATCGGTGCGCAAAAAGGACCGCGACACCATTCCGGGGGAGGAACTCTTCCGCCTCTACGACACCTACGGCTTTCCACTCGATCTGGCCCGCGACGTGGCCCGCGAGCGGGAACTCGAGGTCGACGAAGAAGGCTTCGAATCGGCCATGGAGGAGCAGCGCCAGCGGGCCCGCGCCAGTTGGAAGGGTGGAGAGGGCAAGAAGGTCACGCCCAAGTATCAAGAACTGGCTGAGCGGGGCTTGGCGACCGAGTTCACGGGCTACAACGAGACCGAGAACGTGGACGGAAGCATCCTGGCCATCCTCAAGGACGGGGAGGAAGTCGATGTCCTGACAGAGGGCCAAGAAGGTGAAATCGTTCTTGACCGCAGTCCCTTTTACGCCGAAGCCGGAGGACAGGTGGCCGACAAGGGACGCGTGGTAACCGAGAGCGCTCAAGCCGCGGTGCTGGACGCGCAAAGTCCCGTCACCGGACTCCGTCTCCACCGCGTGCAGGTTCAGAACGGCCGGTTCAGCAAGGGCGAGAAGGCTCGTTCCTTCGTCAGCCGCGAGTTCCGGTGGGACACCCAGCGCAACCACACGGCCACCCACCTGCTGCACGCGGCACTACGAGAAGTCCTGGGTCCCCACGTCAAGCAGTCTGGTTCGCTGGTGGCGCCCGAACGGCTTCGTTTCGACTTCTCCCACTACAAGGCCGTGACGCCCTTGGAACTGCGTGAGATCGAAGACATGGTCAACCGCAAGATCCGCGACAACATCGCCGTTCAAACCGACCTGCTCAGCTTGGATGAAGCGCTCAAGAAGGGGGCCATGGCCCTCTTTGGCGAAAAGTACGGCGAGCAGGTGCGGGTCGTCGACATCCCTGACTTTTCGTTGGAGCTGTGCGGGGGGACCCACGTGCAGCGGACAGGCGACATCGGGCTCTTCCACATCGTCCACGAGTCCTCCATTTCGGCGGGGACGCGACGGGTGGAGGCCCTGACCGGCGAAGCGGCGCTCAACCGCGTCCTCGACAGTGAGAACCTCTTGGAAGAGGTGTCCGAAGACCTGCACGTCCCCCGCGACCAGGTCACTGAAGCCATCGAGCGCCTCGCCCGCGAACTTAAGGAAGCTCATAAAAAGGTTGAGGAATTACAGCTTAAAGTAGCGCAGAACCAGAGTGCAAACGCCGCCGAGGAAGCTCGCGACATCAAGGGCGTCAAAGTCCTGGCCCGCCAGGTGGAACAGCTTGACCGCAACGCTCTGCGCCAATTGGCCGACCGCCTGCGCAACCAACTTAAGAGTGGCGTGGTGGTCCTGGGCACCCAGGAGAACGGCAAGGCCGCCTTGGTGGCCATGGTCAGCGACGACCTGACCGACCGTATCCGTGCCGGCGACCTCATCCGCGATGTGGCTCCCCTCGTGGGCGGCGGCGGCGGGGGGCGTCCTCAGATGGCCGAAGCCGGCGGCAAAGATCCCTCCGGCCTCCCGAAGGCCCTGGAGCGCGCCTACGACTTCGTGTCAGAAAAGGCCTAAAAGGACAGAAGAATTCTGCAATAATGAGAGAGCTTGTGCGGGAAATCACTCGACTTTTTCCGCCCATCAGGCATCTTGGTAGGACGTATGGCTCGAATTGCGCTTTTTTTGTGTCTGGCGGGACTGCTGGGCGAGGTGACGCTGGCCCAGCAGGTCTATACCTACACCCGCGAGGACGGCAGCCGAGTCTACAGCAATATCGGCGGCAAGCGCCATAAGGACGCCAAGCCCTACCGCGGACATGTGGGAGCCACCCGCCGTCCGGGCCAGGAGCAAGTCGCGGCGTCCCGCCCCTCCCCCCGCCTGGAACGCCTTCCCGGTTCGGACGCCTACGACGACCTGATCAGCGACATTTCCCGGCAGCACGGTGAGGACGAGAACTTGGTCAAAGCCATCATCGCCGTCGAAAGCGCCTTCCAGGCCGACGCCGTCTCGGTCAAGAACTGCAAGGGACTGATGCAGTTGCACCCCGACACGGCCCGCCAAATGGGCGTGCGCGACGTCTTCGATCCGGCCCAGAACATCGAAGGCGGCGTTAAGTACCTGAAGTACCTGCGCAAGAACTTCGAGGATCTCGACCTGGTTCTAGCCGCCTACAATGCGGGCGACGGCGCGGTGCGCAAGTACAACGGCATTCCTCCTTACAAAGAAACCGAACGCTACATTGAAAAGGTCAGGGCCCTCTACGAACCGGCCTTGCAGGACAACCGCTCAGTGCGCCGCAACACCATCTTCCGCGTGGTCATGCCTGACGGGAGCATCCTGCTGACCAATACCCCCAGCCGCGAAGTCTCCAGCCAATCTCCTACTCGCCCCCGCTCCCGCGTCGTCAACGTCGATCTCACCGGCGGTCCGCGCTAACAACGCCGCCGCAGGCTTTCAGGGGTGGACGTTAGAATAAGCAAGTCCTAAACAGGAGGAACAGGTGTGTTTGAGGAGCTTGATGGCGGCTGTCTTGGTGGTGGGGCTGGTGCACGCGTATGCCGGGGCCCATGATCGGAAAGCGGCACGCGAGGCCTTTCATAAGGCCAATCAGTATCTGCGCACGGTCTATTCCCGTGATCTGCACAAGCGGGAAGAAAAGCAGTATGAGCGGGCCATCCGCCTGTTTCGCAAGGTGGTGACACTGGATCCGACCTATCCAGCCAGCGATGATGCCGTTCACCACATCGCCCGCCTCTATGACGAAAAGGCTCACCGCTTCGGCGAGGCGGAGGACTTTCGCCAGGCGATCAACTTCTATGAATTTCTGGCCCGCGAGTATCCGACGACCAAGCACAAGGATGGGGCCTTGAAACGGGCCTCGTTCTTACGTTCAGAGAGTGCCAGTTGGGGCGGGAGGTCCCCGGCGGAGCCAGCTCGGGGTCGGGAGAACGCCACCCAGCAGGCCGCGCCTTCCGCCGCGGAAAGGCACAGCGAATCTTCTCCCCCAAACGCTGAGCCGCTCTCGCCACCAGCCGTCGCCAAGCCCTCCAGCAGCCAAAGCCAAGCCAGGGCTGGAGCCGCTGGCGGCCCGGCGACAGTTACGAAGATCCGCTACTGGTCAGGACCCGAGTACACCCGCGTCGTGATCGACCTGGACGGCGAAGCGGCCTTCGAGAAGGAGGTTTTGCAGAATCCATACCGGGTCTATTTCGACCTCCACAACGCCCGCCTGCGCAGCGGACTGCCCGAGTCTTACGACGTCAGCGACGTTTTCATCGACTCTGTGCGGGTGGGACAGAATCGCCCCGGTGTGGTGCGGGTGGTGCTCGACTTCGATCAGCCCGGCGACACCACTGTCTTCCGCCTTCACGATCCCTTCCGCATCGTCATCGACACCAAGGCGACTGACGGAAGGCGCAACACCGACAGCGTCGAGTCTTCATCTCAGTCGCTCAAGACGGCCAGTGCCGAGATCGCACTCGAGGAGGGCACCGCCACCACCCGCAGCACCCGCGAAGTGGTGGCCGGACCTGAGCCCAACATGCATGGAGACTATACCCTGACCCGCACCTTGGGACTCAAGGTGGGGCGCATCGTGCTCGATCCTGGCCACGGGGGCCACGATACCGGCGCCATCGGTCCTGATGGGCTTGAGGAAAAGGACCTGGTGCTGGACATCGCCAAACGATTGCACGAATTGCTGAAAGAAGGCCTGGCCACTGACGTGATCCTGACCCGCAAGGAGGACGTCTTCATTCCCCTGGAAGAGCGCACTGCCATCGCCAACCAAAAAGGGGCCGACCTCTTCATCTCCATCCACGCCAATTCTAGTCCCAACCGCAAGGCCCAGGGGGTGGAGACCTTTTACCTGAGCTTGGCCACAACTCCCGATGAGCGGGCGGTGGCCAGCCGCGAGAACGCTGGATCGCAGCGTACCATCCGTGAGTTGGAGGACCTCCTGCGGCAGATCACAAAAGGCGACTATAATGAGGAATCGCGCGACTTGGCCCATGTGGTCCAGAGGCATTTGTTCGACGACTTGAGCCGGGAACGTGAGAGCTTGACAAACCGTGGCGTCAAACGGGCGCCGTTCATTGTCCTGGTGGGCTCCAATATGCCCGCCATCTTGACCGAGGTTGGCTTTGTCAGCAATCCCGACGAGGAGGAATTCCTGACTCGCGGTAAAAGCCGTCAGCGCTTGGCCGAGGCGCTCTACAAGGGTATCGAGCAGTACTTCGCCGCGTTGGGTTCCAACGCCGCGCCCGCAGCCTCGGAGAGCAGCCAGAAATAGGCGCGTCTGGTTTCATGAAACTTTTCCCTCTCCACGGGATCGAACCACAGGCAACATGACATTCAATTGGAAGCAACTCTGCAGCGCCGCCGTCCTCTGCGGGACGGCGGCTTTGGCATTGGCGACCCTCCAAGCCCAGCCTGAGCTGTCGGAGGTGCTGGGGCAAATGGAAGGCTACCAAGTCGAGCGGCTGCGATCGTCGGCGACGTTGGACGCTTTTCCCCCGGCGGTTCTGGCCGAGTACATCGTCGAGGACTCCTCTGCCTGGACTCTGCGCCGCCCCAATCCTGGGAGCGAAATCGAGGCCCAGATCTTCACCATGCTCGATGCACCCGGGGCCTTCGGATTGCTGACCTATTTCCGCCAGTCGCGCCGGGACCGCTTTTCCCAGCGGCTCGACCTTTCCTTACGTCATGTCTTCGGCGGACGCACTTTGGCCCTGTCAAGCGGCCCTTATTTCGTGCGCCTGCAAGCTTCGCCGGCCGAGATTTCTCCCCGCGAGGTGCTGCTTCCCGCCGCCCGCGCCCTGAGCCGTGTCCTGGACGTCCAGGACGTTGACCCGGTAACCGTCCTGAACCTGCCTCGCCAGGATCTCGAACAAGGCTCCGTCGGCTTTTACCTGGGGACGGCAGGGCTCTCGGTCGACTCACTTTTCCCGGCCTCGCTCACTACCGCCCTGCAAATCAGCAAAGGGGTCGAGGTCACCACGGCCAGCTATGAAAATGATGGACGCCTGGCTTTAGTGGGCTACCCCACGCCCAGCCTGGCCCGCGAGGCTGAGGCGCGGCTGTTGACACGAGAACTGCCTGAGGGATTTGAGATGAAGCGCTCAGGCATCCTCGTGGCGCTGGCCGAGGGTCCTGGAAGCGGCGAGTTGCTGGCCCAGGTCAGCTACGATCCTGACGTCCGCTGGGTCAAGGAGAAGGAAGACCAGAGGCCTGGCCGCACCTTCCAGGGCGAGATGTCAATCGTCTACGGCATCTTCACCGACTGGGTGGTTTTCACCGTCCTCTTCATCTTGATCGCGGGAGCTTTCGGGGCCATGGTAGGCGCCTCCCGCTACTTCTACTATCGCAGCCACCCTGAGAAGCTGGAGCGATCAGGAATGGTGATCCTCGAACTGCCCAGACGCTGACCCGTCCCGGAAACGGCTCATCCTTGCGTTGCCATCCTGGGGACAAACGACAAGACTTCCGGAAGCTGACAGCCTCTGGGCTGTCCACCCAAGTCGGGTCAATCGTCCGGTGGCGTCCCGTTGGGCTGGCGTCCAACGCTTTAGGATGGGGGTACCAGAACGGCGCGAACGTCCATGACGTTGGTCTGAGTGGGACCGGTCACGATCAGTTGATCCAATTGCTTGAAAAACCTGTAGGAGTCGTTGCGGCGCAGGTACGCCCCGCAGTCGAGGCCACGCTCTCGAGCTTGGGCGCAAGTGGAGGGAAAACTCCAGGCTCCGGCAGCGTCGGTCGGGCCGTCGGTACCGTCCGTTCCCAGCGACACGAACAGGACCTCGCGGTTAAGTCCGCCTGCATAGTGGGCGCACCAGAGGGCAAACTCCTGGTTGCGTCCGCCCCTGCCGTCGCCGCTGACCTTGACAGTGGTTTCGCCCCCGCTGAGGATGCAGCAGGGGGCCTCCGCCGGATTTGCGGACTCAAGCACTTCGCGGGCCACGGCCACGTGAAAGCGGGCAGCTTGGGCAGTGTCTCCGTCCAGCGTCGAGGTCAGGATCAGGGGCCGGTAGCCTGCCGCCCGGGCGGCCTCAGCAGCGGCCTCAAGCGAACGGCGGTTATCGGCCACGATGCGGCTGGTGACGCGTTGGAAACGCGGATCTCCCGGCTTGGGCGTTTCCTTGCGCAGGCCCTTGGCTCCTTCCTCAAGGATGCTCATGACCATGGGAGGCATCTGCTCGTTTAGACCATGAGAGCCGATGATGCTCAGACAGTCGCCATAGGTTGTGGGATCAGGTACCGCAGGACCGGAGGCGATGGAGGTTAGATCGTCGCCCACCACGTCCGAAATGAGCAGCGCCAGCACCTGACACTGGCTGCAGTCGTCGAGCAGGCGTCCGCCCTTGACGCGGCTGAGATGCTTGCGCACGGCGTTGAGTTGATGAATGTCCGCGCCCCGCGTCATCAACAGATCGATGGCCTGGCTTTTTTCTTTCAGCGAAAGGCCTTCTGCTGGAGCCGGCAGTAGCGCCGAGCCCCCTCCCGAAAGGAGCAAAAGCAGCAGATCCTCCTGGCCAAGCTGATTGTCACGAAGAAAGGCGCCGGCCTGGCGTGAAGCCCTGAGTCCCGCCTCATCGGGCCGAGGGTGACCGGATTCCAGCACGTAGGTCCGCCGCAGCCCTTTCACTCCGTGCCCGTACTTGGTGACGGCCAATCCCGATTCGATGCTTCCTCCCAGCGCCTCCTCGGCTGCCGAGGCCATGGCCGCCGCCGCCTTCCCCACCGCCAGCAAGAAAAGCCTGCCCTTCAAGGTCAGCAGCCTCTCTCCCTCCTGGCTCAGCCCCCGGCGGACGGCTTGACGCGAGTCAGCAGCGAGCAAAGCCGCCTTCTGCATCGACTGCCAAACTTGGAGGGGTTTCTTCATGATTTCTTCCCGGGCCGCAAGGTCCGCGTCGTGGGAATAGCTGGCCCTTTCGGGAACCTGACGGCGTTTCTGTGAGCGCCTTCACCTGTTGCCGCCGACTTGAAAAGCCTTCTCACTATCGACGCCTTTCGCGCTCAGTAGCCCGAGGCCTTGGCCTCGCCCCGGCGCGGGTCGGGAGCGCCGTAGCGCATTCCGTTGTCAGGATCGACCAAAATGCAGTGGGCGTCTCCGATGCCTCCCGTGAAGGTGATGCGGTGCCCTTTGTTCTGAAGCGCGTGGACCACGTCCATGACCAGTGCATCCGACTCGGCCCGGATCTGGTCGGGGAGCCACTGATGGTGCACCCGTGGTGCATTGACGGCTTCCTGGATGTTCATGCCGTGATCGACCACGTTGAGGATGATCTGGAAGACGGTGTTGATGATGGTGGGTCCCCCCGGACTGCCCAGCACCATGAAGAGCTGGCCGTCCTTCTTGACGATGGTGGGCGTCATGGCGCTCAAGGGCCGCTTGCCCGCTCCCACAGAATTGGCCTCGCCTTGAATCAGCCCGTAAAGATTGGGCACGCCCGGCTTTGATGTGAAGTCGTCCATCTCGTTGTTGAGCAAAAAGCCCGCTCCCTTGACGGTGACTCCAGAACCGTAACCGCCGTTGATGGTGGTGGTGACGGCCACCCCGTTTCCGTCGGCGTCAACCACGGAATAATGGGTAGTGTCGTCGGACTCATAGCCAGGAGCGTCGCCGTGGGATACGTAGGAACTCGGTGAAGCCCACTCGGTTTCGATGGACGGCTCCCACCGGCGCGCATAGTCCTTGGAGACCAATGCATCCGTGGGAAGATCGTTGAAATCAGGATCTCCCAGGAATTCAGCCCGGTCGGCAAAGGCCCTGCGCATGACTTCAGCCTTGAGGTGGACGCCGCGTGACGAGCCGAAGCCCAAATGAGCGATGGGATAAGGCTCGATCATGTTGAGCATCTCTACCAGGATGACTCCGCCTGAACTGGGCGGACCCATCGACACTACCTCGTAGCCCCGGTAGGTGCCTCTCACCGGTTCGCGCATCTTGGGCTGGTAGTTCTCCAGATCTTCCTCGGTGATGTTGCCGCCGTGAGCCTTCATGTCCTCGGCGATGAGTCGCGCGGTTTCGCCCCTGTAGAAGCCGTCCGGCCCCTGTTCGGCGATGCGCCGCAGGGTTTCGGCCAGTTCAGGCTGACGGAAGGTCTCACCCTCCGACCAAAACTGGCCGCCTTTGAGAAAAATGCGTTTGCTCTCGGGAAACTGTCCCAGCAGCCGGGCGGCACGCCTCAGGGAGTCCGCCAGGACGTCTGAAACCTCGAATCCCTCATCGGCCAGGCGGATGGCGGGCTCCACCAGTTCCTTCCATTCCAGCTTGCCGAAACGCTGCCAAGCCAAGTGCATGCCCGCCACCGAACCGGGGACGCCGGAAGCTAAGTATCCCATTCGGGAACGCTCAGGCACCGCCTTGCCTTCCTCGTCGAGGTACATGTCGCGGTGGGCCGCAGCCGGGGCCATTTCACGGTAGTCAACGGTGTATTCGCGTCCCTGCTGAGCGTCATGCAGCACCATGAATCCGCCCCCGCCGATGTTTCCCGCGGCGGGGTGCACCACGGCCAGCGCGAAACCCACGGCCACCGCAGCGTCCACGGCGTTGCCGCCCTTCTGCAGGATCTCCCGTCCCACGTCGCTGGCGTAGGGATTGGTGCTCACCACCATCCCCTTGCGGGCCCGCACCGGCGGCTGATCCGCCCCCCTCAGCGGACTCTCGAGCAGCCCTCCCAGCAGGGCGGTCAGAAGCGCCCAGACAAGCAATCCCACAAAGCTTTTTCTCATGGGGAATATTATGGGGCCCCCGCCACAATCCATCAACCGCGGGCCATCCGTCATCCGCTCGTCTGGCCTTTCCAGCGACTCCGTTCCTTGCACCGACTGCCTGAATCCATTGCGGCTGTGAGTGTGAGATCCGGAGGAGGGCGGCCGCAAAGCCGCGCCGCTCGGGGTCGGGGGCGTGGACGCAGGTCGGGCATGCTTCTTGCGTCCAGCCTTCTCAGAAGGAGGTGGAAAATGAGAGCCAACAGCGCACTGATCTTGGCAGTCCTTCACCTGTTCTGTTTCACCGGCCTGCAAGCGGACGTCATCCCAGGCCGCTGGGAAAAGGTGGATGCACTCCCAAGCGGAAGCCCCATCATCGTCATCTTGAAACAAGGCGACCGGATGGAGGGCCTAATGCAGGCAAGCACAGCCGATTCCATCTCTCTCGAGATTGGAACCAACAGAAACATGCGCCTTGAAAAACGGTCTATCCTCAAAGTCTTGAGCGCCGACAAGACCGATGACAGCACGCGAAACGGGACCCTGATCGGAGCGGGCATCGGCTTCGGAGCCGGTTTCGCCACAATGGTCGCAGTCGAGAAATCAAAGACGGCGAGCGGGTTTGAACTTGCGGAAGAGAACCTAGGGCTTGCAGTCGTAGGAGGCTTGGTGGGCAGCGCCGTCGGTGCTGTCACCGGATGGGCCATCGACAAGAACCACTCTGACAACGAGGTTCTCTACCGGGCCCCATGATTTAGAGCGTCGTTGAGAGAGCCGGAGCGGAAGGGCTTGAGGTCGAGGGTCACGTAGAGATAGCCGATCTCGCGCAGGCGCTCGTGGACACGCTGCATCAACTCGGGGTCGAGCAGCATTGGAAGTTCCTGGCCGTCGACCTCCAGGCGGGCCAGCGACTCATGATGGCGGACGCGGAAGTTGCGCAGCCCCAAGCCGCGCAGGAAGTCCTCGGCGCGCTCCACCTGAGAGAGCTTCTCCTCGGTGATGGTCACGCCATAAGGAAAGCGCGAAGAAAGGCAAGGCATGGCAGGCTTGTCCCAGGTCTTGAGTCCCCACTTGCGCGACAGCCGCCGGATCTCGTCCTTGCTCATGGAGCATTCCAGAAGCGGACTGGACACCGATTTTTCGCGGGCCGCCTGACGTCCCGGCCGGTAGTCGCTGGCGTCGTCGAGATTGGCACCGTCGAGCAGCACCTCGATTCCCTGCTCTTCGCGCAGCTTGTCCAGTCGGCCGTAGAGCTCAGTCTTGCAGTAATAGCAGCGGTTGGCCGGATTAGAGGTATAACCGTCGACGTCCATCTCGCCGGTTTCGATGAACTGGTGACGCAGTCCGTGCAGGCGGGCGAACTCGCGAGCCATCTTGCGCTGCGTCTCAGACACGGCGGGAGACAAAGCCGTCACCGCGCGGGCCTGCTCGCCCAGCACCCGGTGAGCCATGAAGGCCAGGTAGGAGCTGTCGACCCCTCCGCTGAAGGCCACGATGGCGCTGGAGTAGGACTGAAGCTGCCCGACCAGCCGGTCTTCCTTGCACTGCACCTCTTGCTGCACCATCCGGAAATCTTAT
This sequence comes from Acidobacteriota bacterium, assembly GCA_035471925.1. Lineage (GTDB taxonomy): Bacteria > Acidobacteriota > UBA6911 > RPQK01 > DATIPO01 > JANQFM01. Next base: position 54,834 of record DATIPO010000081.1, read on the forward strand.
CATGAGGCCGAGAGTCAGATCGGGCGGAACGCAGGCAAAGAACGTCAGCCGCCAACCCGGTTCATGCCGAGTTTGCTGTGATCTCCCAGCGGAGAGAAGACGTCACGGAGAGGGGGCCGCAGGACCCGGCAGGGGGTTGAGGCGCGCGGTGCCCTCCGCCGCCGCTCCTTCCAGAAGCCCTGTGCTAGACTGATGTGGTCCTCGACCATTAGATATTGGCAGTCGGGTTTGCGACGAACCTGCCGGGCTGCATTTGCATCTGGAAGATCATATGAGACCCAAATTGACACGCGCGACGACTTCTTTGCTGTTGATGACCCTCCTTTTGGCGGGCGGATACCTCCTGGGCCAAGAGCCCAAGGAAATCGAAGAGGAGAAGGACAAGCCCACTGGACAGGCGGCTTTGGCGGTCAAGGTCGAGCAAGTGCGGGTCGACGTGGCGGTCCGCGACAAGAAGGACAACCTGATTACCGGACTGCAGAAGCAGCACTTCGAGATCTACGAAGACAAAGTCAAGCAGGAGATCACCAACTTCCAGGCCATCGATGCGCCCATGACGGCTGTCCTGCTGGTGGAATACAGCAAGGTATTGAATTGGGAGATGCTCTACGAGGCTTGGCTGGGCTCTTATACGTTCGTTAAGGAGATGCGTCCCGGCGATTGGGTGGCGGTAATGGCCTATGATATCCGTCCCGAGATTCTGGTCGACTTCACTCAGGACAAGGGAGAGGTGGCCAGAGCCCTGCGCCGCCTCAATTATCCCGCTTGGCGCGAGAGCAATCTCTACGACGCCCTCCATGACGTCCTCGACCGCACTCAGGAAGTCGAAGGCAAGACGGTGATCGTGCTGGTGTCCAGCGGACTCGACACCTTCAGCAAAAAAAACCTGGGCGAGACCCTTAAGCGGGTCAAGCGGGCCAACGCCACGATCTACACGGTCATGCTGGGCGGCAACCTTTTGGCCCGCGCCGAACACCGGCTCAGCAACACCTCCCGCATGGATTTCCTCCAAGCCGAAGCGACCCTGAAGAATATCGCCAAGCAAACAGGCGGCGAGTCCTTCTTTCCACGCTTTACCTCGGCTTTCCCGAGCATCTTCCACACCATCAGCGTCTTGGCCCGCAACCAGTATTCGCTCAGCTACATCAGCACCAATGCGGGAGCCAAAAAGGGCGACTTCCACAAAATCAAGGTGGTGGTCAAAGCCGACGTGGACAGAGACGGCAAGCCCGACAAGCTAAAGGTCAGTCATCGTCAGGGGTGGCTGGAAGAGGATTCCTAATCGGAATCTGATCCTCGATCTGCAAATCGAATCCCTGCAGGGCCACGATATTCTTGGGGTGGTTGGTCAAGAGGCGGACCTTGCGCAATCCCAGGTCGGCCAAGATCTGAGCGCCGACTCCGTATTCGCGAAAAGTTCCCCGAGGATGACGGCGCCCAGCGGGGTCGGGACGCGAGTCGTGCTCGAACTCTTCGGCCAGCGCCTCGTCGCGGTCCTGCGGACTCAGGTAGACCAACACTCCGCATCCCTCTTCTTCAATCCGGCTCATGGCGCCGCGCAGGTCGCGTCCGGCACTGGAACGGTTGTTGAGGAAGACGTCTGAAAGCACAGACTCAGTATGGACCCGAACCAAGGTGGGTTGGTCGGCTTCGATGCGTCCCTTGACAAAGGCCAAGTGGCGGCGGCGGTCAAGGCGGTTCTCATAGAGGTGGACCTGGAAGCTGCCCAGCTCGCCCTGAAACGGCATCGACGCCACCCGCTCGACGAAACGCTCGGTGGCCAGCCTGAAGGTGATCAGATCTGAAATGGACACGGTCTTGAGTCCTTCTCTCTGGGCGAACTCGTTGACTTCGTCCAGACCCGCAAGGGTCCCGTCAGCATTGAGCATCTGGCAGATCACGGCGGCCGGAAGACACTCGGCGATGCGGCTCAAATCGACCGCAGCCTCGGTCTTTCCGGCCCGCTCCAGCACACCCCCGGGACGGGCTCTCTGAGGAAAGACGTGCCCGGGCATGACCACGTCGTCGGGTCCCCGGTTCGGATCGATGGCGGTCAGGATGGTGGTGGCCCGGTCGGCGGCGGAGATGCCGGTCGTGACGTCGCGCCGGGCTTCGATGCTGACGCAGAAGGCGGTGGCGTGGGCGGCCCTGTTCTTGGGCGCCATCAGCGGGATGCGCAGTTGATCGAGCCGCTGCGCCGTCATGGGCAGGCACACCAATCCACGGGCCTGAGCAGCCATGAAATTGACGGCCTGGGGCGTGACCTTTTCCGCCGCCATCATCAAGGCCCCCTCGTGGCTTCCCGAAGCCTCGTCGATGAGGACGACGATCTTGCCTTCGGCAACATCCCGCGCCGCCTCTTCTACCCGGTTCAAGCTCATGAACCTCTCTCCTTGTCCTCGCCGACCCCGGCTGTTTACTTGATCGGGGGCGGATTCTTGATCCACCGCAGAGGACGCCGGTCCTCGGTGTTGATGATCTCCAGACGCTGTTTGAAGTAGCGTGTCTCGTAGGCCAGCAACAGCGGATTGGAAAGGTCGTCGAGCACCAGCCATTCCCCGCCCCGGCTGTCCTTGGCCTGCAAGGCCGGCACTTCAACCTCGCGTCCGTTGAGGGTCAGCGAGATGTTGGTGCGTCCGGAGCGCTTGATCTGGAAGGGCAGATTGGAACGCTTGATTTTGACTGAACCTTTCTCGGAAAGTTGGCGGAAGGCCTCTTCCGGCATCCACAGGGTCATCTCGTCTTCGGATTCCATCTCCACGCCCACTTCGAAGAGTCCGCTGACCGTGAACTGCTGGCCCTCGGCCACAGCCTTGCGATAGAGATGGACGGTCCCCTGGTCGTTGAGGTTCTCCCACTCCAGCACGATATCGGGCTTGAAACGGGCCAAGCGGACGATGAAACGGCTGGACTGGTCGCGGGCCTGATTCCGGTAGACCAAGACGCTGTTGGCGTCCAAGTCGATTTGACCGTCCGGCGCTTCCCGTTCACCGGCCGGCGCCGCCGCCAGCACCGCCAACAGCGTTGCTACGGCCCAAAATGCGTTCCACATGCGATTGCACATACTTGCTGATAACATCCGTTTCAAGATTGACGTGATCGCCCTCTTCCAGGTTCGAAAAGGTGGTCACTTCGTAGGTATGGGGAATGATGGCGACTTCGAACCAATCCTCGCTCAAGCCCGAGATGGTGAGGCTGACGCCGTCGACGGTAATGCTTCCCTTAAAGACGCAGTAGTCGAGCACTCGGCGCCCCGCGGCGAAACGGAAGATCCAGGAATTGCCTTCTTCCTGGATCGACTCCACGCGTCCCCGCCCGTCCACGTGGCCTTGCACCAGGTGGCCGCCCAAAAAATCGGAGCTGCGTAAAGCTGGCTCCAAATTCACGGCATCGCCCGCCTCCAAGTCTCCCAAGGTGGTGCGGCGCAAAGTCTCAGGTGTGGCCGTGACCTCAAATCCCTGGGGAAGCAGCTTTTCGGCGGTCAGGCACACACCGCTGACCGCCACGCTGTCGCCGATCTTCATATCCCGGCCGACCACTTTGCATTGCAGGGCCAAGGTCGATCCGCCTGCTGAACCCTGCCGCTCTGTCACCCGGCCTTTCTCGCGTACGATTCCAGTAAACATGGTCTATGCCGACTTGAGTTTCTTCAATTCGCTGGGCAACAGCTTGCGGGCCTCGCCGGGCCGCATGCTGCCCAGCCGCACCGGCCCGATGGCGATGCGCTTGAGCCGCAGGACGTGATGGTTGATGGCTTCAAACATGCGCCTGATCTGCCGGTTCCTGCCCTGACGAAGCTTCACCTCGAACCAGATGTTGCTGTCGGTCTTCTTCAGGAACTTGATCTTGCAGGGCGCGTAGGTGACGCGTCCAGCCCGCAATCCCTTGCGCAGCAAGTCAAGCTTGTCACGGTCGGGGTGCCCCTGAATCTTAACCCGATAGACTTTTTCGTAGGATCCAGCCTGCATGATGTGCTTGGCCAGTGCCCCGTCATTGGTGAGGATCATGAGGCCCTCGCTATTGAAATCGAGGCGGCCAGCCGGATATACGCGGCGCGAAGTGGGAACGAGCCGACGCACCACCGGACGCTTCTGGTCATCCTTGACGGCGCTGAGCATGCCTGTCGGCTTGTGGACGGCCCAATACTCGTGGGGCTCGGCCTGGATCAGTTTGCCGTTGACCTTGATGTGATCGCTGTCCGGATCGGCTTGGGAGCCCAGCCGACGCACCACTTTTCCGTTGACCGTCACCCGACCTTGCTCGATCAGGCGCTCGGCCTGGCGGCGCGAGGCGATGCCCGCGTGGGCGATTATTTTCTGGAGCCGTTCCCCCATGGGGCACAGTCTACCTGAAACGCCGTTTGGGCGCGATTGGCCTGAGCCTGCAACTTCAACTCCGACAGAGGATCTTTGGCATAATAGAGCGTTGACTACGGAAAGCATCCTTGGGAGCAGCCATGAATCATCAGACGCGGAATCAGTCTCGCATTTGTCTCTTACTCTGCATCGCCTTGCTGGCGGCCTCGGCGGCCTTGGCCCAAAACGGCGACAGCGCCAACGGCCGACTGAGCCAGTTAGTGCGGGTGGGCATTTTCGAGGTTTCCATTGACGGAACCGTCGACCACAAGGCTCAGGTCTTCCAATCGCCCCAACCCAGAGCCTTCCTGATCCGTTCGCCTCAGCTTGACAGCGCGGTGGTGCTGCAGCTAGACGGACAGAAGGTGGGAGCCATGTCGACTCAGCATGTCAACCTCGGCACCGATCAAGCCCAGGTGGATTCCGGATACAGCCTCGCGGACGAAGGGCAGTTCCAGCTCTCTCAGACCAGCCTCGACTTCACCTTTCAAGGGCATAGCGTGCAGATGAAAGCCAAGGGCGACCTGCTGGGATTCATCTCCAGCCAGGACATCCGCGATTTCGACACGCTGTGGTCGGAAAGGCAGCACGACTATCAGCCTTCTCAGGTTGATCTCAACCGCATCCGCGGGGCGGGTCAAGGCAAGGAGTTCCGGGTTGTGACCTACTTCGGATCGTGGTGTCCACACTGCCAGAAGCGGGTTCCCCACCTGATGCAGATCGAGGCCATGCTTTCCGACTCGGACGTGGACTTCAGCTACTACGGCATCCCCCGTCCACCAGCCTTCGGACAGGATCCCGAAGCCATCGAAAAGGAAATCGACAGCGTCCCCACGGCCATCATCTACCAGGGCGACCAGGAAGTCGGACGCCTGACCCGCGACGACTGGGAAACGCCGGAAGAAAGCTTGGCCAAGCTCTTGGAAGCCCTCTGATGCACCCTTGAGTTCGGTCCGCTGGACTAAGCGCCCCTGGGTTCGCCTTGGCCCAGAGTTCCTGGAGCGACGAAATTCGACGAATCGATTTCGCAGCCTCCACGTCTACTAATAGCGAGTCTCAGTTCATTTCCGAATCATCAGGGATCGCAGGGATGCGCCTAACAATGTTGGCAGAGGGCGCCACTGCAATGAAACAGGATGAAGGATCGTAGGGCGAGACTCTTGAAACGTCAACAACCGTGTAATCGACTATCTCGGGAGGACCATGAACACTCGTAGGTTGACCTTTTCTCTTTGCGTGCTTCTGGCGGCGGCTCTCGGCGCAGCCGCCTTGTCACTGGCATTGGCAGTCACCCCTGAAAGCGAGGCGACTGACCAGAACTGGCCGCGTTGGAGAGGCCCCGACGCCAGCGGAGTGGCGCCCGCCACCGATCCGCCTCTGGAATGGAGCGAAGACAAGAACATCCGCTGGAAGTTCGACATTCCCGGACGCGGCAATTCCACGCCGGTGATCTGGGAAGACCTCATATTTCTGACGACGGCAGTAGTAACCGGCACCCCGGCCGACGACTCCGATTCTGGAGAAGGGCAAGGCCGCCGGCGCCGCCGCGGGGTCCAGCCCGCCCCCACCCAGTTCATCCTTTTAGCCCTCAACCGCCAGGACGGCACCGAGGCTTGGAGAAAGGTGGCATATGAAGGCCTGCCCAACGAGGGCCACCATCCGGACGGCACCTGGGCCTCGGGTTCGGCGGTCACCGATGGCGAAGTCGTCATCGCCCACTTCGGTTCTCAAGGCATCTATGCCTATGATCTGAAGGGCAATGCCCTGTGGAATAAGGATTTGGGGGACATGCGGACCCGCCTGGGCTTCGGCGAAGGCGCCTCACCGGCCCTGCATGGCAAGTATCTGGTCGTCAACTGGGATCATGAGGGCGATTCCTTCATCGTGGCCCTCGACAAGTCGAGCGGCGAGGAAATCTGGCGCAACGCCCGCGACGAACCCACTTCCTGGTCGACTCCCGTGGTACTCGAGGTTGACGGACGCCACCAAGTCGTGGTCAGCGCCACCAACCGGGTGCGCGGCTACGACCTGGAAACCGGCCAGCTCATCTGGGAAAGCAGCGGGATGACGGCCAACGCCATTCCCACTCCGGTTTACGGCGACGGCATCCTCTACGCCACCAGCGGATTCCGCGGCAACGCTCTGCAGGCCATCGACCTGAGCAAAGCCAAGGGGCAGGTCCAGGGCACCGAGGCGCTGCTGTGGTCTTACGACCGTGATACGCCATATGTCCCCTCGCCTCTGCTCTACGGAGATGCCATTTACATCATCAAGAGCAACAGCGGCATCCTCTCCCGGCTCGACGCCAAGACCGGCGAGGTCGAGTTCGGTCCCGAGCGCTTGGACCTGCAGGGCGTCTACGCCTCCCTGGTGGGAGCCGCGGGACGCATCTACATCACGGGACGCGAAGGCGTCACCCTGGTCATCGAGCACGGCGAAGAACTCAAAGTGCTGGCCACCAATCCTCTCGACGACCGCATCGACGCCTCCCCGGCCATCCTCGGCAACCAGATCTTCCTCAGAGGCTACGACCACCTCTACTGCATCGAGTCCTCTGAGTAGCTGGCCGCCCGCCGCGCTTGGGACACGGTCCTGAGCCCCGCTGGAGCACACACCACGGGTTCGCGGTCGCCCCGCAGCACTGCGAGGCGACCCGAACCTGCCTCACTGTCGGCCCGTTCACGTGAGACGCCCTCCCTTAACTTCTTCCAGAACAAATCAGGGCTTGCCGCAGCCTTCCTTTAGGCTAGCGCCCCTTGCCCTCTTCCAGTTCGCGGTTGCAGCGGAAGAATGCCCGCAATGACCTTCCTCGAACTCCCAAATACCCTCTTTCTCAAGCTTGACCAGGTACTGGTAGACTGCCTGGATGTCTGAATCGGCGTGAACGTCGATGGCGTATAGATTCGCAGTGGCCCGCTCGTAGGAGCATACGAGGGTGCCGATCCCACTGAGAGCGCGGCTCCGCGCTTCGGAATCTCCCAAACCCGCGAAGAAGATCCGATAGGTGGAGTGGCCGCTTCGCCGCAGAACCGCGTCGAACTCCAGTTTGTCTTCTACGGCTTTGACGCTGACGACATCTCCGAAGCTGAGGCCGTAGGAGTAGAAGGGAGAATTGCGGAGCCGGTATCCCCCGGGTCCAACCTTCTCTGCCCAGACCCTCTCAACTGACCACTGGTCTTCATACCCGCTCGCGTCCAGGGGCAAATCGATCTTGACAAGGCCTCCTTGCCTGCCCGCCTCACGATTCCTGCCTTCTAAAATCACCAGAGCACCTCCCAAAGCCCAAGAAGCCGTTTCCCCGGAGACAGAATGCTTGGGGGTCACCCTAGATGAAGAATTGTCGGCACGAGCAGGCGGCCAAGACACCATTTCCGCCATAAACTGTCCTCAACCTGTCTCCTGAGCGAGGACTTTGCCAAGTCCTCACTGATCTTCGCCCTTTCGGGCTTTCATGGCTCCGATGAGGGACTCGACCTGGGCGGCGTCGGCGGGCTTCGTCTTCAGGCTCTCGATATCAACCTGGGCAGGATCGAAAAAGTTCTCCTCACCCAGCGCTCGGCGGACCGCTGCCTCTCGCTCCCTGGCTTCCGGACTTCCTGCCAGTCGGCCTGGCTCGTAAAGCTGCACAAGAAGGCCGCCACCGGTCTGTTCCTTGGCAGCATCCGCAATCTCGTGGAACTTCTCCAGGCCTATCTTCTCAAGAGCCCAAGGACCGAAGTAAGTCTGCCAGTAGATCCCGGGAATCGTCTCACCTGGATCGCGACCCATCATTTGGCTGGTCCGACCCAGGGGATCATCCCACTCAACGAGATGCTTGGCCAATCTGTCTTCGTAGGTCGTAACAGAGCCGAAGACCGGCTCGAACTCCTCGATGAGGAATCGGAAAAGTTTCTTCGTCAACGTGTCGCCCGCCTGCGGCGACAACCAGACGGTGCAGCTCCAGGGAAAAGGGCGCTTGTCGAGTCCCCTTTCCGCGCGCCAGTCGATCACGACCATTTGACGCGGACTCTTTCGGCGGGCCAGAAAGGGACTTCTTCCCTCCTGCTGCCACAATTCAACGGCGGCCTCCACGCCTTCCTCGGCAAAGGGTCTTCGGACAGGTTCGCCGTCATCGAAATGACTCACACGCAATGGCTCATCGATTTCCCCCACCCAACGCCTCAGCAGACGCTGCATGAAAGCCCGATTCCCCAGGTCTTTGTCTGTATTCACGCTTAGGACATAATCATTGGACATCCTTCATCCTCTCTTATCGGAAAGTTGAAGTCCACAGCGAACCTTTGGTCGGCCACGCTCTGGACTGATCCTCACGTGCCGTTTTTCACCTAGCTGGGAGGCTTGGGTCCGATGTCAGTACGTCTGGAGATTCTAGTACCTGAGTCAACCAGAGGTTTAGACACTTGCGTGTTTGTGCCGGTAATCACCACGTGCTCACGGCCACTCTGGTTTGCGGCATCCCTCTGAATTCGAAGTTGGCGGGTGTTTGACACACTTCTCGTATCCTTGATCTCACCGACTTGCCGTTCGTTCAAGAAGTCTGGGATCGAATTTCCCTCTCGTCCCGCAACTTTCTGGGTGTTTTTGGTTTCGCCAATAGATTCCAACACCCTGGATTCGTTCTGCACCCCTCGGCGCGTACCGGCGAGGCCACCCGCGGCTCCGGCGACGCGGTCGGCGGTTTTGGCGACGTCGGCGGTGGTGTCGATGGCGTCCAGGGCCTTGTCTCCGGCGCGGACGGCCTTGATCAGAGTGCCGGCTCCGCCGGGGACGACCGGAACGACAGCGGCGACCGTATCGACAGCAACACCCAGCCCGTCAATGATAGCAGCACCGACGTTGCCTTCCCTGACGTTAGAGACAAAGGAGGCGACTCCAAGGGTGATGTTGGCGACGTCCCAGACGGTCTCGATGATGGCACCGTCCGGATCCTTGAAGGCCACCGGGTTGTTGCGTACGTAGGTGTACTTGTTCCAGCGCTGAGGATCGGAGAGGTCGCTGTCGTCGGCAGGATCAACGTGGACGAAGCGGCTCAGCACGGGATAGTAGAGGCGCAGGCCGTAATCGAGCAGATCGGTTTCGCCGTCCCTCGCCTTGCCGTTGAAGTGAGACTTGATGCCATCCAGACTCGGCAGCCAGGGAGCGCCGAAGGGGAAGTACCAGTCGCGCGAGAAAACCGTGCCAGCGGAGTTGAGCTTGACCCGCGGGCTTCCCAGGTGGTCGCTGCAAACCCAAAGAGGAGCGGCAGCGGCTGCCGAAGAATTGACCAGGGCCAAGCGACCGCGGAAGTAGTGATTGTACGTCTCCCATCCGAGGCCGACTTTGTATTCCCACACGGCGTTGCCGTTAAGGTCGTAGAAGTAGTACCGGGTTTCAGAGGAGGTGACTTTCTTCGCCCGCCGGTCTTCAGCGTCGTAGGTGTAAGTTCCCAGAACGCCGTTATTGGCCGACTTAAGCCGCTCCTCGCCATCGTATTGGAAGGTGAGGCTGCCAGGGGCGGCGGTCAGGTTGCCGGCTGAGTCGAAAGTGTACCCGGCACTGGTGATGCGGTTGGTCGTTGCTGAAACGGTGAGACTCAGCGATCCGAGTCCGCTGCCCGTGGACGTCCGGCTCGTGAGGTTGCCGTATCGGTCGTAGCCATAGGTGTGCGTCCACAGCGGCGAGGAAGCCGATGTCATCCGGTTGAGGTAGTCGTAGGCGAAGGTTTGGTTGCGGTTGGCGATCACCGCGTCGTTTAAGGCAAAGACGTTGCCGTTGTTCTTCGAATCGCCCGGACGCGCGAAGGTGTAGGTGAAGTCCATCAGCGTGGTCGACGACTTCTGCACGAGGCGGCGCCAGGGTTGCTCGCGGGTGTTGTAGCTGACGGTTTCCACCGCACCGTTGGCCAGAACAGTGGTTTCAGTGGCCGTGCCGCCTGTGCTGTAGCTCATGGCATAGCTGTTGACCATTTGCTGAAAGGCAGTTGACCCATTGTCCCACCACGTCTTGATGGCGCGGCCCGAGCTATCGTAATCGCGGTAAACGGTAAGGGCGTGCGTCCCGTCGTAGATGCCCGGATAGCGCTCTTCTTCGATTCCGCCAGCCAGATTGTAGACGTAGCCGGTTGCTAAAGTGACCGATCCGAGGGTTCGGGAGTGGGCCGCGATCCGGCCCATCTTGTCGTAGCCGACGGTTTCGCTTCCCGCGCCGTCGCTTCGCCCCGTCAAACGGCCCTTGGCGTAGGTGGAGGACGCCGAGTCATAGGTGAAGCTGACGGTGGGGGTGCCGTCCGAGTAAGTGATGCTTCCAAGACGGTCAAGTACGTCGTAGCTGTTGTAATTGGTGGTGACGTTGCGGGCATCGGTCCGCTGGACGCGGTTCCCGTTGGTGTCGTAACCGAAGGTCGTGACGCCGGATTCCGGAATCGTCTGGGACGTCAGCCGTCCAAGCGTGTCGTAAATGAAGGTGCGGGACTGCGAACCCTGCGTGACGCTGGTGAGGTTGTCGAGGGCGTCGTAGCCGTAGAAGGTGTCATAGTACCCGGTTGTCAGCGACCCAGTGGAAGGACTAGGCTCACGGGCCGAAACCGTACGGCCCAACCCGTCGCTGGTCGTCTGCCTGGGGTTGCCCAATTGGTCGGTGATGATGATGTTCTTGCCGGGATACTGGGTGGTGATCTTCTGTCCGTCCTGGAAGACGATTTCGATGATTCGGTCCAGCGCATCGTAGTTGGTAGTGGTCCACTTGGTGAAGTTTGTCCCGACCGCAGGGCTTTCTATGCTGCTGGCCAAGGTGGCCGTGTTGCTGGTGCGCCAAGCGCGTCCGACGGTGTCATATTCGGTCCTCACCCAATCCATCTGTGTTCCATTGCTCACCGCCGTCATCAGAATCTGCCCCAAACCGTCGAAGACCGTTAGTTCCGCCTTCTCCAGCGGAGGCGATCCTGAGGCGATCAAGGTGTAGCTCTTGGAACGTAAAGGCAGGACGGAAGCGCGGTTGACGAACACAAAGGCGCCCTCGTGCTGGCTGGTCAGGTTGAGGTCGGAGTAGTAGTTCTTGACCCGCCCGCCGTCCGGGAAGACGACTTGGCTGATGCGTCCCTGCTTATCGTAGGTGAAGCTGGTGACCAAGCTGCCGTTGCTGACGTCGGTTTCCGTCAAGCGGTAGCCCAGGCCGCGCTTGGTGGTGTTGCTGAAATCGTAGGCGAAGCTGTGGATGTATCCCTTGGGATCTGTGACTTGGGTGGGGTAGGCGAACTGGGTAGTTGAAGAGTAGCTTGTCAGCGTCTTGTTGAGGCGTGGATTCTGCTCTTCGCGCACGTTTCCGGCGATATCGTAGCGGTAGCGGGTGGTGGGATCGACGCCCGTCAGCCAGCGGACTTTGCGGCTGAGGTTTCCCCGCGTCGTGTAAGAGGTGCCGAAGGCTGAGTCGCGCTGAACGGCGCCCGAGGTGTCGAGCAGCGTCCAAGGCGACGTGTACTCGTCGTAGTACAAGTCCGTACGGGCTTTGGCGGTGCTTGAGGTTCCCGGATAGACGGCTTCCTGAGTCACCCGGTCGACGATGTGCAGGTTGTCGACATTGTAGGAAGTGGTGTTCAGGTAGGTAAAGGCCTTGCGACGCAGTTGTGAGCCGGGCCCGCTGCTTCCCCAATCGAACTCCCGCATCTCGGTGATGTTGCTGTTGCTGGTCCGGGCACCGCCTGACTTGAGGTATCCGTTGGTGTCGTAGGTGAACTCGGTCTTGCGGTGGAGGTTAGGCGAGACGTCGTTGATGATGGTCGTCTCGCGCGTCAGCCGCGGGTCTCCGAAGGTCGAATTCCACTCCTTGAGGACTGTCTTCAGGAGACCGCCCGAGGAGTTGTAGGATTCGACTTTGGTTTCCAGCTTGACCTTGGGCAGGATGATGGGGGTGAAGTAGTGACGCGTGGAGTCGCCTGTCGGGCGCTGGACCTTCGTATAGCCCACCGGACGGGTGTAAAGGTAGGCGTCTTCGCCCAAGGTGTCGTTGACGTACTTGCCCGTAACGGCGGTCTTGGTGTTGGATTCCGTCAACCCCCAGGTGTAGCGGGTATAGCCGCCGCCCGGGTAGGTGATTTTGGTTAATCGACGATCGGTGATTGCCGTCGCAACGCCGTCCGGCTGCGTCAGCGGACCGGAATTGGCGAAGTCCATCACATAGGTCATGCCGCTGGGGAAAATCAGGCGCTGCTGAGTTTGAGCCTGGTTAAGCGTCAGCTTGTAGATGAGAGGATTGCCGTTTCCCTCAAGCACCCTGATTTCGATCACCGAATCAGTGCCTTCCACGTAGGTGCGGCGCTCGACGACGCGGCCCAGAGTATCGGTCAGGGTTTGTGGATTGGCCGTGGCCGTGACGTTATAGGTGATCTTGTTGCCATTGGTGTCCCGCGCATACTGAGCGTATGCGGGCAGGGCGCCGGAACCGTCGAAACGGACTTGCGTCCCGTTCTTCAGATAAAGATCCAGGCGAGTGTTGTTGACCAGCTCCCGGATTTCCATGGTGCTGCCGTCCAAAGTACGGAAGCGTTCGAGCGACGAATAGGCGGCCGGCGTGACATCGCCGTCGGTGTCCTTGTTGACGAACTCGTTGCGGGTGCCGTCGGTCTGGCGCAGGATGTTGCGGTTTTGGTACATCTGCACCTGGCCCGACTGATAAAAGCCGTCGACATAGGTCAGCCGGGGAGCGATCTGGATATCGAAGTGCTCGCTGCCGGCTGCCACGATTCCCTCAAGGTCGTAGACGGTTTCTCCGAAGCGTTCACGTTCGATCCACTCGCGCTGAACCGAGTTGTAGTGGGCGAAGATAGTGACGTCGTTTCCGTTGCGCCCCCGCAGGGTGAAGAGCGGAATCACGACATTGAGGTTGAGGTTGTTGAGGTCGATGCGCTCGCGGTGCCCCGAATAGCTGCCGAAAGGCGTGACGCCAGTGGCGTTGTCGCCGCTGACGTACTCCGTCCTCTCAGGCTGGCCCAAGATCGGCAGGGTAAACCCCACAGACAAGATAAGTACAAGGACTGTCATGATGCGAACAAACGACGAGGTTTTCATGGAAAGCTCCATCCAAGGTGAAAGCATTCTTTTCGATTGCATAAGTCAAGGGTTCAGTTGCCAACAGGTTCCCGGAAAATTGGGCCGTGTTGGGTCAAAGTGAAGGAAGACAGCTCGGTTTGGCTGATCTCGACCCCGTTGTGAAAGTGCTCGATGAAGAAGGGGACGATTAGACCCTCCACCTGGCGAAAGTCGGAGTACTGCCAGCGCTCCCACAGTTCGGGATGGTGGCTGGCCCAGTCTGCGCCCACAACGCTCACTTCGGCGATCAAGAAAGTGCCGTCCTCGATGAGGACTTCGTATGCGCGGTCCACCGAACGTCCCTGGGCGACTCGCGAAGAATCGGGATCACGCAGTTGCAGCAGAATCCGGTGATAGGGAACGTTCCCGTCTCTTTCCAGACCCAGGTAAGTAGGCTCAAAAGCATTCCGCAGATAGGCGCCGAGCAAACCGGTTACAGGATTGAAGGGATTCGGTTGATTGGCGGCTTGCCGCTCAGCGATGCTTCGCGTCCGGTCACCTTCCTGCGACCACGCCAGACGTCCGTCGCTAACGTAGACTTTGGGAGTGCGGTTGGCGGCCTGCAACGTCATCCTCATTTGAAAGGCGCCGCTAGTATCGAGCCGCAGGGAGCGCTGAAGGGTCTCTTGACCGGCCCAAAAAGTCTGGTTTCCGAAAGAAGTCGCGTCGATGGTGGGGCTAATGGCGGATACACCGCCATGAGCCTCTACGGCGGCCTCGAGAACAACATCCGAAAGGTCCGATTGCTGAGGCGATGCCGCCAAGGTCAATGCCGAGAACAACAAGACGAGAAAAAACACTCGCATGAAATGCCTCTTTCGAGATTCAAAAGGTCCACGTCCGGCCTCGCGGAACCATTCTGCCTTCGCCCTAAAACCGGGCGTGGCCGGACTGAACGACCTCCCTGTCAGCATGGGCCATGCCATTCCACGTTTTTCTTTAGAGGCGCTCGCAAAGCTTTGTACCATCAACATTTTGCGGTCTGGCACCCACCCTGACATGGGGGAGAATCGGCAATCGGCTTCCGAAAAAACCGGGTGGCGGCTTCCGATTCGGGATCGAGCCAGAAAAATGGCGTATGATGGAGTGCACACGAGTCTGCTGTTTTCGATAGATTATTGAACATCGATAGCCCCGGTCGCGAGGAAGTCTGAACAGAGCATGCTGATCGAAGTCGTGGTCGCCGGACAGGAGGAGCCTTTCCGGCGCAGAATACAGAAGCTGCTGTCCGGCGGCGACGTCATCGCGAGGGAGGCTCTTTCCCCGGAAGAAGCCGGTCAGTCGGGAGCCGATATGCTCCTTTTGCAGCGTCGAGACCTCCGCCATCCGGCTGAGGAATCGATGCGCGAACTGGCCGCTTCAGGAAACCGGCCGGCCGTAGTGGTCTTGCAGGACGAGGAGGACATGGAGACACGGGCCCGGCTCCTTGCAGCCGGTGCATTCGCCGTGTTGAACCGAAAGCTGCCTGACAAACTGCTGGAGGCGGCTCTGGCCAGCCAGGTCCGGCGCTGCCAAAGAGAACGGCGGGCTTCGCGGCCTGCGGTCGGCAGGCCCAGCGAGAATCTTCTCCAATCCAAGGCCCGTTCCATGCTTCAACTGCTTGAAATGACCCGGCAGGTGGCCCCCAGCGATAGTACGCTTTTGATTCTGGGCGAGACCGGAACTGGTAAGGAATGGCTGGCCAAGAACATTCACCATCGCAGTCGCCGAAAGGATGCTGAATTTCTTCCGGTCCACTGCGCGGCACTGCCAGAATCGCTTTTGGAGAGTGAGCTGTTCGGGTCGGAACGAGGTGCCTTCACTGGAGCTGAGCGCTCCCGCCGAGGCTTATTCGAGCAGGCCCATCGAGGTACGCTATTCCTGGACGAAGTCGGAGACATCCCGCTCGGGTTGCAGGTGAAACTGCTTCGGATCTTGCAGGAGCGGCGCTTTCGCCGTCTAGGCGGTGAGAAGGAAATTAGCGTGGACATCCGTCTAATCGCAGCCACTCATCGCGATCTGGAGACGGCTGTTTCGCAAGAGGACTTCCGAGCCGACCTCTTCCATCGGCTGAGCGTGATAACCCTGGAAGTGCCTCCTCTGCGCGAACGTCGGGAAGATATTCCAGAGTTAGCAGAAGGGTTCCTGAGCCAGTTCGGACAACGCCTGGGCCGTCCCAAGCACGACTTCACTCCTCAGGCACTTGAGGCGCTGGTCCGGTACCGGTGGCCGGGCAACGTCCGTGAGTTGGCCAATGTCGTGGAGAGGGCGGTTTTGTTGAGCCGCTCCTGCTCCATCGGAGTGGACGATCTCCCGGCGTCAGTAACAGCTTTAAGCCGGCAGGCGGCGTGCCGGTCGCAGCTCTTGGCGGACGATTGGCGAGAGCAGCCTTACCCGGCTCTGCGGCGCAGCGTCCTGGAGAGCTTGGACTCCATCTACTTCAACGAGATGTTCACGGCCTGCCGCGGACGGGTCCGCGAGGTGGCGGAACGCTCTGGCCTTGACCCTCGCTCCGTGCACGAGAAAATGAAGCGCCTGGGCTTGCGCAAGGAAGACTTTCGCTGAGTCGTCCGACCACCCAGAACATCGAGTAACCGGCAAAGCCGACACAATGACGCCCGCTCCTTCCCTCCCTCCGCCACCCTAGGACTTCCAAGTTCCCGTCAGCTTGGAAGATGACACTGAGAACATGCCAGACTGACCAGGACGGTTGGGCGCCTCCACCAGCCCTTCCAGAAGGCTCGCCAAGCAGCTACTCTAAGGATTGGCGAAACCCTGCTTGAGGGGCGACGACAGCCGAGGCCCATTCAGGAAGTCTAACCGGAGGTGATCGTGGGCGAGTGGAAGCGGGACATCATCGACCAAGTCAGGTTGTTCGTTTACCGGACGTTCGCCGAGGAGGCCCGGGCCCCTTCGCCCTTGGAGATGTGTGACCGCTTTGGGATGGCTCCAGAGGAACTGGGGCGTCTCTTGAGCCACCTGGAGGCGGAAGAGAACGCCATCGTCCTGCTGCCCGACAGCCCCTACCTGTGGATGGCCGAGCCCTTCTCGGCCCTGCCTACGGCCTTCCCCGTGCGCAGCGGCGGCCAGAATTGGTTCGGAAACTGCATCTGGGACGCCTTCGCCATCTTGGGCCTGCTGCATCGCGACGGGGAAATTGAAACCCTCTCACCCATCGACAACCGCCCGCTGCGCTTCCGGGTGCGGGAGGGACGCCTGGAACCGGTGCAGGCGGTGATCCACTTCGCCGTTCCCGCCCGCGACTGGTGGAAGAGCATCGGATTCAGTTGAGCCACCATGCTGGCCTTCCGGTCGGAGGGCGAAGTTCACCGCTGGTGCCGCTCCCAAGATCTCGAGCCAGGAGCCATCTTCCCGCCCTCAACCCTCTGGAAGCTGGCCCAGTCGTGGTACGACGACCGCCTTGACCTGCACTGGAAACGCCGCAGTCCCGAACAACGCCAGCAACTCCTCAGAAACGCCGGACTCACCGGCGATTTCTGGCAAATGCAATCCCCGCCGGACAGCAAGAAGTAGTCGCCAAGCGGCGAGGGTCACTTGACCTAGGCCGCCCGCGAGGCAGCATCTGTCACGCAAGCAGTGTCGATGTCCTTGCCAGGCGTGGGACAGTTACGGTATCGCAAGCCGGGCTTCGGTTGCTAATGCTTTCTCAAAGCAAAACGAGCAGGATGCGAGGATCAGCCCAGCAGTCCAGCGACCGCGAAGCCGATGTAGGTGCCCAGGCCGTAGCCCAGGGTGCCGATGAGGACGCTGGGGAGGACGAGGTCGGGGCGGCGGAAGCTGCGGGCTAGCGCCAAAGCCGAAGGAGCGCCGCCAACGTTGGCTTGGGAGGCGATGGCCACGACCTCCCAGTCGAGCTTGAAGAGACCGCCCACGACAAAAAGGATCAGTCCGTGCACAAAGATGATGGTGGTGGCGAAGATGAAAAGGGCGTAGCCCAAGTCGCCGATTTCCTCGAAAGCAGTCAAGTCGCAGAAAGCTCCGATGACCGCCAGGAAGATGTAGATGGCCAGCATGCCCAGCGCTCGGGTCCCCGGCAGGCGGTTGACGGCCTCAAACTGGCCCAGGATCAAGGCGATGGTGGTGAGGACCACGATCGAGGGGATGGGCCATCCATAGCCACCCAGCCAAGCGGCGGTGATATTGGAAATCCAGATGGCCGCCCCGCCCATGCCTAACAGCAGGGCCAGGTTGCCCGGATGAAGCCATTCCTTGTCTTCATCAACGTGGGTGTGGGATGCCGAGACGGGCTCGCTCTCCTGCTTCTTGCGCGGGAAGTACCTGAGCAGAACCCGCGGGAGGCCGATTGTGGCCATCATCCAAAGGGCCGTGAGGATGTTGTCGACGGCTGTCGATCCGGCGAAGAGAATGCCGTCCTCGGCGATGCCGTAGTGCAGAGCCAAGGCGTTGAAATTGATGCCCCCGCCGATATAAGTGCCGGTAAACATGCCGGCCAGGGCCCTGAAGTCATTGCCGAAAGCGGCTTCGGCGTCGGCAGTCCACACGCCCGTCAACGCGCCCGCCACCGTGCCCGCCGCCCCCAGCGCGAAGGCCGCCAACATCGGACCTCCCGCCTTGAGCACGTCCCGAAGATTGACTTGCAGCAGGGGCAGGAAGATGGCCAGCGGAGCCACAAAGGCAAAGATGCCGCCGTAGACCGGCGTCTGGGAGGCTCGGGTGGGGATGACGCCCAGATTACTGACCAAGGCCGTTACCAGAATCACCAGCAAAGCCGTTCCCACATGGCGGAAGAAGGTCTTGCGCACCAGCCATTCCGTAACCACCACATTGAAAAACAGCACGGCCAGTATGGCAGCCGGGTCGGTCAGATAGCTCATCGTGCCCTCTTGGATACTCGCTTGAAGCCCAACCGTCAAGCACGATGTGGATTCTCCCGACCCCAAGGTCATTTCTTGAACCAGTCATCGCCCGGCTGGTAGTCGGGGTCATAGTCCTGACCTTGAGCGGGGGTCCAGGAGGCGTGGAAAAGCGGGGGGATGGGATGGCGCAAATGGAGGCGGGCCAGAGGTCCTTGGTTGATCTTGAGTGGATCGAAGAGAGCGAAGGAGGCCTTGCGGTTTTGGGCGTCGTAGATCTGGCAGATGATGACACCGTTTCCGCTCTCAGGATCAGGAATGAAGATGGGCTCGCCTCCCAGGTAGTGCTTGGCAGGCGCTTGGTAGAGGTCTTCCAACTCGGGTTCGCTCCAGCGGCAGCGGACCAACTGGTCGAAGAACTTGCGTCCAGAATTGCCGGCGGCGGAAATTCCCAACATCCAAAAGTCGTCGTAGCGGCGGGTGGTGAGACGCGGATCAATGGCTGGAAAATCAGGCGCCAGCTCATAGTTAAGCTGTTTTTGCTCAACCAGTTTCCAGGTGTGGGTGTCGAGCGTGAAGCGCACGGGGCGGCCCAACCCCACCTCATTGAACAGCTCGGGCATCTCCTGATAGTGGGGATAGGCCGGCTCGTCCAACTGCACCAAGTCGAAGTGCAGCAGGCCGTCTTCTTCCCAGGTGTTGATGACGTGCAGGCAGTAGCCGGGACCCATCTTGAGATCGGCGCGCTGTCCACCCGATTCGCGGGCCGCGACGATGAGACGGCCCGATTCCCTTTCCTCAAAGCTGAGGGAATCGATCAGCGATCCGCCCTCACGGAGGACCTGCATGTCCAGCACGTAGGGACTGATGTAGAAGCAGGTGTGGTTGGGGCTGAGTCCGAAATCGTGGAGCGAGCAGGGAGCGTCGAGCGGATGGCGCTTGCGCATCACCAGTCCGCCCTGAGCGTCAAAGCGGTAGACGATCAGGTTGGGCCTGAGGGCCGAGAACGCCACGCCGAAATTGAAGAGCTCTCCCGTGCCGGGATCGATCTTGGGGTGGGCGGCGAAGGGCGTGACCTCGCTCAAGCGGTCGCCAAAGGTATGCAGGCCTTGGGTTTGCAGGGTATCGTCCTGGAGACGGTAGGGCAGGCCCTGCTCGCCGAAAGCCAGGAGCGTTCCGCCGTGCTCGTAGACGCTGACGTTAGCAGGCGATTCCAGCCCAGTGCCCCGTTGGTTGAGTTGATCGCCCTCAAAGGCGGTGCCGAAAGTCCGGAAGATGGCTTTGCCAGCCTCTTCTTCCCGTTCCCATTTGACGGTGCGCACGAAACGGTTGACCAAGCGGACGCCCTCGGAGCCGAAGTGCAGGTGACAGACCATGCCGTCTCCATCCAGCCAATGGCGGTAGCGGACACCGCCTCGGCTGAAGCGGGCCGGACCATTGACGTAGTAGTCGCCCTTCACAAAAGGCGGAATCTCGCCTTCGATCTCCCCGACCATGTAGTCGTCTTCCTGCGGAATGAAATCGAAAGCCCGTTCCAATAATGGAGCGTAATCCTGCACGTTGGTGACTCCTTCCAAACCCTTAGATTGCGTCGGAAGTTTCGTTCTGACACGTAACGCTATTTCAAGCCTTCAGCGTTTGATCTGCATCATCGGTCGTACCCAGGGCAGCGCTGTGCCGCTTCGCGGCTCGCTCTACCCTGGGCTGGCGTACGGCTCCATAGAAGGGAGCTCTGACTTGCCCTCGCCCACTACCCTCCGTAGCCTAAGCGGAGGAGGCGAATCGCCCCCTTTAGGAAGCTCCGACTTGGCTGCCGAATCTCTCGCTCTCTGACTGCATTCTGCCAGCTAGCAGGTGAGGATTCCAGTCCCAGGAGTATTGTTCGCTGCTATCGCGGCAGGCTTGCAGACGCTGGCGAAAGCCGTCCGAATCGAATCGCAAGTTGTCGAGATCGATGCCCTCGACGAAGGCGCGGTTGGTGCGCGCGTCAGGCTCGGCCAAGGCTTCAGCGGCCACCTGGGCGGCAATGAAACGGGCCAGTTCTTCCAGGTTCTCAAGCTGCTCGTCCAACACCTCCCGGGCTTCAGAGGCGGATACGTCCACACGGTAAAAGGTCTTCTCTGCCCGACTCAGGGTGCTGATCCGGGTCAGCTCATGGTGGACGGGTTCCTTGTTTCCCAAAAGGCCTTGGGCCTTCTTCCACTGGAAGTAGTCACTGAGCAGCTTCTGCACGCCGTCGTTGAGCGGCCCCAGGCGTCCCAAACGCTTGAGGTAAGGCATCACGAAGCGCTCTTCACCCATCAGGCCGTTGATGAAGGGGAAAACGAAGAAGGAGAAGTAGATCGACAACTCCCAGGTGTACTTGAGGACGAAACACTCGCGATCTCCCAAGGCGTCGTAGCTGACCGCAAAGGCCGGAACCCAAGCCGAGTAGAGCGAGCGCATCATCAGTTCGTAGAGCTTGCAGCGGACGGCTCTTCTCACGGGATCTTCGGTCAGGACAGCCTGGAAGATCAGCGTGTTGTGGATGGCGATGAAGTCGCTGCCCGGACTGTAGAGCGGGTCCGTGAAGCGTCCTGATTCGCCGGTGAGAGCCCAGCGTCCGCCATCGATGGTCTTGCGGCAGTCGTAGGAATAATCGGGATAGCGTCCGAAATCGAGCACTTTGCGCCCGGGCAGATCGCGCTTGAAGAGCGGGAACTCACGACAGGCCCAATCCAGCAGCTTCTCGGCGCTGGAGACCTTCTCAGGTGAGAGCACGCGCCGGTCGTAGACCAGTCCCAGGCTGGTCTTGCCTTGCAGCGGAATAACCCAGAACCAGAATCCCTCGCCCATGAAGTGATTTGTGGCCAGCCACAGCGGCAGATGTCCGATATCGCGCCGCGAGCGCTTGCCCAGGACGTCCTTAAGAGAGCCGTCGGTGAGCTTGTCGATGTCGACCAGCCCTTCAACCCAGGCGAAGGAGGCTCCATGGCGGATCTCATTGTCGCGCTCCATGTCCTTGCGCCGGGCCAGGATCTTGGCGCGTCCGGAGGCGTCCACCACCCAGTCGCAGGTGACTTCCTGCTCGGCTCCCCCTCTGCGGTAGCGGACGCGGTGGGGCGTCTCGTCGTCGTCGGCAAAGTCAACCTCACCCAGCCGTACCGGTGCCTCGAACTGAAAGCGTTCATCCTGCTGATTGAGCCGCAGCAACTCGCCCTCAAAAGCATTTCGGTCGAGCTGATAGCAGCCGATGTTGGAAAAATTGCGGATATAGGTCTGGGAGTAATCCTCAAATCGGTCGTTGCCGCGCCCTTGGCTCTTCCAGTAGAAACGCAAGTTGTACTTCATGAAGTGGTTGCACAGCAGGTATTCTTCAAGATCGAGGACTTTGCCCAGATAATAGCCTCCGACTTGTACCAGCGATTCGCCCACTTTCTGCTTCTTGGGCGGAACCTCGGCGCGTTTGTCGAGCACAAGAACGCTCTTGTCGCTGTAGAGCAGAAACTGGCGGCTCAAGGAAAGGCCGGCCAGCCCGGCTCCAATGATGACCACGTCGTAGTGGGGTGCACCTGCCATAGAGAATCTCCTTCCCGAGGAGAGGGACGCTTGGATTATATCGGGTTCGGCCCGCTCTTGGGCAGACCTCCAGAGAGACGTGTCCAGGAGGAGAATGGCCTCCCTCCCGGTGTCAGTGCTGCGGTAACTCGACGGTCACGGTCTGCTCTCCCGAGCGCAGTGAGAGGTTGGTGCTCGCAAGCGGAGTCCGCAAGACCCGGGTCACGAGGGACGCTGAACCCTCACCCAGTGGAAAGATCTCGAGGACGTAGCGCGAGGGGGCGTGGGCTGCTATTTGCACGGTGAAAGAACCATCGGGACTGCCATTCCCGAAGGCAATGGCACGAACCATGCCGATATTGGGATCGCCCGGCTCCTGAAGGGGACGCAGCCAAAGTCGGTAGCGTTGGCCGGGAACTGCGTTCGAGACCTCGACGTTGGCCACAGCCCTGGGGACCAACTCGAGGGTGACCCGTTGGGTGCCGCCTTCCTTGAGGTCGATGCGCTGGCGGGATGCCAAGCCGGCGTCCGAAACCCTGAGGACACAGATTCCAGGATTCACGTCCTGAAAAAGGAAGGTTCCGTCGGCATTGGTCACAGCTTGGATCCCGTAGGTGCCTTGAGAGAAGAGCGAAACTACTGTGGAAGGCCAGGGCCTGCCGTCTCTGACGACCCGGCCCTCGATCCGCGCCAGGGACTGCAACCGCAAGTCCGCCAGCTCGACTCGGTTCTCGCCTTGAACAATCGTGATTTGCAGTGGCCTGGAGGGTGCCCAGTCTGGGTGGTCGGCGGTGAAGACATACTGGCCGGCCCCTAGTCCAGCCGCTTCGAATCGGCCTTGAGCATCGCTGCTGAGGACTCCTTCGCCATCGCGCGAGAAGGTGGCTGGAGTATAGATTCTCCGCGCGCTGGGATCTTGGGTCACCGCTCCGACCGAAATCTCCGCACCTTGGACAGGCTGTCCCCGGGAGTCGGTGACCCGCCCATGGGCCACTGCCTCGGAGGAGAGCTGCAAGCGGATGTCGTCAATCTGGTCGCCAGGGCTGGTTTCGAGGATCTGGCTGTACCCTTTGGCGAATCCTTTGGTCTGGGACTCCAACTGGATTCTCCCAGCCTCGCAGTGGACGGTGAAGCGTCCTTCGGGGTCAGTGCGGCCCTGCGGCTCGGAAAAGACCCGAACACCGGGAAGCGGACCGTCCAGCCGCAGGACGCTGACCGGAATGTCCTCCTTGAGGATGGGACGTCCGGAAGAATCGACGAGCCGGCCCGAAAGGACAACCCTGCGATGCAGCACCACGCGGACATCCTTTCGGCCGGCGCGGATTTCGGCGAGGTCTTCTCTCTGGTAGTCGAAGTGGCTGGCGGTCAGCCAGAAAGCTTCACCCAGCAGCCGGTCGGAACTGAAACGTCCCTGGGCATCGGTCTTCAAGCGCGTGAGCCCATCACCTGAACCAGGCGCGCCGCGGATCTCCACCAGGACCCCTTGCACTCCCCGGCCACGATCGTCCACCACTTGTCCCGCCAACGACGACCATCCGTGAGCCATCTTCAAGGTCAAGTCGTCCAGCACCTCGCCTGGTCCCAAGAGAACCTCTAACGGATTGGAAGAGCGCCTGATCTGTCCTCCCGTCAGCCGATAACGTCCCGGGGACAGGCCTCGAAAGACGAAGCGGCCTTCTTCATCGGACCGCTGGCTGAGGTCGACGGATTGGTCTTCGGGAAGATCGACCGAGTGGAGGCCGATCATGACGTTCCCGACCGGCTCGCCCTCTCCCACGGTGCTCCAGCCGGCGATCCGGGAGTGGCGCCACAAGCGGACCTCCAACTCCTCTCGTCTTTCATCAGACCCGACCGTGAACTGGGCCTTGTCGCGTGAGATGAGGTCGGGGTGGTAGACCGAGAGGACGTAGGGCTTGTCCAGCCACAGTCCCTTGATGAAGCAGCGTCCGGCGGCATCGCTCTTGTCCTGACCGTAGCGGGCAATTCCGAAAGCCTGGGTCTCGATGTTGCGCGGAAGCAGACGGGTGACATGGGGAAGCACGGCGCAGACAGCATCGCGAACCGGCTGATCGCGGTCATCGACGATGCGGGCGGCCAAGGTGCCTCCCTGTTCCAGCTTGAAGTCGATGTCGGAGAGATACTGACCGGCCTCCAGCCGGACCCGCCGGGGCTCGGAAGTGCCCAGAGCGTAGGCTTCCCGTCCCGGACCCGCGGCTAGCGCGTAGATGCCGGGCGGCAACTGGGAAAACCGGTAGCGTCCCTCACGGTCCACCGAGGTCACCGCCAGAGGCCTGCCTGAAACCAACCATTGATTGCCGGCGTTGACGCGGCGCGAGGTGGCGGCATCGAAGATCTCCACCGCCGCGCCCCGGGCAGGAGTGCCGCTGCCCGCTACCAAGACAGTGCCGGTGACGCGCCCCTCGCTCTGGAGTTGCAGGTCGAATTGCAGTTCGCTGGGCCAAGATTCCGAATCGTATTCCATCTCACGCCGCCACTCGGCCAGCCGACGGTCGAGACTGCCCCAGTCAGGCGCATAACCGGGACGTCGAGCCAAGAGCACGCCCAGCGGTGCCTGGGCGGGAAGATGGAACTCGAAGGAACCATCCTTGCGGGACGCCAACTTGATCTGGCGGTCAAATCCCCGACGCAGTTCCTCAGGAATCTCAGCTTCCTCATCTTGCCCGATAAGGTCCAGGGCCCGGGGCACCGGATACTCGAATTTCGGACCGACGGGAATCAGCAGGATGGGCAATGAGGGCAGAGTTTGACCTTCCGGTCCCCGCACCGTCCCAAAAATCTTCACCTGCCCGTCGGAGGAAAGCTCCCGCTTGAACTGGGACCGGTAGGACAGGTCGGCCTTTCCTCCCCGGAACCTCTCGGAGGTGGGCGAGGCCCCTACACCTGGTCCCCGGTCTGGTGGACGAAGTGAAGCCGGTGCATCGGCTTCTGGCGGGGACCGTCGATGATCGATCCACAGCAGTGCGGCGATCAAGGCGGCGAGGAGTACGAGCAAGGTGCGGCGACGAGGCATCCTGGTCTCCAACGGCTGACGATGCTCCCCAGCCGGCCCAGCCGGACGGCCGGGAAAGGCGGCCCTGTGTCTCAGCGTGCGAGGCACCGGACACGACGGTGAAGCTCGAGCGAATACAAGTATACCTGATGGCTTTGAAACCGACGGCGCCCAGAAGTTCCCTGGCACGAAGGATCCCAGTCAGCGTTCGTGACGGAAAATCCCTTGACAGAAGAAAGGACTCCGCGTTAGGCTTTTGGGCGCTGTCCATTTCTTGGAATGCGATAGCTCGTTTATCAAGAGTGGCTGAGGGAACAGGCCCTATGAAGCCACAGCAACCTGGTCGCCCGGACCAAGGTGCTAATTCCTGCCCTTTGGGGGAGATGAACAGCGGTCGGCTGTTTCGCCTGAAGCGCCGGCTTCGCATTTGTCCCCGCAGAGTTCGAATCGTTGCTGTTTGGCGGCTTGGCACCGATCCATGCCTCCGCTGAGCCTGCGCGGACTCCCGCAGTCCGCCGCCAGGCTGGAACGGATGGCTGCGGCCACGGCGGCTGAGGCGCGGCATCGATCAGGAACATGCACTTTGCGTCCCTTGTTGTGCACGATGGTGCACTGAAAGGACACAAAAAACTGCTATGAGTACACTGCTATTTCCTCTACGGGAAAAGCCGCCTCGTCCATCTGCACCTCCCGACATCCGCAAGGTCCGCATCGGACTCTTGGGAGCGGGAGGCGTGGGACAGGCCTTCCTTCAACTTTGCCGCCGCGAAAGGGAGTTCTTCCTGCGACGGGGCCTTGACCTGCAACCTGTCAGCGCCTTGGTGCGCGACACCTCGCGCCCCCGCCAGGGAATGCCTCCCCCGGCGCTGCTCACCGCCGATCCGCTGCGCTTCCTGAAGTGCTCCTGTGACGTTGTCGTGGAGGCCTTGGGAGGGGTGGAGCCGTCGCGCACGCTGGTGGCCCACTGCCTCAAGGCGCGGATTCCCGTGGTCACGGCCAACAAGTCGCTTGTAGCGGCCCACGGCGCCGAGCTTTCAGCCCTGGCTCAAGCCCATGGCACCCGTTTGCGCGTCGAAGCCGCGGCCGTGGCCGGCGTCCCCTTCATCGGCAACCTGGAGGCGCGTCCCCTGGCCGGGCGCTTCAGCGCTCTGCAAGGCGTCCTCAACGGCACCAGCAACTATCTGTTGACTCGACTGAGCGAAGGTCAAGGTCTGGAGCCGGCCCTCTCAGAAGCCCAAGAACTGGGTGTGGCCGAACCCGACCCGTCCAACGACCTGAGCGGGCGCGACAGTGCCGAGAAGCTGGCCCTGCTGTTGCAGCGCTTGTGCTCCCGCCAAGTCGACACGGCGGCCCTGGAAGTCCAACCGCTGGCCAACCTCCAGCCAATGGACCTGCAGGCTGCCCGGCTGCTGGGGGGAGTTGTGCGTCCGGCGGCCTGTGCTTGGCTCAGCGAGCCGCCCTCACCGTGCAACCATCGAGCAGAAGCCATACAGGCCTTCGTGGGCCCCTGCTATGTGCCCAACGGTCATCCCCTGGCTCAAGTCCACGGCCTGGAGAACGGCTTGCTCTTGCTCAAGGATGCTCCCCACGGCCAGACGGCAGCCAACCTCTTCTATCAAGGCCCCGGCGCCGGTTGCGAGGTCACCGCAGCGACTCTTCTCGACGACCTCTGGGAGTCCGTCCAGGACGCCTCCGACAGCAGGCCGGCCAGCCAGTTCCCTGCCCCGCAAGGCCCGCCTGCAACCTTGCAGGCGCCCCGGACACCTTGGTTTCTGCGCCTCAAGGCGGATCCGGCTGAACTCGACGATATCCTTGCCTTCCTGGCCGATCACGGTCTTCATGGGCGCGGCAGCCACGCCGCAGCAGATACCGTCTGGCTTCTCACCAGCCGGGCTTCACGGGCCCGCGTCGAAGCCGTTGGCCAAGCTCTGGCCGAAGCTGCCCAATCTGACATCCTGCCCTTACGGGCCCTGGAGGTGCCGCATGGCTGCTGAATTGGCTCTAAGCGTCCTCAAAGTAGGGGGGTCGGTTCTGCGCCGCCAGGACGACTACCAAGCCGTAGCCGATTATCTTTGCGCACGCCGCCGCAAGGAGCCCGGGAGGCACCTGTTGGTGGTGGTTTCGGCTCAGCATGGCCACACTGACCGGCTCCTGCGGGAGGCTTCCCGCCATCAGTCCCGACCCGATGCCGACGCCCTCGATCTTCTCTGGTCGACGGGCGAGCTGCGGTCGGTGGCCTTGCTGACCCTGGCGCTCAGGTCGCGCCGTCAGGACGTGGGCGGACTCAACGTCCACCAATGCGGACTTCACCTGGAAGGCACTCACGATCCCGGACGCCCCGCCGGACTTCCCCAGGAAGCAGCGGTTCCCCGCGTCCGCCTGCGCCGGCTGCCCCTACTGCGCTGGCTGCGCCGTCACCCGCTGCTGGTCGTCCCAGGATTCCTGGCCGTGGCCCCCGGGCAGGGTCTGCGGACCCTGGGCCGGGGCGGCTCCGACTGGACGGCCCTCCTTCTGGCCGCTTCCCTTAAAGCCGACACCTGCGAGCTGATCAAAGACGTTCCTGGCTATTTCGAGGCTGATCCCAAGCGCTATCCCGAAGCCCGCCGGCTGCCCGAATTGACATTCGATCAAGCCCTGGAGATGGCTTCGCGCGGATGCGACCTCGTTCAGCCTCAAGCCTTGGAGACAGCCCGACGCTTCGGCCTCGACCTGTGTGTCCGCAGCCTCGACGAGGGCGGCGCCTGCACCTTTATCCGAAGGATTCGAAATAGAAAGGACCTTGCATCATGAGATTTGCTACCAAGACCATCCACGCCCACCAGCCCTCCGATCCCTCCACGGGAGCGCTGGCCGCACCCATCTTTCAGACCTCGACCTTCGAGCAGCGGGCTCCGGCTGTGAACAAAGGATTCGACTACACGCGCACCAACAATCCCACCCGTCAACGACTGGAAGAAGTATTGGCCGAGTTGGAGGGCGTCGAACATTGCGCCCTCTTCAGCTCCGGCCTGTGCGCCGAGAACGCCGTCTTTCACGGACTGTTGCGGCCAGGAGATAACATCACGGTTCCGCCGGACGTTTATGGTGGAACTCATCGCCTTTTGCATCAGGTGTACAAGGGCTTTGACATCAAGTGCCTGACGGTCGACTACAACGACTCTGAAGCCCTGGAAGAAGCCCTGGGACAAGGCGTTAAACTAGTGTGGCTGGAAACGCCCACCAATCCCCGCCTGCTGATTTACGACGTTGCGGCCATCGCCCAGACGGCCCGCCGCCACGGAGCTCTCACCGGCGTCGACAATACCTTCGCCACGCCTCTCTTCCAGAGGCCCTTCGATTTGGGAGCCGACATCGTGGTCCACAGCGTCACCAAGTACCTTTCCGGGCACTCCGATCTGATTCAAGGAGCCGCCCTGGCCAAGGATCCGGCAGTCTTCGAGCCCATCCGCTTCCTCCAGAACGCTACTGGAGGCACGCCTTCGGCTTTCGACTGTTGGCTGACTCTGCGAGGACTCAAAACCATGGAACTGCGCCTCCAACGCCATGCCGAGAACGCCCAGGCCATCGCCCAAGCCCTGGTGGGTCACCCTGCGGTGGAACGCGTCTATTTTCCTGGCCTCAGCGATCACCCGGGACACGCCGTGGCCTGCCGCCAGATGAGCGGATTCGGCGGCATGGTGAGCCTGGAACTGCGGGCATCGCGCCAGCAGGTGGTGGACTTCGTCTCCAGCCGCCGCTTTTTCGCCCTGGCAGAAAGCCTGGGCGGGGTCAAGGCCTTGATTTGCCATCCCGCCACTATGACCCATGCCTCCATTCCAGTCGAGGACCAGTTAGAGCTGGGACTCAAAGATACCCTCGTTCGCCTCAGTCCGGGCTGCGAGAATCCACAGGACCTCGTGGAAGATCTCCTCTCCGGGCTGGACGAACTGGCCTCCTGCGAACCGAGCCGGGAGATCGCCGCCTCTGGAGCCCCTTGACGGATTGGAGCCAATGGCACGGGCGATCGGCAGTCTGCCGGTCGCCCAGACCCATGCTAACCTGAGTGAATGTGGCTCAAGATGATTCTGGGTGCCGTGGCCTTCATCAACATTCTCTTCGGAGCGGCGGCGCTGACCGTGCCTCACAGCATGGCCGAGTTGGCCCACCTGCAGCCGCTTAATCCTTCGGGAGTGGGCGAGGTGCGGTCGTTCTACGGAGCGCTGGTTCTGGTCCTGGGGGCCATCATTCTGCACGCGCTGCGGCGTCCTCAACCGGGACGCGAAT
Source organism: Acidobacteriota bacterium (assembly GCA_035471925.1). Taxonomy (GTDB): domain Bacteria; phylum Acidobacteriota; class UBA6911; order RPQK01; family DATIPO01; genus JANQFM01. The sequence goes on from DATIPO010000081.1 coordinate 83,875, forward strand.
GGCTTCGCTGCCTGGGAATCCTCTTCCTGGGAGTCGGCTGCGGACGCCTGGCCAGCCTGGTGCTGGACGGTCTGGAGGCCTACACTGCCACCGTGCTCGTCGTGGAATTGCTCTTCGCCGCCCTGCTCCTCTACGGTGCCGAGGCCCTACGCCCCGACCACGCCTCGCCCGTCCAACCCTGACCGGTTGCAGCCCGAAGTCAGACCAATTCGGAGGCGATTCCATCAAAAGGAACCTTCAGGCCTTGAGGAGTCTGGCAGGATCACGCCGGGCGGCGCTCAAGGCCGGGGCCAGGGATGCAGCCAGGGCGAATGCCAGGCCCAAAATCGCGATCACGAAGTAGACCCACAATGCTGTCGGCGCTAATCCGTAGATCCACGATTCCAGCAGATGGGAAAAGGCGTAGGCCAAAGCCAGTCCGGGAATAAGGCCGGCCACCGTGAACCGCAGCGGGGGGATGAGCAGGTGCCTCACGACTTGGCCGCGCGAGGCGCCCAAGGCCCGTCGGATGCCCATCTCGTCCAAGCGGCTTCCGGCCTGCAGACGCACCATCGCCACTACCGCCACGAACATCAGGCAGAGTCCGATCAGGGCATACGTCACAAATAGCGTGGCCATAAAGCGGTGCTCTGCGATGGACTCCCACAGAACGTCTTCCAGCCCCACCGCCTTGGAGACTCTGATTCCTGAATGTCGAGTCTTGACGATTTCGCGGACCTGGGTGAGCAGCGGACTCAAGTGGTCGGGGGAGGCACGCAGGTAAAGGCTCATCAGGCGAAGCGGACTCTGCTGGTAAGGCACATAGACGATTTCGGGAGCCGCCTCGGCCAGCGAGCCGTGCAGGGTGTCTTCCACAACGCCCACCACCCGGCGCTCTCTTTCAAGACCACGCGGCTTGGTGGTCACGGTCTTCCCCAAGGCGTCCTGTCCCGGCCACAGACGTTCGGCCAGGCGCCGGTTGAGGATGGCGACTGGCGGGCTGTCCCAGCCGTCTTCCGGCCGGAACGGGCGTCCCCCAAGCTGGGTTACCCCGGCGCTGCGCAAGTAGCCGGACGAAACAACAGCGTAGTTGACGTTCGACTCTTCGCCTCCAGGGCCATGCAGCGGCACCAGGAATCCGTTGAGGAGGCCGCCGAAGGGAGGCAGCGAGGTCAGCTCGACCTCTTGGGCGGTCTGGATGCGGCGCACTTGGGCCAGCAGAGCGTTCATGGCAGCCACCTGTTGGGGGCGCTCGCGCAGGACCTCCCGGTCCATAGAGAGGGTAACGATCCCGGCCTCTTGAGCCTCAAAGCCGGGGTCGACCCTGGAAAGCCCCCAAAAGCTGTGAGTCAGCAAAGCCGCGCAGACCGCCAATATTGCCGCCAAAGAGACTTGCATGGAAAGGGCCAAGCCCAAGGCCCGGGATTGCCCTCGTGAAAGCGTCTGCCGGGAGGAAGTCGAAACCAGCCGCCGACTGTGGCGGAAGCCGGCATAAAAGGCGGCCAATAGGCTCGAAAGCACCCCCAGCAGCAAACTCAGCCCGAAGGCTGTTCCCAGGACGCGAAGGTCAAAGGGCACCTCAAACAAGATGGGCGCCTGAGGCGGAAGGAACTGGCGATAGAGGCCCCGGACCAGCCAAGCCAGAAGCGTCCCGACGGCGCCGGCCGCCAGAGCCAGCACCAGTCCCTCGCTGAGGACTTGGCGGATGACGCGGCCAGCCGTGGCTCCCATGGCTTTGCGGACGGCGAAGTCGCGGCTGCGCAGCAGCGTCCGCCCTAACAGCAGGGCCGCCAGGTTGGCGCAGGCGATGAGGTAGAGCAAGGCATGGCCGGCGAAAAGCAGATCGAAGGGAGCGCTCAAGCGGGCCAGCCGATGCTGGCGCAGGGGTTGGGTAGCCAGAGACAAGCCGGAGTTTATCCGCGGAAACCGCTGCTGAGCCTCATCGGAGTAGATCTTGAGGCCCGACTCGATGGCGGCCCTGTTTTCGGCGTCCATCCGCAACACCGCCCGGAGATGGCGGTAGCGGCGGCCTCTCAGGTCAGCTTCCTCAGGACGAAAGGAGATCCACAAGTCGGTCGGGTTGGGGTAAAAGAAGGCATAGCGGCGAGGAAGGACGCCCACGATCTGCAGTCCTCCATCAGGACCCTGCAAGGTCTGCCCGATGATGCTCTCATCGGCTCCATAACGAGTCCGGAAGAAACGCTCGTTGAGGACCGCGACTCCCCGTTCTCCAGGGGCGGGCAGGCGTCCCAGGCTGGGACGCACGCCCAACAACCGAAACAACCCGGGCAGAGCCGCCCCGACCGCCAACTCTTCGTCAAACCCGTCCTCTCCCGTGAACGAGAGCGAAAGGCTGGCGGCGGCTGAAACTGAGCCTTGCGGAAGGCGCTTCTGCAGATCTTGAAGGTCGAGATAGGAGAGCGTCATCTTCCGGTCGGGCCGCTCTCTCTGAGCCCAATACAGGAAGTGCACCTGGTGGGCGTCTTGAAAGGCTAAAGGCCGCCACAAAACCGCATTGGCAAGACTGGAGAGCACTGTGGCCGAAGCGACGATCAAGGCCACGGCACCCGCCGTCAACCACATGGCCCGGTCACCCCGGGCCAGCGACCGGAAAGCCGCCTTCAGGCCGTGAAGGGCAATCAATGCTGAAGATCCTCCAAAAAAAAGAGGGTTGAAGTGCAGCGATTCAGTTAAATCTGATGGTTCAGGTCTATGTCGTTCTCAATCAGTTTGCCGTAGGATCCCCGATGTTGCACCAAACCGAGGTGCCGTCAGAGCAACTGAGGATGCAGCCATCGTCGGCCGAGCCGAACTCACAGGAAGCGCTCCCGCTGCAGCCTCTCACCTCGTCGCAAGAAAGATCGCCCGCAGCTACCGCTGCGTCAGCCGAGAGGCTGTCCACGGATACCAACATGGCGGATCCGACGATCATGGCTAAACAAAGAGCGAATATGGCAGTTACTTGTTTTTTCATGCTAATCTGTCCTTTCGTAGTGTAGTTCTGCTGCACTTCAACCCGGCTTCCGGCCGCCTTACCGGCCGGAGGCCAACTTCTAAAACTTTTGGGGCCCCGAGCGGGTTTCATAGCCCTGGCTGGAGCATCCATCGCTCTGCTGTCAGCTTTGAGGGACTCTCCACCGGCTGCCACTTGTTGCCCTGGCGTACAAGCACAGTCTTGTTGAGGACGGCGTAACCGAGCCGGCCTTCAATCTCACTCCACGCCTGGAGCAACCCGGCGTCAGCGATCTGAACTTGAAAGGGCAAATTGAAATTCTCTCTTAAGTGCTTGGCATCCTGTTCGTCGTAGGCCCCTGAGAGTACGATGAGGACGGGCAAGTCAGGCTTCACCGCAGCCACCTCTCGCAGATTCTCCAGCACACCCCAAGCCCCGCAGCTTGAGTTGATTTTGGAAAAGAAAGCCACCACGCCCCGCTCATCTGGAATTCGGAGTGACGGAAAGTCATGCGACCCGACCTGTTCCAGTAGGAGCCCGCGGCCCTCTTCCACCAATGTCGGCTTCGTCCACCACTCTTGCAGCCGCATCGCCACCAAGGCGAAGATCACCAAATTCATCACGATCAAGATGCGGATCAACGCTTTCATGGCTCTCCGGCCTCCGAGGCTCGAAAGGAAACTTCCAGGACTCTTGGTTGGTAATGTCTGCGGCCATCCTCCTGGTAGCGGTGGACGACCGACGTCACCCACTTGAGCTTGCCCTCAGAACGCCGCACGTCGAAACCGCCGTAATCGAACGCTTGGAAACCCAAATCGCGGAGGCGCCAGCGCCTTAACTCTTCCCCCTCCCAGGAAAACTCGATGATCTCCGGGTCGGGCAGATGGAGCAGGACATAGAGGCGGTCATCGAGAGCAGCCGCTCCCGCCGTGTAACGGGGCGCTCGCAGCGACCTCTTGGATCTGTCGTAGTAAGGCCAGTCGTATGCCTGAGCCATGAATGCGAAGGAAGGATGATCGATTCGCGTCCTCGCCAACTCCCTCCCCGTCGAGGAGTCGAAAATCCGCAGTTGAGGCATGATGGCGTGGACAGCCGCAATCCGCCCCGGGCCCGCCGCCAGAAACACCCTGTCCAGAAGTCCTTTCCATTTGTCATCTTGAGAGCGCCGCCCAGCCTTCCCCGTGCGCTGGCCCAGCCTGTTCAGGCGCAGGAGCAACGCCCTCTCGGATGGAATGGGCGTCAGATCAGGATTGATCCAAATCTGTTCACCTGGCGCCGTGACTAAATCGAAAATGTCGAGGAAGGTGTGGAAGGCCTTTCCGGGGATTCCCTCCGGGTCCAGGTGCAGAAGGCTGCCTCCCGCATCTACCAGGACACCGTCGTCAAGCACTTCGATGTTGCTTGGAGTGTTCTCCAGCCGTTCGCTCCAATGCCGGTGAGCGGAGAAATCCTGATTCAGCAAAGTCAGCCGCTGGATTCGGCCGCTGGCCATGACGACGCCGCGGCCTGGCCAATAACGGACAAAAAAGGCCTCTTTGAGACCGCTGCTTCTTTCCTCTCCGATCCGAGGATAAAGACCCTCGACTTGGAGTGGAAGAGCGGGAGGTTGTGCGTGTCGAGCCAGCGCCCGGAGCTTTAGTTGCACTTCGGAGGGCGGTTCCAGCGGAGCGGTTGCGTCGGCGGCCTGAATCGAGGGGCTTTCCGAACATCCCGAGCCCGCCAATGAGGTCACAATCAGCCCGACCGACAAAGCCAGCTCCATCCGCATCTATCCTCCCACTCGGAACGGAGTCCCCGGACTTGCCGAGGTTCGGGCCGGTTTCTCCAGGACGGCACGGTCCAGATTCTCAACAGTCCCGAAAGACTTTGGACGGGATTTCGTCAGACAATCAACAATCAATCAACAGGAATCCCAACATCTCTAGCAGTAACTATGACAACATGGCCTTATATCATTTGCAAGCGACCGTATCATGCAAGTTCCATGAAGTCAAGTCGACTGTCCATAGCAATACAAAGCCGTTCTAAGCAGGTTGATGTTCTAGGAAGCGTCATCGATGTCTTGATCCTCTTCAGGCGGTTCCAGCGACTCGTCGTCGTCCTGGCTGAGGATCTCTTCCAGCTCTTTCAAGGTGGGGAGTTCGGAAAGGTCGTTGAGGCCGAAGTGAATGAGAAACTCGCGGGTAGTAGCGTATTGCATGGGCCGTCCGGCTGTCTTCTTGCGTCCTCGGGTTTCGATGAGTTTCTTCTCCAGCAGGGTCTTGATGGTGGAACTTCCCTTCACTCCCCGGATCTCGGAGATCTCGGGAATAGTGATGGGCTGCTTGTAGGCCACGACGGCCAGCGTCTCCAGGGCTGCCATGGTCAGCTTGGCGGAGGGCTTGTTCTTGAGATATTCGCGGATCGTCTCGTGATGCTCGGGCAGCGTGGTGATTCGGAATCCCCCTGCTACCTGGCGCAATTCCACGGCAGCCTGCATCTGGTTGAAGTCCTCGCGCAGGACTTCCATGGCCTCGCGGATTTCGGTGGCCTCGCGCTCGGGAAAGACCTCTTGCAGCTCGGCGATGGAGACGGGGTCGCGGGAGGCGAAGAGGATGGAGAGGATTTGGTTGTGAATCTCTAGCATGCCTTGATCCGGATGTCCTCGAAGACGCCCTTTTGATAAAGGCGGACCTCCTCCATCCGCACCAGCTCCAAAAGGGCAAAAAAGGTCAGCACGATGTGGAATTTGCTGATGCGCGACTCGAAGAACATCGAGAAGTAGAACTCGCGCTTAAGGGCCACCAGGCGGCGGAGCTCTTCCATCTTCTCCTCGATGGTGGCCGGTTCGTGATCAACTTCGATGACGACCTTTTCCTTGTAGCGCTCGACGATGCCGTGGAAAGCCCTGACAAGATCGAAGACGTTGACGTCCACGATCTCTTTTTCGTCGTCGGCGAACTCTTCCCAGCCGCGGGCGTGGACGCCCAGTTCGACCGTCTCGCGCTCATAAAGCAGATCAGCCGCATTCTTGAACTTCTCGTATTCGAGAAGCCGGTCGACCAGTTCGGCCCGCGGATCGATGAAGTCTTCGTCGTCTTCTTCTGAGGGGTCGGGCGGCAGCAGCATGCGCGACTTGATGAGGATGAGTTGGGCCGCCATAACCAGGAATTCGCCGGCGATGTTGATGTTGAGGTCCTTCATGACTTCCAGGAAACCCAGATACTGATCGGTCACCTGGGCAATGGGGATGTCGTAGATGTCGAGTTCCTGAGTGCGGATGAGATGCAGCAGCAGATCGAGCGGACCCTCGAAAATCTCCAGGCGGATGTTCAGGCCCTGCACGTCGGGCTGTTCCGTGCGGACGGGTGCGGGAAAGACCATGGGCTTCTGCCCCGTCACCTTTTCCCGGGCCCGGCGCTGTTCTCGGCTCAAGTTGCTGTCCACAGCCTTTTACTATACTCCTTCCGTCTGACCGCGGACCCGGGGCCGGCACCCGACTCGCTGCCCTGCGCAAGATCCCGCTCCGGCGCTTGTCTTGCGGCGCCGCTCCCCCCGCAACTGCCGAGGCGATATAATGCCCGCCGTGAGCGGACTTATCTTCAATGCGGCCTTCGCCTTTTATGCGGTGGGACTCTTCCACAGCATCGTGGCATTCTTTTCCAAGGGCAAGCTCTCCTTTCGCATCGCGATTTATTCCGAGGTGCTAGCCTTTGTGCTTCATACGGCTTTCTTGGTGGCGATCGGAATCGAGCTGGACCATTTTCCGCTCACCAACCTGCGCGAAGTTCTGGTCTTTTTCGCCTGGACGGTCACCCTGTGCTTCCTGCTCTCCTTCTGGCGCTACCGCTCGCAAATGATGGGGATGTTCTCCCTTCCCTTGGTGACGACTTTGATGCTGGGAACGGCCTGGATCAAGTCGACCAACCCGGCTCCCGAGATGTTGAGAAGCTCCTGGGTCTACCTGCATATCACCTGCTTGATTCTGGCCTACGGGCTGTTCTTCCTGACCTTCATCACCAGCATTCTCTACCTGGCCCAGCAAAGACGCCTCAAGAGCAAACGCTTCAACCTTTTTTACGACCGCCTCCCGCCCCTTTTGACCATGGACCAGACCTTTCAACGCTCGCTCATCGCGGGCTTTTGCTTCATGACCCTGGGACTGCTGGCGGGCGTCATCTGGGCCGAGGAGCAGTGGGCCGCGGGATGGCACACCGATCCCAAGGTCATTTCGGCCTTTGTCACATGGCTGATTTACCTGGGGCTCATTTACCTGCGCCTTTCCGCTGGTTGGCGGGGCAAAAAGGCGGCCATGGGCAGCTTGTTGGGATTCCTTTCAGTGCTCTTCACATTTTTCGGAGCCCGGCTGTTCTTTGAGGGTTGGCACAGTTTCTATTGATTCGGTAAGCGGACGGATTCTCTTCCGATGGACTTGTCACAGACCGGTGATGATTCAGATTTGGTTCTGGTGGGCTTGAGCCACAAGACGGCGCCCATCGAGATTCGGGAGAAAGTGTCGATTCCCGAAGCCCATCTTGAGGACGTGACTCAGCGTCTGAGGGAGAGTTGCGCCCTGCCCGAAAGCCTCATTTTGTCAACCTGCAACCGGGTCGAAGTGGTAGCCCACAGCGATCGCCCGGAGGATTCGGTCCATTCCATCACCGAGTTTCTCCACCAGCACCACAGCCTGAAGCCTTCTTTTCTGGACAGCTTCCTTTATCGCCTGCACGGACCCTCGGCCGTGCGCCACGTCTTTCGGGTTGCGGCCAGTCTCGATTCGCTGGTCATCGGCGAGGCTCAGATTCTGGGACAGATGAAGCAAGCCTACCAAGCGGCCCGCGAACTGGGCAGTCTTGGACGATTGGAACGTCTCGTTCCTCAAGCCTTTTTCGTGGCCAAGCGGGTTCGCCGCGAGACCCAGGTAGGCATGTCGCCCGTGTCGATTTCGTCAGTGGCGGTCGAGCTGGCCGAGCAGATTTTCGGACGCCTCAAGGGCAAGTCGGCCATGCTCATCGGCGCCGGCAACATGGCTGAGCTGGCGGCCCAGAATTTCCGCCGCTCGGGCGTCACCACCATGCTGGTGGCCAACCGGACGCTGGAGACGGCTCAAGATCTGGCCGTCCGGCTGGACGGAAGAGCCATCCCCTTCGACGAGCTGGGAGGGCACCTGGTCAATACCGACGTGGTTCTGGTTTCCACCGGAGCGCCCCACTACATCCTCATGCGCAAACAGATGGAGAAGGTGCTCAAGCAGCGCAAGTACCGTCCTCTGTTCCTCATCGACATAGCCGTCCCCCGCAATATCGATCCGGCCTGCGACGACGTGGAAAACCTCTTTCTCTATGACATCGACGATTTGCAGCAGGTGGTGGAAGCCAACATGGCCGAGCGGCTTGAGAACGCCCGCGAAGCCGAAGAAATCATCGATCAAGAGGTGGAGAAGTTCTTCCGCCGCCGTTCCAGCGAGCAAGTGGGACCGATGGTTCGCGAACTGATTGATCTCTTTGAGGACGTCTGCCTGCGGGACTTTTCATCCTTGGCCAACGGCATGACCGAGCAGGACCAACAGCGTCTGGAAAAGCACCTGCGTCAGAGCGCCCATCGCCTGGCCCATCCTCTCATCACCGAAATCAAGCGCGTCGCCGCCCATGACCCTGACCGGCTGGACGAAGTGGAGCTGGTGCGGCGCGCCTTCGACCTCAAGAACGAATGAAGCAAACCATTATCGGATCGCGAGGCAGTCAACTGGCGCTGTGGCAGGCCCGCTGGGTGCGGGACCGGCTGCGAGAGGCCCACTCCGGGCTGGACGTCGATATCGAGATCATCAAGACCACGGGAGACCGGCTCAGCGAACAGGCCCTGCAAGCCTCCATGGACTCCAAAGGCCTCTTCGTCAAGGAGATCGAAGAGGCGCTCCTGGACGGACGCATCCATCTGGCTGTCCACAGCCTCAAGGACATGCCCACCGAGCTGCCACAGGGCCTCAAACTGGCCTGCATCCCGCGCCGCGCCGATCCCCGCGACGCCCTCGTTGCCCGGCTCGGCCTCGACGACTGGCGGCAATTGCCGGACCAAGCGCGCGTCTTCACCAGTTCGCTGCGCCGCCGAGTGCAGTTGCTGTCCCTGCGTCCTGACTTTCAGGTCGAGGACATCCGCGGCAATGTCGACACACGCCTGCGCAAAATGAAGGAGCAGCAGTTGGACGGACTGATCCTGGCGGCTGCCGGACTCAAGCGTTTGGAATTGGAGAAGCACATCTCCTATCTCTTCCCCGTGGAAGAAATGGTCCCCGCCGTAGGACAAGGGGCGCTGGCCGTCGAGATCCGCGAGGACGATTCCGACACCGCCGCTTTGCTGGCTCCCATCCACCATCAGAAGACGGCCGATTGTGTCCGCGCCGAACGCACTTTCCTGCAACGCATGGGCGGCGGATGCCAGGTTCCCATGGGGGCCCATGCCCGCATCGCGGACGGCCAGGCGACTTTCGACTGCTTCCTCGCCAGCCCGCTGGGCCGTGAAAAGCTGGAGCAGCATCATGCGGGCTCGCGCAGCAGTTTAGAGCAAATGGCCCTCGCCTCGGCCCAAGCCCTTCTCGAGCAAGGCGCCCAAGCCATCCTGGCCGAGTTCGAGGACGAGGAAGGCTAGCATGCCTTCAGTCCTCATCACCCAAGGCGAGAGCAAGTCGCGGCGCCTGCGCGAACCGCTGGAAACGGCGGGCATCACGGTCCACGCCATTCCCCTGATCGAAATCCAGGAACTCGAGGCACCTGTCTTCGAGGACGCCTTGGCCGATCTTGACGGCTTCGAGTGGCTCCTCTTCACCAGTTCCAACGCCGTCCGCATCACCGCCGCTCGGACCCGCGCCCTCAACAACTGGCCGCCGCGGAACGTCAAAATCGGGGTGGTCGGTCCCGGCACGGCGAAATCGCTCGAGAAAGAAGGCGCTCGGCCCGACCTCATGGCCTCCGACCACCAAGCCGAAGGCCTCTACCGAGACCTTCAAGTCCGCGAGAACTCCTTGAGCGGAGTTAAAATCCTCCTGCCCCTGGCCCGCATCGCCCGCCCTTTCCTGCGCCAATCATTGGCCCAGGCCGGAGCCGAAGTTACGGCTCCTTCCATTTACGACACCGTGCCCGCCGAGTCCAACCGCGCCGCCCTCAACCGACTCTTGCGCCACAATACGCCCGACGTCATCACCTTGGCCTCATCCTCGGCCGCCGAGAACTTGGTGGCCTTGGCCGACTCGCCTGACCTGCTGGCCCCCTGCGCCATCGCCGCCATCGGTCCGGTCACTGCGGAGACCGCCCGCAACCTGGGCCTCCAGGTCAAGATTCTTCCCGCCCACTCCACCTTCCCGGATCTCGCCCGCTCGGTGCGCGAATATCTGGACTCTCGATGAATGTACGTCCAGCGTCCACCGTTCGGGAACAAACTGTCCCGTCAATCGTGAGTAGAGGTACGATTCGCATCCGAATGAGCGCATGGTTCTTGCCTGAGGCGCAGCCCAGCGGAGATGACTCGTG
>DATIPO010000082.1:0-46742 GCA_035471925.1 Acidobacteriota bacterium
CCGCTGAAATCCAGAACGACGGCGTTGTCGGTGCCCGCGCCGGTGGTCAGGTCGAAGCCGTTTCCCGAAGGCGAAGCCGTGGCGTAGGCGTTGTTGCTGACGGTGGCCGTGAAGCTTCCGCTTCCCGCAGGATTGAGGTCGATGCCTTCAGCGGCTGAAGCGTTGATGAAGTTGCCGTCGATGACGACCGAAACGGCGAAGGTACCGCCCGAAGTCACGTCCACGGCGTTGGCGCTTCCAGACAGGTCCAGGCCGCGGACTTCCACGCCCACGCGGTCGGCGGCAGTGGCGTCGACGGTGACGCCGTTGCCCGCGCTGTTGCTGACGACCGGGAAGTCGCTGGGCGGACTGACGGTCGTCGCCGGCGGATTGGGCGCCATGATGGTCACGCCGCCCAACATGAAGCTGGCGCTGGAGTGACCCAGCAGGATCTGTCCGTTCTTGAGCTCGATGCCCTGATCCTGACCGGTGTCGGCGCCGTCGCCTTCGAAGATCAGGATGGTGTCGCCGTCGACCGAGGCCTCCTGGGCGTCGTCGTCGGGCGTGTCGTCGACGCCGTCGTTGAGCTGGTTGAAGGGCGTGCCCGAAGTGCCGTCGCCGCCGGCGGCGGCGCTGTTGTCGACGTAGATAATGCGTTCGTCGACGATGGTCACGTCCACAGCGCCCTCGGAGCAGGCCGCCGGCACTTCGTCGTCGCAGACTTCGTAGACGAAGCTGTCGGCGGTGTTCTTGGCCCCCGCCGGGGGCGTGTAAAGGAAGGTCCCGTCCTCGTCGAAGCGGACGGTTCCGCCGCCCATGGTGGCAATCGGATCGCCCGGACCGATGTCGGCCAAGCTGCCCGAATCGGCTCCAGCGCGGCTGACCGTCAGAGTGGCGGAGTCCACGTCGCTGTCCGGGGTGCCCTGAGTGAGGACTCCGTCAGCGTCGGCGGCGAAGGCCGGTCCCTGGAAAGGCGTCAGGGTCGCATCGATGGTCCCGCCCGCAATCTGGGTGTTGCCCACCGTCGTGTAGGCGTCGGCCTGAGCCATGGGCGGATCATTGACGGCCGTGACCGTGACCGTGGCGGCCAGCATGTTGCTGTCGGCCGCCGAGGCGTCGGTCACCTGGTAGGTCAGATCCCGCTGGCCTTCCACCGGGTCGCCGGTGTCGGTGTTCTCGTAGGTGACGCTTTGCAGGACGGTCTGGTAGACCGCCGCGGTATCGGTTCCCGTCAGCGTCAGGGTGCCGGCGGCGAAAGAGCAGGTGACCGATCCCGCAGGTGTACAGTCGAGCACGTCCTGGCCGGATTGGAAGGTTCCGGGACTGATGACCACCGTTGCGCCGGTGATGTTCTCGCCGTCGAATTCGGAGACCGTGAGCGAGGGAGAAACCGCCGTGGGCGGATCGTCCTCGGTGTAGCCGAGACTGCCCCCGTTGGCCAGCACCGGATCGTCGGGCATCGCCGTGACCGTGACCGTGAAGCTGTCGCCGGCCATGGCCATGAGCGGATCTTCCACCGTAATGGTGATGGTGGCCATGCCGTTCTGATTGAGCTGGGGCATGACCATGGCGGTGCGGTTGGTCCCCGAACCGCCCAAGATCACCGATACCAGCCCGGGATTGGTGTTGCCGGTCACCATCACCGTCAGGTCGGCGGCGGCGTGGTCGGGATCGTCCACCGTGAAGGGGACGTTCACCGTGGCCGCGTCCTCGGCCACCATGAAGTCGGCGATGTCGCTGATGGTGGGCGGATCGTTGTCGCCTGCGATGGTGAGGTCGGAGGTCGCGGACGGACCGTCGGTGAGGCCGTCGTTGGCTTGAAAGGCGACCGCCCGGTTGGTGGTGTTGGGCGACATCGAGGTGTTGTCGTAAGTCACCGTGCGGATGACGGTCTGGAAGTTGGCCGGCGTGTCGGGTCCCGTCAAGCTCAGGATGCCGGTGGCGGGAGTGTAGTTGGCGACGATCGATGTTCCGGCGGTGTCGGCGGCCAGGACTTCGTCGGTGCCGTCCAGCAGATTGCTGATGGTCACCGTGGCCGAGGCCACCATGGCCGTATCAGGATCGTCCACCGTGGCGGCCGCATCGACGATCGAAACCGGTCCGCCGTCCTCGTTGAAGACGGCAGCGAAATCGAGGCCCATGGCGGGGCCGTTGAGGTCCACAACGGGACCGTCGTTGGCGGCGATGACGGTGACCTCGGTGGTGGCGGTGTTGCTCACCTCGCCCGCCGCCGGACCCTGCACCTGAAAGTCGATGTTGCGGGTGGTCGTGTCGGGGTCGTCGGACGTGTTGTCGTAGGTGACCGTGCGGATGACCTGCTGGAAATTGGCCACCGAATCGGGTCCGGTCAGCGTCAGCACGCCGCTGCCCGGATTATAGGAGGCCACGATGGAGGTTCCCGTGGCGTCGGCGGCCAGCACTTCGTCGGCGCCGTCGAAAAGGGTGCGGATGGTGACCGTGCCGGAGACCAGATCACCCATGTCCATGTCGGTGACGGTAGCGTCGCTGTCGGCCGCAGAAAGCGGTCCGCCGTTTTCGGTGAAGGTGGCGGCGAATCCGTCGCCCACCTCGGGCGGCGGACCGTTGAGGTCGATCTCGGGAGGCTGCTGATCTTCGGTAGCGCAGTTGTCGCGGTCGCACTGCACCACGGCCAGCCGGGCGTCCAGAATGTCGATCACCCCGTCGTCGTTGAGGTCGCGGGGATCATCGACTCCCGCCGGCTGGTTGCGCATCGAGAGAATGATGAGGATGTCGTCGCGGTCGACGTCTCCGTCGTTGTCCAAATCCGCCGTCTGGGCCAGCAGAGAGGGCGCCAGCAGCAGGGCCATGATTGCGGCCGAAAGCAGGGGGAGGGTCCGGGGGCGTTTCATTTTACAGGCCCTCCCTGATGTTGCCGCGTCGGTGCATGCGCCTGAGTCCGGCCCCCAGCAGCAAGGCCGACAGCAGGACGAGGCCCCACTGGGACAGGGTGGGAATCTGCTGGGCCGGCTGGGGAGCGAGAACCAGCACCTCGCCGTCCATGCTCTGGGACTGCAGGGGATTGCCGTTCTCGTCCGAGGGCGAGGCGTTCACGCCCAGGGTTACGGGATGGTTTCCTTGGACCAGGGCCTGAAAGGTCAGAGTGAAGAGGATGATCGGTTCATCCTGCTGCAGCGACACCAGATCAATCGCGGGCAGAAGCGATACGGCCACGCCGTCTTCCGTCCCCATGCCCGAAAAGCTCTGATTGATGACCTCCCCGCCCCCTTCGTTTCCCAATTCCCCGCCGAAGCTGATCGACTGGAACGTCAGGTTGGCCGGATCAAAGCCGACTTGCAGATCGTAGGCCCCCAGGGCCGGCGTGCCCCTGCGGGCAGTCCCGAAGCCTGCACCGTGACGTTCACGCTGCCGCCCACGCTGCCAGAACCGCCATCGACCTGAAACTGAACCGTGGGTGCTGCCGCGCCCCGGGAGCTGATGTCCTTTCCCGGCTCGGACGCAGCCAATGAGGCTAATGAAAAAAGTAAAAGAGTGAGAAGACAAAAGAGGGATAATTTTTTCAAGATCTTCCTCCCCCGGCCCGGCAAGTCCCAGATAAAGACCAAGCAACCACCCAAAACGCGCTCGCCCGATCTACAGGCTATGGCGTCACCCGGAACGCCTTCTTCGACTTGCAGTCCTTCACCCCGACGTGGGGAAGAAGCGCAACGCAATTCGGCAAACTTTCACCTGTTGAATCGAAATGGTAGCGCAACAATTGTCTAATCGCAAATGGTAACGCGAGTTCGTTATGGACTATTTGCCCTTAAACAAGCCCCCTCGTGGCCCTTTATGTCATCAACCGTTGAAAAATGTCACTCCAAACAGCATACTTGCCGTGCATGCATTCAATCGCAATCCGAGAGCGTGGACCCAGGACCCGCAAGGCTGACGGCGTCAAGCTCTGGGTCCTGGCGGCGGTCCTGGCGAGCGGCGTCTGGAGCTGTGCACGTGCCCCGCAAACTGAACACGAAGCCTCGGCCATGGGCATCGACCGCGAGCATCTGGGCCACCTCGACCGGGTCATCGAGTCGGCAATCAAGAATGAGGAAACCAGAGGTGCCGTGCTGCTGGTGTCGTGGGAGGGCCAGGTGGTCTGGAACAAGGCCTACGGAAGACGAGCCGTGGCCGCAGACTCAGTTCAGACCCAAAGTCCGGAGCAGCAAAACGGGGACGCTGGAGACGAGGCAACATCCCAAACCGACGGCGAGAACTCTGATGGGAACCCGGCGTCCCAGGATGAGCCGATGACGCTGGACACGGTCTTCGACATGGCGTCCCTGACCAAGGTCATGGCGACCGCCCCAGCGGTGATGATCCTGGTGGAGGAAGGCAAGATTGCACTCACCGACCGGGTTCGGGACTACCTTCCCGGATTCGAGCACCACGGCAAGGACTCCATCCGTCTGATCCACCTGCTCACCCACTACTCGGGACTGCGTCCCGATGTCGACTTGGACGAGCCCTGGGAGGGCTACGAGACGGCCATCCAACTGGGGTTGGAGGAGCACCCCGTGGCCGAGCCGGGGGAGCGCTTCATCTACAGCGACATCAACTTCTTTCTCCTGGCCGAGATCGTCCGCCGCGTCGGCGGAATGCCCTTCGAGGAGTTTTGCCAGGAGCGCATGTACCGTCCGCTGGGCATGAAAGACACCGGCTTTAATCCCCCCACTGACCTGCTGCCGCGCATCGCTCCCACGGAACCTCACCAAGGAGACATGCTGAGGGGGACGGTCCACGATCCCACAACCCGGCGCATGGGAGGGGTGGCCGGACACGCCGGACTCTTCTCGACGGCCGCCGACGTGGCCCGATTCGCCTCCATGATCCTCAACGAGGGCCGCTTGGACGGCGTCAGGGTGCTGTCGCCCTTGGCGGTGCGGGCCATGACGCGTCCTCAGAGTCCCTTTGGCAAGCCCCATCTGCGGGGACTGGGGTTCGACATCGACAGTCCCTACGCCACTCTGCGCGGCGATCTCTTTGAGAAGGGTTCCTTCGGCCACACCGGCTTCACGGGCACCTCGTTGTGGATCGATCCCAAGACACAGACCTCTGTTATTCTGTTGACCAGCCGCCTCCATCCCGATGGACGCGGCAGCGTCGTTTCGCTTCGCAAGAAGGTGGCCTCAGTGGTTGCGGCCTCCCTGCGCAATGTTCCCTAGCTTGCGCCCGACCGGCCAGGGCCGGACGGGATGCAGCGAGCCCGGTGGCGAGCAATGGCTCAACGATGTCCTTTCTGCAAGACCCGCTTGTGGACCGACCCCTGGTTCAGCCGGGGGAGCCTGCGCTGTCCCCGCTGCGGCAATGAATTCCAGCCCACCGTCCACTGGGGATACTTCCGCCTGATGGTTCTGCTGGTGGTGGTGCTGGCGCTGGCCATCATCGTCTTTCTGCCGCCCAAGGTGATTTGGATCGTGCTTTTCGTCATCGGCTTGGGCGTGCTCTTCTGGTACTTTCCCCGCCTCATTGACCTGCGTCCCGTGCCCACCGAGGTGGGTGCCACCGAGGGGGTGCTGGAGAACGACCGGATGGAGGAAGAAGACTGGGAAGAGAAGCTGGACAAGCTGGCTGAACAGAGACGGTACCGCTACGGCATCCTGCTGGCCTTGGTCATGGCCCTGATACTGGTGGTCCTGACGGGTCTTCGGGGCTGGTTCGGCTGAGCGCTCCACAGGCCGACCCCTCGTGCGGCCTCGAAAGCCCCGAGAAGCACACCACCGGACTTTGCCGCAAGGGCCGCGGGTAGGAACGTCAAGAGGGTTGAGCCGGCACCCGAGGCTCTGCATTCCTTTCAACGCTGGTAAAACGGGCCGCTTTACAGCGACCCGAACTTAAGTCGGCAGGCTGTCGCCGCACTCAAGCAGACGGCGAAGATCCCGCAAGACGGAAAGGTTGGCCGCCGGAAGAGGCAAAGCGCTCAAGTCGCGGACTGCAAACCAGCCCTCGTCGGCGTCACCCACCCGCGGATCCGACCGCGGATCGCCGGCGGATGAGTCAGATTCCAGCCGGCAGAGAAAGAAGTGCAGGCGGACGCGCCGCTGGGGGTAGTCGTGCTCCACCGTCCGCAGCGCACGCCAGGCGTCCTCGCCAAGTTCGATTCCCACCTCTTCCCGGACTTCCCGCCGCAGAGCCTCAAGCGGACTCTCGCCAGCTTCGATCTTGCCTCCGGGAAACTCCCACAGCCCGTCCAAGTGGCCTGTCCCGCGGCGTTTCTGCATCCACACGCGTCCCTGGCGCAGCAACACGCCCACCGCCACCTCGACTACCTCAGGAGGCTGACCCGATTGTTGCTCAGAGCGTTTCAACGTAGGCTCCTTGGGCCGTTTCGAGGCGAGTTCCACGGGTAGCCACCATCCAGATTCCCGATCCCACCAAGACCCCGCCCAACCAGATCAATCCGGTCACGGGCTCCCCCAAAAGCCAGTAGGCCAGCGCCGAAGCCACAACCGGCTCGGCCAGGACCAGCAAAGAAACCAAGGTTGCGGACAAAAAACGCAACGACCAGTTGTAGGACGTGTGTCCCAGGCACTGGGGAAAGACGGCCAGCAGCACCATGGAAGCATAAGTCGAAGACTCAAATCCCGTCAGCGGCAGGCCGCTCAGGACCACCGCCGCCCCCAGGAATAGCGCCGCCGCGGCATAGGTCGGCACGACGTACTGGAGCAGCGTCCGCCCTTGGCGAAGGCGGCGTCCCAACACCAGGTAGACGGCGAAAGCGGCTCCTCCCACCACCGACAGCAGCGCTCCCAGTCCGCCGCCTTCGACTTCTAAGTCATTGTAAACAAGCAGGGCACTGCCCGAGAAGGTGACCAGGAAACCCGCCACTCCCCAACGCGTCAGCCGCTCGCCAAACCAGAAATAGGAGATTACCGCCACCGGAATGGGTGCCGTGTAAACCAAGAGGACGGAAACCGCCACCGAAGTGTAGCGGAGGGACGCGAACCAAAAGGCGAAGTGCAACGCCAAGGCCAGCCCGGCCGCCACAACCAAGCCCGGGGAATCACGCTGAGCTTCTCCCTGTCTCCGCCGGTCAGCCCAATAGAAAGGACTCAGGAACAGAGCCGCCAAAGCCAGCCGGTAAAAAGCGATGGTTAGAGTAGGCGCTTCCTGGGAGAAGCGTACCAAGACCGATCCCGAAGAGATAGCCAGCAACCCGAAGCTCAGCACTACTGCAATGCGCAGTCGGGAGGGCTGGCGGCTGTCGTTCACGTGTCCTCTCTTCACTCCTGGTGAGCTTGAGTCAGGCGGCTGCTCACCCGGCGGCGCAGTTGCAGGCGGCGCTCCAGGCTGTCTTGGTCGGCCTGGAAGCGGATGCCCGAGGTCAAGGCCGCCTGGCCCTCCTCAGGGGTGGGAAAGTCCTCGCTGACGCTGACGGGTTGGAAGCTGAAAACCGTCTGGGAATCTGCTTCGGCAACACGGCGGGCCATGCCCTTGAGGTAGTAGACGAAGTCTCGATGGGCGAAGACCAGGGTGCATTTGCCGCGTTTGTCCAGATTGCCGGCACTGCGGCTGCCCTTGCCGATGTAGAAATGCAGCTTTTCCCTCCAAAGCAGCACCTCGAAGTAGGAAAGCAGTGCCACGTGAGGATACCCCTGCATATCCAGGGAAATGAGGGGAAGAGCACGGCACTCGGGCGGCTCCTCGCTCAAACGGCCAACCAGGTCGGGGGGTATGCGGGTCTCCAGCTCTCGCGCCATGCGGGCATTGTAACGCGCCTGCGCCGAGGTGCGAAAACCGGATCGATGGCTCCGCCAAACCTAAAGCGGCGACTCGATGCGGTGGTAATCGAGGAAGCGGAAGGGACATGTGGCCTCAGGATCGTCGAAGCGTTCCTCGCCCAGCAGCTTCCACTGCGAAAGGTCAAACTCGGGAAAGTGGGTGTCCCCCTCGAATTCGCCTTCCACCAGGGTCAGATAAATGCGGTCGGCCACCTTCAGTCCCTCACGGTAGACGTTCTCGCCTCCCGCGATGAAGACCTCGTCGTCACCTTGGACCAAGTCCAGCGCCTCCTGCATCGAGTGGGCCACCAGAGCGCCTCGGGGCTGGTAGTCGCGGTTGCGGGTGAGGACGATCAGGGTGCGGTTAGGCAATGCCGCCTGAAGCGACTCGAAGGTCTTGCGTCCCATGATGACATGGTGACCCAGCGTCTTCTTCTTGAAACGCCGCATGTCGCGGGGCAGGTTCCAGGGGAGGTCGTTGTCGACTCCGATGACACGGTTACGGGCCATGGCCGAAATGATGGAAATAGTCATGCTTCAAACGGCCACCGGCGCCTTGATGCGCGGGTGGGGATCATAGTCCTTGAGGCTGAAGTCGGAGTACTGGAAGTCGAACACGGAAGTCACCTGGGGATTGAGTTTCATCCTCGGCAGGGCCCGCGGACTCCGGGAAAGCTGCGTGCGGGCCTGCTCCATGTGGTTGAGGTAGAGGTGGGCGTCGCCGAAGGTGTGGACAAACTCGCCGGGAAGCAGTCCGCAAACCTGGGCCATGATCAAGGTCAACAAAGAGTAGGACGCGATGTTGAAGGGCACACCCAGGAAAATGTCGGCGCTGCGCTGGTAGAGCTGGCAGGAAAGCCGTCCTTGAGCCACATAGAACTGAAAGAGCAAATGACAGGGAGGAAGGGCCATCTTGTCCAGTTCGGCGACATTCCAGGCGCTGACGATCATGCGGCGGGAGTCGGGGTTCTTGCGGATCTGCTCCAGCACCTGGCTGATCTGGTCGATGCCTTCTTCGCCGGGCACGGGCCAGGAACGCCATTGCGCGCCATACACCGGCCCCAGTTCCCCCTCCGGGTCGGCCCACTCGTTCCAAATGGTGACGCCGTTGTCGGTCAGATAGCGGATGTTGGTGTCACCCCGCAGAAACCACAGCAGTTCGTGAATGATCGACTTGAGATGGACCTTCTTGGTGGTCAGGAGCGGAAAGCCCTCTTCCAAGTCGAAACGCATCTGGTAGCCGAAAACGCTGACCGTACCGGTTCCCGTGCGGTCGTCCTTGCGGACGCCCTGATCGAGAACATGCTGCATGAAGTCCAGATATTGCCGCACTTCAAATCCTCCCTCAGTATCCTGCGGCGATGGATGCGCATGGCGGAGCCTGGCAACTCCTCTAGATTATCATCTCCTCCTGTCGCTCATCGCCCTGGCCAGGCGCGACCTCAGGAGAAGATGTTGCGTCGGTAGTACTTGAGTTCCTCGATCGATTCCAGCAGGTCGTCGAGTGCGCGGTGGCTCTTGGACTTCTCGGGCGCTTGGGCGTAGATGTCGGGATACCAGCGTCGAGCCAGTTCCTTAAGCGTGGAGACGTCTACGATGCGGTAGTGGAGAAACTTCTCCAGGCGGGGCATGTAGCGGGCCAAGAAGCGTCGGTCCTGGTGCACCGAGTTGCCCGCCAAGGGAGCGGTGCGAGGCTGGCAGATTGCGGCCAGAAAGTCGAGCGTCCGGCGCTCTGCCTGGATCTCGCTCACCTCGGAGCGGCGCACCTTGTCGACCAGGCCCGATTGGCCGTGATGGCTCTGATTCCATTCGTCCATGGCCTCCAACACGTCTTCGGGCTGGTGGATGACCACCTCGGGGCCCCGGGCTACGATCTCAAGCTCGGAGTCGGTCACCAGAGTCACCATTTCCAGGATCCTCTCCTTTTCGGGATCGAGTCCGCTCATCTCCAAATCCATCCAGACCAGAAGATCCTCGCGATTGCCATCCATGAGCGCCACCTTAACAGAGGCGCCGACCCCTGTGCACGCCAACAGGGTCCCCAAGATAGAGCCGCTGAAAGGACCTTCGGCCCGCCGAAAATTCTTCATCGCCGAGGCGGCAGATGGCACAATAGGATTCTATGCGACTTTTGCATTTGATAGCAGTCGCTGTGCTGATCACCGCTGTGGGCGCGGCGCAAGACTTGGTTCCTTTTGCCCAAGGACTGGACGCGCCGCTCTTCATGACTCACGCCGGCGACAACTCGGGACGCCTCTTCATCGTCGAACGGCCCGGCCGCATCCGCATCTGGCGCAGCGGACAAGTGCAGAGCCAGCCCTTTCTGGATATCTCGCAGCGCGTACGCACCGACGGCGAGTTCGGGCTGCTGGGGCTGGCCTTTCATCCCAACTTCGAAAGCAACAGGCGCTTCTTTGTCTACTATGCGCCTTCCAGCGGCTCCCAACGCACGCTTGTGGTTGAATTCCAGAGTTCTGTCGGCAATCCCGACCTGGCCGTGGACTCCGAGACGGTACTGTTGACGATTCCCCAGCCCGCCCGCAACCACAACGGCGGCATGATGGCTTTCGGACCCGACGGAATGCTCTACGTAGGTCTGGGCGACGGCGGGGGCGGAGGCGATCCCTTTGAGAACGCCCAGGACTTGACTACGATTCAAGGCTCGGTCATCCGTCTCGACGTGGACGGCCCTTCCCTCATCCCGCCCGACAATCCCTTCGTGGGGATGGCCGGGGCTCGGGGCGAGATCTGGGCCTACGGACTGCGCAATCCCTGGCGCTTTTCCTTCGACCGCGGCACTGGTCGGCTCTTTCTGGGAGACGTGGGTCAAGCCAGCTTTGAAGAAGTCGACATCATCGAAGGCGGAAACAACTATGGCTGGGACATCATGGAGGCCTCTTCCTGTTTCGAGCCTCCCAGCGGCTGCGACATGAGCGGACTGACCCTGCCCATCCACGAATATGGGCGCGACGACGGGCGCTCCATTACCGGCGGCTATGTCTACCGCGGCCAGCGCTTCTCCAGCCTGCAAGGACGCTACATCTTCGGCGACTTCGTGTCGGGGCGCATCTGGACGCTGCGTCAACTGAACAACGGCACCTGGACACGTTCCCTGCTCTTCAACCGTCCCGACATCTTGCTGGCCTCCTTCGCCGAAGACGCCCAGGGCGAACTCTATGTCGTCGATCTTTCGGGACGCATCTTCGAGCTGGCCCGGGAAGATCCCGATCTGGCGCTGGACAAGAGCCACGTGGGCACCTTCAGGGTGGGTGAGATCGGCGAGTATCGGCTGCTCGTCCGCAATGAAGGGGCCCTGGAGAGCGGTACGCCCATCACCCTGTCCGACAGTCTGCCTGACGGCCTGTCCCTCGACCGCATCGAAGCCGCCGACTGGAACTGCTCAAACGACGGACCGGACATCACCTGCACGCGCCAGCAAGCCCTGCTGCCCGATGCCGAGACGCTGATCAGCATCTTCGTCGAGGTGGAAGCCTCAGCAGTTCCCGAAGTGGTCAACAGCGCCACCGTCCAGTCGCCCGGCGACCTGAATCCAAATAACAACGTCGACAGTGAGCCCACAACGGTGGTGGGTCAAGTCGATCTGCTTGTGGAAGCCGAAGCCGATCAGCCCTTCGTGGCCGGATTCGAAGCCTCCTACGACATTACGGTGCGCAACGTGGGCCAAGTGGCGGCGCTGCAACCGGTGGAATTGTCGATCGAACTGCCGCCGACGGTCACGCCGGTCGATGCTGAGGGGAACGACTGGGACTGCCAGATCCAATCGACGGCGGTGTTGTGCGACTTGGACACGCCCTTCGTGCTGGGTGATGAGGCCTCCCTGCTCCTGCGGGTGCTGATTGACCCACAAGCGCCCCCGACTGTGGAGGCTCTTTTCCAACTCGAGTCCTCTGAGGACGACATTGCCGACAACGACTCGCTCACCCTGCAAACTCCCGTCAGCCAGCCTGCCAACCTGGCTATGCAGGCCCGGCTCGACAATCCCTTGCGTCCGGGCATGCAGGCCCAACTCAGGGTCTCCCTGACGGGACAGACCGTGGCCGGAGTGGGCGCGCGCATCACCGAGGAACTGCCCCAGGGAATGACCTTCGTGACCTCCCAAGGACAGGGATGGCGCTGTCAGAGTCTGGGAGTGACGGTTGTCTGCCAGCATCCTGAAAGCATCCAAGCTCCCGATCCGCAGCAGCCCGAAGAGTTGCTGCTGACCCTTCAGGTGAGTCCGCTGGCCGGCGGGGGACTGAGGGTCAACCGGGTTTTGCTGGAGGCCGAGTTCGACACTCTCGCCCAGGACAACGAATCGATCCAGACCGTGGTGGTGGCCGAGGACGGCGACAGCGACGGAGACGGCGTTCCCGATCTTGAAGAGGACGTCGTCTGGCCCCAGGGCGACGGCAACGGCGACGGTGTGCCCGACCGCCTTCAGTCCTCGGTGGCCTCTCTGATGACGCCCCAAGATGTCCCTGTCGCCATCATCACCCGGGGAGACGCCCTGGCTCTGGTCTCGGTTCAAGAGACCGTCGAGCTGGAAGACCTGCAACTCAGCGGAGTACAAAACCCCGTGGGTGCCTTCGATTTCACGGTCCTTGAGTCAAGTTCGGGAGAGGCCGGACGAAGCGGCGTTTTCGTCGTCAGCGACCGCTCCCTGGGCAACCACGCCCTCCTCTTTGGGCAGTTTTTCATCCAGATTGACTTTCCTGAGTGGACGGAGCTTCCTTTTCCCCGCCCCGCAGGTGAGGAGGGAGCGGAAATCGGCACCCACAGCATCTTTCTGGCTCTTGCGGACGGCGGGACGTTTGATGCCGATTCCCAGCAGGACGGAGTCATTTCGGTTCGGGATTGGGCAGCGGGATTCCGGGAGAACGCCCCCCGCATCCGTTTCTTTCCTCAAGTCGGCGACGGGACGCTCCAGCCCGTGCGCTTCCAGACCGAAATCAACCTGCTCAACCGGGGAAGCCAGGTCATGGCTCGGCTGGACCTGCGGGAATCCTCGTCCCTGGCCATGCCCTTGCCACTGATCCAGTCGGGTCCGCGGTCCCAACTCGACATCCCGCTGGCCGCGGGAGGCACCTTCGCCGTCCAAAGCGACGGCTCGGGCGACCCGGACGACTCCTCGTTGCTGGTCGGTTCGGCGCGGTTGGTGGCTTCTCCTTCGGTTGAGGCGGTCCTGGTGTTCCGCCGCAGCGACGCCGAGCGCGACGTCATCCTTTATGAAGCCGGCATTCCCGCCACCCGGCCCCTTCGGGAAGCCACGGTCTTCGTGGACTCGCTAGGCGCGCGGCAGACGGGAATCGCCGTCCTCAACCCGCCCGAGATCATTCCACCCCAGGGAGACGACTTCCTCATACCCCAGGTCCCGGCCCTGAGCGCCGAAGTGCGCCTTGAGCTTCGGACCCTCGACTTCCAGCTTCTGGCCGAGACGTCTTTCACGCTGGCCGACGGAGAGCAGCGGGCCGCCTTTCTGGAGGAGCTGTTTGATCAGTCCATGCCCTCGCCGGCCCCAGATTTGCAGGGACTTCTGGTCATCCGATCTGATCGGCCGTTGGCGGTCCTGGGACTGCGTCAAACCGACCAACCTGATAGCGAATTTCCCGACGACGTGGCCACTTTGGCGCCCATTCCAGTGGCCGAAGGCGTCTTCCGACCCGTGGATCAGTAAGCCCGGGACATTCACCGGACAAGTGACGCATGGGTTTGGAGAGGCTAATTGAAGCTGTGCTAGAATGCAGCGGGTTTACTGAGGAGAAGCCGTTTTCCCCGCAAATCGCTCAGCTAGGAGAATCTCCACTTGACCGATTCTGGCCGCCGTATTCCCCGGGATAAGGAAGCCGAAGAGTACGCAGAACTGCGCGAAAGCCTGCGTCGGGCCGTGCTTCGCGTGTGCCCGACATGGCTGCTGGACAAAAGCGACGACATCATCCAGGGCGCCCTCATGCGGGTGATGGATATTCAGCGCCGCAGTGAGGGGAAACGCGAGTTCAATCCGTCTTACCTTTCTAAGGTCGCTCACAGCGCAATGGTCGATCAGATCCGCAAGCTGCGTCGGCGACACGAGGTTCCCTTGGAAAACGAAGAGGGAACTGCGATGCCTCTGCCCGCTCCCGCCGTTTCGCCGGAGCGCTCAACGCGCTCGGTGGAGATCGGACGAGGCATTCAGGAGTGCCTCAAGCAGCTCATCCGTCCCCGCCGCAGGGCGGTGCTGATGAGGCTTCTGGGACACACCGTTCCTGAAGCGGCCGAGCGTTTGGGATGGGACGTCAAAAGGACCGAGAATCTGGTCTACCGGGGATTGGAGAACCTGCGAGAATGTCTGAAGTCGAAGGGCCTCGAGCCATGACGGGAAGCAGCTGCAGCGACAGGCACGAATTGGACGATTTTGCCGATCGCCTGCAGGAAAGCTGCGGACTTTGGGCCCTCGCGGCAACCGAGCCCCACGACTGCCCTTCCTCGCAGCGACTCTGGGAGGCTGCTGCTGGTGAGCTGCCGCCAGCCAAGACCGTCCGCCTGATTGACCATCTGGCCCAGTGCCCGCAATGCGCCTCCGGTTATCGTCTGGCCCTTGGCATGCAGTCCCAGCTCCAGCCTCCGCGGCCGCAAGTCACGAGCCCTGCCGGCACTCCGGTTTGGCGTCAGTGGATGGCCTTGGCCGCCGCCTTGGTCTTGGTGGCCTTAGGGCTGGTGATTTGGCAGAACGCCCTTCAACCGCACCCGACCCCCGCTATGCGCGGAGGCACCCAACCCGAAATCAAGTTCTCGGCGCCCCAGGACGCAGCGCTGCCAGCCCAGGACTTCACGCTGCAATGGAACCTCGAGGAAGACGTCCTAAGTTACGACGTGGATGTTTACGTCGCCAGCCCCGACCTGCGGATTCTCGACCGGGCCCGCGGATTGGAGGAGCCCTCCCTTACCGTCGCCCCGTCATCCCTGCAGGGGCTTCCCGAGGGGACCGTCATCTACTGGAAAGTAGAGGCCATTATGGCCGACGGACAGCGGGCGACGTCCACTCGAAGCACCCGGCTGCAACGCTGAGGTCGGTGACGCCGCCTCTCCCGCTCCCGTTGACTCTGGCGGTAGGCTTTGCATCTCTTCCGCGGCGGCTTCCACGTTGGGGCTCCAGGTCCCGTTCCAGGCTCTGCCGTGTACCCATACCGTTGCCGGCAAAGCGTAAACTGCCCGGCTGCCGAGTTTGAGCGGTCCCCCAGCCCGGTCCCGAACCGGGGGACGCAAAAACGGCGGCCAAGACTCAATCCTCCGCTTCTTCCTCCAAGCGCCGGCGGACGGAGGCCAGCAAAGCTTCAAAGCGGCGGTGCACCAGGCTCAGCAGCTCTTCGGCTCCGGTGGAGTTGTCGAAACCATGCTGACGGAGCAATCGCATCACCCCGTACAACGACATGGCCACCTCGTGCAACCCGCTCCACTCCTGGTCATCGAGGCAGTAGAGATCTCCATCTCCACCGCCCGGATTCCTTCCCGCGGGCGAAGACTGAGGCCCGGCCAAAGAGGATGACAGTTGATCCTGCGGCATTTGCGGCGCAGGGGATGAATGTTCAGCAGCGGACATAACGACCTCCTTGAATCGTTGAATTCCGCTTGCGGATCACCCCGCATGCGAAGCCCGAGCCTGTCTCTCATTCCTTTCACTTCCAGACCCGGCACCAGCTTGGCAACGGAACAAGCCGAAGCGCATAAATGGTGTAGATTAACCATCTTAATCACCTTACATTCACCTGTCAAGTCCTCCTGGAAAGAAGTCTCAACGGACGCTTTTGGAGAGGGGCTTTCCAGAGGCGGCGCGGCCCAGCTTGGAGAGAACCTTGGCGGCCAATCCGGGCAGGATGCACCATTGGGCCCACAGCATTTCAACAAACAGGAATCCCAGCGAGCGGACGGCGAATCCCCATCCCCGCTGGCGCCGCATGTAGTTGAAAAAGCGCAGATTGGCGGCGGCGAAGAGCACCACCATGGCTGCCGTGGCCCACAGCAGCGGAGGCCACAGCGGAGAGGCCAGCAGGGTCAGCAGCAGGGGCGCGGGGAGAGAGGCCGAAAGCAGGCGCGAGAAGCGGTGGGCGCGCAAGGCGAAGGCCCGGCTTTGGGGCGGCAGGTCGAGTTGGCGCAAGTCCTCCAGCCGTCGGCGGTCTTCACGCAGGATGCCCTTGAAATCGTAGCGCTTGAGATGTACGCCCTTCAGGTTGCGGTCGATAACGAAGCGGCGTCCCTGACTGCCTAGGAGCACTCCCAGCCGGAAATCCTCAGCGGTGGCGAAGCGGCTGTCGAAGCCCCCCTCCCTCTCCAGCACCTGACGGCGGACGGTGAACAGCGGCGTGTGCAGATAAGGACTGACGGTCTCGGTGACGGCATAGAGGAAGCACACCGAGAGGTTCTTGTAGTTGCTCCAAAAATCGTCCCAAGGGAGTTCCTCGTCGTAAACGCCCAGCACTCCGGCCACCTCGGGACGGTGTTCGTAGACGTGGAGAGATTCGCGGATGCGGACCAGGGCCCCCGGACTGAGTTCGACATCGGCGTCGAGGAAGAAGACCCAGTCATGACGGGCGGCCTCCAGACCCCGGTTACGGGCCGCCGCCGGACCGCCGTTGCGCTCCATCCTCAGCCAGCGCACGGTGGCTTCTGGGCCGGCCTGGCGGGCATGGGCTCCATCTTGCCAATCGGCAGCAGGGGTAGAGGCCGCCGTTTCCTTCGCCAGCCCGGTTTGCACTTGGGAGCGCAGATCTTGGGGCGAGGCGTCGTCCACCACCACAACTTCGGCGTTCTTCAAACCGTCCCTCAAGAGGGCCGCGAGGCAGCGCCGCAGAAGGTCGGGACGGCCGTAGGCCGGTATCACCACCGAAATAGGGTACTGGCCCGCCAGATGTTCTTCCTCACGCAGCAATGAGGCCACACGCTCCATCCTACTAGCATACCCTCCTTAGCCAAGGCCACGGAGGGCAGGCCCTTCTTTTTGGTGGCGTCAAGCGTCAGGTTGGCGGAGGGCTTCTCTTTGGTTTGGAGCCCGGATCACGAGCCGGGGCTCGTCGGAGAGATACTGGGTCCTGAGTCACGGGGGTGCATCCGTCACCGGGGGGTCGGGGGACGCCAGAGTTGGAGGAAAGAGCCGTCCGGCAGGGGACGGCGCCAGACGACCCCCCAGCCCAGAGCATGCATGAGGCGATAGACCTGATCGGCGTTGCGGGTCAGCGGCTCCAATCCTTGGTCGCCGGTCTTGCCCACTACGTGGGTGTAGCGGGAGAGGTTTTGCATGTCGATGGGACTCCGGCCCAAGTTGCCCGCGCTGAGTCCCTTGCGTTGCTGGGCCGCTTTAAGCACCAGTCCGCCCACGTGGAGGCGCGGAGCGTCAGGGACGAACCCCACCACCGATCCCTCGGGAAGCTGCCTCAGAAGGTCGTCATACCCCCAGTCCTGGCGGGTGGGAGGACCGGCCACGTCAAAGTACTGGCTTTGAAACAGCACCCATTCCTGTGACAAAGTGCGATAGTCGCTGGGCGGATCGTACTCCATCAGGGCCCATTTGTAGGGTCCGCCGGGCAGGTGAAAGGACACGGCCAGAAACTGGATGGCGGCCACTCCCAGCAGGATCCACTGGCCCCGCCTCAAATAGCGGCAGAAGAAGACCGCCAGCAGCGCCAGCACGGGAACCATAGGCATGACGTAACGGGGATCTTTGGCGGTTGTCCAAGTGAGAACCGCCCAGGCTCCTCCCAAGGTCACCGCCAGGAAGACAAAGACCGAGCGTCCGTCGGGCTGGCGGTGGGCCTGCATCCAATCGGCTCCTCCTTTGCGCCTGGCCACTGCCCAGGCCACCAACCCGGCCACGGAAATCAGCAGCAAGGGGAGGCAGAGGTAATAGGAAGCCAGCACCCTGGGATAGTAGACCCAGCCAGCCAGTTCCCAGCGCGCCGGATCGAGTTCCCAGCGGGCGGCCTCATTGGTGCTGCCCAGGCGGCTGAGCAAACCCTGGGCGTTGGGAAGATACCACCAGAACACGGGCGGAATGGCGATCAGGGCAGCATCCAGCAGGTTGCGTAGACTTTGGCGGGGACGCTCGGATTGGTAGAGCGACCAAAGCACCGGCACGGCCAGGAAGAAGACGAAGCTCCACTTGGTCAGCAGACCGACGGCCACCACTGCGCCGAAGAGCAGCGACCAACCGGTGGTCTGGAGCCAGCGGCTGCGGACCAGCAGGTAGAGGGCGAAAAGGGTCCAGCCGGTCAGAGGCAGGTCAAGTAGGCTTTCGCGGCTGGTCCAAGCCACCATGGGAAAGAGCAGTGGCAGGACCGAAGCGACTTCGGCAGCCGGCGAGGGGATGAAGCGGAGTGCCAAACGCCAGGTGAAGAAGGCAGTCAAGAAGAGGGCGGGAAGGTTGGCCGGAAGGGCGATCCAGGAGATGGGACCCAGCAGCAGGTAAAGCAGGCCTTCCTGAAGGTAGTAGAGGGGTGGATAGTAGTCGGAAATGGCCGGGAAGCCGTTTAGCAGTCCTTCTTCGAACCAGACGTGAAATGCCATCCAGCCCCGCCATTGGTGATGGGCCATGTCCCAGATGGGAGGGGCCTGGTCCAGCCAGAACCACACCGCGTGCACCAGCAGGACGCCTCCCAGCAGGGCCAGGAAGAGTCCGGGACGTCCGGCCAGCAGGGGAAAGGCGGGGGTGCGTGAGGATTGGGGTTGACTGGACGGCTCCACCACGCTCGGGCCTCCTTGCCTTAGTCGGCGAATCCCAGGAAAGGCAGCGCCTGGGCGGCCTGTTCGGGACATTGGGCCCGCCAGCGCAACAGATGGTCGATGAGCACCAACAGAACCATGGCTTCTCCGATGGGGACGAAGCGCGGCAGCAGACAGGGATCATGGCGTCCCTTGGTGCGGATGGTGGTGGGATTGCCGTGTCTGTCGACGGTCTTTTGCTCGCGGGCGATGGAGCTGGTCGGCTTGACCACGGCCCGCATGACCAGCGGACGTCCGCTGCTGATGCCTCCCAGCATGCCTCCGTGACGGTTGCCCTCGGTGGTGACCTTGCCCTCTTCAAGACGGAAAGGATCGTTGTTCTCAGAGCCCCGCGAAGTGGCCGCCGCAAAGCCGGCGCCGTACTCGAATCCTAAGACCGCCGGTATGGAGCACAGAGCTCGGGCCAACTCGGCCTTGAGTTTGGCGAACACCGGCTCTCCCAGCCCGGCGGGAACGCCGCGGGCCACGATCTCGGCCACTCCTCCGATGGAATCGAGGTCTTTGCGCACCGCCGTGATCAGTTCTTGCATGCGCTCGGCGGCCTCCGGGTCTGGGCAGCGCACGATGTTGGACTCCACTTGTTCGCGCGTCACCTGCAGCGGATCGTCGATCTCGGCCACTACTTCGCCCACCTGCTTGACGTATCCCACGACCTCGATGCCGTAGGCTTTGAGCAGCTTGCGGGCGATGGCGGCGGCGGCCACCCGTGAGACCGTTTCGCGGGCCGAGGCGCGTCCGCCGCCCTTGTAGTCGCGGAATCCGAACTTGGCGTCGAAGGTGTAGTCGGCATGTCCGGGACGGTACTTGTCTTTGATGTCGCTGTAGTCGCGGGAGCGCTGGTCGGTGTTCTCGAAGAGAACGGCGATGGGGGTGCCGGTGGTGCGTCCCTCGAAAACCCCCGAAAGAATGCGGGGAATGTCGGCCTCGTTGCGCTGGGTGGTGACTTTCGACTGTCCCGGACGGCGCCGGTCCAGATCGGGCTGCAGGTCCTGAGGGGCCAAGGGCATGCCGGGCGGACAGCCGTCCACGATGACCAGGTTGGCGGGCCCATGCGACTCGCCCGCGGTGGTGATGCGAAACAGCTCTCCGAAGGAATTCCCCGCCATAACGCGCCAATTGTAACGCGAATGGCTCTCAGCAGACAGGATTGCCCCACCAAGGCGCGGGAGCTTACCATGAGGACATGAAATTGGACGCAGCCGCCGTGAAACTGCTACGCGACGACACTCCGGGGACGCGCCAGCGGCTCCACTTCGACAACGCCGGGGCGGGACTGATGCCGCGTCCCGTGATCGATGCCATCCACCGTCATATCGATTTGGAGGCTGAAACCGGCGGCTATCAAGCCGGACACCTTCGCGCTGAGCAGATCGAACAGGCCCGGGCCGACGTGGCTTCGCTGATCGGAGCTCAGGCCCGCAACGTCGCCTTCACCGAAAACGCCACTGCCGCCTTTGCCCAGGCCCTGTCCTCCATCGAGTTTCATCCCGGCGACGTCATCCTGACCTGTGCCGACGACTACGTCTCCAACCAGATCCAGTATCTTTCGCTGGCCTCCCGTCTGGGGCTTGAAGTCGACCGCGCCCGCAGCCTCCCCGGCGGCGGACTCGACCTGGAGGACTTCGAGCTGCATTTGCGGCGCCGCCGTCCCCGCCTGGTGGCCCTCCATCACGTGCCCACCAACTCAGGGGTGGTCCAGCCGGTCGAAGAAGTGGGCAGGCTGTGCCGCGAGTTGGACGTGCTGTTCCTGCTCGACGCCTGTCAGTCGGTGGGACAACTGCCCCTGGACGTCACCCGCCTGCACTGTGACTTCCTCAGCGCCACTTCGCGCAAATTCCTGCGCGGACCGCGCGGATGCGGTTTCCTCTACGCCTCCGATCAAGTGCTCAAGGATGGCTACCATCCCCTCTTCATCGATCTGCACGGAGGCCGCTGGATCGACGAAGACGTCTTCCGCCCGGTGGATGACGCCAGGCGCTTCGAAAACTGGGAATTCGCCTACGCCCTGGTGCTGGCCACCGGAGAAGCCGCCCGCTATGCCCAAAAGGTGGGATTGGAGGCCATCGCCGAGCGCAACGATCATCTGGCCCAATCGCTGCGCGAAGAGCTGGTCCACCTGCCCCGAGTCAACGTGATGGACCTGCAAGCCCCGCGTCTTGCCGCCACCGTGATGATCGAGCTCCCCTTCGCGGAGGGACCCGAGGCTTTGCAGGAAGCCCTCTTCCAGCGCGGCATCAATGTCTCCATGAGCTACCGCGAGTATGCCCGCGTGGAGTTTCGCGCCGAGTCCGACTGGGTTTTACGCGCCTCGCCCCACTACTACAACATCGGTGAGGAGGTCGGCCGTTTCGTGGCCGCCATCGGCGACCTTCTTTCCAAGTAACGGGCGTCCGGGAGCACGAGAAACCGGCTGCACCAGCAGGCTCAGGGGCTGTCCTTAGACTTGCGGTAGAGGCCGTCGAAGACCGTAGACCAGCTTTCGCCGCCATCGGAGGAGCGCTCCCAGTGCTGGCGGACGCTTCCGTCCTCATTGTCGTGCCAGGTGACGCGCTCCATGACTTCCTTGCCGCTGCGGTCGCGGCCCGTTCCCTTGAGGATCATCTTGCCATCCTCGAAGCCGCCTTCCAGTTCCAGCGTTGTGCCGTTCTGCCACACCCAGAACTGCTGCCACTTGCCTTTGTCCGGGTTGTAGAAGTTGAGGCTGCTTCCTTCCCCGCCACGCGCGCTCTTCCAGCGCTCCAGCAGAGCGCACCCTCCGTTGACCGGCTGGATGGAATTGTGTCCGGCCAGCTTGCCGTCGGCCGTGACTTCCCACTTGCCGATCCAGAAATCGAACTGGTGCGACTTCTCGCTGTCCGAACATCCTGGCCCCTGCGCGGCCTGCAGCGAGACCGAGCACACCAGCACCATGATCATCAGCTTCAAAACTTGTCCTTTGGTCATGGCATCACCCTACCCCCGCCCCGAGAGGGACTCAAGCAAATTCTAGGTGAGGGACTAAACCTCTCATTCTAAAGCCTTTAACCTTATTCCTAATGCGCTCGCGAGCCCACTGGCCAGAGGTTGTTTTTCGATCGTCCGGAGGTCTTGGAGGAGGGACGGGTGCTGAGCCCGGCGCCATGGGCGGCATGGCGAGCCAACGAGGCGACAAGGCGGCAGATCCACTTTCTTATGCCACGGGCTTTTCCTATACTCTGGCTCGATGACCGAAAAGACGCTCCTGCGTCAGGCACGCAAGCACCTCAAAGATATGGACGAAGGCGAGCAGGACCTCTTCCTCATCCGCCTGGAACGCTATCAGCACGACGTCCTGGCCGGACTGGAGGAGGTCTACGGTCGTCATCCCCGCTTCGATTCCTTTATCCAGCGCCTGCTGCGGACCATGGCCGCGCGTTATCAACAGCGTCCGCCCGACCTGAAACGGCTCGACCTCAAGCGCATGGTGCGTCCTGACTGGTTTCAGCAGCCTGAGACGATTGGCTACGTGTGTTACGTCGACCGTTTTGCCGAACGCCTCGACCAAATCCCGCAACATCTCGATTACCTGCAAGAGCTGGGAGTCACCTACCTCCACCTGATGCCTCTCCTCAAGCCACGCCGCGGCGCTTCCGACGGCGGATACGCGGTACAGGACTACACCAAGGTCAAGCCCTCTCTCGGCACCATGGACGACCTGGAAACGCTGGCTCGCCGGCTGCGCGGGCAAGGCATCAGCCTGTGCATCGATTTCGTCCTCAACCACGTGGCGCGCGAACACCAGTGGGCCGCCAAAGCCCGCAGGGGGGTCAAGAGGTACCGCGACTTCTTCTACTTCATCAAAGACCGCCGCGAGGTAGAGCGATGGGAGGAGTCGCTGCCCGAGGTCTTCCCCGACTTCGCTCCCGGCAACTTCACCTGGGAACCCAAGCTGAAGAGCTGGGTGTGGACGACATTCAACGACTACCAGTGGGACGTCAAGTGGAGCAATCCCGAGGTCTTCCTGGCCTATGCCGACTTGCTGCTGGGCCTGGCCAACCGGGGCGTTGAGGTGCTGCGGCTGGATGCCATTGCCTTCATCTGGAAGCAGTTGGGCAGCGACTGCCAGAACCAGCCTGAGGTCCACTGGCTGACCCAGTCGCTGCGGGCATTGGCACGCATCGTGGCTCCCGCTCTGGTGTTCAAGGCCGAAGCCATCATCGCCCCCGAATTGCTGATCCAATACTTGGGCAAGAGGGCCCATTTCGGAAAGGTCAGCGACTTGGCTTACCACAACTCGCTGATGGTCCAATACTGGTCGTCGCTGGCATCGCGTGATACCCGGGTCATGACCGAGGCCCTGCGGCGCTTTCCTGAAAAGCCGCCCACAACCGCCTGGGGAACCTACATCCGCTGCCATGACGACATCGGCTGGGCCGTCTCAGACGCCGACGCACCGGCGGCTGGATGGGACGGTCCTTCCCACCGCAAGTTTCTGGCCCAATACTACGCTGGCGACTTCCCCACTTCCTACGCCCGAGGAGATTACTTTCAGGCCAATCCCAAAACGGGCGACGCCCGCACTTCGGGGACCACGGCCTCCCTCAACGGGCTGGAACGGGCCTTGGAGACCGAAGACAGCGTTCTGGCCGGCCAAGCCCTCCGACGCGTCCTGCTGGGGCATGCCTTGATCTTGGGCTATTCGGGCATCCCGCTGATCTACATGGGCGACGAGATCGGACTGCTCAACGACCGCGGCTATGGGCGTCAGAAAGGTCACGCCGACGACAACCGCTGGATGCACCGTCCCTTCATGGATTGGAAGAAGGCCGAGCGCCGCCATGACGAGGAGAGTATCGAGGGTCGTCTCTTCCAGGGCACCTGCCGCCTCATTGAAGCCCGCAAGCGCCTGCCCCACCTGCATGCCGCGACGGCGACCGAGGCCGTCGACTGCGGCAACCGCCACGTGTTCGCCTGCCTGCGCCGACACCCGCTGGGTCCCTTGCTTCAGCTCTACAATTTTGCCGAACACAACCAGTTCGTCCTGGCCGACGTGTTGCGCGACTATGGCATCCAGCAGCCCTTCGACCGCATCTCACAGAAGGAGGTCGATCTCCGCAGCGGACACATCTTTCTTCCTCCTTATTGCGTCCTTTGGTTGACGCAAGGCGGAGACTGAACCCACGATTCGGGACTGGACAAGCCGCTCCGCATGCGATATAAATCTCGGGACCGCCAGGGGGTCGTTTGGTTCTTTTTTCCGGGAGACACTATGACGACCTTCAACCAATTCAGCCAGGACTTTCGCTACGCCTTCCGCTCCATGCTGCGCCGTAAGGGATTCACGGCTGTGGCGCTGCTGACTTTGGCCCTGGGCATCGGAGCCGGAAGTGCCATCTTCAGCGTCGTCAACGCCGTGCTGCTGCGTCCGCTGCCTTATGAGGAGCCTGAACGGCTGGTCCGGGTGCAGCGCTCTATTCCCGACTACGGCACCGTCTCCAGCCAGAACATTTCCACCTTCGACTTCGTGCGCCGCAACTCGCGCTCCTTCCAGAGTCTGGCCGCTACAGGAGTATCTTCGGGGATGAACCTGACGTTGGGCAACCGCGCCCAATACGTCCAGGCCCAGGCGGTCAGTTGCGGCTACTTCGGCACCCTGGGCGTCGCCCTGTCGCGGGGACGGGAGTTTACACCCCAAGAAGAGCGCTATGCAGGCCCCAACGGAGTCATCCTGACACACGACGCTTGGCAACGTCTGCTGAGGGGCCGGGACGATGTGGTCGGTTCCGCCGTACGTCTGGGAGGCGAGGCCTACCCGGTGGTGGGCATCGCGCCCGAGGACTTCATACCTCTCCGCCGGACCGACGTTTTCGTGCCCTTGAAGATCGATGATCCCGAAGGCGGCGGACAGAACTACACTTTTATCGGACGTCTGGCCGAGGGCATCAGCATCGAGGCCGCCTCGCAGGAACTGTCCCGGCTCAGCGAGGAGCCGGTGCCCGGCATGAATGAGCGCCAACGGCTGAGCGCGGTGGACCTGCAAAAGGACATCACCGACTTCCAGCGTCCACTGCTCTTGCTGCTGCAAGGGGCCGTCCTGCTGCTTCTGCTGATTGCCTGCGCCAACACCGCCGGATTGCAGTTGGCGCGCAACTCGGCCCGCCAAAGGGAACTGGCCATCCGGGCGGCTTTGGGAGGGGCCCGCCGCCGGCTGCTTCGCCAGCTTCTCACCGAAAGCCTGATTCTGGCCGCCATCGGTGGACTGCTGGGCTTGAGCATCGCCCGTTGGGGCGCCGATCTGCTGGTGGCGCTGGGCATCGGGAGCAGCCTGGAACGAGTGGAGATCGATCTCACCGTCCTGGCCGTGACGGCGGCGGCCTCGCTTCTGACGGGGCTCCTCTTCGGACTCCTGCCCGCCTTACAAGCCTCGCGCAGCGACGTTTCCCTGGCCTTGCGCCAATCCGACACCCGCTCGGGCGGCGGAAAGGGCGTGTGGCCGCGCCGCTTGCTGGTCGTGGCCGAAGTGGCCTTGTGCCTGGTGCTGCTGGTCGGGGCCGGACTGCTGATCCGCACCTACCTCAACATGAAGGGCGTCAACCTGGGGTTCGATCCCGACAACGTGCTTACCGCCGAAATGTCGCTCAAGGGCTCGCAGTATTCCAATACGGCCCGCGCCGACGCCTTCTTCCAGAGGTCTCTGGAGCGCATCCGCGCCCTGCCCGAGGTGGAAGCGGCCGCCGTGGCCAACAACATTCCCGTCGAGCGCGGGCTCAACCTGCCCATACGCATTCCCGGCAGCACCGAATTAGAAGAGGGCCGGGACGTCCAGAGCACCGATTTCCGCTACATCACGCCCGGCTATTTGCAGGCGCTGAGGGTGCCCACGGTGGAGGGGCGTGGGCTGGGAGAGGAAGATGGTGCCGCAGCGCCCCGCGTGGCTTTAGTGAACGAAGCCTTTCAGCGCCGCTACTTCCCCAACGGCAATGTCGTGGGCCAGCAGATTTTTCTCTACCAATTCGCTCCCGACATCGATACTTCGCCCTGGCGCGTGGTGGGCGTGGTGGGCGACGTACGCACCCGCGGGCTGACCAGCGGATCGCGGCCCACCATGTTCGTGAACTTTTCCCAACTCGACGCCGGGACCTTCAGCGTTGTCAACCGCTTCTTCCCGGCTCACTGGATCATACGCACCCGGGCCAACACCCAAGTGGCACCTGAGCGCGTGGAGCAGATCGTGCGCGAAATCGATCCCTTGCAGCCTTTCTCGCGCTTCTTGACCATGCAGGAAGTCATCACTGGTTCGCTCGATGACACCCGCTACCGCGGACTGTTGCTCAGTGCCTTCGCCGCCATTGCCTTGGCCATGGCCATCTCGGGCATCTACGGACTCATCTCCTACACCGTTCAACAACGCACCCGCGAAATCGGCATCCGCATGGCCTTGGGAGCCACCTCCCAGCGCGTCTTGGGGTCCATCGTTCGCCAAGGACTGGTACTGGGCACGGCTGGCGCCGTCATCGGAATCGCCGCCGGACTGGGCCTGACCCGCTTCATGCAGCAACAGATCTACGGGGTGGGCAGCCAGGATCCGCTCACCTTTGGCCTGGTCACGGCCTTGCTCCTGTCGGTAGCCGCCCTGGCCAGCCTCATCCCGGCCCTCCGCCTGCTGCGCCGCGATCCCATCTCCAGCCTGCGCGAGGAGTGAAGGCCGGTAGAGAATGCGGAGTGGGAAACGACCCTTTTCAAAGGAGAACTGAACCTCGTGCGGGCGACCTGCGTCTTAAGAGAATTCAACGAATCTAAGCAAACAAGCGCTCAGGGGCGCTTTGAGGGTGTGCTGGGAGATCTCTGATGGGTTTTTCACGTTGCACGCCACTTCTCATTCTACTCGCCGTTTTGTCGGCTCCCGTTCTGGCCCAGGGCGGTCAGGACATCTTTTTTGCCCAATACGGGCACGGAAGCGGGCTCTCGTCGACGCTGTTTCTGATCAATCCTTCCACTTTTCAGCCGGCTGCATTGGACGTCGAGATCCGGGCCGGTGATGACGAAGGGGTGTCGGCGACGGTGGCCCCGAAAGGCTTGCGCCGGGTCACGACTTCAACCGATGGCGAGTTGGTTACCGGATCGGTGCGGGTCACCTCCCAACAGCCGTTGGCCGGGACCATCCTCTTCGGCGGCGCCAATGGATTGGCAGGGGTACCGGCGGTCCAGCCTTTGAGCGACTTCCTGGCTCCCGTGGAGATTTCGCCGGACGGAGTCTCGGTCAGGACGGGGCTGGCTGTGGCCAATCCCGGTCAGGACCCGCTCAGCATTCAATTGACCCTGCTCGATTCGCAGGGGCGGGCGCTGGACGGAGGGGAAGCCCTGATCGAACTCGATGGAGAGGAGCAGCAACCCCGTTTCGTGGACGAAATCTACGCCGATTCGGGGATCGACTTGGACGGTTTTCGAGGCGTGCTGCGGGCCGAGTCGTCAAGTCCGGCGGCGGCCATGGTGCTGCGGACTTCGCCGGGTGAATTCGCCACCTTTCCGGTGAGTCCTGCCGGGTTTGTCGACGGGGAGGCACCGGAGGCCTGGAAGGCCGCCTTTCCGCAGGTCGCGGTGGGCCCAGGCATCACCTCCACCTTGGTGCTGATCAACCGTTCGTTGGACAGCGCGGCCGAGGTATCCGTGCGGCTGCGCTTTCCTCAGGATGCGCAGCAGGTGGAGGCCAGTCTGCCCAACGTGATCTCTGTCCCCCAGGCGGCAGAGATGACTCATGCGGCCGCCGCGACACGGCACCAACGCTCCCTCAGCGCGTCCAGCACGGCTGGGGACCTTGAGCTGACCATCCAGCCGCTGGGATTAGGATTCGTGGAGCTTCCCGCCGGTCAGCAGCTTAAGGTCGGTTGGGCCGAGATCGACGCCCCCCATCCATTGGGAGCCGCTATCCTCTTTTCCGGCGACTTCGGAACCGCCGCCGTTCCGGCAGTGAGCTCCTTGAACACTTTCCTCAGCCCCGTCGAAACCGACGCCGAGGCCGGGATCACGACGGGACTGGCCATAGCCAATCCCTCGGACGGGCCGGTGGACGCCGTGTTGCGGCTGCGCTCACCTTCCGGAGGTCAGTCCGAGGGCCCGCTGACGTTGACGCTGCAAGCCGGCCAGCAGTTGGCGCGGCAGTCCTCCGAGCTCTTCCCCTCCACCGACTTCGCCCGCTTTCTCGGACTGATCGAGGTTTCCTCCCCGGTGGCCTTGCCTGCTGCGGCCATTCGGCAAAGTCCTGGACAGTTCGCCACTCTGCCCGTCAGCCCCAGTCAGGAGACCGTCTACGATCTCATCGTCAGCAGCCGCAACAGCAACTCGGTCAAACGCTTCGACGGCTCCAGCGGCGAGTTTCTGGACGACTTTGTGTCCCCGGGAGAAGAAGGGCTGAACGCCACTCAATGCGTGCGGGTCGGCCCCGACGGGTTCCTCTACGTCAGCGGACGCGGCAATCCCTCCGTCTTTCGCTTTCACCCGGCTTCGATGGAGTTCGAGGGCCCCTTTACCAGCGGATACCAACTCGACAACCCCACCAAAATCACCTTCGGGCCCGACGGCCATCTCTATGTAAGCCAGTGGGGCCAGAGCAAATCATCCGTGGCCCGCTTCGACGGCCAGAGCGGCCAATTCATGGACGAAATGACCCCCAACCTCAACCAGCCCGGGGGACACGCCTGGGACAGCCAGGGACGCCTCTACGTGGTCAGCTTCGGCTCGCGCGACGTGCGCCGCTTCGACAGCCAGGGCCAGCTCGATGAGATCGTTGTTCCAGCCGGGACTCTTCAGGGCCCCATCAACATCTGGTTCGGCAGGGACCGAGACCTCTACGCCATCGATTGGCAGACGGGCAGCGTCATCCGTTTCGACGGGGAGACGTTCGAGTCCAAGGGCGTCTTCATTTCAGGTATGACGCGCGCCGAAGGCTACACCTTCGGCCCCGCCGGCGACCTCTACATCTGCGACTGGCAACGCAACGAGATCAACCGCTACAACCCCGAGACTGGCCAACTCATATCGACCTTCGCGACCGGAGGCGATATGCGCCAGCCCAACTCCCTGGTCTTCCTGCCCCGCCCCGAGGAGGACTAAGCGTGAGACCGGTCTAGGTCTCCCCGTCATCGGGGAGCGGATTACGGATTCGGATGTCGACGACGGCCTCCGCGGAGTTCTTGTTGAGCCACACGACATCCCAGGGGAGGCCGGCTCTTCGAAGGTAAGGTTCCAGGGCAGGGCGCGAGTAGGGAAAACCGGAGAGTCTGTCGATGCCCTCGATGCGAGGCACGCCCGAGGAGAAGGTGATCTCGCCAACCATGTAGCGTTGGCTGGGGATGACCTCGATCTTGAGATCGGGACGGTTGGGTGTTCGGCCGAAACTGATGCTGGAACGAACCTGAAAATCGAGATAGCCCTGGTTCTGCCGCTCGCGGGTGAGTTCCGCGACGAACCGGCGGTATTCTTCGCGGTTGATCACGGCACCCTTGTGGGCGAGCCGTCTCAAGGTGCCAGCGAGTTGGGGATCGTCTGAAACAATCTCGACAGTGCCATACCTGGACTGTTCGCCTTCTCTTAACTCGCACCGAATGGAAACGGGGTTGCCAAGCGAGATTTGAATCTGATGGATCTCGAAGGACAAATAGCCGTGCCGGCGATAGAATGCCGTAACGTCCTCCTCGATGATGGCGCCCAAGGTCTGGGAGTCGCTTGGAGCCAGCGGCAACCTCAGAACTGACTCCAGAACCCGGTCCGAGAAGTCCTCGTTGCCGACGAATTCGACTGAGTAGCGGAGCCGGCGGCTGGGTTTCCTGTCGGCCTTAAAGCCCGCGTTGGGCACCATCGAACCATCTGGACTCGCCTCCTCGGCGAAGGCCGGACCCGAATTTCCGGCGGTTGAAGGTTGGCCACGCTCCTTCAACGGTTCCTTGGCCTCAACCTGAGACGACCCGGCGCCCGAATCGTCGGCCGGACTTCGCAGGTAGACGAAGGCGCTCAGCAACACGATGGTCGCGACAAGATAGAAGACGAATCGTTTCTTCATGAGTCTTGTGGGCTCCAACTGACATCAGATGGTCCGGGGTCAGCCTCCTTTCCATTGTGACCGATTTTGTGACGGATTTGAGACAATTCCGCGATTTGGGTGGGATGAACGGCGGGTACCATCCGCCTCCATGAGTGATGACAGCATTGTGGACTGCCGGGGCGTGGTCAAACGTTTCGGCGACAAAGTGGCAGTCGACTCGCTCGACCTGCGCGTCGAGCCGGGGCAGATCTTTGCCTTCCTGGGCGAGAACGGGGCCGGCAAGACCACCACCATCCGCTTGATGCTGGGGCTGATGGCCGCGGACGCGGGAGAGGTCAGACTCTTCGGGCAGGCGCTGAGAGGCCATCGCCGCCAACTGTTGGCCCGCACCGGAGCCTTGATCGAGTTTCCTTCCTTCTACGGCCACTTGAGCGGACGCGAGAACGTTGAGCTGGTGCGCCGCCTGCGCGGCGCAGACCCATCCGAAAGCGAGCGGGTGCTTGATGTCGTGCGCCTTTCAGGTGACGCCCACCGTCGGGCCAAGCACTACTCGCAAGGCATGAAACAGCGGCTGGCCGTCGCCATGGCTTTGATCGGTTCGCCCCAACTGGTCATCCTCGACGAACCCACCAACGGACTCGATCCTGAAGGCATCCGCGAGATCCGCCGCCTCATCCAACGCCTGCCGCAGGAAACGGGCGCCACGGTGTTTCTTTCCAGCCACTTGCTGGCCGAGGTTGAGCAGACCGCCACCCACGTGGCCATCATCAAGGGCGGACGCCTGCTCTTCCAAGGTTCGATGGATGATCTGGCCCAGCGCCAGGCGCATCAAGGGGTTGTCGGCTGCGACCGTCCTGAGGAAGCGGCGGCGCTGCTGAGCCAAAAAGGATGGGCCGTCACCCTGGACGAAGACGAACTGCTCATCGACTGCACCCCTCAAGACCTGCCCGTCTTGGGACGTCAGCTCATCGAGTCGGGATTGGAAGTCAGCCAACTGTGGGGCCGCCGACGCTCGCTGGAAGATCTTTACTTCGCCCTGACCGAGGGAGGAACCCTGCGATGAGAGCTCTGCGGGCTGAACTGGACAAGTGCCGCCACACCTGGATCTTCCTGTTGGCCCTGGCTCCCGGCGCGGGCCTGGCGAGTCTGAAAGTGCTGGGTTTCTGGATCCGCGGGGCTGACGACCTCGGTCCGGAAAACTACAATTGGCCCTTCTTCTTGTCCATCGGAGCCGAGCTGTGGGAGCGACTTGTACTGCCCTTTCTGGCCGTCTCGGCCACCGCTTGGACTGCCTGGATGGAGAGCGAGAACGACACCTGGAAAGTAACCCTCAGCCAACCCGTTTCCCGTTCAGCCGTCTTCAGCGCCAAGTTCATCCTGGCCTGCGGACTGCTGGCTCTGGCCGAACTCTCGTGGGCAATAAGCCACTGGGCTGGAGGATGGCTGCTGCAGCTTCCGGCACCATCCCTCAGCGGGCAGCTTTTCGCCCGGGCAGGACTGATGATGGCGGCACTGGCACCGCTCCTGGCCGTTCAGCACGGCATCGCCTACCGAAGCCGCGGACTGGCCCTGCCGCTGACGGCGGGCTTGGCGGGGACGGTCGCCGGAGTCCTCATGGCTGGCAAGTCCTGGGCCCTTCTGTTGCCTTGGACCTACCCTGCATTGGGAGGTACCCGGCTTTGGGAAGCCCTGACCATGACTGCCGCCGTCCTGGCGTTGGGGCTGCTGGCGGTCAACAGCCGGGTGAGTATGAGACGCCTTGGCTGGACCTCTCCTCTTAGATCGGCGCTTGCAGCGGTCGCCACCACGGCGGCTTCGCGCCCGTCTCGAGAAGTCCCGGCTGCACGAGGCCGCACAATTCAACGGAACCCCGCGGTCCGCAAGCCCCGTTCACAATGGCGGCGGCTGGCAGAGGCCGAAGCGCTCAAGCTGCACCGATCTGGAGCACTGAGGGCGGCCCTGCTGGGCCCTCTGCTTTTTTCGGGACTGGTGACTATCAATTTTTTGACCCGGGCCGGCATTCAAGAAAGCGAACTGTGGAGCTGGGCCATGTATTTCCAGGTCATCCGCGCTCTCTGGGGCGTCTTCGGCTGCGCCCTGCTGGCGGGGGTGCTGGCAGCGCTCTGGATGGGTGTCGAACACCGCAACGACAACTGGTCGCTGCTGCTGGCACAGCCCGTATCCCGGCGAGGCTTGCTGCTGGCCAAGCTGGGGGCGGTGGCGGCTTTAACCGCAGGCTCGGCCCTGGTCCTCTTCCTCTCGGGCTTGTGCGGCGGCGTGCTGGTTGGACTCTCGGGTCCCCTTCCCTGGCGCGAGGCAGCCGTCCTGAGCGGGTCGGTGCTGGCTTTGCTTCCGGTTGTCCTCCTGCAGTGCGGACTCTCGCTGCGTTTCCATTCCTTCCTGCTGCCGGTGGGCATGGGACTGATGGCCCACTTTGCCTCGGCGGTGGCCGCCAACGTCGCCATCATGGGCGTCCGCCCCGGCTACTACTCCCCCTGGGCCATCCTCCTACGCGCCCTCCAGGTCGGCGGCCCTCAGCAGGCAGCCACGACTTTCGACCTAGCCATCTCGACGGCCATGGCGCTGCTGTTCCTGTTGCTTCTTCTCGTCCTTCCCCTCACTGACCATCCGCGCTTTGCCCGCTAGTTCCCGTCCAGATGACGCTAAGCAGTCGCAAAGGGTGACCTGAAGACGCTGCATCTGCACGTTTCCGCACTTGGCCTCCCATTCTTACGCGGCAGCTTGAGGGGCAGGCGGACGAACCATCCTTTTTTTCCAAGGTAGAATCTCCCCAGGCATGCCGACTTCTATCTGCCAGTATCGGTTCGGCCTCCAAGGGCTGCGATGCCCACACAGCGAATGAGCAATTACGGCTCACCCCTTGTGCTTCGACAAGGAAAATCGTATGCTTGTTCCTGTCGAAGCATAAAGGGAAGGAAGATGACAGGGGTCGTCCATGGATCTGCCACAGGGGACGCTCGATCTCCTCATCCTAAGGATTCTGTCGCTGCAACGGCAGCATGGGTGGGGGATTGCTCAACGCATCAAGCAGGTTTCCAGGCAAACACTAGAAGTGCGCCAGGGGTCGCTCTATCCGGCCCTGCACCGCTTGGAACGGCGAGGGTGGATCGACGCCGAGTGGGGAACATCCAAGAACAACCGCCGCGCGAAATACTACAAACTCACGCCCAAGGGTGAACGGCAGCTCGCGAAAGGTACGGAAGGCTGGAAAGAAATGACGGCTGCTGTGGCACAGATCTTAGAATCGCCTTGAGAAGCGCAGGAAGTACGCGCCCACCTACCAGACGACACCGTGCCTGGCGAAGGCGCACTGGGGGAAGGAAGAGGAATGCTGGATGACTTAATTTACCGCCTCCGATCACTCTTTCGGCGGGAGCAAGTCGAGCACGAACTGGATGAGGAACTGAAGTTCCATTTCCATTGCCAAATGGATGAGTTCCTGGAAGCGGGCATGTCCCGTCGAGAAGCCCTGCGGCAAGCCCGGCTGGCGTTCGGAGGACTTGATCAAATCAAGGAGGAGTGTCGGCAAGCGCGGGGTG
Organism: Acidobacteriota bacterium; assembly: GCA_035471925.1. Taxonomy (GTDB): domain Bacteria; phylum Acidobacteriota; class UBA6911; order RPQK01; family DATIPO01; genus JANQFM01. The sequence continues at coordinate 33,021 of DATIPO010000082.1, forward strand.
TCTCGGCGCTGGAAACGACCATCCGGGATACCGTCTACTCCCTGTGGGGACTGTGCCGGACCCCTGTCTTCAGCGTTGTGGCAGTACTGACATTGGCGCTGGTCACCGGTGCTCTAGCGACTAGCTTCAACCTCTCTTATGGTTTCTTCTTCAGGCCCTTGCCGGTGGCGCAGGCCGACGAGATTGTGGCGGTCGCGGCTACAAGGAGGCACGGTACCGAAAGAGGATTCGTCTCCTATCCCGATTACGCCCATTTTCGGCAGCATGCGCGAACACTGAAAGGTCTGGCGGCGCATTACTCCACCGCACCGCTCTTCGCCGTCACAGCGGAACGGGCCCAAGAGATCAACGGGGCGGTCGTCTCGGCCAACTTTTTTCCCTTGCTGGGCATCCGACCGCAACTCGGCCGCTTTTTCCGCGCCAACGAGGACTCGGTTCCCGGCCAGCATCCGGTAGCAGTGGTGGGGTATTCGCTGTGGCGCGACTGGTTCGCCTCCTCGCGGGACGTGCTCGGCCGGACCTTAAAACTCAACGGCGTGGAGTTCACCGTCATCGGCGTGGCGCCGGAGTCTTTCCGCGGACTCTCCTCCTCGCCCAATCAAGTCTACATTCCCACCATGATGCTGCGTACAGGCTACCGTTGGTGTGACGCCTTCACCCGCGACTGCACGGTTTTGCAGATGGTCGGCCGGTTGGCCGAGGAGGGCAGCCTGCAGGAGGCTCAGGCTGAAGCCGCCTCGCTCCTGCCGGCCCACTGGCTGGAGGCCGAGGAGGGGGAAAACAGCGGAGTCAGAGTCGAGTATTTGCACGGCCTCCGCCCCGGACCCTCCGAATCACGCCTTCTGGTTCTTCTACTCCTGACGGCTGGACTCTTGTTGTTGGCTGGTTGCGCCAATCTGGCCGGCTTGTTCCTGACCAGGGGCTCGGCCCGGGCCGGGGAGCTGTCCATTCGGGCCTGGCTGGGAGCCTCGCGCTTCCGGCTGGTTCGCCAATTGGTGACCGAATCGCTCCTTGTGGCTTTGTGTGGAGGGGCTGTGGGCATTGTCCTCTCTCTCGGCCTGACCTCCGTCATTCGGTCGAACTTCTACGCCGTGGACGCAGAGGGGCATCCCTTGTTCTATGACTTCACTCCCGATGCAACGGTGGTGTCGGCTGTCTTGACGATGTCGGTGCTGGCGGGCTTCGTCTTTGGGCTCTTGCCAGCCATCCGAAGCTCCCGCATCGCACCGGGGGAAGGCCCCGGACGGCAAGATCGGTCAGTAACCGACCGACCCGCTTTGCGTACTTGGCTGGTGTCCGCTCAAGCGGCAGCAGCCGTGGCCCTGGCCACTGTGGCCGCTATGCTGACATCCAGCGCCTACGCCGTGATGCAAGGTGTTCATTTCGATCCCTCGCAGGTGGCTCTGATGCGCCTCCGTCCCCGTCTGCTGCAGTATCCGCCGCAAAAAGCCCAACCTTTTTTGGAACGAGCTGTGGCTCGGCTGGAGGCCCTACCAGCAGTCGAGTCGGTCAGTCTTTGGGGGCATCCGGGAGGAGCCCTGGGTGGGCCGGAAACCCGGGTCTGGCTGCCCCAGTGGCCAGCTCAGAGGAGGCAGGCCATCAGCACCGATCACGGCCAGATTGGTCCCCGTTTCTTCCAGACCCTGGGTATCGCTCTGTTGACGGGACGAGAGTTCACCTCAAGGGATACTCCCGAGTCGATGCGCGTCGCCATTGTCAACCGGTCGCTGGCCGATCGCTTGCGGATCGAAGGAGGCGTGCTGGGAGCACCTCTAAGGCTTGACAGCGGTGAGTATCAAGTGGTCGGCGTGGTTGAGGATGTCCCCTTGCAGCAACCTGGAGAATCGCCACGGCCCAAGGTCTACACACCTTTTTGGCAGAATCCAGAACTCATCGACGCGCGCTTGTGCGTCCGCCTCCGAGGTGATCCGGCGAGTATGCTCTCCTTGCTGGCCCGTGAGGTCAACAGGGCCGACCCCGAGGTTCCCATCGCCGAACTTATGCCAATGTCGACACATCTTGCCGGCCTCTTCAGACCATTGCGGATCAGCTCGGCCTTCGTGGCTTTTACTGCTGTTCTTTCCCTGCTGCTCAGCGCCGTGGGACTTTACGGCACCTTGGCCTTCACCGTGGCAGGGCGGGGCAGGGAAATCGGCATCCGGATGGCGGTAGGCGCCAACCCGAGGGACATGCGGGCCATGGTCGTGAGCCAAGGAATGAAGCCGTTGGCAGCCGGAATCGCGGCAGGAGCCGGTGTGGCGCTGGCAGGCATTGGCGTCGTCCGTCACCTGCTGGTGGACCCCTCCAGCACCGATCCGACTTCTTTCCTGGCCATCGCCGCCCTGCTGGTAACCGTCACAGGCCTTGCCGCCTGCTGGCTCCCCGCCCATCGCGCAGCCTCGATCGACCCCGCCCTCGCATTGCGGAAGCCGTGAACTGAAACACCGCAGTCGCTCGGCGAAGGTGCAGTGAGGACAAAAGCCATCCGCAAAGGAAATGAAGTTTGTAAGGTTGTGCAAGTTTATGATCAAATGCTCGTAATTACAGACTCCGCTGGTGATCGGGAACTCCCGGCGCACTGCGGAGACCGTTAAGAAATGGGTACGGGGACGCGTCTAAAGGATTAATGGCAGTCACGAGCGTCGACGTGTGGACGGATATTCTTGTTGTCGAAGATACGGTTCCCATGGCCCGGGCCATCTGCCGCCGGCTGGGACAAGAGGGATTCTCTACGGCCCGGGCGCTGGACGGGCGCGAGGCCCTGGCCCTGCTGGCCGAGAAGCGTCCCCGCCTGATGATTCTCGACTGGCGTCTCCCCGAGGTGGACGGCCTGGAGGTCCTGCGCCGGGTGCGGGGACGCGATCCCCAACTCCCCATCCTCATGCTCAGCGCACTGGGCGAGGAGGCCGACCGGGTGGTGGGACTGGAAATGGGAGCCGACGACTACTTGCCCAAACCCTTCGGCATGCGTGAATTGGTGGCCCGCGTCAAGGCCCTGCTGCGCCGAGGGGAACGCTCCCCTGATCACCACGTCGCTCACAGCCGCCGGGCCTTGGCTTACGGACCGCTGGTGCTGGACCGCCAATCGCGGCGCTGCGAAGTGGCGGGGGAAGACATCCCCCTCACGCCCACCGAATTCGACCTGCTCGACCTGCTGCTGCGTCATCCCGGACGGGCCTTCAGCCGCGACTTCCTGCTCGATACGGTATGGGGCCAGGAGGTCTTCGTCACCGATCGGGCCGTGGACAACGCCGTCCTGCGCCTGCGCAAGAAACTGGGCGGGATGGGTCCTGCCGTGGAGACCGTCTGGGGCATCGGCTACCGCCTCAGCGAAAGCCCTCCCTGGGAGGGTTCGTGAAGGCCTCAGCACCGGCAGAACCCATCGGCGGTAAGCCCCCATGAAAATGGACAGCATCCTGCACAAGCTGCTCATCTGCCGGACGCCCGGATGGGTGGTGGCTGAAGCAGCGCTTTTGTTGACGGCCGCCGCGGCGCTGCTCATGTCCTTGGCCCAGCAACTTCCCGACCGGGCCGCTTCGCAAGGATTCGAACTGATGGCGCTGCCGGCCGCCGGACTGCTGGCTGCCCTGCGCCTGCGCGTCCACCCGGGAACCCGTCCACTGCAAGCCGCCGAAGAGCTGACCCTGGCCGCCACCCTCTCCATCATCGGCTACCTGGTTTGGAATGCCCTCTTGGTCTGGCTGGTGGAGAGCGGCTACGAGTCCTCACGCCTGCTGGAGCTGTTGGAGTACCCATACCGATACCTGGTGCTGGCCAGCTCAGGGGGCGTTTTCCTGGCTTTGCGCGCCGGACTGCGCCTGTGGAAGGGTTGGAAACGCCTGCGCCGCCGACACCTGGCCTTCGCACTCACCCACACCTACCTGAGCACCATGGCCGCCGCCGCCATGGCGGTGGTGGTGGTCTTCGCCTTCGTGCAGGCCTACTCCCTTCCCCTGCCCCAAGCCCCTTCAAGCCAAGGCGCCTCCAACTGGATCGGCGAAGCTGCCGCGCTCATCGTCTTCGGATTCGTGCCTCCCTTTCACTTCAATTTGGCCTTGGCCGTCCTGTTGCTGGCCGTCGCGGCGCCCTTCGTGGCCCTGACGTCGCTGTGGATCGCCCGCCACACCACTTCCCGTCTCTCGCACTTGGACGCCTGCCTCTCCCGGCTCAGCACGGGCGACCTGGAAGCCCGCGTCGAGGTCGAAGGTCAAGACGAAGTGGCCCGCCTGCAAAAGGCTTTCAACCAGACCGCCGACCGCCTCAAGCAGACGCTCCACGAGCTGCAGCAGGAGAAGCAGCGCAGCCAGCGGCTGCTGGAGTCGCGCCGCCGCCTTTTTGCCGACGTCTCACATGACTTGAAAACGCCAGTGGCCGTGATCCGCGCCTGGTCGGAGAACGCAAAAGACGATCCCACCGGCGACACCGCCGAGGCTCTGGCAGTGATCGAAAGCGAAGCCCGCCACCTTCAGGGACTGATCCAGGACATCCTCTCCCTGGCCCGGGGCGAGGAAGACGGAGTGGATGTGGAATGCCGTCCCGTGGACCTTCTGGCCTTGGCCCGTGAACGCGTCCAACACCTGAGCCGCCTGGCCCGCAGCCGCCAAGTCCACCTCTCGCTTCATAGCGGCGGACCGGTTGAAGAATCGGTCCAAGACGAAGAGACGGCAACCGAGAAGATCCAAGCCGACCCTGCCAAGTCAGGGGCCTCAGGACGTCCCGCTCGACCGAAACCATCGCCGCCGAAGCAAAACTCCCTGAGCGGGAAAACGACTCAGCCCCCGCCCCGGGACTCTTCAAAGAACAACGGACCTGGGTCGGGCGGCATGGCGGGGACTGGCTCGCAATCTCCGGTGCTGGCCTGGTGTGATCCGGCGCGAACAGACCAGATTCTCTGCAACCTGCTGGAGAATGCCATCCGCCACACGCCCCAAGGCGGTATCGTGCAGGTCGACGTGTCCCATCAGGAGGACCGCGCCGTCCTTTCGGTGCGCGACACGGGCCCAGGCATCCCGCCAGAGCAGCTTGAGACTCTCCTCCAGCGCCGCCGCCAAGGCGACAATCCGGGAAAAGCGGGTCTCGGACTCAGCGTGTGCCGCAGTCTGGCCCTTTCTATGGGCGGATCCCTGCGAGTCCTCTCGCTGACGCCCTCCGGCCTCGGCGTATCGCTTTCTTTGCCCCTGACCTCCCCGGGGCAGCCTTTGGAAGGGTCTTGATCCACCATCCAAACCGTGCGCAAAGGCCGGCGACCTCCTGTTCACTACGCTGCTCCGGCTCATTTCAGTGACCAGTTTTCGGGTCCCGGCCTTGACCTCAGGTTCCTTCCCGGGCTTCACTGGCGTCAGCGGTCATGAAGCACGCGCGCTTAAAACATCGTCAACTGGCCATTCGTTTGGCCCGCTCATCGCTGACTCAGAAACAGTGGGCTGAGCGGCTGGGAATCAGCGCCACCTATCTCTCACAGTTGCTGCACGGCAAACGAGCCTATCCCGCCGCCCGAGTACGGCGGCGGCTGCTGCGGGAGCTTGAGGCTGATTTCGAGCAGCTCTTCCGCTGGGAGACGGCCTCGCAAGAGGACGTTACGGCTGGGGAGAGGAGCGGTTCAAGTTACAAACGGGTGTTGGAGTGGCATCCCGGATCTTGGAGACTGCGCCTGGAGCGCCGCCGGGACACCGGTCCGATTCCCAGCCGAGGACTTTTTATGAGCACCCTAGCTTGGATTCTTGATCTGAGAGACGCGGCCCGCGCCTTGCGCAGGCGTCCCCGCTTCACCCTGGCCTGCATCCTGGTGCTGGCTTTGGGCATCGCCGTCAGCACCGCGTTTTTCGGCGTCTTCGACCTCTTGCTGCTGCGCCCCTTGCCCTATCCCCAAGCCAACCATATCGTGCGCGTCTTCTCCTACAACGAAGGAAGCGACCCGTTTCAGTCGTTCCGCGTGATTTCCTATCCAGAGTTCGAAGACATCCAGTCCGGCGGATTCTTGAGCCAAGCCGGCCTCTATGACCTCACCAACGTGACGCTGACGGGCTCCGGGCCGCCTCGCCAGATGACCGTGGCCCGAGTGTCGGCCGGAATGCTGGAAACGCTGGGAGCCGTCCCCCGCCCAGGGCGCCTCTTCAGTTCGGCAGAACACCAGTCGCCCGCACCTCGGAGCGTGCTGGTCTCGGCCCGCCTGTTGGCCAGCGGCGCGCTGCCCGATAACCTTGCCGGGTCCTGGGATGCTTCTATGGCGCCGGATACCCAAGCGGCCCCACTCTATTTGGACGGGCAGGCCTACTCGGTAGCGGGTGTGCTTCCCCGCGACTTCCGCATGCCTCATGCGCTTTGGGGCGGCCGCCAAGTCGACATCTGGATGCCCCTCGGGGCCACCTCGCGCGACTATGGACGCGGCATCCGCCGCTTCGCCGCCTATGGGCGCCTGACCGCCCCTCCCGCCAAAAGGGAGGATGCAGAGTCTCCGGCCACTTCGCTGAGCGCACTGCGTTCCCGCCTTGATCAGCTCTCTCAACGGCTGCGCGCACAATACCCCGAGAGCACGCGAGAGAAGCACTTGTACGCCCTCTCGCTGGGGGAGATCGCACGGCGGCCGGTATTGCCCCTGCTGACCTTGCTGGGAGCCCTCTGCGCCGCCCTGCTGCTGGTGACCTGCAGCAACGCCGCCAGCCTCATCCTGGCCCGCAACGTGGCCAGGCGACGCGAGTTTGCGCTGCGGCAAGCCCTGGGCAGCGGCTCTCTTCGCCTGCTGCGCGGACTTACACTGGAAGGCCTGCTGTTGGGCTTGGCGGCGGCCTTGCCCGCTATTGCCCTGGCCTACCTGCTGAGCAGCTTCCTGCGCCTCCTGGCGGCCCTCAACCTGCCTCGCATGGGCGAGGTTTCCCTGGACGCCCGGGTACTGCTCTTCGCCCTGGGGCTCTCCCTGCTGACGGGACTGGCCTCGGGATTGGCGCCCGCTTTTCCCTCTCTGGGCCGCCGTGCCGCCTATGCTCTCGGGAACGGACGCCAAGAATCGACCTCCCACGGCCAGCGCCGACTCCTGGGTGCCCTGGTGATCGGCCAACTGGCGCTGAGCCTGGTCTTCGTGGTGGCTTGCGGACTGCTGACAGGCACTCTCTGGAACCTCTCTCAAGTCGATCCCGGACTCAATGCGGAAGGCGTGCTCACGGCCCAACTGCGCCTGCCGGACCAACGCTACGGCGAGGACGAACAGGCGAGGGCCTTTTGGAGCGAGCTCAGGCAGCAGTCCGAACACCTTGAAAGCGTCAGCGCCGCCGGGGCCGTCAATTGGCTGCCGCTGGGGAGCGGCTGGTCTTGCGACACTTTCGCCGTGGCCGACCGTCCTCAGGAAACCCAGGACTGTGCCGAGTTCCGCATCTCGACTCCGGGCTACTTTCAGGCTCTCGGCATTCCCCTGCTGCAGGGACGCCTGTTCGAAGAGCGGGACGACGCTTCGGCCCCTCCCGTAGTGATCGTGAGCCGATCGCTGGCCCAGCGCCTGTGGCCCGGTGAAAGCGCCCTGGGACGCCGCGTCCGCTATGGATCGCCCACCTCCTCGGGTCCCTGGCACACGGTTGTGGGCGTGGTCGGAGACGTCAGACACTTCGGACTTGAGAAGCGGGTTTCTGAGGAACTGCACTTTCCCCACCGCCAAGCTCCCTACACCGCCCGCAACATGACCCTGGTGGTGCGCGGACGACCCGGATCGGACCTGGCGGGACAACTTCGCGGACTGCTGGGTCGGCTCGACCCCCAACTGGCCGTGTCCTCAATGCGTCCCATGCAAGACTGGCTGGCCGATTCCACCTCCCGTCCCCGCTCTCTCGCCCTGCTCTTGGCCGGACTGGGATCGGCGGCCCTGCTGCTGGCGATCGCGGGAGTCTACGGAGTCATCGCCTTCGTGATGAGGCGCCGCCTTCACGAGTTCGGAGTCCGCCTGGCGCTGGGGGCACGGCGGCGCCACATCCGGCAACTGGTGTTGCGGCGCGCCCTGCTGTGGGCGCTCTCGGCAAGCGTCCTCGGCCTGCCGGCCGCTTGGGCCTCCGCCCGCCTTCTTGAGTCGGACCTTTTCGGAATAAGCCCTCAGGACCCCCTGGTCCTGACCGCGGCGCCGCTGCTCGTCGTCGCGGTAAGCCTTTGCGCCGCCCTGGCCCCGGCCCGCCGGGCCTCACACACCGATCCTTCCGCCTCACTGCGCGCCCAATGAGCACAGCGGGGCCGAACTGGCCCAAGGGTGCCTACTGCTGGGGCAGCATGACCCCTTGGGCCCCTTTCTCTTGCAGCAAGCGGTTGAAGGCCTCCAGATCGCTTTGAATGATCTCCTCCAGCTCCTGCTTGATGGGACCAAGCTGGGCCCTGAGGTCTTCCAGACGCTGGTAGGCGCCCTCGGTGGGACGGGCGTCCTGGCCGTTGACCACCGAGTAGAGATAGGCGATCTGATTGTCGATGCGGGAGGGAAAGTTGATGGGGTCCTGCCCGCTTTCGTGCTTGGTCTGAAACAGTTCCTCCTCGACGGCGGTCAGCTTCTCCGCCAGTTGATCGGCGGCCTCTTTGATTTCCTCGTCCTTGCCGGCCTCGGAGGCTCTCTTGGCCACGGCCTTGGCCTGCTCGCGCAGCGAACGCAAGGTGCGCACGGGGTCGTGAGCCGAAGTGAGAAGGTCGCGGATCTCCAAAGTCAGCCTGAACTGCTCCTGCAGGTCGTCATCGCTGACCGTCCAGCGGGGATCCTTCTCGATCCTGAAGCTGCGCGTCTGCTCTTGGCCGTCCACCGTGAGGCGGACCTGGTAAGCGCCGGGAGGCGCGCTGGGCCCGCCGGTGAAGGAAAGCGACAGCACGGCTCCTTCGGCCAAATGGGGCGGCTTGTAGCGCAGGTCCCAGACGAAGTCGTGCATGCCCGGCGAGACATCCAGAACGGCCTCGGGATCTTCGGGATCGGGGCCGGCGGGGCTGCGGCTGCCGCCTTCGCCCGGCTTGGGCGCGAAGGTGCGGATGAGGTTGCCCTCGGCGTCCAGGATCTCCATGCGGACCCCGGGGGCGGAACCTTCGCCGGACTCCGCCTCCTGGACCTGACCGCCCTCGGAATCCTGCCCCGGACCTTGGTCGTCATCCATATCCTCCGAACCGCTGCCCGTCAGGTAGTAGCGGATCAAGGCTCCCCGGGGAGGCGGTTCGGGCGAGGCTCCGCCGCCGCGGAAGCCGCGCATCTGGGTGCGGTAGGCGGCGCGCGGGGCGTAGAGGTGGAAGTCCTTGGAAGCGATCTCGTCGCTCAGCTCATGCAGGGGCGTCAGGTCGTCGAGAATCCAGAACGAGCGTCCTTGCGTGGCCACCACCAAGTCATCGCGGTGGACGGCCAGGTCGGTGATGGGCGTCCGCGGCAGGTTCAATTGGAACTCCTGCCAGGAAGCTCCGTCGTCGAAGGAGACGTACATGCCGTACTCGGTCCCGGCGTAGAGCAGTCCCTTGCGCTTGGGATCCTCGCGCACCACCCGCACGAAGTGGTCATCGGGGATGCCGCGATCCTGGGAAATCAGCTCCCAGGAGGCGCCGTAGTCGTCGGTGCGGAAGATGTAGGGCGTGAAGTCGGCCTCCCGATAGCGGTAGACGGCCAGGAAGGCCCGTCCCGGACCGTGCGGCGACAATTCGATGGTGTTGACGGTTCCCCCCGCCGGCATGTCGGGTGGGGTAACGTTCTGCCAGTTGCCGCCGTTGTCCTGCGAAATGTGCACCAGCCCGTCGTCGCTGCCCGCCCACAGGACGCCCGCCTGGTGAGGCGATTCCTCGAAGGCGAAGATCGTGGTGTAGAGTTCCACGCCGGTGTGATCATGCTGCACGGGTCCGCCTGGGATGTCCTGATAGTCGTCGTTGTCGGTGGTCAGGTCGGGAGAGATGACCTCCCAGCTCTGTCCGCCGTCGGTGGAACGGTGAACGTACTGCGAGCAGTGGTAAAGGACGTCGGGATCGTGGGGCGAGAGGCGGATGGGAGCGTTCCACTGAAAACGGTAGCGGATGTCGCGTCCCGCCACCCCGTCGTGCAACTGCGGATAGGCCACGATGTCGCGGCGATGGCCGGCTTCCATGTCGTAGCGGTCGATCTGGCCGATGTAGTTGCCGGCATAGACCATGTCGGGATCGCGCGGATCGACGGCGATATGGCCGCTTTCGCCGCCTCCCACCTCCTCCCAGTGCTGCTTGGGATCGATGCCGCCGGGCGACCAACTGGGCACCGAAATGGAGGAGTTGTCCTGCTGGCAGGCGTAGACCCGGTAGGGAAACTGGTTGTCGACGGTGACCCGGTACATCTCGGCCGTAGGCTGATTGTACTGGCTGCTCCAGCTCTGGCCTCCGTTGAGGGAGACATTCGCCCCACCGTCGTTGCTCTCTATCATGATGCGGGTGTCGCGGGGATTAATCCACAGGTCGTGGTTGTCTCCGTGAGGAGTGCGGATGCGTTCGAAGGTTTTGCCTCCGTCTACCGATTTGTAGAATCCGGTATTGACCACGTAGACGGTGTTCTCGTCTTGGGGATCGGCGTAGATGCGGCTGTAGTACCAGTGGCGCTGCAGCAGGCGGCGCTCGCGGTTGACCCTGGCGAAGCTCTTCCCGCCGTCATCGGAGCGGAAGACGCCGCCTTTTCCCACCTCGGCCACTTCCTGAATGACCCAGACCCGTTGCGGATCGGCGGGCGAGACAGAAACGCCGATGCGTCCCAGAATGCCTCCCGGCAAATCCTTAGTGAGCTTATTCCAGGTTTCGCCTCCGTCCACCGACTTGTAGAGGCCGCCTTCCTCGGCTCCGTCGATGAGGGTCCAGGGCTTGCGTTCCACCCGCCACAGGCCGGCATAGAGGACACGGGGATTGGACGCGTCCATCGACAAGTCGACGCAGCCGGTCTTGTCGTCGATATAGAGGACTTTTTCCCAGTTGGCGCCGCCGTCGCTGCTGCGGTAGACGCCGCGTTCGGGATTCGGTCCGAAGATGTTGCCCATCACCGCCGCATAGACCAGGTCGGGATCCTTGGGGTGGACGCGGATGCGCGAAATCAGTCCGGCCTTGGGGAGACCCACGTGGGTCCAGGTCTTGCCGGCGTCCAGCGACTTGTACATGCCGTCGCCGTTGGAAATATTGCCTCGCGGCTGGGACGATCCGGTTCCCAGGTAGATCACGTTGCGGTCGGATGGGGCCACGGCGATGGCCCCGATGGAACCCACGCCGATGTGTCCGTCGGTAATGTTGCGCCAAGACTGCCCGGCGTCGCGGGTCTCCCACACGCCACCCCCGGTTGAGCCCATGTAGAAGGTGTGAGGCTCATCGGGTACGCCTTCCACGGCGGTCACGCGTCCGCCCCGGTAGGGTCCGATCAGCCTGTACTCCAGTGCCGAAAACAGCTTGGGATCAAAGCGAGGCTCGGCGGCCTCGTCGCTATTCTCAGCCAGCGGCGCGGCCAAGACCGGAAGTCCGCAAAGCAACAGCGCCAGAACCAGACGCAAAATCCATTCACTATGTCGCAGCATAACCCCTCCCCCTCGAAGACTCCCTTGAAGAGCTCTCCGTTGATTCGTTCCAACAAAAACTGACGTCATCTTATCAATCCCCCTGAGCTCTTAAAACCCCCGCCGTCAATCAAAGCGAAGCGCGGAAAGACCCATCTGAAGTCACTCACTTGCCGGAAAAGAGGCTTGGCCGAGGACACGGCGATGCGCTAATCTATTTGACAGATGTTCCTAAGCCGGGTGCACCGCCATGTCGAAGAAGGAGTCGTTAAGACCACGGCCCTCGCCCTGGGCCTGAACAGGTCTGTCTCGGTTGCCGTTGCGCTGCTGGCCATGGGCTGGACCAGCCTCATGGCTCAGACGCCGTCCACCCCTGAATCGCGCCACCGGGTCATGACCATTTACGCTGCCTCCCGCTCGCCCCGCCCTCATCACATGCCCAACTACGGCGGCATCACCTTTCTGGGACGCGACCGCAGCAACGATGGCGGAGTGGTCCGCGCCAACACTCTGATGGCCCCCGAGGAGGCCCGCCAGGCCTTTGACCAAGCCATGCAGGCCATGTCCCGCCGCGGCGGCCCCAATCTCAAGAAGGCCGCCAAGAAGCTCGACAAGGCCCTGGAAATCTATCCGGAATTCGCGGCGGCCTGGAACCTGCGGGGCACCGTCCACGCCGCCAAAGCGCAATCCGAGAAGGCCCGGACGGCCTTCCGGACCTCCATTCGCCACGATCCCGAGGCTGTTTCCGGTCATTGGTCGCTGGCCTTGCTGGAGATCCGTGAGAAGAACTGGCGGGAAGCCGCCTTCTCCACCACCCGGCTGCTGGAGATCGAGCCGACCGATCCCGCCGTCCGCTTCTACCACGGGCTGGTCTGCTACTACCGCGGCTATTGGTCGGCCGCCCAGCTTCACTTGGCCCAGGTGGTTGACGGTCCCCACTCCGAGGCCTTCCCTCTGGGACGTTTCTTCTTGGCCAACAGCTTGGCTGAACAGGGCCAATTCCAACAAGCCTCCCACCAGTTCCAACAGTTCCTGGCGCGGGCCGACCACCGCGTCCTCTCCCGTGACCTGCGCCGCCGCATCCAATCGCGCCTCAGCGAGTGGACCGAACAAGGCCTTCTCAGCAGCCGCTGAAACGAGCAGCCGACAGGCGTCAAACCGCTTGGCCCACCTGGAAATCTACTCCCCGCGCTCTTGAACGGCTCGGGACAGAAGCCGAGCCACGTCGGAGAGCATTTCAGGCGTGATTTCATGGGCGCAAGGGTATTGGCGGCGGCTGGCGGGAAAGCCCCGGGCCTTGAGACGGTCGTGGGCTTGGCGGGGGACTTCCGGGGGAACCAAGTGGTCGCGGGAACCGTGCAGGATGTGGACGGGGATGCGGTCGGCCATTTCAAGAGCCTCGTCAACGTCGGGGGGGAGGTCAGCCCCGCAGGAGAAGAGGACCCTGATGGGAAAAGCCCGGCGCACCCAAAGACGATAGGCAATCGAGCTGCCCTGGGAGAACCCGAAAAGGGCCAGCGGCTGCACCTCGAGCTGGTGGACCTCCTCAAGTCGGCGGTAGAAGTCCGTCAGGTACTCGAGCAGTTCCTCCACCGAGCGGTCACGCTGGTAGCGGGTCAGCCAGGTGAATCCAAGCTCGCGCTGGCGATTGAGGTAGAAAGGATGGGGAGCTTGGGGGGCGGCGATCAGGAAGCCCTCTTCGGCCACAGGACGGAAGATCTGGGCAAAGTCCTCGGCAGTCTGCCCGAAGCCGTGCAGGACCATCAAGGTCCCTCTGTGCTCTTTGCCTGAAGATGGCAGGACCACGTAGTCGAGGCTGAATTGCGATTGCAGCGTGCCGTGGATCATCGGCCGATGGTAGCAGATCGGTCCTTCCAGCCGCCTGGCCGGCGCAGCAGCCGCAGTCGTTTACCCGCCGGGTTTGCGGAAGAGACCGTACCCGACTCCTCTTACGGTACGGATGAAAGTCTCGTTGAGCGGCAGCTTGCGGCGCAGGCGGTAAACGTGGGTATCGATGGTGCGTGAGGAGATCTTGGGGGCCCCGCTTCCGATTTCAGCCAGCAGTTGCCGACGCGTCAGCACCCGTTCCGGATTGCGCAGAAAGCACTCCAGAAGCTGAAACTCGGAGATGGTCAGTTCAATGGGATGACCGGCTACTTGAACCTCGTAACGGCCCGCGTCAAGGCTGATTTCACAGCAGGTCAACTGATAATCGTCGGGGACCGGAGATACATGTGCCGAA
>DATIPO010000083.1:0-1824 GCA_035471925.1 Acidobacteriota bacterium
TCGCCGACTCGTTAAGGACGGTTGCAGAGCCCATCGTGGCTTCGCTGACGGTACAGACCGACGGCCCCGGAGTGATCGGCGACGTGGTCTTTTGGGACGACAACAACTTCAACTTCGCGGCCGCCATGCCCCTGCAAACGAGGCCCTTCAGGCAAGCCGTCTTCGGCCACGTGGCCAACATCCAGGGCCTCTTTTTCACGGGACTGGCGCTTTTCAACACCGGCCCCGATCAAGCTCAGATCGAGATCGAGGTTTTCGGCTCCGACGGAGCGCCGACCGGCAACGGAATGCTAACCCTCGACCCCGGCGCCCGCACCTCCCGGACTCTGGCCGAACTGGCTCCGGGTTCGGAGGAGCAGTCAGGAGGCTTCATCATCGTCACCTCCGACCAACCGCTGGTGGGACAGGAACTCTTCGGCACCAACAACCTCTCCCTCCAGTCCGCCGTCCCCCCGCTGATCGTGAGGTGAAACGGTTTTGGAGAAGCGAGAGAGTGTCGCGTCTCAAGGAGCACTTCCTTGCTTTCTGAGAACCCCGAATGAAGGTGTGAAATACACGTGAAAGGAAAGCAATCGATGTCCGAAAAGAGCATTGGCGACCCCCGCCTGTTCAAGACCATCGTCAACCACGAAGAACAATGGAGCATCTGGCCCGAAGACAGCAAGCTCCCAAGCGGCTGGAAGTATGTCGGCACCGCAGGCAGCCGCGAAGACTGCCTGCGCCACATCGAAGAGCAATCCCGCCAACGGGCCCTGGCCTACTACGAGCGCCTGCGGAGCGACACTCTCCAGCCATGAGCCAGATCGCGAGTACCAGGCCCGGCGCTGACGTGCATTACGCCAAATAGCCGTGCTTGCTGAGGGGCAGGCTGCGGACGCGCTGGCCGGTGGCGGCGAAGATGGCGTTGCAGATGGCCGGGGCGACCGGCGGCAGCGCGGGTTCGCCCAAGCCGGTCGGGGAGTAGTCGCTTTGGATGAAGTGAACGTCCACCTGGGGCGTTGCGGCCATTCCCAGGAGGGGGTACTGGTGGAAGTTTTCCTCCTGCACGCGTCCTTCTTCCATCGTGACTTGCAGCCCCAGCGCGGTGCTGAAGCCGTCGATCACCGAACCCTGGCACTGGCTCTCGGCAGCGCTCAGGTTGACGATGGGTCCGACGTCCCCGGCCACGGTCACCCGGTGCACCTTGAGGCGCTTGTCGGCGTTGACGCTGACTTCGGCCACTTCGGCGATGTGGCCCATGTGGCTGAAGTGAAAGGCCAGGCCGCGTCCCCGCCCCTCGGGCAGGGGCTTGCCCCAGCCGCTCTTTTCCGCCGCCAGCCGGATGACCGCGGCGGCGCGTCCGGTGTGAAGGGCGCGGGGGTTGCCGGATTCCATCCAGCGCGGCTCACCCATCACTTCCAGCAGGAACTCCAGGTGATCGCGTCCGGCCGCCACCGCCAGTTCGTGCAGGAAGCCCTGAACGGCGAAGGCGATGCCGTTAGAGCCGGGCGCTCTCCAGTATCCGCAGGGAGTGGACAGAGGCATCATGGACTGGGTGATGCGGTAGTTGCTCAGCAAGTACTCGGGAAACTCGCTGCGTCCCAGGCTGCCGGCGGCCACAGGACGCTCTCCATCGTTGCTGAAGGTGATGAAGTGATCTTGCCAGGCCGACAGCTTGCCAGATGAGTCCACCGCGCCCTTGAAGGAGTGGAAGCCCGCCACGCGGTAAAAGTCGTGCGCCATGTCGTCCTCGCGCGTCCACTGCAGTTTGACCGGCGCGCCGGCCTTTTGCGAGATGGCGGCTGCCTCGCAGACGTAGTCGTTGACCAGCCGCCGGCCGAATCC
>DATIPO010000084.1:0-2426 GCA_035471925.1 Acidobacteriota bacterium
GAGGCCATGAACTCGCGTGAGAAGCAGTTCGCCGACGGCTGTCTGCACGCCAAGCTGGAGCAACTCGGCTCTCTCCCGGCCCAGGACATCGCCGACGGAATGCTGGAGGCCAGCCGCCTCTACAGCGGCGGCGTCTCCCCCCACGAAGACGACCGCACCATCGTCGTCCTCAAATACTCCGGCGCTTCGAGGTAAGATAGGCCCGCCCATGCCCTCGTTTTCGACCGTACTTGTCCCCGGCCAAGCGGCGGACGGCATCCGAAACAAGACTTTTCCCGGAGCCTGACGGGCTGCCGGGCGGCGAGAGGAATGCGATGGCTGCACAGGACCAGGGCGTTGTTGCCGCAAACCCGACTTGCTGGTGACCCCCGGACGTTCATCGACGGCAGCACCCGCTCTCAAGCCCTTCTCAAAACCTGCGCCGTTGGATTCGGCACCTATCAGCCCTGGCGCTGGTCCTTGCATGCAGGGCCGCAGACAGGCAAGAATTCACTAAGAGCACATCGGCTACCTCATTGCCGGCCGTATGATTAGCAAAGATGCATTTGCAGGCATATCGGCGTTGGGCGGGTGTGATGCGCTTGGCTCATTTCGGAGCCGCCACCCAGCTGTGGTTTGCAATGCTGGAAGACAATTGCCTCCTAGTCTGGTAGGGTTGGGCCCCAATCGGGAGCAATGGGAATGGCATTTGAGCAGTTCGACGCAGACGAAGTTGCACGATTCGAGAATGCCACCTGGTCCAGGTGCGCCGAGACGTACGTGGACGGGTTCGGCGCTCTGGTTGGCGAAGCCATCAGTCCCCTGCTCGACGAAGTCAAGGTGGGCTCAGGGGACCGGGTACTGGATGTGGGAACGGGTCCCGGGCTTGTGGCCGCCGCGGCGGCTGAGCGTGGAGCCAGCGCGGTCGGCACCGACTTTTCCGAGGCCATGTTGGCCACCGCTCGTCGCCTCCATCCTCACATCGAGTTTCAGAGGGCGCCGGCGGAGTCCCTGCCTTTTGACGACGGCAGCTTCGATGCGGTGGTTGGGAACTTTGTGCTCCACCACTCCGGAGCGCCCGACGAGGTTCTGCACCACGCCTGCAGGGTCTTGCGTCCCGGAGGCAGGGCCGCGTTCACCGTGTGGGCCGACCTCTCGAAGCTGGAAGCGTTCGGCTTGTTCTTTGCCGCCGTGGAGGAGCACGCCGGGTCTGCGCAACTTCCCCATGGTCCCTTGTTCGGGGTCACCGACTTTAATGTTTTCCATCAGATGCTCGGCCATGCCGGTTTCCGTGACTCTTCCGTGAGGGAGCTGCCGATCGCCTGGCGGACGCCTTCCCTGGATTCTTTCCTGGCTTCATTTCACGATTGGGCGGATCTCGGTGCCTTCCCCGAGCAGCTCCGCACCAAGATCGAAGCCGCTGTGCGGGAGAGAGCGGCATCGTACTGGTCAGGCGATGCCTTCGTCCTGCCAAACCCGGCAATTCTCATCTCGGCCGTCAAGTGAAGCGGTCGCCGAGAGCACGACTCAGGGCCTGCGGTATCATGATCCTCCCATGGCGAGAATCGATAAATCGAAGAGAGCCTTAGGCGGCGCCATTAAGAGGAAGCGCCCCAGCGCGGCTGCTGTGAGGATTGTTGAAGGGGACGCAGTGCCTAACAAGCCGATGCAGGCGGGCAGCCGGTTTCGCGGCAGCCGCTGATCGGCGAGCCGTTAGCTCCATGAAGGGCCACAGCCGCTCGATGGAACACGGGGCGTCGCTTTGCGGGACATTGCGCAGAAACTCCCTGATGTCGACCGCGAACTGCCGCGTCCCTGTCTTCAGGTCGAATGGCTTTCTCGTCATACCTACTAGAGATAGCGAGCAGCCTCATACCGTCGAGAGGAATTGGGCCTTCACAGCGGTCACTGAAACTTGACACGTGTGTGAACTTGTTGACCACCTAGTGGCCCTAGGGCGAGACGGTGATATGCTATGGAGAGGTACTGGAGGACCTATGGCAAAGACCTACACTGCGGTAGTAGAGAAAATGCCCACAGACGGGGCTCTACGTGGGCTATGTCCCAGGCTTCCCTGGAGCGCACAGCCAAGCAGGAACACTCGACGAACTGAACCGCAACCTGCGCGAGGTGATCGAGCTCCTCTCTGAGGAAGGCGAAGTCGCGCTCGACGGCGAGTTCATTGGAACGCAGCAGGTGACGGTTGGGTAGATGGGCAACATACCAGTACTTTCCCCAAGGAAGGTTGTGAAGCTTCTGGCTCATGGGTTCGTACAAGTTCGACAGGAGGGCTCGCACAAGCAATTCCGACATCCGGACGGGAGGAGTACGACTGTTCCTTTTCACAAGGGTAGAGACATTTCCCCAATTTTGTTGCGGAAGATTGCCGAAGATATCGACCTGACCATCGAACAATTTCTCAACCCATCATGATACCGCGCCGAACT
>DATIPO010000085.1:0-18410 GCA_035471925.1 Acidobacteriota bacterium
GATCTCCAGCCGGCCGGAGCTGGCCAGTTTCTTTCAGTTCGGCAACGGCATCTCGGGCAATCCTTTAACCCAGCTCGACGGCGGCGTGGCCATTCGCCAGGACGAAGTGGGCGACGTCATCTACTTCAGCCGCGTCCTGCAGGGGCCGATCTTCCTGACTCCGGGAGCCCAAGTCGAGGCTGAGACCGTCTTCTCCATCATCAATCCCAGCGACGAGCAGATCCAGATTGAAGCCCGCTACTTCCGCACTACGGGAGTCAACGACTTCAATCCGTCCGTCCGGGTCATTCCGCCGCGGGGAGCGATCCGCGAAACCTTCCCCGAACTTTTCGGCAACACGCCGCCGCTGATGGACGGCTATGTGCAGGTCCAACTGCTGCAAGGCAGTCAGGTGACAGGCTTCCAACTCATCCGGCTGCCGGACAGCGTTTTCGGCCTCAACGCCTTCCAACCCGGCCAAGTCAACACCATCTACTCGGCTCAACTGGCCAACGGCGGATCACCGGGGGCCTTCAGCTTCACCAACCTGAACCTGGTCAATACTTCCAATCAACTCCTGGAAGTCACCATCACGGCGGTGGACGAAAACGGCGTCATCATCAACGTGCCTCAAATCGTCGCTCTTAATCCCAATGCCTCCCTGCAACGCGACGCCAGCGAGTTCTTCGGGCTGGGCCTGCCCTCCAGCGCCGCCGTCCGCACAGGCTCCATCATCGTTGAAGCCGATCAGCCTGGGCTGGTGGGCGACGTGATCTTCGGAGATCCCGTCAACTTCGACACCGCCGCGGCCATGCAGCTTCAATCCCAGACCTTCAGCGAGGCCTTCTTCAGCCAAGTGGCCAACAACAACCTCATCTTCACCGGTCTGGCCATCTTCAATCCCAGCTCCAGCGAGACGGCTCAAGTCACCATTCAGGTGTTCGATATGGAAGGCAACCTAGCGGGAGAGACGCTCCTCGAATTGGGGCCGGAGAACCGCATCTCGCAGGTCTTGGCCCAGTTGGTGGCGGAGGCGGCCAATCAGGTGGGCGGCTACATTCGGCTGCAGTCCAATGTCCCCATTGTGGCTCAGGAACTGTTCGGCAACAACGGCCTGACCTTCCTCTCCGCCGTCCCCCCCCAAGCCGACACGCCCTGAGTCGCCCGACTCGTGCTGGATGAGAACTGGCGCAGGACTGCCCACCTGTGACGCTATTCCACGCTTTCAGCGTTCGACAATTGCGCCCTTGAAACCCAGGGTGGCGCCTCCGTCTCGCTGCGCTCGACTGCGCCTCTACCCTGGGCTGGCATATGGCTCGCCTTCAGCGAGCCCCGACTCGACTTGCGCCTAAGAGCAGGCGACTTCCCCACAAAAAGCGGGAAGCAAAAGGCGTGCCCACCGTCAGCCGGCTCCTTGACCAAGCTAAGAAGCAGCTCGACTCCCACACAAGAGCGCGTACCCATTGTCAGCGCCTCTCCGCGTTCCCGCTCCGGCTCGATGCGCTCGTGGCCCAAGCTAGGAAGCAGCGGCCGGGTCGAAAGTTCGGCCATTTGGCTCTTGAAACCCAGGGTGGCGCCTCCGTCTCGCTGCGCTCGACTGCGCCTCTACCCTGGGCTGGCATATGGCTCGCCTTCAGCGAGCCCCGACTCGACTTGCGCCTAAGAGCAGTCGACTTCCCCACAAAAAGCGGGAAGAAAAGGACGTTTGGAACAGGGGGCAAAGTGAGACTGGCCGCGAGGGTGCCGTCCGTTGGCAGGGCGGCTTAGTTGAAAATCAACTCCAGGCGCCTTAAGGGAGTCGTTCGTAAAGTCAGCGAGGCTTAGTTGAAAGTCAATTCCGGGTCTGCGGCGAGTTGCTTGGACTGGCTGCAATGTTGGAAGACAATTCCGGGCTCCCTGCAAGGGAGCCATAAGCTAGCCCAGGGTAGAGCGAAGACGCATCGCGGCTGAGCGGCACCCTGGGTGCAGAAAGTAACCTGCAAAAACCCTGAAGGGGTGGAATAGAGGTCAGGGCCAGCACCGCAGGGGGTCGCTTGGCGGGTCGGGACCTGAAAGTGCAATTCTCAGGAGCCATGAACCGCCCTTGGCGATGTCCGGCCCACTGATCTTAAACTGACGCCCGGGGCTGGTCGAGATCATCGGGAACCGGCGATTCCACGGTGCGCGGTTCGGGATCTTCGCTTTGGGTGGGACACCAGTCGGTGTGATCGGGCAGCTTGCTGCCGCATTCCTGGCAGCGCTTGACAGACGGGTCGTCTGCTTTCTTGCCGAATCCTAATTTGTCGAGAAAGCTCATGATCTTACCCCCATACTTGACTTTCCTTCCATGGTATGCCCCAAAGAGTTGATAGTCAAGAACTTAGGGCAACTGGGACTCGATACTGCGAGCCGCCTCATACCGCTGAGCGGATTACGAGGGTCCCCCCAAGCTGCTTGGCCCTGGTGGCCTTAGAGGAAGTAGCGCTTCTTGGCTTTGGGAGCCGGAGAGGAGGAATCCTGGGCCGGAGCACGCCTCCAGATGAGCCCCTGCTGGGACGGATCCTCCATGCGAAAGAAGAGATGGCGGGACGGCTGCTCTCCCTCCAGCCCCTGAAAAAGCACGCGGACGCCCGAAGCCGCGTTGACGGCGGGCGCCATCCCCGCCACTAAGGCCAGCAGCACCAGTCCGGCCGCCGAGCGCCTCCACAACCCCATCTGACGCGGACGCGGGGTGTCGCCCACCAGCCGCCGTACGCGGCTGACGATGGCGGAGCGACGTCCCGCCATGGCAGCCGCCAGAAGGGGTGCGGGCGATGCTTCGATCCAAACCGCCACCTCGGCCAGACAGCGGGCTAACGAGCGTCCTTCACCCACTTGCCGTACGGCCCAGTCGTCGCACAAGTATTCCGATTCCTCGCAGATGTGGCGGCGGGCCAGGCGATTCAGCGGCTGGATAAAGAAAAGGCCTTGCAGGAGGGCCGAAAAGAAGAGCCAGAAAGCATCGCGGCGCACGATGTGAGCCAATTCATGGGCCAGCATGCCCCGCTGCTGCTCTTCCGTCAATTCGCTTTCAGCCCGCTTGGGAATGCAGATCTCCCGTCCCACCGCCAGGGGCGAGGCAATGGAATCGCTGACGCTGAGCATCACGTAAGAAGTCCCGGCCGAGCGGCACAGCTCATCCAGCATGCCCCGCAGGGAACCTTGGTGAAGCGGACGGCGCGGCACCAGCATGCCTCTCAGCCGCAGCTTGGCCACGACAACACGCAAGCCCAGGAAGCCTCCGATCACTAACCAGGCCCACAGGGCTCCGCGCACCCACGGGCTGCTCTGGGGCCTCAAGGTAAAGGTGTAGTTCTTGGCCTTCTCGACATTCAAGGGAATGACATGATGAGTTCCTGTGCCGTTTCCCGCCCCCTGAGCGCCATCTCGGCGGGGAATGCGGAAGGTAAAAGTGGCTCCGCCGGACTTCTCCGCAGACTCGGGAGACCTGCGGCCGAAGCCAAAGGCCAGGCCCTCACTGTGCTGAGGGGAGACGCTTGGCTGTCCGGACTTCCAACTTCTCGAATACTCCCAGCGCTGGATCCCCTCGCCGCCGCCGATACGCCGGGCTTGAAGGGCGGACGAGGCCTTGGAATCCTGCTGCGCCGACTCCAGATGAAGCCAATGGGAAACCGCGCCCACAGGATCCCGCAGCAAATCGTAGGTTCCGCTGACCGGCTGATAACCCCACCAAGCTTGAAGAGAAGCCGTCAGCAAGCCGCCCGTGAGGGCCGCTTTCCAGAGGGTCTCGCGCAGTTCGTTGCTGCGCAGCAGGTTGAGCCGCATGAGCAGCCACACCGAACCCAGCAGGAGGCTGCTGTGGAGCAGATAGGTGATCAGCCAAGCGGCGGCAGTTTCTTGCCAGGGCAGGATGAACTCAGGCATCTCGCTCCTCCTCGGCCTGCTCCACGATGGCTTGGACCTCTTCCAGATCGCCGGGGCCCAGATCTGATTCCCTCAGCAAATGCCCCACCAGGGCCGAGGAATCTCCTTGAAAAAGCCTCTCAATCAAGTCGGAAACCATCGAGCGGCGAACTTCCCGTTCGCTGACCAGCGGACGGTAGACGAATTGGCGTCCCTCGGTGCGGTGAGCCACCACGCCAGCCTTCTCCAGGCGCTTGAGCAAAGTGGCCACCGTGGTGGGCGCCAGCGAGCGCTCGTCTTGGAGCGATTGGTGGACCTCGGCCACCGTGGCTTCGCCGCGCTCCCAGAGAACTCTCATGAGGTCAATCTGCAAATGACTGAGCTGCTTCTTCATGGGCATTCCAAAAACCTCTGCTGAGGACGCCGGATCTACGTCGGACAGGTTACTACAGGCGTAGTTCAGGCGTCCAGACACTTACACGTCCCGGGTCTGGAATTCGTTCCATCGAGTGGACCCGCAGCGGTTGCAGTAAGGGCAGCGGAACTCCGCCACGCCGTCTGAAAACCGGCGGCATACGATGATGGCGTCATCGTGGGGACAGCGCACCGGACGGTCCTCGGACAGGCACTCCTGAAAGTAGATCAGGTCCATGGGGCGGAAGTTCTGGGGCAGGCGCGAGGGGAGCCAGCGAAAGTCCTGCTGGCAGCCCGGGCAGCCCACCGAAAGCGCGATATCGGGCAGGGCTTGGTAGTCGACGTCGATCTTGAGATCGTCTCCGCATTGGGGACAGGCGGGATGTTCCTTGCCGCCTTCCGCGCGGAAATAGTCAAGAGCGATCTGATCACGTTGAGAGGACGAAAACATGACCCGAGCCTTAAGCCGCCCGCATCCAGCGGAAGATTTCGCCCAGCGAGGGACGCTTGCCGTACAGCAGAATGCCGACACGGAAGAGCTTGGCTGAAAGGCGCACCACCAGAAAGAGGCTGAGCAGCAGAATCAGCAGCGAAACGATGATCTCCCAGGCGGGAACCTGGGTCATGGAAGTGCGCAGCACCACGGTCAAGGGCGAAGTCAGCGGAATGAAGCTCAGCACCTGGGCCAGCGTCCCGTTGGGCTGCTGCATGAGGATGGCGATGGCGAAGAACGGGCTCACGGCCGCGAACGACCACACCATGGCCCACTGCTGGCTTTCCTTGACGTTGTTGCCTAGCGATCCGAAGGCGCCCATCAGGGTTCCGAAGAGCAGGAATCCCAAAATGAAGTAGATGGGCGCCGTGATGAACTGGACGGGACGGAATTCCAGAAAAGGCAGCAGGGAGACGGCGGGAATGAAGGCGATGAGCAGCCATACCGCGATTTGGGTGAGTCCGGCGCCGCACTGTCCCAGCACTTTGCCGGCCAGCAGCTCATTGGAAGTCACCGAGGAAAGCAGAATCTCGATGACGCGGTTCTCCTTCTCTTCGGCCACACCCTGCAAAAGGTAGCCTGAGGAGCTCATGACCGCCATGAAGAAGATGATGGTGAAAAGATAAGGCACCACGAAGCCCTTGACCTGCTTGAAGAGGTCTGAGTCTTCCTCCTCGGATTGGCCTTGGGGACCGAAGGAATGGGCCTGGAGCGGCAGCGGCGACCACATGAGGCGCGAAGTGTTGTCGTCCAGTACACCGAAAAGCAGGCTGGCGCGGATCCAGCGCTGCAAGGTGATCCAGGCGGGACGGTCTTGGTCGAAGACCCCGCTGGTGCGGCTGTAGAGCTCCACTCGCGCCTCCTGCAGAAAATCCTGGGGGATGACGTAGTAGGCGTCCACGGAAGGATCGTCGCGAGCCGCCTCGGGGCTGTCCATGAGGCGCAGTTCCGGCGCTTGGGCCACTTGGTCGATCTGCTGCTCCACCACTCCGCGCAGGAAGGAGGGGATCTGCTCCAAGACTTCCTCCAGTCCTTGCGTCCCCGAGGACCGCGTGACTTCCTCCCTGGCCTCGGGTTTGAGGATCTGGGCTTGGTCAACTATGGCCACCACCCGGCTGCTCTGCTGGACGCTGCGCGCGGTGAAGAATCCGATGACGGCCATGAAGCCCAGCAGCGCCCCCAGGATCAGGGGCATGCCGAAAGTGGCGATGAGGAAGCCCTTGCGCTTGACCGTGGCCATGTATTCGCGCCGGGCCACCAGCAGAAGCTTGCTCATAGCGTCACCTCCCGGGCCTGCTGGGCCAAGTCACCCCGGGCCTGCTGCGCCAAGTCACGATCCTTGGCCGCCAGTAGGTTGGCTTCCCGAGCCACGTGCACGAAGATCTCCTCAAGGCTGTAGAGAGCGCGGGTGAAATCTTCGATTTCGTGGCCCTGCCGGACCAGGCGTCCCAAGAACTCGGACGGCTTGACGCCTTCGCGCAGAAAGACTTTCTGGCGCGAGTTGTGATCGACGATCCGCTCGACCCCTTCCAGACCGTTCGTCAGCGCCGGACGGCAGGTGATCAGTACGGCGGGTTCGGAATGCTGATGGATAATCTCGCGCACCGGCCCGTAGAGGACCCGCACGCCTTGGCTGATCATCATCAAGTCGTCGCACAATTCTTCCACCTGGCTCATCTGGTGGGTGGATAGCAGGATGGTGGTTCCCCGCTCTTTCTCCTCAGCCAACAGCGACTTGCAGAGGCGCACGTTGAGCGGATCGAGTCCCGAAAAAGGCTCGTCCAGAATGACCAGGTCGGGCGCGCTGACAAAGACCGAAATCAACTGGATCTTCTGCTGATTTCCCTTGGACAGCTCCTCCACTTTCTGGTCGGCTGCGGCACTCATCTCCAGCTTTCCCAGATACCATTCCATCCGTGCTCGGGCGTCGGATTTGGAGAGGCCTTTGAGGCGGGCGAAGTACTCGATGACATGGCGGACTTTTTGCTTCAGGTAGAGTCCCCGCTCTTCCGGCAGGTAGGTGATGCGGTCTTTGAGCTGCACGTCCAGCGGACGTCCATCGTAGAGGATGCGGCCCGAATCGGGCTGCAGGATGTCCATGAGCATGCGGATGAGGGTGGTCTTGCCGGCTCCGTTGGGCCCCAGCAGTCCGAAAAGGCGTCCGCTTTGCACCTCGAAGGACACCCCGTCCACGGCCATCTTGTCGCCGAATTGCTTGTAGATGTCGTGAAGGGAGATATGCATAGATGCGCTGCGCCTATTCGTCGAGCAAGGCCAGCACCTTTTTCATTTCGGCTTCGAAGGCCTGACGGTCGAGGCTGCGTTGGCCGTCCGCGTCCTTGATCTTGAAGGACTCGGCGGCGCCAATGACATCCTTGGGAGAGGCCATCGAGCCCAATTCGTGGAGCATATGGAAGCGGCGGTAGTTGTTGGTGTTTCTTACCAAACCGTATCCGTCGACGCGGATGAAGCCGGCTTCGGGGCTTCCCAGAGAAACTTCGCAGTCCTTGAATTCGCAGTAGTTGGCAATATCGTCGATGGTCATCCGCACTTCTCCTGATGGAGCCCCAATTCTATAACAAAGCAACCCGTCCGTGGACAATGACGGCTCGCCGGGCGAGGAGCTCAATCCTGACGAGCGGGCGCCCGCTCAGGCGTCGCCTTGCCGTCCTCGGATGCGGCGCAGGGCCATGTTGGCAGCGGCCATGACGTCGGTGTCTTCGGACCGGCTCCAGCGCTCCATTTCGGGCAGATGGGAGGCGTTGCCGCGCAGTCCGATGACTTCGATCAGGCGCAGTTGGGTGGGTTTGGGCTCGCTTTCCAGGTAGGGAAGCAGTTGGTCGAGTTCGCCGGGCTCCAATTCCAGCAAGTAGTTGAAGGCCTGGTTGCGGTCGATCTCGTCGATCAAGGCGGCCAGATGCTCGGGACGTCCCAGGCGGTAGAGGGCGAAGGAGTCGGCCAGTTGCACCTGGGTGCTGTCTTCGCGCAGCCGCTGCCGGGCAATGTCGCGGATCAGCCCCTGGTCGGATTGTCCGATGCGGGCCAGTCCCTCGGCGGCGTAGCGGCGGAAATCCTCGCGCGGATCGGCCAAACCGTTGATGAAGGTGCCCTTGGAGCGCTCGTCTCCGATGTAGGCCAAGGCGATGAAGGCTCGTTTTTCCAGGTCGTCCTTGCCGCTGACGGGAACCACTTTCCACAGACGGCGGCGCTCTTTGACGTCCAGCAACTCGGTCAGGCGGGGGACGGCTTCATGGATGCGCAGCCGGCCCAAGGCGAAGACGGCCTCGTCGCGCACGGCTTTGCTGTCGTCCTCCACCAGCGGCAACAGGGCCGGTCCAACCGAGGGATCACCGATCTTATAGGCGGCCCGGATCAGTTCCACCTTGACCTCTTTGTCGTCCTCGCGGGTCAGAGCCTCTTGCACTTCGCCCACCTGGGAGCGGGCCCGCAGGATGCCCAGGGCTTCGGCGGCGTCCTCGCGCACGTCATCGTCCTGGTCGCGAAGCAATCCGGCCAGCCCTTGCAGGGCCTTCTGGCTGACCGGGATGTAAGGCTCGACCATCAGCGGATTGAAGTCGTCAGACAGCGGATTGAGAAAGTCGACCGCCTTCTCGACGCCCTTCACAAACCCGCCTTCTTCATAGACGTACATATTCACAAGGCCTTCGATGGCCTTCTGCTGGATGTCGTCTTTACGGTCGTCGAGCCGCTCGATATAGGCCGGCAGGGCCCGCGTGTCGTTGATTTCTACCAGGGCCTTCATGACCGCCAGCCTCACACCGTCGTTCGGATCACGGCTGACGTCCACCAACTGGGGGACAGCGTCGCGAATCTTGTTGGCCCCCAGCAGGCGCGCGGCCTCCTTCTTTCTCTCCGGATCAGGATGCTGCAAATCGTAGATCAGCCCCTCCACCGGAACCTGGCGTCTCTCCTGGGCCGCCAGCACCCCTCCCGCCGCCGTCAGCACCAGCCCCAAAACCACCATCCGCATCCCAAAGCCAAACTCGAAAATCCTATTCATCATCATGACCACATCCTTACTGCTCACCGCCCCAAACACACCAAGCCCACCCTCAGAAGTCTACCAAATCCGGCTGACCGCCCTCTTGCCGGGCAAGGTCGTCGCACGCGGCCAGGATTCAAGGCAGTTTTTCGAGGGCTTATCCCGTCCCCCGATGTCAACCAATTGCAGCCTCACTTCGACTAAGGGGTTGTGCGAGGAGATAATGGCTAGTGTCGCAATCAGCATGGGGGAGAGTTTGAACCGGGCCGCCGACAGGACGCCGTCATTTGAGAACGTGGTGGGGGAGCACAGCGAGAAGATCTTCTTCCTGGCGCTCGACCTGACCGGTAACCATCACGACGCCGAGGATCTGGCGCAAGAGGTCTTCATCAAGGCCTACAAATCGCTGGACAAGTTCCGCGGCGATGCTCAGGTCGGCACTTGGCTCTACCGCATCACCGTCAACACCCACATTGACAAGATGCGCAAGAAATCGGAGGCCGCCATGCGCAATTACGACAGTTGGGACGACGAACAGAGCGTGCTGCACTTCAAGCCGCCCGCCGACAGTTCGCTCCGTGGCAATCCCGAGCGCAAGTTGCGTTCAGCGGGAATTCAAGAGGACATCGCCCAGGCCCTGAAAAGACTCTCTCCGCGTCAGCACTCGGTCTTCGTGCTGCGCCATTACCAGCACCTCAAGCTGAGGGAGATCGCCGACGTGCTCTCCTGCAGCGAGGGAACCGTCAAGACCACTTTATTCCGCGCCATCCGGCGGCTGCGCGACGAACTGGCCGCCCACCGTCCCGAACTGGGAATGCCTGGACCGGGAAGGCCCGGATTGGAGGGATCGCAATGAGAACCTGCGACCAAATACAGAACGACTTCGTGGAAGCCCTTTACGGCGAACTGGACAAGCATCGCCGCCGGAGCCTCCAAGCCCACCTCAAGTCCTGCGCCGACTGCCGGCGCGAGTTCGAGTCGCTGCGCAAGACCCTGGAGGTCATGAGCCAGCGAGAACACCCTGCCTTTTCGGGAAGTTCCGCCGAGGCGGACGCATCGAACCGTGACGCCAGCCCGTCCGAGGACAGGGGCGGACAGCCATTCAGCATCGAGTCGCTGCAGCAGCGCATCCTTCGGGCCGCCCGGAGCGAAAGCGGCGTGGAAGCGGCCCCTCCGATATCGATCGGAGAGGGCGACGCCCGGCAATCAGCCCCCGGTGCAGCAGCGCAGCCGCAGACGGGCGCCTTCCGAGGAAGCCGGGAAGCTCCATCCGCTTCGTCCCGGCCCGTGACCCTCTCAAAATCCCGCGACAACTGGCGCTGGCTGATGCAGATGGCCGCCGGCCTGGCCTTGGTCGCGCTGGGCGTCGTCATCGGACGCATCACCATGGACGGGACTTACTCCCCCAGCGGACAGCCCGCCGACTTGGCGCAGACGACGGACGGCCAGCCTGCCGACCGGCTCGGGACCGCCACCGACCAGGCCTCCGACGCCCCATCACCCGACGAAGCCTTGGCCCGCCGGGTGGGCGGCTACGTCTCACGCTCCCAGTCGCTGCTGGTGGGACTCGCCAATATGGACACCGAGTCGGACGGCATCGAAGCCATCGACCTGGATCCGCAGCGGCAGCTCTCGCGCAGTCTGCTGACCGAGGCCTCTTACCTGCGCGATCGTCTGGACGGCCGGGAAAGCCGCGAGCTGGTGGAATTGATCGCCGACTTGGAGAGCATCTTGCGCCAGATCGCCAACCTGGAGGCCCGCCACGATCTTGAAGGCATCGAAATTATCCAGGAGGGAGTGGAGAGCAGCGGAATCCTCATCAAGATCCAGTTGCAGAAGATCCGCCCCCACCCACTGGTTCCCGAAAGGAACCGAAAGAAGAAGGACGCCGCCTGAGCGGTCGTCTAGACCCCGGCCCGGCCGCTCTCAGGCCGTCCCCGGACGAGAACACGACAAGAATCATAGACAGCCGACTCAGACAGAAGATAGAAGGAGAACCTATGCGAACCCTGACAATCACCTTGGTCACTTTGCTCAGCCTTTCGGCGGCGTCCCTGGCGGCGCCCTTGAGCCCCGCTTCGGGCACTCCCGCCGAGAATGAAGCCCAGGAGGAAGCCGCCAAGCTCTACCAGCAGGCCTGGAACCACTACCTGGCCGAGAACCTCGACGAGGCCGAAGCCGGATTTCGCAATCTCATGGAGCGCTACCGCAAGAGCCGTTGGGTGGACGACAGCGAATACTGGCTGTGCGGCATCCAGGTCAAGCGCGAGGGCGACACGCCGGCGGCCTTCGAGTGCTACGAGTCATTCGTCCAGCGCCACCGCCGGACCAGCTACCGCGACGACGCTGAGGCCCAGATGATTACCATCGGCCACTCCCTGGCCCGCCAGGGAATGGACGAGTACGCCGAGAAGGTGGCGGCCATGCGTGAAGGGCAGGACGAAGAACTGGCCCTGATGGCTATCTCGGCGCTGGAAGACATCGGCGACGACGAATCGCTTCAAGCCGTCCTCGAAATCTATCGCCGCAGCCAGCGCGAGGACGTGCGCGAGCGGGTGGCTCGGGTGCTGGAGGACTTCCGGGGCGAACAGGCCACCCAAGCCCTGATGGAAATCGTACGCAACGACGCCTCTCACAAAGTGCGTCAGCGGGCTCTGCGCTCGCTGGGCGAACGGGAAGGCGAGATGAGCGTGGTTCCCTTCCTCAAGGAAGTAGCCTCAGACACCTCGCAGCCTCATGAGAACCGGGCCTACGCCGTCCGCAGCGTCGGCGAACTGGCCGCCGAAGCCGAACTCGACTTCTTGACCCAAACCGCTATCCGAACCGACCAGGAGTTAATCAGCCGGGCGGCTTTGGGGGCTATCGGCGACGTCCGCGACGAGCGGGGATTCAATGCCCTTCGCCAGATCTTCGACCAAGCCGCTCTTCCCGAGACGCGGCGACGAGCGCTGTTGGTAGCGGGCGACGACTTCCCACCCGAGATGGTGATCGACTTCCTCAAGGAACTGGTGCTCACCAACGGGGACAACGAAGTGCGAAAGACGGCCTTGGCGGCCATTGCCGACATGGACTACGAGTTGGCCTTTCCCTTCGTCCAGGAAATGGCGCTCAACTCCGCCAATCCTGAGCTGCGCGAAACCGCTGTGCGCATGCTGGACGAGTTCGAAACCGAGGAATCAATGCTCACTCTGATCCAGATCCTGGCCCAGGACCGCAGTCATGCCACGCGCCTGAGAGCCGCCCGCGGACTGAGCGAGTTCGAGGATCCGCGCTCGGTGGAAGCCCTCAAGCAAGCTGCCATCAACGATGCCCACACGGCCGTACGCCGGGCCGCCGTCAGCTCACTGGGCGAAATCGGGACCCCCCAAGCCAAACAGGCTCTGGTGGAAATCCTCAACCGCGACCAGTGAGGACCGCGGCCAAGACCAGCCTCGACCGGAATCGAAGCCAACCGGTCGAAGCCGGTGCCGTCCAAAGGTTAGGAGAAGCCTTCAAAACCATCGAGGAGTCGAGCCATGAAGAAACTGATGCTGATTTGGATCCTTTTTGTCGCCACCCTGGGGCTGGCCGCGGCCCAAAGCCTGGAACGCGCTCCCGGAACCAGCCTGGAGCGGCAGCTCGACTGGGCCCGAAGCCAGTCTCAAGCCTCGGCACAGGAGACCTACTGGTTCGGATACGCCTTCCGCCGCAGCATGCCCCGCAGCGCCTACGTACTTAACCACTGGCGCATGAGCCTGCGCGACGGCGTGGTCTCAACCAACGGACGCTCGCTGCTGCCGCTGTTGGAAGATCCCTGGGCCGGCATGGAGTCTGAATTCGGCGAAGACCCCGACCAGATGGTCTCCAAGACCGTGGGGGTTCTGTTGCGCTTCAACAACGAGCAGGGACGGCCCGGCGAACTGGAAGATATCGTGCTCGGGAATATCGAACTGCCCTTCCCCCTCGATGAGCACCCCCTGGTTTGGGCGGGACAAGTCGAGCCCGCCGAGGGCTTTGAACTCATGCGCAGCCTCTACCAGAGCGGCCCCTCAGACAAGGCCCGCCGCGAACTGGCCGGAACCGCAGCCTTCCACGACGTGCCCGATCGGGTGCTCCCCTTCTTGGACCGGGTGCTGAGGGACGATGAGTCTGAAAAGGTCCGGCGCGAGGCCGCTGAGGGCTTGCGCATGGTGCAGCGTCCTGAAGCCGTCCGCCTGCTGATGAGGACGCTTGGGCAAGACCAGGCCGAGCGCGTGCGGCGAGAAGCCGTCGAGGCCCTTGGAGCGATTACCATCCCCGAATCCCAGCAGGCCCTGATCGAAGTGCTTTCCCGAAACAGTGAAGCGAGACTGCGCCAGGAGGCGGCCGAGCAGTTGCGCCGCCACCAGAATCCCGGCTCCATCGAGGCCTTGCGCCAAGCTGCCTTCGAGGACGACAACCAACGGGTGGCCCGGGAAGCCGTTGAAACTCTGGCGAGGTTCAAGAACGAGCAGGGATTGCGGGCTTTGCGTCAAGTGCTCTACCAGCACACTGACGACAAGGTCCGCTGCGAAGCCGCCGAGTCGCTGGGCCGGCGCAAGGACGCTCCCGCCCTCAGCCTCCTTCAGGAGGCTCTGGGCGACGAGCTGCCGGCCGCCGTGCAGAAGGAGGTCGCCGAATCCCTGGGCCGCTTCGCGCCCGAGCAGAGCCTTTCTTCGCTCATCGGGGCGGCTGAAAACAACCCCCATCCGGCCGTGCGACGCGAAGCGCTGGAGCAAATCGGACGTCTGGCCGCAGAGAAGGCCTTGCCCACCCTGCAGCGGGTGGCGGAGAACGACTCCGACTACCGGGTCCAGCGCGAGGCCCTGGAAGCGCTGCTCAAGCTGCCCGAAGGACGCGGCGTCGATACCGTCGTCTCCATCGCCCGCACTCATCCAAGCCTGCGCCTGCGCAAGGCCGCCATTCGCGAGTTGGGAGACAGCTCCCACCCCAAAGCCAAGCAAGCTCTGCTGGAATTGGCCAAAGAACTGGAACGCTAGGGCCCCCAGGTGGCCAGCAAGTTCACACGCGAGCCAAATTGCAGTGACCAGTGGCGGTTGCCCCTGTGCTCTCGGCAGTATGAGGCGGCTCGCTACAATTAGGCTCAAATCGCCGCAGCAATTCCTCCAGGTGGTGTATTCTGGAAGGGTCCCGCTCGAGGCAGGGGACGGGTGGGACGCTGGGTCGGGAACGCCGGGCTTGGAGGAGCACTTTGATGGGCCACCTGAAGATTCCGCGTGGGCGGACTGGCCGCGCTGACTCCGCCGAGCCAAGGGTTCGGAGGAGGCCGTGGCCGGGAAGCGTCCGGCTGCTGCCGCGGGTTCCCATCGGGCTCCTTCTGCTTTGCTGGCTTCTTCTCTCGCTACCGTCGACGGCTCAGGACGCGGCCCCCGACATCCGCCTGACGGCCCGCGATTCGCGCGACCCCGTGCTTCTCGGAACTCAGTTGACCTACACCTTGCGCCTCGACAACACCGGCACAGCGGCCGCGGCTCCGATCACCCTGCGGGCGACGCTGGCCCAAGGTCTGAGCAGCGTTTCCATTTCGGCTCCCGGCTTCGACTGCCAACTCTTGCCTCAGGGACTCGAGTGCCTGCAAGGCAGCCTCCCCAGCGGAGCGAGCGTGGTCGTTTCCCTGCGCGCCAACGCCGATACCGTGGGATTTCATGAGGTCACGGCTCAAGCCGAGCTTGAGGGCGATTCAGACCCTTCCAACAATCAAGTGGCTTTGCAGACATCGGTGCTGGCCCAAGACGGTTCGCTCATCTTCCCCGTGCGTCTGGACCGTCTGCATCCGCTCTTCCAGGACACCTTCGTCGGCGTGGCCATATTCAATCCCTCCGAAGATTCACGCTCGGCAGCGGCCTACGTGAGGCGTGTTGACGGAAGCTTGGTCCGCCAATTCCTGCTGGATCCGCCGCTGGAAGCTCAGTCCCAGCTTTCTCGGCTGGCGTCCGAGATCGGCCAGGGCGATTCTGAGGCCGCCGTCATCGAGGTGTTCGGCCTTGAGGGTCCCGTCAGGGGATTCTTCCTGGTGGGCGATTTTTCAGGGCGGCGTCTGGACGGGTTAGGCGAGGAACTGCTCAACCTGGAGGAATTTGTCCTGCCCTTGGCCCGCTGCGGCGAGGACGCCGCCACCCTGGTTTATCTCTTCAATCCCAACCGCAGCGCCTTCGCTCAAGTCCAGATGCAGCTTTTCGACGCTCAGGGCGAGATGCGCGGTGAATTCGAGATGTTGATGCCGCCCTCCTCCACCCAAGCCCGCACTATCAAGGATTTCTTCGCCTCCGAGGAGGAGGAGTTTGAAATCGAAGACGGCTATGTCACGGTGCAGAGCACCTTTCCTCTGCGGGCCTTCGAACTGCAGGCCACGCCCGAGGCCATCCTCTCGGCCGCCGCTCGGCAGCCGGAGAGAACTCGCCTCCTGGACGTCCCCCACTTCGCCGCCAGCAATCGGGGAACGGACACCATCTTCCGACTCATCAACATGGGCCAGGAGCCGCTGACCGCCGAGTTCAGGATCTTCAGCGAATTCTCGACGGGGTCGGGAACGCTGACCCGCACGGCCCAGCCCGGTCAGGTGCTCACGGCCAGCGCCCTGGAGATGCTGGACGAAGCCAACCGTCCCCCGCCGGGCGGTCCGCCCGTCAATCTGAGCGGATTCGTGCGCCTGGACGCCTTTGTGCAAAGCGGGGCCGTCCGCCGCGAATCCGATGTGGTGGGGACCGTCTCGGTGCAGACCCCGCGCGCCGTCTCGATCCTGCCCATCCAAGCAGAGCCGCAGAACGATGGCCT
Organism: Acidobacteriota bacterium; assembly: GCA_035471925.1. GTDB lineage: Bacteria > Acidobacteriota > UBA6911 > RPQK01 > DATIPO01 > JANQFM01. Next base: position 15,564 of record DATIPO010000085.1, read on the forward strand.
CTTCCTTCAAGTGGCCCACGACGATGAGTCCAACATCTTCACGGGACTTGTGATCTATAATCCGGGACGGCAAATCGCCAACGTCGAGGTGGAGATCTTCACTGCCGAGGGGGAGCGCCAGCAGTCCAAGAATCTGCTGGTTTTCCCCAACGCCCGGGCCATCAACCTGCTGGCCTCGCCTACCTATTTCGGCAACGGATTCAGCCAGTTGGGGGGGCACTTCCGCATCCGCAGCAATCAGCCTGTCTTCACCATGGCTCTCTTCGGAGACTTTTCCCAGCGCTTCCTGGCCTCTATCGCCGCCCAAGAATCCCCCGACCCGGCCAACTAGTGTTGAGGCCAGATTGAACCGGCCCCCCAAGACTATTGCGCGCTCCCAGGGCGCCGGCGATGATCGCGCGGCGGACGGGTCGATGATGGGTCACAAGCTTCTGCGGTTATTCCAACCTCTCAGTGTTACAGGGCAGATTGAACCGACCCCTAACGCTAATGCACGCTTCCAGGGACGTTCCGCAAGATTCCGGCCTTATTCCACCCTTTCAGTGTTGCAGAGCAGCCGGCCCCTAACGCTATTGCGCGCTCCCAGGTTGCAAGATCCCGGCGTTATTGGGTGCAATAGCGGTCAGTCGGGCGGCGAGTCGGTGCGGGCCAGGGAGCCGCGGACTTGGAAGGCGACGGCATCGAGGACGGAGGCCGCGGCGCTTGAGGAAGACGCGTCCCGAGGACCCGTCAGTTGAAGAAGATGCCGGCCCGCCACCGGCTCCCAGCGATAGGGACCGTCGACTGGGCCCAGATCGTTTCCGTTGAGGCGCCAGCGGCATTCCGGGCAGTCCTCGGTCCGAAAGAAAAGGCGTTGCAGGCGGGGCGGAATCTCGGGATCGAGGGCGAAGAGAGTGCCGTCGGCAGGCGATAGAATGCGGACCCCGGTCAGCGTCCGCGGGCGGGGACGCACCACTCGAGGCTGGGTGCCCTCGATAAACCACTCCCGCCGCTTGCCCTCCCCTTGAATGGTGACCTCGGCTTCGGCTACTCCTGGCGGCGCAGGAGGAGGAGTGCTGGAGACTTCCTCATGGAGGCGGTTCATCAAGTCCACCCACACGGGAGCGGCACCTGTCACACCGCTGACGTCCCACATGGGCTCGCCTGAGAAATTGCCCACCCACACGCCCACCGTGTATCGGCGGGAGAAGCCCACGCACCAGTTGTCGCGCATGTCCTTGCTGGTGCCTGTCTTGACGGCGCTCCAGAAGCGTGTGGAAAGGGCGCTCTCCAGCCCGAAGGTGGAAGCCCGGCTCTGGCGGTCGGAAAGGATGCGCCCCACCAAGAAAGTCGCTTCAGGCGACAGGACCTGGCGGGCTGCCACCGCGCCTGGGGAAGCATCCTCACCGCCTCTCTCCTCTCGCCGCGGACGCAAGGTCAGGGGCGTCCAGCGTCCTGAATTGGCCAGGGTTCGGTAGGCGTTGACCAGGTCCCACAAGCGGACCTCCGCTGATCCCAGCGCCAGCGAGGGCCCGTAAAAGTCGGCTTCCAGCAGCGGACCCAGCCCGAACCCGCGAAGGCGTTCGACGAAGGACTCGCCGCCCACCGTCTGCCAAGTCTGGACGGCCGGTACGTTGAGCGAAGAAGCCAAAGCCGTGCGGGCCGTCACCCATCCCCGGAAGGCGCGGTCGTAGTTCTCGGGACGGTAGACGCCGCCCCCCATCGACATCTCCATGGGCTCGTCCAAAAGCAGCGATGCCGGCGTCATGAGGCGGCGCTCGAAGGCCAAGCCGTAGAGAAACGGCTTCAGCGTCGAGCCGGCTTGGCGCAGGGCCTGGACGCCGTCCACATAGCGGGCGCTGGAAAGCTCTCCGCTGCCGCCCAGATAGACCAGGACTTCTCCCGAAGCGTTGTCGGCCACCAACACGGCGCCATCGCGCACGTTGCGTCCGCGGGCGTGGCCGAGGTGCTGGGCCAGGAGTTGGGCAGCGTAGCCTTGCAGGGGAGCGTCCAGCGTCGAGAGGATGCGGGTCTGACCCGGGGACCGTGCGTTGGAGTCCTGGCCGTGATCGTCATGCCCGCCGAATCGGCCCACCTCGCCCTTGATTCCTCCGCCGGCGTCGCCCCCTTCCTCGTCATCACCTGCTTGCCCGTTGCGCGCTTCGCCGTCCCCAGCTTCGATGCTGCGCTTGGCCTCACCTGCCGAAGCCAACAGCTGGCGGGCGGCGTGGAAGGCGGAGTCGGCATGGGCGATGTGGCGATAGCCGCCGCTTAGGATCTGTTGGGTTAGCTCCTCAAGTTCCCCGTCCGCAGGAGCCGTTTCGGACTGCAGCGCACGGGCTCGCTCGGCCACCCGCTGCCAGGGCGCGTTGGGGGACCTGATCAAGGCCGCCAACAGCGCCGCCTCGTCCCGTTCCAACCCGTGAGGACGCTTGCCGAAGAGGCCCCGGGAGGCCGCTTCCACTCCCTGCAATTCCCCCCGGAACCACACCAAGTTGAGGTAGGCTTCCAGGATCTGCGGCTTGCTCCACGACCGCTCCAGGGCCCGGGCGGTCAGAACCTGCTTCCACTTCTGCATCCAGGAGCGGCGTCCCGAGGCTCTCAGCCGGGGATCAAGCAGGGCCGCCGTTTGCATGCTGATGGTGCTGGCTCCCCGCAAGCCCTCACCGCTCAGCCACCCGGCCAAAGCTCCCGCGGCGGCTTTCCAATCCACCCCAGAATGGGAAAGAAAACGCCTGTCCTCGGCCTTCATCACCGCTTCTTTCAGGGCCGGGGAAATCTCGGCCAATGGCGTCCAGCGCAAGCGGCGGGCTTGCAGATCAATGCGCACCTCCTGCAAGACTTCCCCTCGGCGGCTGAGCAAAACCG
>DATIPO010000086.1:0-15791 GCA_035471925.1 Acidobacteriota bacterium
TTCCGGCGCCTCGGACCTGAAGGCAGCCGCACCAGCGAGCTTTCCGCCTCACCCGGCAGCTCGCAGTCCAAGCTGGGCTTCTTCGGACGCGCCTACGCCCTCACTTCGGTGGTGGAGGAGCAAGAAGGCGCCTTCGACATCGAATTGCAGCTCATCGGCCCCGGCATAGACAGCGGCAACGAGCTGGCGCTGGAAGCCTTGACCCAGGTGGCAATGACCCAGGTGCCCGATGCAGCCTCCCAGCCTTGCCTGGTGGCGGGAGCGGGCCGTCTCCTGGTCTTGTGGGCCCAGGACGGCTCGACCGCCGATGACCTGCAGGTGCATGGACGCATTCTCAGCGACCCGCCGGCTCCCGCCTCCGAACTCTCCTTCGAGCCCGGAGGAACCGTCGACATTACCCCCGGCGGACTCTTGCAGCCGTCCACCCTGCACGACTTTCAGCGCACCTCGCAGATTCATTTGATGGACGACGATGTGCCCGTCACGCGCCTGCTGCAAGCCGACCGCGGAAGCGTTGACCTGTCCAGCGTCAACCTGGGTGAGACGCTTTATCAGACCGACTTCTCGCTGACCATCGAGATGGGCGGCGTGAGCATGGAAGCCGCCAGTGGACGCATCGAGTACCGGGTCCGGGCCAAGAGCGGCAGCACCGCCATCATGGACGGCATCATGGCGGAATTCGCCGCCGACCCTATGATCCTGGCCCTGGTTCCCGGGCAGTTCCAGGACATCTCCTCTGAGCTTCTGGACACTACCGTGGCTTGGGCCTCATTGCTGCCCGGCGAAGGCGACGGAATGGTTCTGGGTGAAACCTTCCGCCTGCCTCTGCAACTCCACGTCGACGAGGACTACCGAATCGTACAGCCCGAGCTGAACTTGACCGACAGCTTCCTCAAGTCCTTCTACCGGACGCCCTCTTCGGGAGGACCGTTGGAGATCATCAGCAGCGTGCTCTCCCTGAGGGGACGCTCGGAAAGCAGCATCTCGCTAAACCTTCAAGTGGAAGGCGAGCCCCCTCCCCCTGAGTTAACGGAATCGCTGCATTTTGCTCAGTTTGGAGGAGGCGGAGGCCTGGCCAGCCAGCTCATCCTCTCCAATCCAGCCGACGCGGCCACCGTGGTCCAACTGGAGATGTTCGACCAGGACGGCGATCCTCTGCTGCTGCCGGTCAACGGAATGGAAACCGACGGCACCCTGCAAGCCGACCTCCCGGCGGGCGGCGTCCGAATCTTCCAAACCGTCGAGGAAGGCGAGCTCCTTTTCGGGTCGCTGACGGTGCGCTCGGAGCATCCTATCGGCGGCGTGGTCCTCTTCGGCGGCCTCTTCGGACTGGCCGGCGTGGGCTCGAGCCAGCCCCTCGACAGTTTCCAGGTTCCCGTCGAAGTCCAGGGCCTGACCCGGCGCACGGGACTGGCCATCCGCAACCTGGCTTCCCAAGAAGTGCAGCTAGACCTGACTCTGACCGATCAGGACGGGGCCCCCCAAGCCGCTGCCCAATTGGACTTGGCGCCGTTCGGACAGGACTCGCGCTTCACCGATGAGATCGAATGGGATGCGATGATCGACTTCTCGAATTTCCTGGGCCAGATCATCGTGACCACATCCGAGGGACAGGTGGCGGCAACCGCCATTCAAGTCCGCCCCAACCAATTCGCCTCCCTGCCGGTCATCCCCCGCCCCAGCCCCTGAGGCGCTGGATGGCCAGGCGGCTTCCGGGGCCTGTAGAATGGTGGCGCACCACGGAGAACGGGGACGTCTTGCAATTATGCCGGGTGAATTCGGATTTTGGGAAGCATTGACTCTGGCCGCCTCCGTCCAGGGAGCCTTCCTGGCGGCGGTCATCTGGACCCATCGGCGCGGTCACAAGCTGGCCAACCGCCTGCTGGCCTCATTGCTCCTGCTCTACTCCTTCCAGCTTTTGGAGATCGTCCTCTACTGGACCCGCACGCTCCAAGCCGTCCCTCATCTATGGGGTATGAGCTGGATGTTCCCCTATCTCTACGGTGTCCTGCTCTACTTCTACGCCGCTGCGCTGAGCGACGGCGGTTGCAGAATCAGCCCCCGCACCGTCCTTCACCTGACGCCCTTCCTATTGGGGACGCTGCTCTTCGTCCCTTTCTACCTGCAGGACGCCGAGATCAAGCGTCGCATGCTGGAGGCCAGCTATCCCGGCAGTCAGGACGGAGGCAGCATCAGCCTCTTCATTCTAGCCATCTGGCTGCTCCAATTCGTCCACTTCAGCATTTATCTGGGGTTGACGCTGCGGAAACTTGGGGAATCCACGAGATCGGCACTATCCGCCGGAGGGTCGAGGGGCAGAGACGGCTCACGCTATACCTGGCTGCGCCGTCTTGCGGCGGCCTTCGGGTTATCCTTCGCCTGCTGGTTCTTCAACGGGTTGGCCGTGGCTTTCGGATTCCCCTACCTCAAGCTCATCGACTACGCCTCCAGCCTTGCCATGAGCGCCACCATCTATGCTATCGGCTACACCGCCCTACGCCAGCCCGAGCTGTTCCTGCAATCGGCGCAATCCGCTCGCGGCGAGAAATACCAGGGTTCGACCTTGACTCCCGATCAGGCCTCCGATTTCCGGCGGCGCTTGCTGGGGGTCATGCAGGCGGGAAAGCCCTACCGCGACTCCCAGCTTCGCCTCAAGGATCTGGCCGGCAAGCTGGACGTCCCTCCCCACCACCTCTCGCAAATCATCAACCAGCACTTTCAGCGCAACTTCAACGACTTCGTCAACGCCTACCGGGTGGAGGAAGCCAAGCGGCTCATGGCCGATCCCCGGCACCAGAGCGACACCCTGCTCGACTTGGCCTTCGAGGCTGGCTTCAACAACAAGACCTCATTTAATCAAGCCTTCAAAAAGCACACCGGCACCACACCATCCCGCTTCCGGGCCCAACTGCGGAACTGAACCATTCGGGCTCGGAGACGACCGACTTCAACGTGCCGAAGGCACGGTTTCGATTGACCTTGAACCTCAAGCTTGCGGTTTCGAAACAGACAGTGCCGGCAGCCCATCCTCTTGTTCATCCCCCAGCATTCTAATATCGCGTCAGGAATCATAAAAATTGGCGACATCTGGCCTGGGACGCCTTAGATTTTGGGCCATGAAGCAATTGAACATCTGCATTTTCTCGCTATTTCTCTTCGCCAATTCGTGGAGCTTTGGCCAGCGGTCGATGGAGCAGGATCCGAGCCTCAACAACCTCGTGCATCCTGAAGGCTATGCGGCTGCCGAGCCTGGGACGTTCGGTCATGTCGAGAAACGGGGCCAAGGGGCTCAGCCGATGATCCTGATCCCGGGCGGAGGCTTTGGTTGGGAGGTCTTCGAGTCCTTTATGCAACGCCATGAAGAAGACTTCACCATGTATGCCGTCACCCTGGCCGGCATGGGTGGCACGCCCGCGCCCCCGATGCCTCCTGAGGGGACCAGCTATGGCGAACGGACGTGGATTAGCGGAGCCGTCCAGGCTCTTAAAGAGCTCATAGAAGGCGAGCAGTTGGAGCGGCCGGTGATCGTGGGCCACTTTTTGGAGGGGACTCACGTGGCGCTGGAAATGGCCCTTGAGCAGCCCGAATCGGTGGGGGCGGTGATCATCATGGGCGGGTCGGCCAAGTTCGCCAATCCCCAGTATGAGAACGTCACGCTGGAGCAGCGCATCGGCTACTACGACTCCCAAATGGCACCCAACTGGTTCAAAACCGTCACCCTCAAGACCTGGAACGACAACAACTTCCCGGCCTCGTCCTATTCCAACCAGCCTGAGGTGGCCGAGAGCCTCTATCCCAAGGTCTCCAAAGGCCCCTTGCAGATCTACATCCGCTACTTGCTGGAATTCTGGTCGGGCGATCCCAGCCAGCACTTCGGCGACATCAAGGTTCCGGTGCTGGTCCTGATGCCCACCTTCAGCGAGGAGTACAAGAAGGAAATGGACGCTCCTTGGCTGGACCACTACTTTGTCGACAGTTGGAAAGGCACCGCCGGCCAGCCCCTGATGAAAACAGAGCAGGTACCCGATGCCCATCTGTTTGTCTGGCTCGACAATCCCCAAGTCGTCGACCAGGCTGTCAAGGACTTTTTGGCAAAGAGGCACTGATACGGCGTGATAGCGGTGATGCGCGGCACCGGTTGCGCTCTTACTCTGCGCCAATCGATGCAGCATCTGGAGACCTTCGGGGGCAAAGCCAGACGCAAGCCTCTCGACTCCTTCGTCCGCCTCAAGCTCTGCGACGGGTCAAGCTGCCAAGTGCAGCCCGTCCGGGAGATCCCAGGCCAAGGGGGCCATGAGAGCCAGAGAAGTGACTGGCTTCCAGCCCGGGATCGGTGCGGAGCCCGGTTTGGCGCCGATATGAGACACGTGAACGGGCCTCTTCAGAGGTATCCCAGAGAGCGGAGAGCCTCCTCGGCTTCAGGACTCACGGACCGCTTGCGCTTGGGAGCTGGCGGGCAGCGTGATTCGAATTGGCGCAGGCGGCGCAGCAGTTCTTCGGCGACCTGCGGGAAGCGATCGGAAAAGTCGGCGTCCTGGGAGGCTTGCCCATCGGTCGGCAGCAGCCTTTGGCGTCCGTCGCGGGAAAGCACCAGTGTCCAATCGCCCAGCCTCAGGGCGCGCTGGTCGAAGCGGAAGCGGCCTTGGAACCAGCGGGCGATGCGGTGTTCGGCATAGTGCTGCAAGTAGACCGGCCGAGTCTCTTGGGCAGACGAGGGCCGGGAGCCCGGAGTTCCGCCGTTTCTGGGCTGGCGCGGGAGGCTGCTTCCCTGCACCGCCGGATGCGATGTCAGCCCCAGCAAGTCGAGGACGGTAGGCAGCAAGTCGGTCAGTTGGACTGGCTCGTCCACGACGCGTGTGGTCTCGGTGTGAGGCCAGCGAATGATCAAGGGCACATGGGTCATCTCATCGCCGACTCCGATCTCGTGCTCGATCAGCCCGTGTTCGCCCAGGTATTCGCCGTGATCAGAAGTAATGACGAACAGGGTATCGTCGAGCAACCCGCGCTGGCGCATGGAGGCCAGCAAGTGGCCGAAGTGATGGTCCCAGTAGGCGATGGAGCCGTCGTACTGGGAATCAAAATGGCGGCGCAAAGCTGCGGAGATCTCACGCGTCCCCTGACGGACTGCGGCTTTGACGTCGCCCGCTTCCTCAAGGCGTCCGGGGTAAAGGTCCCGAAAGGGCGCGGGCGGACGCCTTGGGGAGTGGACATCCATGTAATTGAGGAAGAGCAAGAACCGTCCGCGTCCGGCCTTTTGGTCGAGCCACTGTAAGGCCATGCGGTTGACTTCAGGAGCCTGCCGGACCGGGTGGCGCTGGTACCTCCAGGCGAACTCGCTGACCAGGGAGAGGCGGTGCTGCGAGGACTGGGTCTGGATGAGGCGACCGACCCGTGTCAAGAGATGTGCGCCGGAAGGGGGCTTGGCGTACCAGTCGTCGAAACCTTGAGCCAGACCGTAGCGGCGCCGCACCCAGAGATGGTTGGCGACGACAGCTCCGGTGCGATAGCCGCGCGCGTTGAGGACTTCGGCCAGCGTCACCTCGCCGTCCGCGAGGGGATACACGTCGGCGCGCTCCGACCCCAGCCCTGAACGGTGGGCCCCGTGCGATCGCGGGAAACGTCCCGTGAAGAGCGAGGCATGGGCCGGAAGCGTCCAGTTGGCGGGAGAAAAGGCCTTTCGGTAGAGCGTCCCCTGAGCGGCGAAGTCATCGAGATTGGGACTGGTGATCCGTCCATAGCCGTAGCTGGAGAGATGATCGGCGCGGAGCGTATCGACGACGACGACGACGACGTTGGGCCTGCTTTGGCCCTTTCCGTCACCCGCCGCACGGGCCTGGGAGACGACGGGAAAGCGAAACAGCCAGGGGACAAGAGCCCCGGCCAGGATCATGGCCGTTGTCGCAGCGCCGATCCCTGCTTGAGCTGTTGCTGCTGGCGATGAACGTTTGCTCCGTTGGCCTACGAGGACGCAAAATGCCGATAGCGCCACTAAGCAGAGGCCTTCCAGCACAACCTGGGCCGCCGGAGGGGTCCCGGTCACCGTAAGATCACGCCGCGTCCAGCTCCAAGCCAACCCGAAGGCGCAGGCCGCGTAAAGGAGATGGAGCGGAAAGGGCCGCCAGCGCAGCCGACGCCAAAGGTATCCGGCCAGCAGGCATGAAGAGAGCCAGAGCACCTCGCCCAGCAGCGCCGCGCCCGCGACATCACCCGCCACAGACAGATGCATCAGGCTGCCTTGAATCCAGAGAAAGAAGACGGGCAGGCCCTTGAAAACCGTGGAGCGTTGGCCTCGGCGTCCTGGGCCAACGCGCATGGCGGTCGCGGCCAGAAGTCCCAGCGAAGCGCCCGCCAGCGGATAGAGATAGAGGGACTTCCAATAGAATTCGGCGACCAGCATCCGCCCCCAAAACCACGACGCAGCGGTCTCGGCCAGAAGCAGCAGGAGTCCCAGGAGGCCTCCCGCCGCAGCGAAGTGCGACTCGGGATGGGAAACGAATGGTCGCCGAACTCTTTCCACTTGGACCTCACGGGCGCAGGATGACTCGGTCACCTACTCCGTTTCGGTTCCACTCCCACTCGACTTTATGTTTCAGGAGCTAGGGCCCACCCAGGATTTCCACCAGATCCTGGACGTCCGCAAACTTTCTGAGTTCACTGAAGCAGTCGACGGTGGTCGAGCTGAGCGGGCGTTGCTGGAACGCCCAAATGAGGGTCGCTGCCCCAACCGCCTTATTGAGCCGGTCTGCCGTCCAATGGGCGCACTGCCGGAGATGTCCGGGGAGGGGGCGGAGTTTGTCTTGGGCTTCATCCCGAAGAAGGGCCGCAGCAGATTGGATCGGCGGATGAGGAACTCGTAGGCCAGCCAACTGGCCAGGAAGGATGCGGCCATGAGGAGGAAGAAACGGGTCCAGACCGAGAGAGGCAAAGGCAGGAGATAGAAGGCCAGCCACACGATGGCCGTCTGGTGGAGGATGTAGAAGGGGTAGATCCCCTGGTTGGCATAACGGATCACCCGGTTAGGACGGTTCAAGTGGCGATAGGCATAGCCCAGCACCGCCAGCAGTACGATCCACCCGAAGCAGTAGAGAAAGATAAGGCGCCAGGGCATCCACGGCAGTCCCATCCCCCAAGCCGGCCAAGTCAGCAGCAAGGCGGCGCCCAGAAGACGATGGCGGAGGCGGGCCAAGGTGCTCCAGATGTCCTCAGCCGTGCCGATCAGGAATCCGTAGAAGAAGAGCAAGCCGAAGTAGATCAGGTTGACCCAATCGCCCACCAGCGCGTGGTCATTGTGCGAGATGGGCCTCAGAATGACCTGGGAAGCGACCAATGGAATGCCAAGCGAGGCCAGGACCCAGGGCCTCGAGAGTCCAGCTTGCAGGGCCTGCCAGCGTTTTTTGCCGGACTCTCCGCGCATCCAGGCGAAGACGGGAGTCAACAGCAGGCAGAAGACGAAGAGGTAGGCCACGAACCAGAGATGGTGCCAGGAGAAGTTTCCCTGAGGATAGGACTCAAGCCGCAGCACGGTGGCATAAAAGTCCGTCAGCGAGGCAAAAGAAATGCCTTGGGTCAGACGCTCGAAGTAGACCTGGGGCGGCACGATGACCAGCATGCCGAAGGCCAAGGGCAAGAGCAGCCTGCGCGACCGCTCGCCTAGATAACCCCAGGCGCCGCGCCGCCGCAGCACGAATGTGGTGGCCACCCCCGAGATCAGGAAAAGCAGCGGCATGCGGAAGAGAGAAAGCATGTGCATGGGCATCTCGATCTCGGGAAGCAGCACATCGCTTTTGATGTGCCACGACCAAGTCACGAAGGCCATGCCGGTGTGGTAGACATGCAGCAGCAGGATGGCGATCACCCGCAGCCAATCCAAGTCGTGCCGTCGCGCCGTTTGTGTCATGAAGCCTAGTCTGCCTCACGCATTGCAGGAGGGAAAACTGATCAGTGACGAACGGGGGACAGGAAGGGATTAGGGGAGGAACGAAGGCTCTGCCGGCCGCAGCTCAGGGCTTTGCCAACTCCCAAACCCCCAGCGACCAACTCACAAGGGCGAAGCCAAGCGCTCAGCCGTCTGAACCGCCGTCTTGGTCGCTCTTGATCTTGGACGCCGAAAATGCTGCGCCGAAGGCGAGGCCCAGAGCCACTCCCACGCCGATTCCCACGGCGATGTTGCCGAGAGCCGTGCCGATGGCAACGCCGGCCCCGATGCCGATAACCAGCCCGAAGCCCAGGTGCGAGGGATTGACCGATTCCTTTTCGTCACTCATTTCCTTGTTCCTTTCGGCGGGCCGCTTGAGCGGAAGCTTCGGTGGCGGCAGGAGCACCCCGGATGAAGGCGATATAGTCACAGGCCGTCGGCGGATGCCCCGACTCTCTCAAGATCAGGTTGACCTTGCCCCGATGATACTGCCCGTGCAGCGCCGTGTGCAGGAGGATGTCGTCCACTGGCGTGGAAAACGCCTCCTGATCGCTGTTCACGTAGTCGATCACCTCACTCAGGTCACTCTCGCCGAGCTGATTCAAGTAGGCGCTGAAATCGCGCTGAGTCCGGCGCACGACGCCGTCCAACTCGTTCACGGCCAGCGAAGGCCACACCGCCAGGCGCGAGGGACGTCCCTGCAGCCGGGCAAGCCATACTTCTTCAGCGGCGATGACATGAGCAAACTCGCGGACGGCCTGGGCCGGAGGGTTTCCCAGCGAGGTTAAACGGTCGGCTACAAGCCGGTCAGCCCAAAAGGCATGCTCCCAAAGCCGCACAATCTTCTCAAGCAATACCATCAATCGACTCCTACGCCGGGGGATCGAGTTTATTCGTGGCACCGGCACCCTCAGGGCAGCCGGGAGAGAGCAGTGCGGCCGTCATGGATAACGACCATTACATCCTGAAGCGTGACGACGTCCTCCAGCGGATTGTCTTCCACCACGATCAAATCGGCTTCCAGACCCGCTTGGATGGTGCCGGTGCGGTCCTCGATGCGCAGCAGTCGCGCGCCAGTTTGGGTGGCGGCCTGAAGGGCCTGCATGGGACTCAGCCCGCAGCGGGTCAACTCAAGGATGTCGTGCGGCATGCGCAGCAAGCTCTGGGCGCTGTAGCCGGTATCGGTCGAAGCCACCACAGGAACACCCATCGAGAACGCCCTGCCGACCATGGAACAGACGCGGGGAAGCATATGGCGTCCGCGCATGCGCAGGGTTGGATTGTCGTAGTCCCCTCCAGCTTCGGTCAGGTCGCGCACCACTGCCACGGTGGGCACCAGGAAGGTGCCCTTCTCCTTCATCAGGCGCAGCGTTTCTTCACTGAGGTAGGTGCCGTGTTCGATGCTGCGGACTCCGGCCTCAACGGCTGCTCGCGCTCCTGCGTCGCCATGGGCGTGAGCCGCCACCGGAATGCCCTGGTCCTCGGCCGCCTGCACCACGGCACGGGCTTCCCCCAGGGACATGATCTGGCGGCGTGGATCGGTGGTGGGCAGTCCCGCCCGGTCAGTTGCTACGATCTTAAGCCAGTCGACGCCCCTTCCTAAGTTGAATTGGGCCATGCGGCGGAAGGCGTCCTGCCCCTTCAACCCGTCCATTAGGTCGGAGAGATCGGGGTTGTCGAGAAAGGCCCGCGGCGATACCTGAGGACGGATGTGGTAACCGGCGGCCAGCATTTCGGGGCCCTCGGCGGCACCCTTCTCGATCAGCTCCCGAAGTCCCACGTCGGCGAAGTGGTCGATGCCCATGCTGCGAGCCGTCGTGACCCCCGACAGCAACGCCCGGCGGGCTGGATCGGGACCTGAGATGTGGACGTGGGCATCGATGAAGCCCGGCAGCAGATAGCGTCCGCCCAAGTCGATGACTTGAGCTCGAGGAGGCAGCCCGTCGGGACGACCCTCCCCGATCCAGGCGATCTTTCCGTCCCTCACCAGCACCGAAGCTCGATAGGGCTGGCTTCCGGTGCCGTCCAGGATCCAGCCATTTTCCAGGAGCATGGGGCGAACCTCCTGAGCCAGAAGCGTCACCTCTCCCGGAAGCCAAGCGGCAGCCAAAATGCACACAACGAGGACTGAAATGCGGTTGAGTCTCATGAGTCCGAATGGTAGCGGTCCCGCCGGCCCTGGGCAAACCACTGGTCTGTCTTCCCTTCGCTTGCCTTCTCCATTAAATCCAGGCAAACTCTTCTCGTGATGACCTCCATCTGCCTTTTTCTGACTTTGTACCTAGCCGCCACTGACAACTGGCCGCAGTGGCGGGGGCCCAATCTGGACCAAACCGCCTCCGAGCAGGATCTGCCCCTGCAGTGGGGGCCTGAGGAAAACGTGGCCTGGAAGCTGCCCCTCCCCATGCGGAGCGGGGCCACCCCCATCGTCTGGGGCGACCGCATTTTTCTCAGCGTCAGCCACGATCCCGCCACCGACGACCGGCTGGAGTTGTGGTGCCTCGACCGCAACAACGGCCAAGTCGCCTGGAAGCGCGAACTGGGCGGAGGCAACCAGGTGTTCCGCAAGCAGGACCTGTCCAGCCCCTCCCCGGTGACCGACGGAGAACATGTCTATATCGTCACGGGAACCGGCATCGTCAGAGCTTTCGACTTCCAAGGCGAACAGCAGTGGACACGCGATCTGCAAGAAGAGTACGGATCCTTCGGCTTGAAATGGGGCTACGCCTCCTCGCCCCTGCTGCACGACGGCGCGCTCTACATTCAAGTCCTTCATGGCTGGTACACCGATGATCCTTCCTACGTTCTCAAGATCGACGCCAAGACGGGAAAGAATCTGTGGAGGATCGACAGGCCCGAGCAAGCCCACGGACGCGAATCGCCCGATTCCTACGCCACGCCGGCCCTGCTTGAGCACAAGGGACATACCCAGATCGTGGTGGTGGGCGCCGACGTGGTCACCGGCCACGATCCCGAAGACGGCCGGGAACTGTGGAGAGTGGGCGGTCTGAACCCGCAGCAAAGCGGCGCCCAGCGGCTGGTCGCTTCGCCGGTAGTGGGCGAGGGATTCGTTTACGTCTTCGGCAAACGAGGGCCTGTCCTGGCCTACAAGATCGGCGACGACGGACGCATTTCAGAGGACGATCTGGCGTGGAGCCGGGATCGCGGAACCGACGTCCCGACCCCGATCGTCCACCAGGGAAGCCTTTACGTGGTCAACGACCAGGGCATCGTCTGGAATCTGAACGCCCAGACCGGCGAAGTCGTCTACGGGCCGGAGCGGCTCAAGGTGGGGACCTACAGCGCCTCGCCCATCCTGGCCGGCGGGCACATCTACGCCACCAGCGAAGACGGATCGACCAGCGTCTTCAAGACCGGTCCCACGCTGGAGATCGTGGCTACCAACCAAGTGCAGGGGTACACGCTCAGCACTCCCGCCGTTTCCGACGGCCAGATTTTCATCCGTACCGCCGAGTTTCTCTACGCCATAGGCGAGCGCAAAATGGGCGGCCGGTAAATCCTGTCACTCGGGCCGGCTTGGCTGGCCGTTCGGACGCCACCTCACTCGTCGCCCAGGACGGCGTCTGCCTCGGTTTCCACCAGCCAGTCATCGCGGATCAGCCCCGCCACCTCCACAAACGTACAGGCGGGCCGGATCTTGCCGAAGACTTCTCCGTGAGCTTTGCCGGCCTCTTCCCAGCGGGAGGCGTCGGTGAGGAAGATGCGGGTTCGGATGATGTCCTCAGGCCGTCCGCCTGCCTGTTTGACCGACTCCACCATGATGCGCAGGCAGTAGACCGTCTGCGAGTACAGATCTCCGGGGGATGCCGTTGAACCGTCGGGCGCGATGGGCGCGGTGCCGGCAACCGCGATGTGCTTGCCGATGCGCACCGCCCGCGAGAATCCGATGGGCTCTTCATAGGGCGATCCTGAACTGATGAGACGACGCTGAGGCATGTCGGAATTCCTCTCCGTTTGAAAGCCCCAGCCTACGATGCCGGTCCCTCCTCATCAAGTCTGATGAGCGTTGCATATTTGGACTGAACCCGTCATAGTTGGGCTTCGCGCCAAAGAATGCGACTTGCGAGCAGCCTCTTGACCACCGGGAGCATAGAAGGTGCTGCTGAGGCTCGCAGTTGACTGGGGCGAGAACCTGCCGGTCACTTGGTGGCCTGAACTGAAGGAGGGTTTGGTGCTTTCATTCGCCTGTTGTAGAAGGTTTTGGTTGTTTTTGGGGGCCCTGACGGTTGTGGCCGCGGCCTTGGCGACTTGGGTCCGGGCCGAGCGTCCGCGTGTTTATGCCTTGACCAATGTGCGCATCGTGACCGCCCCGGGCCAGGAGATCGAGCAAGGGACCATCGTCCTGCGGGAAGGGCTCATTGAAGCCTTGGGAAGCGACATTGAAATCCCCGCCGATGCCCAAGTCATCGAGGGACAGGAGGGCTGGACGGTGTATCCCGCCTTCATCGACGCCGCCGCCCAAGTGGCCCTCAAGCAGGAAGAGCAGCAGCAGGGACAGGGCGGGTTCGGTCCTGCGGCCTTGCTTCAGTCGCTGCAACAAGGACAAGAAGAACCCACCGGTTCGCCTCACGAGATTTCCTTAATCCGTCCCGAGAAGGACGTGGTAGAGGACCTGGACTTCAGCGACAACCGCATCGAGCGCCACCGCAAAGCCGGATTCGCGGTGGCCAATGTGCTGCCCAGCCGCGGCATCCTCAAAGGGCGGTCGGCGGTGGTGGCCTTGCGCAGCGGAGAGCCTCAAGATTTGATCATCCGCGCCCATGCCGCTCAGGTGGCCTCCCTCCAGTCAGGAAACTTCTTCAGCGGCTACCCCACCTCCAAGATGGGCGCCATCGCTGCCATGCGCCAAGCCTTCCATGATGCCCGACGGCAAACCGTCTGGGTGGACCGCTACCGGGACAATCCTGTGGGCATGCAGCGTCCCCGCTACAAGACCTCGGACGAACCCCTGATGGAGGCTGTCCGCGGACGCGTGCCGGTTCTCTTCACGGCCGGCTCGCAGCTCGACTACCGCCGCTTCAAGATGGTCGCCGACGAATTCGGGCTGACCGGCATGGCGACCGGAGAGGGCTTGGCCGACCGTCCTGACGACGTCATGGCTGCGGGAATGCCGGTCCTGCTTCCCCTCAACATGCCCGACAAGCCCAAGCTAGAGGACGAAGACGAACAGCGCGAAGTGGGCCTGGAAGAGATGCAGACTTACCTGAGGGCTCCCCGGCTGCCCCGCATGCTGCAGGACGCCGGCGTCGAATTCGCCTTCGTGACGCTGGGCATGGACTCGGTCAACGACGTGGCCGAGAATCTGCACAAGATCGTCGAGGAAGGGGGACTCTCCCAGGACGCCGCGCTGGCCGCCCTGACCACCGTCCCGGCCCGGCTGCTGGGCGTGGACGCGGTGCTGGGCAGCCTTGAAGCGGGCAAAATCGCCAATCTGATTGTGGTTGAAGGCGACCTTTTCGCCGAGAAGCCGGAATGGCGCTATCTCTTCGTGGACGGCGTTCACGAGGAATTCGAAGTCGAGGAAAGCAAGGGCGATCCCAACGCCGAGGTCGATCCCCGCGGCGAATGGGAAGTGACCACCGAGATCATGGGACGCTCCCAGGAATCGACCTGGACCATCGAAGGCAGTCCCGGCAATTACTCGGGCACGAGCGAGTCGGACCGGGGTTCGCGCGAGTTCGAGTCGGTGGAGCTGGAGGGCAATCTGCTGCGCATCCAGTTGCCGGGTCCCCGCGGACGTTCCCTTGAGGCTGAGGTCGTCATCAAGGGCGACAGCTTCGAAGGCGAATCGGAAATCAACACGCCGCGCGGATCGATCACCATCAAACTGACCGGCAAACGCACTTCCAAACCGCAGGGAGGCGCCCGATGATCACCTTTCACGGCAACAGGCCCATGACACATTCAAAGACCACTTTCACGCCCTTTAAGAAGCCTATCGCCAGCGCTCTGCTGGCGTGGATGGCAGCGATCCTGGTTGCCGCCGGAACTCTGCTGGCAGCCCAGGAAACCGATCCTGAGCAGGTGCACCGCTATCCTCTGCCCCCCGAGACTCCCTCCCAGATCCTGATCAGCGGGGCCACGGTGTGGACGCAGAGCCCGCGCGGCATCCTGCAGAATACCGATGTCCTCTTGGCCGACGGCAAGATCCAGAGCATCGGCCAGGACCTCAGCGCTCCCCAAGGCGCCATGGTGGTTGAAGGGGAAGGCATCCACGTTACTCCCGGACTCATCGACTGCCACAGCCATAGCGCCGTGGAAGGGTTCGGCGTCAACGAAGGCGGATCCAGCGTGACCGCGGAGGTGCAGATCAACCATGTCCTCGACCCTCACGACCGCTACATCTACCTGCAGTTGTCGGGGGGACTGACGGCGGCCAACGTCCTGCACGGCTCGGCCAACGCCATCGGCGGACAGAATTCCGTCATCAAGCTGCGCTGGGGCCTTGACGATCCCCAGGGCCTGCTCTTCCAGGGCGCGCCCGAAGGCATCAAGTTCGCCTTGGGCGAGAATCCCAAGCGCAGCAACCTGCCTTCCCTGCCCGGACTGCCGCAGCGCTACCCCCAGAGCCGCATGGGCGTCGAGGCCACCATCCGCAACGCCTTCCGCGAGGCCCGCGACTACAAGGCTGAATGGGATGCTTACGAAGCCCTCTCCGATGCTGAGAAGCAGAGCGTCGTCCCGCCCCGCAGGAATCTGCGGCTGGAGGCCGTCTCTGAGATCCTGGAAGGCACCCGCCTGGTCCACTCCCACAGCTATCGGGCCGACGAGATCCTCATGCTGATCCGTTTGGCTGAAGAGTTTGGAGTCACCATCCAGACCTTTCAGCACGTCCTGGAAGGCTACCGGGTGGCCGACGAAATGGCAGCCCACGGCGCCGGCGGATCGACCTTTGCCGACTGGTGGGCCTACAAGCTGGAAGCCTACGAGGCCATTCCTTACAACGCAGCGCTGATGACCCAGCGGGGCGTCAAGGTCAGCATCAACTCCGACAGTGGAACGCTGGCCCGCCGCCTCAACCTGGACGCTGCCAAGACCGTCCGCTACGGCGGCATGACGCCTCAGCAGGCCCTGGCCATGGTCACCCTCAATCCCGCGCAGCAACTGGGCATCGCCAACCGGGTCGGCTCGCTGGAGAATGGAAAAGACGCCGACGTGGTGGTTTGGACGGGTGATCCGCTCAGCGTCTACAGCCGCGTTTCCCACACTTTCGTGGACGGCAAACTGATGTTCAGCCGCCAGCACGACCTGGAGAACCGCCGCAGGGTGGAGGAAGCCCGCCAAGCCTTGATCGCCGAAATCACCGAGAGCGGCCAGGAGAGCCAGGATTCGGAAGACGAGTCGGACCAGGAAGAAAGCCAAGAGACCGCCGAGGCCGAACCCGCTCAAGAGCAGGCCTCTGAGGACCAGGACTCAGGCCAGGAGGGGGCTGAAGAGGAGGAAGAACTCCCCGCCAATCCCGACCACCAAGCCAGCTATGAGTACGCCGCTCTGGCCCCTGCGCAGGCCACGGCCATTGTGGGCGCCACCGTCCACACCATCAGCGGCGATGCCATCGAGAACGGGGTCGTGGTGTTCGCGGACGGCAAAATCACCGCCGTGGGCGGATCCGACACCGGAATCCCCTCCGGCGCCCGCCGAGTAGACGCCTCCGGCAAGCACTTGTGGCCGGGCATCATCCACACCCAGACGGTCTTGGGGCTCAACGAGATCGACAGCGTTTCAGGGTCGGTGGACAGCGCCGAGATGGGCGATTGGAATCCCGACATCGACGTGCACCTGGCGGTACGGGCGGCCAGCACCCACATTCCCGTGTCTCGTTCCGGAGGCATCAGCCATGCCGTGGTGATGCCCG
>DATIPO010000087.1:0-2034 GCA_035471925.1 Acidobacteriota bacterium
CCAGAAACTCTCCAGGTCCTGAGTGACTTGGACGGGACGTTGAGCGGGAGAGAGCAGGTGCAGCAGCACCGGCACTTCTCCCCAGCACACGCAGGGTGTCTCGGCCAATCCGAACATCTCCTGCAGGCGAACAGCCAGGAAAGGCGGTTGGGGCGGCTGATAGCGCAGGCGCAAGCGCGATCCGCTGGGGACTTTGAGATGTGTGGGCGCGCCCTCCTCCAGACGCCGTGCGGCTTTATGGTCGAGGTGCGATTGCAGAGCCGCCTGCAAGTCAAGGCCGCGCAGGTCGCTGAGGCGCGAGAATCCTGCCAGAAAAGGCAGCAGCCAGTGATCAAGGCTCTCCTCCAGGGCAGGGTCGGAAACGTCGGGCCAGTCCTCTTCCGGCCGCCAGCCGGCCAGGGACATCACCCGAGCCTGCCATTGACGCAGCTCACGAGTCCAAGGCAGGCATTCCAATCCGGCCAGGCTTATGCCTTGCAGCAGGGCTTGTTGAACCCGGGACGGATCGGGATTCCGGAGAGGGCTTGCGGAGAGCACCAGGGCCTGCAGCCTCTCTTCACGGAAAGCCGCAACGGCTTTTGCCGAGGGGTCCCACTCCACTCGCTGGGCGTTCTCGATACGGTCTTGATGGCGGGTCCTGAGAGCCTGTTCGGAAAGAGCGGCGGCGCTGAAGATGCGTCCCCGGGCGGTTCCTGCGTCGAGGCGGGCCACGGCCAGGAAAGTGTGGGACGACAGGAGGTCGCCCTGGGGCAAGGCGGCTCCCCGTCCATTGGCCAACCGATAGCGATGGTGGGATCCGCCGCGCTTGCGGGCGATGCGGTCGGGATAGGCGCAGGAAACCAGTTCTCCCGCTTCCGCCGCGTTTACAGTCCTCTTTGCGGACGTCGAACTTCCCCGGGAGGAATCGAGCATGGTGGTCAGTTGACGGGAGGAACGCACGACAGCCGCACAGGCGCCAAGGTCTGCACCGCGATCGGCGACTTGGCGCTTGTCGCCGCGGCCAAAGGCCCGCAACAGGCTCAGGCGTTCCTCCAGGTCGCAGGGGGCGGGACCCTTTTCCCGGCTTCCCCGCAGCAGATCGCGCTCCGACAGCAGGGCTGCCAGATCGGCACCCAACCGAGTGCAGCCCGAGTTGTGCGCGGCCAGCAGCATGGCAGCCAGGCGGGGGTGAAGGGGCAGGCCGGCCATGCGCTTTCCCCGGTCGGTGATCCGTCCTCGGGCGTCCAAGGCTCCCAAGGCCGCAAGCAGATCGCGGGCCTGCTCGAAAGCACCCTGAGGAGGCGGATCGATCCAGCGCAATTGCCGGCTGTCGCTGGTGCCCCACTGCGCCAACTGCAGAGCCAGGGGGGCTAAGTCGGCTTCGGCGATCTCGGGCGGATCGAAGGGCAGCAGCGAGGCCTGGCGCGCTTCGCTCCAAAGGCGCAGGCAGCGGCCGGGCCCCAGCCTTCCCGCCCGTCCGCGGCGCTGATCGGCCGATGCCTGGGAAATGCGTACGGTCTCCAGGCGGGTTAGTCCGCTGTTGGGATCGAACTTGGGAGTCCGCCTCCAGCCGCTGTCGACCACCGTCGTAACGCCCTCGATGGTGAGGCTGGTCTCGGCAATGTTGGTGGCCAGGACCACCTTGCGGCGGCCGCCGGGGTGGGGACGCACGGCAGCGTCCTGGGCCGCTTGCGGCAAGTCTCCGTAGAGGGGATGAAGTTGCAGTCCGTCTTGCTGGGCCCGGTCCTCTAATTGGGTCGCCACGGCCCGGATTTCGCCTCCTCCGGGCAGGAAGACCAAAACGTCCCCCGCGCCTTGTGAAAGCGCGTGCCGCACACCCGCCAGCGCGCCTGCCGTGATCGATTCGCCCCTGGGCCGGGCGAGATACTGCGTCTGGACGGGATAGAGCTTCCCTCCGCCTTCCACCACGGGGGCGTCGCCCAGCAATTCGGCCACGGCTTGGCTCTGCAAGGTGGCCGACATGACCAGCACACGCAGTTGCGGACGCAGCGCTGTTTGCACTTCGAGAGTCAAGGCCATGGCTAAATCGGCGTG
>DATIPO010000088.1:0-1635 GCA_035471925.1 Acidobacteriota bacterium
GCTGAGGGGACTCGTTCTCCAGGTCATAGTCACGATCCCAGCGGCCCTCCCCGAAGGGGCTTCCCATCAGAAACTCCCCCGCAGGGACCAACGCCATCTCCGTCCCTCCCAACGTGATGGCGGTGGGAAAGTCGGCGGCAGAGCGTCCATCGGCTCCAGCTACCGGGAACGGTGAAATTCTGTCTCTAACGCCTGAATCCGGATCCGGGATGCCGCTCCCCTGTTCCTCCGCCGCCTGCCCCGGGCCTCGTGGACTGTCGCCGTCCAGGCCTCCACTCGCCGAATACCAGATCGTGCCAGCCACTGCCAAGAATGTTGCCGACAACGCCATCCATGCCCAGCGCGGCAGCCGGGCGGCGACTCGAGCGGCCTTTCGGGGCATGGGCTTGAGCCGGGCTGAACGCCGCCGATACTGGACCGGTTCGGTGTCCAAGGCTGCCAAGGCTCGCCGCAAGTCCCGCCCATAATCCAAGAGACTTCCCAAATCTCCGATGTCTTCGCGGGGCAGCCGCGCGCCGAAATCTCCACCCTCTGGCCCGGACTGCGGCTCGCGCAATTGCTCTTCCAGTTTGCGGACGACCGCCAAGGTCTTCATATAGTGTTCGGGCAGATGCTCCAGAAACGTCCTCAGGTCCGCTTCCATCTGGGCGCAGCTCTGATACCGGTTCTCGGACGACTTGGCTAAAGCGTGCTCGACGATCCGTTCCATCTCGCCCGGAAAGCCTGGAAAGATGGACTGGAGCGGAGGGTGGGGTGCCGAGATGATACGGGCCAAGGTCGTTTCGACGCTGCTGGAAGAGAAGGGAGGCTTGCCGGCGAGAAGCTCATAGAGCACCGACCCCAAGCTGAAAATATCAGAGCGGAGATCGACCTGCTCTTTGCCGGCGGCCTGCTCTGGAGACATGTAGACGGGCGTTCCCAAGATCTGGCCTGTCTGAGTCAACCGCGTTTTGTCGGGCCCGTCCTGCAGGCGGGCGATCCCGAAATCGAGAAGCTTGACGATCCGATCAGGCCCGAGTCGGATATTAGAGGGCTTGATGTCACGATGAACCAGATCGCGCCCGTGGGCGTGGTGAAGTCCCCGGCAGGCCTCCATAACCATGCGCAGGCTGTCTTGCAGGGCGGGACGGTGCCCCGTTTTCAGAAGCTGATGGAGGTCCTTCCCCTCCACATACTCCATCGCGATGAAGGGGAGATTGGGATCCTCTTCGAGCTCATAGATCGTAACGATGTTTTCGTGAGCGAGCCGGGCTACCGCCCGAGCCTCGCGGAAGAAGCGCTCCCGGAAATCCTTGTCGCGGCGGTGTCTTTCATCCATCACCTTAATGGCCGCAAATCTCCGCAGGGAAGAGTCGTACCCCTTGTAAACAGTCCCCATCCCTCCTTTCCCCAGCAGTTCGGTAATCCGATACTTCCCGATCATCTTCGGGAAGGACGGACTTGCGTTTTCGGAGGGTTGTCCTGAGCTCGCCACCACATCCAGCAAAATAGATGCCTGAATCAGGCTTGTCAAGACAGTGGGGGACTGCGCTTCCAGCTCATTTGATCCTGCTTGCGCCCAATTGAGCGTAAATGCCCTAACTGGCCGAAGACTCCGATACAGCCTGTTAAGTAATCATTTCAGACGCGTCTGCC
>DATIPO010000089.1:0-79103 GCA_035471925.1 Acidobacteriota bacterium
CCCGTCTCCCCCAACACCGCGAACACGTCCCCGACCCGAAGTTCCTGAGCTGGCACCGTAAAGAGGTGTTCAAGGCTCGTCCCCGCCACACTGCCTAGCTTGTCCTAGCCAAGAAACCGGTTTAGCAGCCACCAGGACTTATCGAGAGATGGACTTACAGTATCGTGCCGAACACAAGAAACAGCGCAACGGCCAGGGCGGCGGCGGTGGCGGCGTAGGGGGCTTGGGTGCGGACGTGGTCGATGTGGTCGGTGGCGGCGGCCATGGAGCTGATGATGGAGGTGTCGGAGATGGGCGAGCAGTGGTCGCCGAAGACGCCTCCGCCTAAGACGGCGGCGATCATCAGGGACTGGTCGAGTCCGATCAGGGTCACCATGGGGATGGCAATGGGCATCATGATGGCGAAGGTGCCCCAGGACGTCCCGGTCGAGAAGGCGATGAAGCAGCTCAGGACGAAGATCAGAGCCGGGATGATGGCCGCCGGCAAGGCGGCTTGGGCCAGCTTGGCCACGTAGGGGCCCGTGCCCAGTTCCGTGCAGGTGGCGCCGATGGCGAAGGCCAGCATCAGCAGCGTGGCCACCGGCAGCAGCGGCTTGGCGCCGTTGATGGTCAGGTCGATGGACTCGTGCAGGTTGAGGACGCCTTGAATCCAATAGCTGGCGGCGGCCACCACCAGAGCCGTGACCACGGCCCACAGCACGGCCTTGGATCCGCTGCCGGCCAGGATGTCGCCGTTGCCGTCCACATAGAGACTGACCGGGACCATGAGCACCAGCGTCACCACCGGCAGCACCATGTTGAGCGCCCGCCGGGGGACGCCTTCCTTGGCTTCGATCTGCCCAGCCTCCTCGGAGATCATGGGACGCGCGTCGGGATTGAGCTTCTTGCCCTCCAGCGTGCGCTTCTCAGCCGCCACCATGGGGCCGTAGTCGCGTCCCGTGATCACCAGCACCGCCACCAGCAGCAGCGCCGCCATGGCGTAGAAGTTGAAGGGGATGGAGGAGAGCAGCGCCTGCACCGGCTGTTCGATGTTCTGGGCCGCCAGCAGTCCGATGACGTAGGCGCCCCAGCCGTTGAGCGGCAGCAGCATGCATTTGGGCGCCGAAGTGGAATCCAGGATGTAGGCCAGCTTCTCGCGCGAGACCTTATAGCGGTCGAAGAGCGGACGCGAGACCGTCCCCGACACCAGAATGCAGATGTTGGACTCGATGAAGATAACCAGTCCCAGCACCCAGGCCATCAGTCCGGCTTGCTTGCGGTTGTTGACCAGTCCCCGCGTCTCGACCCAGGAAATGAATCCCTGCACGCCTCCCGAGCGCTGGGTGAAGGCGATCACCGAGCCCATCAGCAGCGTGAAGAGGATGGCCCGCGTGTTGGAGGCGCTCTCGAAGACCGAGACAATCGTATCGATGGAGGAGGCCACGCCCACAAAGGGATTCCAGCCGCCGATGATGGTCCACCCCAGGCCGATCCCCAGCAGAAGCGAGAGGTAGACCTGCTTGGTGGCGATGGCCAGGACGATGGTCAGCACCGGAGGCAGCACGGAAAGCCAGCCGTAATCTTGCATTCGCCTGTTCTATGTTGTGGCGGGGGCGCTGTCAAGGCGGGGCGGGCTGGTGTTGTACAATGGCGTGTTTGTGCGCTGTCCTTCGCTGAAGCAACGAGGGGCTCCGTACTGAAGAGAGCGCTCCGCGGAACTTTTGGGCCTGCGGTGGAGTATAAGACAGAGCAACGACTACAACTGTCATGGAAACAAAACAACAGCAACACGACATCGAAGCCATTCGAGAGAAGATCCAGCAGGAAAGCGCCTTTGTGGGGCGGCTGACGGATGAGATCGCACGCGTGATCGTGGGCCAGGACTACATGGTCGAGCGCCTCCTGATCGGGCTGCTGGCCAACGGCCACGTGCTCATGGAGGGCGTTCCCGGACTGGCCAAGACCCTCACGGTGAGGACCCTCTCCCAGGCCATCCAAACCCGCTTCCAGCGCATCCAGTTCACACCCGACCTTCTGCCCGCCGACTTGATCGGAACGCTGGTCTACGACCAGAAGGACGGCGAGTTCAAGACCAAGAAAGGGCCCATCTTCGCCAACATCATCCTGGCCGACGAGATCAACCGCTCGCCCGCCAAGGTCCAGTCGGCGCTGCTCGAAGCCATGCAGGAACGCACCGTGACCATCGGCGAAAGCACCTTCCCGCTGGAGGAGCCGTTCCTTGTGCTGGCCACCCAGAATCCCATCGAGCAGGAAGGCACCTATCCGCTGCCCGAAGCCCAGGTCGACCGCTTCATGCTCAAGCTCAAGGTGGGCTATCCCAGCAAAGAGGAGGAGCTCCAGATCGTCCGACGCATGTCGGGCGGCATGCAGCCGCAAGTGACGGCGGCGGTGACGCCTGAAGAGATCCTGAGAGCCCGCAAGGCTGTCGACTTGATCTACATGGACTCCAAGGTCGAGCAGTACATCGTCGACCTGGTCTTCGCCACCCGCGAGCCTGAGCAGTACGGGCTGGGCGAATTGTCGGAGCTGATCGACTTCGGAGGTTCGCCGCGCGCCTCGATCTGCCTGGCCCGGACGGCCAAGGCCCACGCCTTCCTGCGCCACCGCGGCTTCGTGACCCCCGAGGACGTGCGGGCCGTCGCACTCGATGTGCTGCGCCACCGCGTCATCATCACCTATGAAGCCGAGGCCGAGGAAGTGACGTCGGAAGAAATCGTGCAAAAAGTCATCAACAGCGTCGAGGTCCCTTAGCCCGGAATGATTCCCAAAGAAATCCTGCGCAAGGTCAAACGCCTGGAGATCACCACCCGGGGACTGGTCAACGACGTCTTCTCGGGCGAGTATCACTCCGTCTTTAAGGGCCGCGGCATGGATTTCTCAGAAGTGCGCGAGTACCACTACGGCGACGACATCCGCAACATTGACTGGAACGTCACCGCCCGCAGCGGACGCCCCTACGTCAAGGTCTTCGAAGAGGAGCGCGAACTGACGGTGATGCTTCTGGTGGACGTCTCGCGCTCGGGTGAATTCGGCAGCGCCGAGCGCATGAAGGGCGAGATCGCCGTTGAACTGTGCGCCTTGCTGGCCTTCTCGGCCATCAAGAACAACGACAAGGTGGGATTGATCATCTTCACCGACCGCATCGAGAAATTCGTCCCGCCGCGCAAAGGACGCAGCCACGTCCTCAGGGTATTGCGCGAACTGCTCTACTTTAAGCCTGAGGGCCGGGGCACCGACATCGGAGGCGCGCTGGAATACTTGATGCGCGTGACCCGCCGCCGGGCCGTGGTCTTCCTGGTGTCGGACTTCATCTCCCAGCCCTACCGGCAGCCGCTTAAGGTGGCCGCCCAGCGCCATGACGTGGTGGGACTGCAGATGATCGACCGCCGCGAGATGGAGATTCCCGCCGTGGGATTTCTGGAGGTCGAGGACGCCGAAAGCGGCGAGCACCTGCTGGTTGACACCGGCAGCAAGGAGTTCCGCAAGCTGCTGACCGCCCAAGCCCGGGGCGAGCAGCGCCAGCGCGAAGACTTGTTCCGGACGCTGAAAGTCGATTTCGTGGAGATCTTCACCGACCGGCCCTATTTCGAACCGCTGGTGGAGTTCTTCCGCAACCGGGCCAGGCGCATCCGCTGACCCTCCTCCGCGGGAGGCTATGGTCGTACGGTTCAAGAAAACGGAGAACGTTGAAGGCGTGAAGTAAGAACTAGGATGCAAGAACTCGCTGCCAGTCTGGACTCCTTCCTGAGGAGCCTCTTGGTGAGGCTGGGGATGGTGTGCGCCGTGCTGGCGGCCGTTCTGACGGCGACTCTGGCGGCCCAGTCGGTCAACGCCAGCCTGGACCGCGAGAGCATTCTGCTGGGCGACCGCGTCTCGCTGACCGTGACCGTCCTCCACACTCCCGACGGACGCATCGTCTGGCCCCAGCCTGAAGAGGGCCGTTTCGGCCCCTTCGAGGTGCTGGACGAGCAGCTTCTCGATCCCGCCCAAGAGGACGGGCGCATCGTCTCCCGCAAGCGCTGGATGCTGACGGCCTTCGAATTGGGCCAACTGACGCTGCCCTCCCTGCAGGTGCATTGGATCCCCGCCGGACGCGACGAAGGCGAAGTGCTGGAGACGCCGCCCCTGACCCTTACCGTGGACGAACTGGGAGCCGATCCGCAGGGAGATCTGCGCCAGATCAAGCCGCCTGAGAGCATCCCCCTCAGTCCCTGGACGGTGGCGTTGTGGGTAGCGTTGGC
This sequence comes from Acidobacteriota bacterium, assembly GCA_035471925.1. Taxonomy (GTDB): domain Bacteria; phylum Acidobacteriota; class UBA6911; order RPQK01; family DATIPO01; genus JANQFM01. Next base: position 4,242 of record DATIPO010000089.1, read on the forward strand.
TGTGGCTGCGGCGGCTTTGGGTTGGTGGCTCTACCGGCGCTACAAGCAGCGTCCCAAGCAGGCGCCGGTCCCGCCCCGCCGTCCCGCGGAGCCTGCTCTGCCGGCCCACGAGATCGCCTACCGCGAGCTGGCCCACCTGGAGGTGTCCTCGCTCTTGCAGGACGGCGAGATCAAGGAGTTTTACGTCCAGGCTTCTGGCATCATCCGCCGCTACCTGCACGCACGCTACGGCATCGACGCCCTGGAGAGGACCAGCAGTGAAATCCTGCGCGAACTGCGGCGCCTGCGGGTCAGCCTGCAAAACCAGCGTCTGGCGGAGCTCTTCTTCGAGCGCTGCGACTTGGTCAAGTTCGCCAAGCTGCGTCCAGGCTCTGACAGCAATTCCAAGATCATCCCGCTGGCCCGCCAGATCGTCGACGGAACCAAGGATGAGCCTCCTCCCCAGGCGGCTGATTCTCCGCCGGGACGGACCATCGGCGAAAGCGTCGCCGCAGCGCCCTTGCAGTCACCGGGCATCCGGCCCTCGGCTGAGCCGCCTCCTCCCATCCGGGACGCTTTGGAAAGAGAGCGTTCGTCGGACAGCGCGATTGAGGAAAAGAGCGATGAACGCACTCCCACTTCGGTCGGCAGCGCCAACCGCGAAGGGCAGGCCGGCAGGCCAGAAGCTGAGACCAACGAGGCAGGCGGCACCGGATCGTCCACAGGGGAGGCCAAGTCATGACCTTCTACCGCTTCGCCGACCCCTATCTGCTTTTGCTGCTGGCCATCCTGCCGCTGATGGGACTGTGGTACTGGAGGCGCATCAGGCGCAAGGGAGCCACGCTGCTCTATTCCTCGGTGGGCAAACTCAAGGAGGCCGCACGGGCATCCTCGCCGGGACGCCGCCACTTCCTCTTCGCTTTCCGCATGCTGGCCATGGCCCTTCTCATCGTGGCCGTGGCGCGTCCTCAGACGGGCGTCAGCGGCGAGGACATCCTGACCGAGGGCATCGACATCATGCTGGTGCTCGACTTCTCCAGCTCGATGCTGGCCGAGGATCTGACGCCCAACCGCGTCGAGGCCGCCAAGCAAGTGGCCGCCAACTTCGTCGAGGGCCGCCGAAACGACCGCGTGGGGTTGGTGGTCTTCGCCGGAGTGGCCTACACCCAGTGTCCCTTGACGCTGGACTACGCCGTCCTGAAGAAGCTGCTGGAGGAAATGGAGGTGGGCATCATCGAGGACGGCACCGCCATCGGCATGGGGCTGGCCACCGCCGTCAAGCGCCTGCGCAACAGCGAGGCCGAGTCCAAAGTCGCGATCCTGCTCACCGACGGACGCAACAACCGGGGCGAGATCGATCCCCTGACCGCCGCCCAGATGGCCAAAGCCTTCGGCGTCAAGGTCTACACGGTGGGCGCGGGAACCCGGGGCGACGCCCCTTACCCCGTCAATCACCCCATTCTGGGACGTCAGATCCGCCGCATCCGCGTCGACATCGACGAGGACACCCTGCGCGAGGTGGCCGACCTGACCGGGGGACGCTACTTCCGGGCCACCGACCGCCAAAGCCTGGGTGAAATCTACCAGGAAATCGACCAATTGGAACGCACCGAGATCAAGGTGGAACAATTCACCCGCTACGGCGAACTGTTCCACTACCCGTTGGCCGCCGGACTGCTGCTGCTGCTTTTGGAACTGGCGCTGGCCCAAACCCGTTTTCGCAAGATCCCCTAGTGGTTTGTCAGCCTTGAGGGGAAGGAGGAAAGAGCCTCAGGCATGTTTCGCTTCGCTTTTCAGACGATGCTGATCGGGTACCTGCTGGTGCCTCTGCTTGCCCTCTTTCTGTGGTGGTCTTGGCGGCGCAAAAAGCAGTCCCTGAAAGCCTTCGCCGGCTCTCACCTGGCTCAGCGGCTGGCCCAGATGGTGCATCGCCGGGCGCCTTTCTACAAGGCCGTCCTGCTGGTCGTCTCCCTGGCTCTGCTGGTCACGGCCCTGGCCCGTCCCCAGTTCGGGACGCGGCTGGAAACCGTGCGCCGGGAAGGTCTCGACATCGTCATCGCGCTGGACGTCTCCGAGTCCATGCTGGCCGAGGACATCGCTCCCAACCGGCTGGAGAAGGCCAAGCACGCCGTCTCCACACTCATCAGCCAGTTGGACGGCGACCGCATCGGACTGGTGGCCTTCGCCGGAGAGGCCTTCGTGCAATGCCCGCTGACGCTCGACTACGGCGCCGCCCAAATGTTCCTGCGTTCCATGGACACCGACTTGCTCTCCGTCCCCGGCACCAATCTGGGCCGGGCCATGGAGGTCGCGCTGCAGGCTTTCGAAGCAGGTGAAATGCAACACAAAGTGCTGATTCTCATCACCGATGGAGAGGACCACGAAGGTCAGCCCTTGGAACGGGCCCAGGAAGCCGCCTCACAAGGGGTCAGCATCTACACGGTGGGAATCGGCTCGCCTCAAGGCGTGCCCATTCCCGAATTCAACGAGAGGGGCAGCCGGGTGGGATTCAAGAAGAACCAGCAGGGCGAAGTGGTCACAACCAGCCTTGACGAAGTGACGCTCGAGCGCATCGCCGAGGCTGCCGGCGGACGATACTTCCGGGCCACCCCGGGCGAGGACGAACTGGCTCAACTGGCGGGAGAAATCGCCGCCATGGAAAAACGTGAACTGGACGCCCAGCAGTTTACGCGATATGAAGAACAGTTCCAGCTTTTTCTGGGCGCGGCCCTGCTGCTGCTGTTGGGCGAGTTTTTCGTCCCCGAGCGGCGCAAGCCCAGCCGCATTTGGAAAGGACGCTTTCAATGATGCCGATTCGCTTGTACAGACGTCGCCCCGACGGGACGCCAGCTAGGACTTCTTGCCGCAGCGCGCTGATGCTGTTGACGCTGCTCCTGTGCGCGTCCACCGCGTGGGCCCAGCCGGGACGTTCCCAGGTGGCGGAGGGCAACCGGCTCTACCAGCAGGAGCAATTCGAGGAGGCCCGCCAGAGGTACCTGCAGGCCCTGCGCGAGGCGCCCGAGTCGCCCATTCCCTCCTTCAACCAAGGCAATGCCCTCTACCGCCTCGACAACTATCAGGAGGCCTTGCAGGCTTATCAGCAGGCGGTTCAGAAAGCCGATCCCGGACTCCAGTCCAAGGCTTGGTACAACCTGGGCAACGCCTTTTTCCGCCAGCAGAATCTGGACGATGCCATCGAGTCCTACAAGCAGTCCCTGCGCCTCGACCCCTCCGACCAGGACGCCAAGTACAATCTGGAAATGGCCCTGCGCCAGAAAAAAGAGCAAGAAGACCAGCAGAATCAGCAGCAAGACCAGGAGAATCAAGACCAGCAGCAGCAAGATCAGGATCAGCAGAAGAACGACCAGCAGCAGGACCAGCAGAATGAGCAGCAAGATCAGCAGGACCAGAATCAGCAGCAAGACCAGCAAGACCAGAATCAGCAGCAAGACCAACAGCAACAGGATCAGCAGGAGGATCCTGAACAGCAGCAACAGCAGCAGGACCAGCAACAGCAGGGTCAGGACGAGCAGAAGAAGCAGGAACAGCAGCAGCCTCAGGAGGGCGAGGGCGAGCCGCTCCCCATGAGTCCTGAGACGGCGGCGCAGCTCCTGCAGGCCATTCGCGAGGACCCCAAGGAAATCCGCCGCAAGCAGCTCAAGCCCAAGCGTCCCGTCAAGGTGGAAAAGGACTGGTAGAGAAGGAGATCGATGCGTCCGAGGAGAGCACCATTAGTTTCAGCCGCGCTGCTGATTTTGGCAGCCCTGGGCGGACTCCGGGTCGAGGCTCAGGACGTGCGGGTCTCGGCCAGCCTCGACCGGCCCGTCGTGGGCCTCAACCAGACCTTCACGCTGTCGGTTGAAGTGCGGGGCGCCGCGCTGGGCGACATTCGGCCCGAATTGCCTTCGGTGGGCGAGTTCGCGGCCTTTTTGGGCCAGAGCAGTTCTCAGCGCTTCGAATGGGTCAACGGGCGCTCCAGCCAAGCCACCACCTATGACTTCACCTTCCGGGCCACCAAGATGGGCCAGCACGAGATCGGTCCTGTGCGGGTCACGGTGGGCGGCAACACCTACTCCACCAAACCGGTGAACATCAGCATCCGCCAGGGACCGCCGGCGGGCTCCCGTCCGGGCTTGGACCGCTCGGGACAGCGTGATCTGGTCAGCGACTCGGAGCTTTTCGTGCGTGTCCAGGCCGACCGCACCCGGGTCTATCAGAATGAGCCGGTGGTGGTGGAGTTCAAAATCTACACCGCGGTTCCGGTCAACACCTACGCCATCACCACGCCACCCAGCACTCCCGGATTCTGGAGCGAGGAATTCGACATTCCCGACCAGCCCCAGACCCGTTCCCAGATCGTCAACGGACGCTCTTACACCATGGCCACCATCCGCAAGCTGGCGCTTTTTCCCACCTCTGCGGGAAGCAAGACGGTCGGCCCCATGACGGTGGACGCCGAAGTCCGCCTGCGCACCCGCCGCACCGGGCGCGGGCGCGATCCCTTCGACATCCTCGATTCGCGGCTTTTCGGATCCCGCACGGTCCCTAAAAGCATGGCAACCGATCCGCTGGAGATCGAAGTGTTGCCCTTTCCCCAGCAGGGACGTCCTGACAACTTCAGCGGGGTGGCCGGACGCCTGCGCATACAAGCCCGCACCGATCGCAGCGAAGTCCCCGTCAACCAGGCCGTCACTTATCGCCTGACGGTCAGCGGAAGCGGCAATCTGCGCACCTTGCCCCAACCAGAGATCGATTTCCCCGACGACTTCCAAGTCTATGCGCCCAAGGTCAGCGAGAGCATGGATCTGGAGGCCGATCCCATCAGCGGACGCAAGGTCTTCGAGTGGGTCCTGGTCCCGCGCGAGCCGGGCACCAAGACCTTGCCTGCCGTCCAGATGGCCTACTTCGATCCCGTCAAGGAGCAGTACCAGACAGTCTCTTCCGATCCCGTCGAGGTGGAGGTGACGGGCAGTGCCGACGGTCCCGTGCTGACCTCCGGCCGCTCGCGCGGGCAGATCCGCCAGTTGCGGCAAGACATCCGCTTTATCAAGACCCAGGACCCTGGCTTCCGCGTCCGCAACGCTTCTCCCTGGCAGAGCGGCCTGTTTTGGATCGTGGCTCTGGCACCCCTGGCGGCTCTGGCGGGGGCTTTCGGCTACCGCCGCCATTCCGACCGTCTCAGCGCCGACGTGGCCTATGCCCGCAAGCGCCGGGCCGGACGCCGGGCCCGCAAACGCCTGTCGCGGGCCCGCAGCCTGCAAAAAGAGGAGACTCAAAAGGAATTTTACGCCGAGGTGGCCCGGGCCCTGAGCGGATTCCTGGGCGACAAACTGAACATCGCCGAGGCCGGCATGCTGAGCGAGCAGGTCAAGCCCCAACTGGTTGACAAGGGCGCTTCCCGGGATCTGGTGGAGGAGTACTTCGACTGCATCCGCACCTGCGATTTGAAACGCTTCTCTCCCAGCGATGCCACGCCCGCCGAGATGGAGCAGTTCATCGGGCGGGCCGAGAAGGCCATGACGCGCTTGGACCGCGAGGTGAAGGGATGAGGCCTTGGGGGCGCTTGGCGGCACTGCTGCTGCTGGCCTTGTTGACGGCGGCAGCCTCGACCGTCCCGGCTGCGGCCCAGGACGATCCGCGGACCCTCTTCGAACAGGCCAACCAGCACTACCGGGACGGAGAGTACCAGCAGGCCCTGGAGGCTTATCAGCGCATCTTGGAGACCGGCTACGAGAGCGGACCGCTCTACTACAACATCGGCAACTGCCACTACAAGCTGGGACGCTTGGGACCCACCATCCTCAACTACCTGCGGGCTCAGCGTCTCATGCCGGGGGACGAGGATCTGGAGGCCAATCTGCGCCTCATGCAGTCGCTCACCCTGGACGACATCGAACCGCTGCCCGAGTTCCTGCCTCTGCGGGTGCTCAAAGGATGGGTCTATCTGGCCCCAGGCGACCTCTTGGCGACGCTCACGGGTCTCCTGTGGATGACGGCCTTGGGAGCTTTGATTCTGCGCCTGCTGGCACGCAGGCCCGTTGTGGCCCGCTGGGGATGGAGGGTGATGCTGGTGGCAGGCCTGCTGTTGGCCGTCACGGCGCCCACCCTGGCGCTGCGCTGGAGCGGTTGGCTGCAATCCCGGCAGGGCGTCGTGATGGTGGAGGAAGTCGGAGTGCAGAGCGCGCCTTCCCAGGACGCGGGACTGAGGGTGTTCACCATTCATGAGGGCACCCATTTCCGCATCGACCAGCAGTCCGGGGAGTGGGCCGAGATCGTCCTCCCCGACGGCAAGGTGGGATGGATTCCAAGCGGCGCCTTCGAGATCGTTTGACATCCAGAGCCGCGGGAACGAGAATTGTGATCGTAATCACGTCCCTAAAGCCGTCCTTCTCTTAGAATCGTGAAGATGCCACAAGATATCGCGGGGCCCATGTCCGTCGCCCAAAGCGCCCGGGGCGAGAAACGCCACAGCAAAGACCGGAGGCGGCGGCCCACTCCTTTCCTCAGTACCTATTCTCTGACCCGCAAGGGACGCCGTCTGGGTCCGCGCCGCATGAACGACCGCGTGACTTACGGCTATGTGGACCGCTACGATCCGGCCTCGGTGCTGACCTTGATCACGGCATTGCTGCTCAGTATCGCCGACGCCTTTTTTACGCTGCAACTGGTCTCAAGGGGTGCCCGTGAAGTCAACCCCGTCATGGATTTCTTCCTGCAGTTGGGTCCCATGCCCTTCTTGCTGGCCAAGTACCTGATCACCGGCTCCAGCCTGGTGTTTTTCCTGGCCCACAAGCACCGGCCCTTTTCCGGCGGCCTTACCGGCCGCCACCTGCTCATGGCCGTCCCCTTCATCTATACCCTGGTCATTCTCTGGGAACTGGCCCTCAACTGGCGGCTTTCCTAGCGATTTGGAGCGGCCTGCAACGCTATTTCACGCTTTCAGCGTTTTTTGAGTTGTCACAGCCAATCCCAGGGTGGCGCCCGCGACTCGCTGCGCTCGCCGCGGCTGACCCTGGGCTAGTCAAATGGTTCCCCTTCAGGGAACCCGGACTCGGCTCAACCTGGATGGTTCAATGAGCGAGCGTCAGTGTCATTCGATCAGTGGAGGGCGGTGCCGTTCGATCAGTGGAGGGCGGTGCCGTTCGACCAGCGGACGGCTGTGTCGGTTGTCAGCGGGTCGAGGTCGTTCGATCTGCGGGCGGCGGGTCACTCGATCAGTGAGCGGCCGGTCATTTCGTCGGGTTGGTCCAGACCCATCAGTTGGAGCAGGGTGGGGGCGATGTCGGCCAGGCGTCCGCCATGGCGCAGCTTGGCCTTGCGCAGGTCGTCGTCGACCACGATGAGGTCGACGTCGTAAGTGGTGTGGGCGGTGTGGGGACCGCCGCTGCGGGGATCGATCATCTGCTCGCAATTGCCATGGTCGGCGGTGACGACCAGTGCGCCGCCCTTGGCCAGCACCGCCTCTACGATCTGACCGACGCAGCGGTCCACCGCCTCGACTGCTTGGATGGCGGCCTCCAGCGATCCCGTATGGCCCACCATGTCGCCGTTGGCGAAATTGAGCACGAAGAGGTCGTAGTCGTCAGAGGCGATGCGGCGCAGCATCTCCTCGGTTACTTGGGGGGCCGACATCTCGGGCTTCTGGTCATAGGTCGAGACGTCGCGGGGGGAGGGAAGAATCTGGCGGTCCTCGCCCAGGAAAGGATCGTCGCGGTAGTCGTTGAAAAAGAAGGTGACATGGGCGAATTTTTCGGTTTCGGCGCAGCGGAACTGGCGCAGGCCCAATTCGCTCACGCAGTGTCCCAGGATGGCTTTCATCTTGGGCGGCTTTTGGAAGATGACCTCCACGGGGAGGCCCTGTTCGTAGGCGCTCATGGTGGCGAAATAGAGGTCTTCGATCTTGTCGCCGCGGTCGAATCCGCCGCCTTTCACTGCCTCCCACTCCGGGTCGGGCAAGGTAAAGGCCTTGGTCAGCTCGCGGGGACGGTCGCCGCGGAAGTTGAAGAAGATCACGGCATCGCCCGCCTTGACGGTCTGGGCTTCTTGCAGCCGCCCTTGGGGCGCCACGCTGGAGGCGGTGATGAACTCGTCTCCCCGCCGGCTCTTTTCGGTGGGGTGGTCGTAGTAGTGCTGGACGGCGGCGCGGGAGTCGCTAAAGACCTTGTCGGCGCCTTGGGTCAGCATGCGGTAGGCCTCTTCCACCCGGTCCCAGCGGTTGTCGCGGTCCATCGCGTAGTAGCGTCCGATGACGCTGGCCACGCGTCCTACGCCGGCTTGATGGAGGTGGTCTTCGAGTTGGCCGATGAACTCGATGCCGCTCCGGGGCGGCGTGTCGCGCCCGTCGGTGATGGCGTGGACGAAGAAGCGGTCGCCGGGAAAGTCGAGCCTGGCGCACAGGTCGATGACGGCGAAGGCGTGCTGCATGTCGCTGTGCACCCGCCCGTCCGAGAAGAGCCCCAGCAAGTGGACGCAGCCTTGGTGCCGGCGGGCGTGCTCGAAGGCTTCCACCAGCTTTTCTTTCTCGAAGAATTCGCCGCTGCGGACGGCCCGCGTGATGCGCATGATTTCCTGATCCACGATGCGTCCCGCGCCGATATTCTGGTGTCCGACCTCGCTGTTGCCCATCACGCCTTCAGGCAATCCCACGTCCTCGCCCGAGGTGTGGATCTGAACGGTCGGATAGTCCTCCACCAAGCGGTCGTTGACCGGCGTGTCCGCCAAGAAGACGGCATTGGCTTTATTCCACTCGGGATACGGGTTGTGTCCCCATCCGTCGCGCACAATCAAGACCACCGGACGCTTCCTTAGTTGTGCCATGGCGCCAGTATACAGGGTGAGCGATACTTGCCCAGCCGTCCGAGGCTAAGCCTCTGGAGGTTGTGTCACGAGGCTTCCGGCCTTCGCCCGGAGGTCGGAAGATGCTAGCATTCTGGCCGATGGATGAGAGGAGGCTGTTTTGGGCGCCGATGACGCCCCGGGGAGGAGATTTCCAGCGCCGCCGGGCCCTCGGCATGGGGTTGGCCTCAGTGGCCGGCGATCTGATGTCCCGCTACGGTTTGGACTTCCCCACCTACGGAATTCGGGCGGGAGACTACTCGACTCCGGCCCAGTTTTTTTTGCAGGCCCAAGGACGTCCCGGCTGGTTGGGAATCTGCGGCTGCTACGACGATGACCTGCACGAACTGGAATTTCAGATAGTCGACGTGGCGTCGTCCCACGCCTCTGAGGAAGAGGGATTTCCGGGTCCGGGAAGCGGAGAATCTCATTGGACGCATCCCCTGGCCCTGTGGCTGTGCCATCACGCAGGGGGCGATCCCGACCGGCTTGAGCCACCTCCTGAAGCCGATCCCTGTGACGTCGGCGAGATGCTGACTGAAGCCCATGCCGCAGGGCTGCAGTGGCTGGGGGGCGAGGTTGCGAGTCCCTTCGAAGAGGAATTCGTCAGCGCCCTCGATGAGGCCTTCAAGCACTTCGACCATCAAATCGGACACGCCTCCTCCGAGTCCCCGCTGCGTCTCTCCTTGCTTTGGTTGGCTCAAGAAGTCGGCGACTACCAGCGACGTCTCAGCCGGGGGGATCCCGACCAGCAGGAGGAAGGTCCTCAAGAGGACGTCGATTCGGACGTCCTGCGCGAACTGCGCTTCAATCTTGATCCGGCCCCTTTCAAGCCGGTCTGGGCGTTGTTGGAGAAGGGCATCCGGGCAGGTGCCGACCGGTGGGCGTTCCGGGCCTGCCGAGGCTACGTCAACTTGGCTCTGGGACGTCCAACGGCCTCGCTGGAGGACTTTCGCCTCCTCCGGCAGCGTCTCCCCGTGCAAGGACACCTGGCGCTGGCGCGGGCCTACGAGCGCATGGAAGAGCCTGACCAAGCCGTGCAGGAGTTCTCCAAAGCCGTTGCCCTGGCAGGCGACGATCAGCCCTTCTCAGACATCGTAGCGGGACGCGATCAGCCTATAGCGGAGAACGCCGCTCCGCTGCGCGCCCACCTGCTTTTCGCCCGCGGGCGCTGCCAGTGGCTGTTCGGACGCTTCGGTCCTGCCCAACAGGACTTGGAGCAGTCCGTGGGCGAAGAGGGACTGCGGGCCGCCTCCTTAGAGATCCTGGCCCACCTCTTCCGTGATTGGGCCATCGCCCTTGACCGTCGGGGCGTCCCTCAGGCCGCCGAAAAGCTGCGCCGCCATCTGGAAGTCCTGGAAAAACTTTACAGCTTGCGGCCGAACGTGCAGGATGTTGAAGCCGCCCTCGACGCGGCCCGGCGCTTGGGCGATTCCGAGGCGCTCGAGAAGTGGCGGCAGCGAGAAGGAAGATTGCTAGCATGAAGGAAATCAAGGTCATCCAGTGCGGCCTGGGTCCCATCGGGCTGCGCTTGACTCATTTATTGGCCCAACGCTCGGGAGTCAAGATCGTGGGCGCCGTCGACATCGATCCCCAATTGGCCGGACGTTCGCTGGCCGAATTGGCCGACCTGCGCCAGCCTCTCGACGTCAAGGTAACGGGCGGCTTCGACAAGCTGGGAGAGATTGAAGCCAACGTGGCCATCCTGACCACTTCTTCGGAACTGAGCAAGACGGCTCCCCTCATCCTGCAGTGCCTGGACCGCGGCTGGGACGTGATATCCACCTGCGAGGAACTGTCCTTTCCCTGGCACACTCAGCCGGGGACAGCCTCGCGCATCGATCAGGCAGCCCGCCGCCAGGGACTGAGCGTGTTGGGCACCGGCATCAATCCTGGTTTCTTGATGGACTATCTGCCGGCCGCCGCGAGCGGACTCTGCCAGCGCGTCAACAGGATTGTCGTGGAACGCATCCAGGACGCTGCCTTCCGCCGCCTGCCCTTCCAAAAGAAGATCGGCGCCGGACTCACGCCCAAAGAATTTCACAGCCGGGTGGAGGAGGGCCGCCTGCGCCACGTGGGGCTGACCGAGTCGATGCACCTGGTGGCGGCCTGCCTGGGCTGGACGCTGGAACGCACCGAAGACGTGGTGGAACCGGTCATGGCCATCGATGAAGTGGAAATCGAAGACCGCACCATCCAGCCGGGACAGGCGCTGGGCGTGACCCAGACGGGTCGCGGATGGCGCGACGGCCACGAGGTCATCACCCTGGTTTTCCGGGCCGCCATCGGCCAGGAGAATCCCCGCGACCGCATTCAAATCTCGGGTGCTCCGCCGGTCGAGATACTCATTCCCGGGGGCGTCAACGGCGACGTCGGTACCTGCGCCATCACCGCCAATGCCGCCCACACCATCCTCCGGGCCCCCTCGGGCCTGCGCACGATGGCCGACATACCATTGGTCAGTTGCCGCAGTTGAAGATATGATGGTGTCATCGCTTTTCCGTCTCCGCGGAAAGGCCGCTTCCCCTGGCTGGCATGGGGCTTGCTTGATCCTATTGCGAGGAAAAGGCTGCTGACGGCATGACGCGTTGGCAGCAATTCTCAAGGGGGCACTTCCACATGATCCGATACTTCTGCATGGTTTCTCCTCTCGTGGCGGCACTTCTGATGGGCAACGGCCTGGCCCAGGGTCCCACCATTCTGACGCTTTCGGGCAAAGTCTTGATGGAGGACGGAGAGCCGCCCGACCACGAGGTCAAAGTCGAGCTTCTCTGCAATTCGCGCGTTATCCGAGTGGCCCGGACCCGCCACGAGGGCAGCTTCCACTTCCGCTTGGGAGAGGAACGTCGGCCGACCGAAGTGAGTGCCAGTTCAGCCGGTCCCGATACGCTGGAAACGCAACGGCGCGGAATCGGCGGGTTGGGTGCGGGCGGACGCTTGCGGCCAGCCGGCGACGGGCGCTACGATCTCACCAACTGCGAAATCAGGATCAGCCCTCATCCTGGTTGGCAAGCCGACAAGATCGGCTTGGGGATCGTGAGCATCTTCGAGCCCGACGTGGGCGTGATCACGGTCCGCGAGGTATCCCCCAAAGCCGGAACGCTGGTCAGCGCCTCGACTCTTGCCGCCCCGCCTCAGGCCGCCAAGGCCTACCAGCGGGCCCAAAAGGAACTGGCCCGCGACAAACCCGGACGGGCGGCCGACAAGCTTGAAGAGGCGGTGGATCTCTATCCCGGTTACGCTGAAGCTTGGAAGCTGCTTGGGGACACGCGCCTGCGGCTTGAGGACCGTGAGGGCTCGGCTGAAGCCTACCGCAAAGCCGTCGAGGCCGATCCCAACTATCTGCCGCCCTACATGACCCTGGCCGAGATGGAGTTGGAGGAGGTCCGCTATGAGGAGGCCCTCAGGTACACCAGCAAGCTGATCGAACTCGATCCTCATGACTCCAAGGCCCACTATTACCACGGGCTGGCGGCTTACAGCACCGGCGCACTTGAGGAAGCCATGGCGTCCTTCAAGGTCATCGAGGAAAACGGCGAAATGGATCGCTACCCCGCCTCGGCTCTGATGGCGGGAGACATTCTGGCCCGCAGCGGCGAGGCGGCGGCTTCGGCGGTTTACCTGCGCCGTTACCTGGAAATGGGCGACGTCTCCCCCGAGATGCGAGAGCAGATCCGCCGCCAGCTTGAGGACTGGGAATCAAAGGGCCTCATCGACAGACAGCCCTAATAGCTTTGAGCCAGAGTCTTGCCAGGTTCGGGGTGCGACATGCGAAGTTCGAAAGGATCCCCAAGGGGCGCCATTCGTTAGCCCCAGGGCGCCACCCTGGGTTCCGAGGTTTAATCCGACTTCAGTTTGAATACGGGCTCAGGGCATTAGACGCGTAGCTCTGGTGCCCCGCCTTGACGAGGGAGCGCATCTCGGCGAAATCCGCAGGAGCCTTCATAATGCCGCTATTCCACTCTTTTTAGGATTTCTCTGGAGTCAATCGCCTTCCCCAGGGTGCCGCTCAGGCGCTTGGCCTGAAGGAACCTTACCCGCACAGGGCTTAGCCACTCAAGCTGTTGGGTGAAGCGAAGCACAAAAAAAGCCGGCCCGGTCGCAAGTGACCGGGCCGGCTTCTTCTATTGGGCAATGACGGGTGCTTAGAATTCGTATCTAAGACCGAATTGCATGACCCGTGGCATGCCCTGGATGTTGGTGATGTTGAACCAGTTGGGCGGCGGATCGCCTTCCTGTGGATCGATCAACACGCCAGTGTTGCCGGGAGCGCCCAGCCGCTGGGTGTTGGTGGCGTTGAAGACCTCCCAGCGGAAGACCACTTGGTGGTTTTCGTTGTAGGGCATCTGGAAGGCTTTGTGGAGCCCGAAGTCGAAAGTGACAAAGCTCTGGCGCCGGAAGACGTTGCGGTCGCCCACTTCGCCCGCGAAGGCGTCGCGGAAGCTTTGGTAGGCGAAATCCGAATCGCCCCAGAAATTGGGTGCGTCGCCGCTCTTGTTGGGATCGGCCTGCGGGTCGCGGATGCGGATCACGTTGCTGGAAAGGTTCCAGTTGGTGGCCCAGCGAGCCGACTCGAAGGGACCGGCAATGGGACGGCCGGAATTCCAGCGGAAGACCCCGTTGAAGGCCCAACCGCCCAGAACGGCGTCCACGAAGGCGTTGGAGTCAGCGCCCCACTTGCGTCCTTGTCCGAAGGGCACGTTCCACAGCCAGTTGGCGTTGATGATGTGCTTGGTGTCGAAGTCGGAAACCGAGTGGCTCTGCTCGAGGTTGAGCGGATTGAGGATGAACGCTGCCCCGAAGGTGCCGCTGTTCTGCAGTCCCGAAGCGTCGTCCATCGACTTCGAGAAGGTGTAGTTGAAGTCGAAGTTGAGGGAGTCGCCGAAGCGCTCACGCACCGTGAAGGCCAATCCGTGGTAGTCCGACTTGGCCAGCGTGCTGAAAGCCGAGAAGGCCGCATACTGGGGATGGAAGAACATGCAGCTTGCGCCGTCTCCCAGTCCGCAGTCGATTTCCCCTTGGGTATCAAGGACGGCCTGCATAAAGGTCCAGTCCAAGATGTCCAGTCCGCCGGCACGTCCGCGGGCCACAAAGCCGTAGGCTCTGTTGGTGGCGTCCAAGTCGCCGAACAGGCCGAAGGGACTGAAGTTGGGGAACAGGTTCTCGAAGAAGGGAATCGGTGCCAGAGAACCTACCGGCGTGTCGGCCAGACGGTTCTCCATCAGGATGGCCGCCGCCTCATACCAGGTCTGGCCGGAGGCCGGATCCCTGAGGTTGTTGAGGTGCATGATGTCGCGGGTGGCCAGCAGGTCGCGGGCGCTGCGCCCGATGTAGCCGGCTTCCACGAAAAGGCCTCCCTTGAACTCGCGGCCGATCGAGAAGTTCCAACTGTAGTTGACGGGCGTGGTGAGCGCGCTGTCCAGCGAGGACTCGATGCGGCGGGCCCGGTCAGAGGGCTTGTTGAGCGGGAAGACCAACTCGTCCGGCGTGGAAATGCCGGGCAGCGAGCGGATATCCTGGCCGAAGCCGGTGAAGAGCGGAGCCAGCCTGTCGCTGACGTTGTAGGTCTCGGCCGCGATGGTGGTCGAAGAGGCGAATCCCAGCGTGTTGTTGAGATCGAAAGAGACCGCCAGTCGGCTGCCGATGCGGTCGTAAGACATGGCGAAACCGCCGCGGAAGACCGACTCGCCATTGTTGCCGAACAGAGCTCCCAGGATCCCGCCGTCAAAGTCAGGCGACCAAGCGGCCGAGATCCGGGGCGCGAAGTTGTTCCAGTCGGTGGGATAGTAGCCGTCTTTGTCGTAGAAGGGTCCCGAAGTGTCGACGATGACCGGATCGTTGAAAGGCATGCCGGCCTCGGCTCCCGCTACGCGCTGCTGGAACACGGTGTCCAGCGCCACGGTGGGCTGCACCTGGAATCCGGTGGCCTCATTGACCGGCGTGTTGACGCCCCAGCGCAATCCCAGATTGAGCGTGAAGTTGGGGGTCACCTGCCAGGCGTCCTCGAAGTAGAACTCATACTCCTCGGTGGCGAAGTCGCGCTCGGTGGGCGATCCCGAGGGCAGCAGAGAGCCGTCGGCGCCGAAGATGAAGTTGGCCGTGTATTGGTTCAGGCGGCCCAGCGTGGCCGCGATAGCGTTCTGCAGCACGCGTTCGGAAGCCGGGGCCAGATCGTCGATGGGATCGGAAAGGACCGATCCTGCACCTTCGTAGAAGCCCAGGTTGGTGACTCCCGAATCGAAGGAGTTGGCGAACGAGGCCCGCCGGTTGTTGATCAGGCGGATGTTGGTGCCGAATTGCAGCGTGTGCGCACCCTTGATCCACGACATGTCGTTGGTGATGTTGTGGGTGGGCGTCTCGCGGTTGATCGTGCGGGTGAAGTCGAAAGGAAAGTACACACTGCGGAAGCCCAGGTTGTTCTCTCCCGAATCACCCTGCTGAGAGAAGGCTTGGCGGGTCAGACCGTAGCGGAAGGTGTTGATCAAGCTGGGCTGGATGGTCCAAGTGTGCCCGGCGGCGATGCCGAAGGGATGGCTCCACAGACCCGGCGCAGCGTTTCCAGGGAAGCGGGGCAGCAAGGCGTTCTCGGCCTGGTCGAACTGTTGATTGTCCCACTGGTAGTTGCTGCGCAGGTAGAGGGTCTGGGCATCGGTCAGGTTGAAGTCCAGCTTGGCGATGAAAGTGTTTTGATCCAGAGGCGTCGAGTCATTGAAGCGGAAGCCGCTGGTGTTGATTCCGTCGCCGGTGGCGGCGTCGTTGGCCGGAAAGGCTGCCGCGGCGTTGGCGAAGACCTGCAGGGCCGCGGGGTTGACGCCTCCCGTGGCGGGATAAAGGGTGGCGATGTCCTCAGGCGTCAGAGTGACGATCTCACCATCGATGTTCTCGTAGCGCACCAGGCCTTGGCCCAGGTGAGGCAGAGGAACGATGTTGGACCGGGTTGACTGGCTGCGGTCCTTGCGGCCTTCGTAGTTGAAGAAAAAGAAGGCTTTGTCTCTGACGATGGGACCGCCGATGGATCCACCGAAGAGGTTCCGCAGCAGAACGGGCGTGCTGATGCCATCGTCTTCGGTTCCGAACTGCCCGTCGGGGCCAGCATCGGTTACACGGTTGTTGAAGAAGTCGTTGGCGGTGGTGGCGGTGTTGCGGTGAAAGTGATAAAGCGAGCCGTGCCATTCGTTTGTCCCGGCCTTGGTCACCAGCGACACCTGCCCGCCGGAAGAGCGTCCCTGGCTGGCATTGGGGTTGGTGACCGTCACCCGGAACTCCTGCACGGAGTCGGGCGTGACGCGCAGAACCGGCTGGAAGGCGGTGCCCTCCTGCTGCTCGTTGACGTCAATGCCGTCCAGGGTCAGGTTGGACTGGTCGCTGCGTGCTCCTGTCACCGTTCCCTGTTGGTCCACGCCGGGCTGCAGGCTGAGCAAGTTGGCCACATTGCGCGATTCCAGCGGCAAGTCGACGATCTGCTGTTCATTGAATGTGTTGCCTACGGTTGCGTCCGAGGTGTTCAGGACCGCTTCGGCGGCACCTGTAACAGTCACCACCTCGCTGATGTCTCCTAGTTGGAGTTCGAGATCCAGCGTCGCCGGCGTGTCCACCAGCAAACGGACATCCTTGGCCGTCGTCGTCTTGAATCCCTCCAACTCGGCCGTCACCGTGTAGGTTCCAGGGGACAGTTGCTGGAAAGAATAGCGTCCCTCGTCGTTGGTGATCGTCCGGCGGTCGGTTCCCGCGGCACTGACAACCCTGATTTCGGCACCCGGGACGATCCCTCCCTGGGGATCCTTGACGGTGCCGCTGAGCGAGGTCGTCTGCGCCAGCAGACTGGCACCGCTCAGCCACACTAAGGCGGTGGCCAAAACGGCTGCCAATGTTAGTTTCCTATAACCATGTAGAAACATGCGTGAGTTCCCTCCCTGGTCTTTTCACGTGCGTCGCTTTTCCGGCGGCCCCAAAAAGGACGGCCAAGATCAAGAGATTACGCTGCTCTCGATCATGCAGGTGCGCGGTTTGAAAGCCAAACCCGCCGTCTGTCTACTTCGCGACAATTGATGCCGAGAAGCCTAGCAAATTGGATGCCAGGTGTAAAGGAATGTCCGCTAGAAACGCCTCAGCCGACCGCAAGCCCCACCGAGGCCCCGATTTGGCCTCCCAAACGCCCCCTTGCGAGGTTCCGGCGATCCACAAAAATGGATTTCGTCCGCTCCCTCGATACAAAAAAATGAATCGGTTAGGGCAAGGTCTTTGTCCAGGTCAAACTTGGTGTGCAAATATGAAATGGCTATCTTGCTCCTCGGCGGATAGGTTGACAGGGCGCCTGCATTGGACATTTTCCCGGCCCGTGGTGTAAAAATATAGAGTCTGGCGGGGACGAAATGGAACCATGATTGCAGCACTCGCTTTTGTCCCGAGGCCCCAATCTGGAGTATGAGAATGAGCCGACGCAGCATTTGCATCATCGCCTGTCTAATGACTCTTTGCGCCCTGACCGTGTCTTGGTCCCTGGGGTCCGCCGCACCTGCCCAGGAACAAGACCGGCGTCAGGAAGAAAGCGAAGACTACTACCAGAAATGGCTGCGTGAGGACGTGACCTACATCATCACCCAGGCCGAGCGGGACGTCTTCCAGAAACTGGCAACCGATGAGGAGCGCGATCAGTTCATCGAGCAGTTCTGGCAGCGGCGCGATCCCGACCTGCGCGACGGCGTCAACGAGTTCAAGGAAGAGCACTACCGCCGCATTGCCTACGCCAACGAGCACTTCGCCAGCGGCGTCCCGGGCTGGAAAACCGACCGGGGGCAGATCTACATCATCCACGGAGCTCCGGCGGAGATCGAGAAGCACTACTCGGGCGAAAGCTATCAGCGTCCCTCCCACGAAGGCGGAGGCTTCACTTCGGTCGTTCCCTTTGAGATCTGGCGCTACCGGTACATCGAGGGACTGGGACCGGATGTCGAAATCGAGTTCGTCGATCCCACCCGCACCCGCGAGTTCCGTTTGGCCCGGAGCCCCTGGGAAAAAGACGAAATGCTGATCATACCGGGTGCCGCCCCCACCACCGCCGAGAGCCTGGGCCTGATGGAACGGGGCGACCACCCCTATTTCACCTACACCAACCGCGACACCTATCCCGGCATGCACTACCGGGCCGAAGACAATCCCTTCACACGCTATGAAAAGCTGGTCAAGATTCAGTCGCCCACCGAGATCAAGTACAAAGACCTCAAGGCTCTGGTTACCGTTGACACCCGCTACGAAAACCTGCCTTTCACAACCCGTCACGACTACTTTCACTTGAACGACCAGTCGACCTTGGCCGTGGTGACCTTGGAGATCGACAACGCCAACCTCAGCTTCAACCTGGAGAACGGAATCTACGTGGCCCATATCGCTCTCTACGGACTGGTCACCAGCATCACCAACCGCGTCCACAGCGAGTTCGATCACGAGCTGGTGGTGGCTTATGGCCCCAACGACATCGAAAGAGGACGTCAGGGCCGATCCATCTACCAGAAGGTCGTCGCCGTCGAAAACAAGATGCGCTACCGCATGGACCTGGTGGTCAAAGACCTGACAGCCAACAACGTGGGCGTCGTCCGCAAGGCGATTCTGCCTCCCGCCCGCCAAGAGAGCCTCTCGGCCAGTTCCATGATTCTCTCCGACCACATCGTTCCTCTTGAGCAAATCCCCGAGGACGATGACATGTTCGTCATCGGAGACGTCAAGGTGCGTCCCAATCTGGAGGGCACCTTCGAAACGGTGAACCCCCTGGGCGTCTACCTGCACGTCTACAACACGGGTCTCGATCAAGCATCCCGTCAGCCTCATCTGCGCGTCGAGTATCAGTTGCTCAAGGGTGACGAAGTCGTCCTCAGCGAGGCCGACGAAAAGGGGGAATCGGTCTATTATTTCTCCTCTGACCGGGTCGTTCTGATCAAAGGACTCTCGGTTTCAGGACTGGAACCGGGATCCTATCGTCTCAAGGTCAAGGTGGACGACCAAGTGCTTGAACAGTCGGTTTCGGTGAGCGAGCCGCTGCGTCTGGAAAAAAGCCCTCACGCCACCGATTGAGGGCCTCCGGGTGGCCGGCAAGGCCACACAGGGGTCCGGTTTGTGAACAGGGTCGGCAGCTCCCCTGAGTTGGCGGCGGTCAGGCTCTGCTCGCCATACTTGCCTGAACCCGGCTTCTCAGCAAGGCTCGGGCGCCCCGGCACGACTTTGAAAAGTTGGGCCCCGGAAGCTATAATCCGGTCAAGATGAGACGGCCATGTCTGCTTGGCGCCCTTTTGGTGGGTGCCCTTTTTTTCTGCGTTTCGCTCTTCCTGACCGTGGACGTGCGGGCCGAGGCCGGCGCCGATCTGCTGGAGGAGGGACGCCAGTCGGCCCAGGCCGGAGAATTGTCCAGCGCCCTACTTTCCTTCTCGGCCTACAAGCAGGAACACCCCAACGACCCCCGCCCCTACCTCTATTCGGGCATGGCCTTGCTGAAAGCCGGTCGCGGCAGGGACGCCGCTATCGAACTCGACGAGGCGGCAGCGCGCGGCTTAAGCGAGGCGGGCGATGCGATCGAATACGCCCGCGGCCGCATGGAATTGGGCAATCTCAGAGAAGCTGCCCGGGCTTTAGCCGAATGGGAGGAGAGCGACCGATTGCCGGCCGAAGGACTCTGGGTGCTGTCCGACATCCACTACCGGCTTAAAGAGGCCCAAGACGCCCAGAGAGTCTTCGAGAAATTCGCCGCCCGCCAGCCCGACGATCCCAGGGTCAACCTCCGGCGCGGCCAGATCTACATCTACCTGGAGGAGTACGAAAAGGCCCTCACCTCGCTGGAGCATGCGGTCTGGGCCAATCCTGAATCGCCCGAAGCCCATTTCGAGATGGCCCGTACGCTCTATTACGGCATCAATTTCGAAGCCGGCAAGAAGGTGGCGGCCAAGGCGGTGGCGCTGGACCCCGACAATCCCGAGTATCTCCACTTGCTGGGCATCACCTGCGACCGGCTGGAGCAGTACGATGAGGCCGTCTCGCACCTGGAAAAAGCTGCCGAGTTGCCCGGGGCCTTCAACCGCATCTATTTCGACTTGGGCAACGCCTTGCGCAAGGCCGGAAACACCGCAAGGGCTCAGGAAGTTCTCAAGACCTACCGCTCCCTGCATCAGGAATCGGAGGCTCAAGCCAACCGCGACAAGATCATCGAGGCCCTTCTCAACCAAGGCCGGCTGCAGATCCAGCAAGGCGACATTGGAGCAGGACGGTCCAGTTTTCTGCGGGTGCTGGAGCAGGATCCCGACGATTGGCTGGCCAACAGCTTTCTGGCCAAGATCTATCTTTCCTCAGGCCGCGGAAGGTTGGCCCAGCCACACGTCGACAAGCTTCTGGAACTTGCGCCCGACAGCTCCGAAGCTCACTACTTGGCGGCCATGTACTGGCGCCAGGCCCGTGACGCTTCCAAGGCGCTGAGCCACGCTGAAGAGTCGAAGAGGCTGCGTCCCGGCGATGCCGAGTTGCGGAATCTTCTGGGCAACTTGTACTTCGCATTGGGCCAGTGGGAGGAAGCCGCCCAGGAATACGCCGCCGCTGTTGGGCTGGCACCCGACCGGCTGGACTTTCAAGCCAATCATAAAACCGCACTCAAGAAGCTCAATCGATAAGCATGAAGAACCTGTTGGGATACCGAGCGGCAGCGCCCCTTCTTTCAGGTCCGTCGGCAGCCGGATGCGTCCTTGCGCTTTGGCTGGCATTCTGCGGCTTGGCTGCGGGGCAGTCCGACAAGCCTCTGTTCCAGAGCATTCCGCCCTCCCAGAGCGGCATCACCTGGGTCCATGAGAGCGCCCGCTCGGAAGAGCACTACCTGCCCGAAACCATGTCGGGCGGACTGGCCTTCCTGGATTACGACCAAGACGGCTGGATGGATCTCTACATGGTCAACACCGGGCCCAGCGAATTTTTTACGCCCACAACACCCCTCAGCAACGCCCTGCTGCGCAATCAGGGGGACGGGACCTTCCGCGACGTGACCGCGAAAGCTGGCGTGGAGGCGCGCACCTTCGGGATGGGAGCGGCCGTGGGCGACTATGACAACGACGGTTACCCCGATCTTTACCTAACCTCGCACGGCAGGACCATCCTTTACCGCAACAAGGGCGACGGAACCTTTGAGGACGTGACCGAGAAGGCCGGCGTCCTGGTCGAGGGGTGGACCACCAGCGCGGCGTGGTTCGACTATGACAATGACGGGCTGCTCGATCTTTTCGTGTGCAACTTCGTCAAGTTCAGCAAAGAGCACCACATCTCCTGCGGCCTCAATCCGCTGGGAAAGAGCTTCTACTGCGTGCCCAGGGTTTTTGAGCCTACCAGTGGAAAACTATTCCGCAACAACGGAGACGGCACCTTCAGCGACGCGGCCGAGGGGACGGCCATCGGCGAGGTCAAGGGCAAGGCGCTGGGTGTGGTGACGGCCGATATCAACAATGACCGCCGGCTCGACATTTTCGTGGCCAACGACACGGTGCAGGACTTCCTCTTCATCAACCGCGGCAAGAATGAGTGGGAAGAGGTCGGACTCTTTGCCGGAGTGGGGCTCTCTTCCGAAGGGTCGGCCCAGTCGGGGATGGGCGTCGATGCAGCCGATTTTGATGGCGACGGGTGGCAGGAACTCTACGTCGCCAATATTGACCACCAGTATTTTTCACTCTTCAAGAACAATCGCGACGAAAGCTTTCAGGACCTGTCGATTTCAAGTCCGCTGGGACGTTCGACCTTTCTCCTCAGCGGCTGGGGCGTCCGTTTCTTCGACTTCGATCACGACGGAGACCTCGACCTGATTCAGGCCAACGGGCATCCCGACGACATGATCGATGAGTACGCCAGCAGCGTCACCTACCGGGAACCGCTGCTGCTCTTCGAGAACCGCCAGGGAGGACTGGTGGACATCAGTGATCAGGCAGGGCCGGCTTTCAAGCACACCTATCCGGCCCGGGGACTGGCTTTGGGCGACTATGACAACGACGGACGGTCCGACGCCGCCATTGCCAACATCGGTGAAGCGCCGCTGCTGCTGCGCAACCAGTCCCAATCGGGCCATCACTGGGTGGGGCTCCGCCTGGTGGGGCGGACCTGCAACCGCGACGCGGTAGGCGCCAAGGTCACCTACTCGGTGGAGGGCAAGGCCCGCACCCGCTTCCTCAACGGCGGCGGGAGCTACCTCTCGGCCCATGATCCTCGTCTCATTCTGGGACTGGGGCCGGCGGACAAGGTCGACTGGATTGAAATCCGCTGGCCGTTGCCCAGCGACAAGGTGGAGCGCTTGGAGGAGGTCCCGCTCGACCGCTACCTGACGGTGGAAGAAGGCAAAGGCATCGTCGCGCCGGAATAGCCTAGTCGCCACGAGTTCTAATCCGGAAGGCTGATGAGGGTGTGCCCGGGCCGAGCCCCTAACCTGGGGCGAGCCGCTGAGTTGGTCCGCTCAAATGCGCGACAGGGCCTGATCGAGGTCGGCCGTGAGATCCTCGACATCTTCCAGACCCACTGAAATGCGGGCCAATCCGTCGGTGATTCCCAGTCGGCGCCGCTCCTCGGGCGGCACCGAGGCATGGGTCATGGCGGCGGGATGCGAGGCCAGGCTCTCCACCCCTCCCAGGCTCTCAGCCAAAGCGATCAGCTTGAGCGAACTGAGCATGCGGTCGGCCTTCTCGAAGCTTCCCGTCTCGAAGCTGATCATGCTTCCGAAACCATTTTGCTGGTCCTTGGCCAGATCGTGTTGGGGATGTTCGGCCAGTCCCGGGTACAGCACTTTCTCAACCTTGGGGTGCTGATCGAGGAATTCGGCCAGGCGGCGTCCGGCCTCTTCGTGGGCTCTCATGCGCACGGCCAAGGTCTTGGTCCCCCGCAGCACCAGCCAGGAATCGAAGGGACTCAAAATGGCTCCCGCGGCGTTCTGGATGAAGCGCAGATCTTGGGCCACCTCTTCGTTGGAGGTGATCACGATTCCTCCTACGCTGTCGCTGTGCCCGTTGAGGAACTTGGTGGTGCTGTGGAGCACGATGTCGATGCCCAGTTCCAACGGACGCTGCAGGTAAGGCGACATGAAGGTGTTGTCGACCGTGGTCAGGATTCCCCGCGAGCGGCACAGTCCGGCTGCCGCCTTGAGGTCGGTCAGACGCATGGTGGGATTGGTGGGCGTCTCCAGGAAGACCATCTTGGTGTTGGGCCCCAGGCTGGCCTCCAGGGCTTCGAAGTTGGAGGTCTCGACCCAGGAGAAGTCGAGCCCGAACTTGCGCAGGTTCATTTCGAAAAGGCGATAAGTGCCGCCGTAGACGTTTTCGGAAACGACAAAGTGATCGCCCTTTGAGAATCGGCTCATGAGGGCGTTGATGGCCGCCATCCCAGAAGCGAAAGCCACACCATGGCTGCCCCCTTCCAGCTTGGCCAGATTGCCTTCCAAGGCTTCCCGGGTGGGATTCTGGGTGCGGGCGTACTCGTATCCTTGGTGTTTGCCCACTCCCTGCTGGACGTACGTGGAGGTCTGGAAGATGGGCTGAATGATGGCTCCCGTGCTGGGTTCGGGCTTTTGCCCGGCATGGATGGCGTCAGTGGAGAATCCCATGAGAACTCCTTGCAAAGCGAATGCGGAACAAAAAGGCCGCCGAGGCTCGCTCAAATGCTCCCTTCAAGCGTTCTAGAAGAAGAGGACTATAGCAGATGGACCGAAACAACGTCGATTTTCTCAGGCGCATGCTGGAGCGCTTTCCCGGGCTGAGACGGAGGTTGCGGCTCAGACCCTATCCGGGCCTCAAGAGCCAGGGACGGTGGAAGCGGCTGGCGGCAGCCTTTCCCGCGGCTGGAGGCGTTGGCCTGCTGTTGCGCGACGGCAGCCGGACGGTCCTGGCCGCCGACCGCAACGCCCGCCGAAGAGAGCGCTTCGAGCAAGAGGTGAGCCGGTTGGCGGCTCGGCTGCTCAACCCATGGCGTCCCCAGCGGACGCTTTCCCGCACCGACCGGCTGCGTAGCCATACCTCGGGCGTTGTGCGCATCCTGCTCACCCACAGCGGAGGAGCCGAAGGGCTGGCGCTGGCAGCGCGTCCTGACTCGCAGGCCTCCTATCAGGCCCGCCTGCTGAGTTCGGCGGCTCTGTGGTGGAGTCAGCGGCGGGACGGCGGACACCGGCCCCGCAAGCTCTTCCTCTTCATTCCTTGCGAGTGGGGGCTGCGCATCATCGAGATCCTGCCCCATCTGGCTTTGCCCGTCCAATGCTGGCACTATCAGTCGGCTCCCGGCCCCCGCGCTTGCTCGCTCAGCGGACGGCCCATCTATCCCTCGGTCTTCCTTCGGGCGGCTCTCAGCCACCCCTATGTCATGCATCCCTTCCGCCGCCATCCGCCGCCGCCGTTGCTCGACCTGCAACGCAGGCATCCCCGCCTTGACCTCTTTTTCCGCCGCAGCCGCTGGGAGCTCTCCTGGAGGGGATACCGGGTGGCCTGGCAGGATTCGGCTCAACCGGTCCGCTTCGGTGAGGAGCCCGGGCGGCCTTGGGAGGCCTCTCAGGCCCGCCGATTGAGCGCCTTCCTGGGCCGGCTGGAGCGGCTGAGGCGCTTCCCTCCGCCCTCGCCCTCCTCCCCCTTTTACCGCCGCCATCCCGAACGCTGGATGGAAAGCCTGCTGCTCAAGCGTCCCCGCCTCATTCATCCCGATCTGCAGGGAGAAGTCTATTGCCAGGTTCCCACCTGCCTGGAGACGGACCGGGCGGTGGTGGACGCGCTGGGACGTCTGGGGGACGGACGCTTGGCGGTGATCGAATTCAAGGTTGAAAAAGACTTCAACCTCCTTTTCCAGGGACTCGATTACTGGGACCGGGTCCGCCGCCACTTGGGACGCGGCGACTTTCAGCAGTGCGGCTACTTTGCAGGACGCCGCCTGTCGCCGCAGTCTCCTTTGCTCATTCTGGTGGCGCCCCTCTTCGAATTCCACCGCCTGCTGCCGCTGCTTCGCGGCTACTTGACCCGGGAGGTCGAGATCTTGTGCGTGGGGCTCAATCAGGACTGGCGTCGACGCCTCAGAATCGTGCGTCGGATAGAGCTTTAGCGGGCGACAGTCGAGACATGTGGCCGGGAACGGCCGGATGGTGGTTCAGTTGGCTTCCTTGGTTTCCGCCTCATCGATCGAAGACTTCTCGGTCTCGCTCTTGACCGATTTGCGGAAATTGCTGATGCCTTGGCCCAGGCCTTTGCCCAGTTGCGGAAGCCGGCTGGCGCCGAAGATGACAACGACGATCAGCAGGATGACGACCAACTCGGGCGCGCCCAGACCCATAAAACTCAACGGCATATTAACCTCGCTCGATAGACTTCCATCCTAGCCCTGAAGGGCTCCCGGTGTCAATCGTCCCAGAACCCCGAAGACACATGCCAGGGCCGTTTCAGGGAAGGCGGTCGTAGTCGAGCAGATCGACCCACAGGCCATCGTGCTGCACTTGAAAGACCCTGCTGCCGGACGTCAGGACGAACTTCGCCCCCGCATCTTCCCCGGCGGCCGGCCAGTATCCGGTGCGGGCCCGCAAGGTCTTGATCAGGGCTTGATGGAACTCGAGGGCATCTCGCTGGCTGTCCCAAACGGTGCGCACCCGCAGGGCGTTGCGTCCATCCTCGGCTTCAAACCATTCGAAGCGGTCGCCGTCCCAGCCGCGCGCCGCTTCTTCGGCCACTTCCTCCTTGATGAAAGGCGTCATCAGCCTTGAGATCATGTACTGGCCCAGTGTGCCGTCATCGACGCGCCTCCAGGACCCTTGCAGCTCCTGGGGAAGGTCCTGGGAGACCTCCACCTCGGTGGGGTCGTCACGCTCGTCGAAGTACTTTTCCGGATGCATGATCTGCTCGCTGGAGCGGGGCGGGTCCTGATAGACGCCGGCCATCTCTTCCCAGGAATGGCGCAGGCGGAACTGGCGCACGAAGGAGGCTCCCTGGATATAGGGGAAGAACAGCAGGTCCTTGAGAAAGGCTGGCGTGCGGCCCATGGCGGCCGACTCGGGTGCGGCCTTTTGGGCCTGCTCGATCAGCCTGTCCAACTGCGGGAGATTCTGGAACTGCTGGCCCATGGGCTGCAGCATGTAGTCGAGCATGATGGCCACTCCCTCCCCTTCCACCACGGCTTGGCGGGCCATAAACTGATCGTCGTCGTCTTCCACCTGCCGGAGGAAGGCCTCCAGGTCGAAATGCTGATCTTGCAGCGCATGCAGCAGCTCATGGGCCATCACCGGCTTCTGCATCATTTCAGGAATCCAGTCGGCGATGGAGAAGGTACCGCTGTGCGGATCGTAGAATCCGGCCACCTGAGCGGTCAGCAGGTTGATGACCAGGGTCTTGAGGTCGTCTTTT
This sequence comes from Acidobacteriota bacterium, assembly GCA_035471925.1. Taxonomy (GTDB): domain Bacteria; phylum Acidobacteriota; class UBA6911; order RPQK01; family DATIPO01; genus JANQFM01. The sequence goes on from DATIPO010000089.1 coordinate 30,422, forward strand.
TCAGAGAGCAGCCCCAGCCGCTGGAAGATCTTCTCGTCCTTCTCCAGCTCTTCGTCCGGGTACTCAATGACCATCTTGTCCAGTAGAAAAGCGCGGATCTGCTCGCGCGACTTGACCTCTTGAACGATGTCCTTCTTGACCTCCAAGCCGCGCAGCTTCACCACTCGCTGCAAGATCTCTTCGGAGAGCTGCAACAAATCCTGGTCGTTGTCGGTTGGCGGCACGAGGTCCTGGGACTCGTCTTGAGCGGGCTCTTGCTGAGGAGGATCCTGAGCTTCGGCTTCCTGTCCCAAACCGGCCAGGGGCGAGGCAGGCGTCTGAATGGGCAGCCAGCAAGCCGTCAAACAGAGAATGAGAAGATAAGTCGTTCTGTTTTGCATGGCGTTTAGCTCTATTGTCGGAGAATCCGCTGATCTCCTGTACGCAAAGTTGTCTGGCGGCGGTCCAAGAATTCCAGATAGGGAATGGCGAATTTGCGGCTCACGCCCAGCAGGTCCTTGAAATCGCCAACGGAAAAAGGTTGGCCGGGCTGGAAGCGGCTGCGCATCATTTTCACCAGGCGCTCCGGGCCCTGAGCGGGAAGCACCAAGTCCTCATTGATGCGCACCAGGTCGCCGCGTTGCAGCAGGTAGTAGTGAATTCGGCGGACCTGATCGCAGGAGGCCTCCATCGACTCGCACAGCTCGTCCAGAGTGGGAGGGTTCCACCCGCCTTCCTGGACGGCCCGCAGGATCTCGCTGCGCAGCCGTTGCTGGGAGTCATCGAGCTCGACCTCGCGGCCTTCAAGGCTCACCAGTCCGCCCTGGGTGCGCAGGCGTCCCTGCTCTTGCAGGTAGTCGATCAGCGTCTGGAAGTAGGCCGCACTGGCCCGCGGCATGATGCGTTTCTTGAGCTCCTCCCGCGAGGCGCCCAGCGCCAGCCCGTCCTTGTCATGAAAGGCTTCCAGAAAGCTGAGGACCTGCCCGGCTAAGCGCTGAAATGGCTCTTCCAGGACAGCCAGCGGCGGCTCTTGGCTGATGATCCGCACCTCGGGCAGCTCCCCAAGGCGCTCCAGCACGGCTTCACGACGCAATCCGGTGCAAGCCGACAGGCGCTCCAAGCCCGCTCCCCCGGGGCCGGCTTGCTGCAAGGCGAAACGCAAATAGCCCTGCCAGGCCCGGCCTTCGGAGGCTTCGGTGGCCAACTGGCGCAAGGCGGGCAGCAGGCCTTTGAGGTGGCGCTTGCGGTGCTTGCTGGGAGAGGGGTCGAGGACGACTCCGCCGCCGATGGTGTCCATGGGCGAGTAGCGCCGCAAGATGAAGCGGTCGCCGGCGCAGGCCGAGAGGGGCGTGTCGAGGCGCACTTGGCACAGCACCGGCTGTCCCGGCGCGGCCGCGGCGCCTTCCAGCAGGTGGAGGCGTCCCAGGGATTCTCCGCTGCCGTGGTGGAAGCGGACGGGGGCGCGGTCCTGCAAGATGGGCGCGTCCTCGAGGAGGGTCAGTTGAACGTCCAGCATGTAGGAGGACATCAACGATTGAGGCGGCGCCAGAACCATGCCCCGCTCAAGGTCGCTCTTCTCCACTCCGCTCAAGTTGAGGGCCGTGCGCTGACCGGCCTGGGCGCTCTGGGACTTCTCGTTGAAGATCTCGATGCCCCGGACCTTGGCCGTCTTGTCGGAAGGGAAGATTTGCAGCACTTGCTCCAGGCTCAGGCTTCCGGCGTAGGGCGTCCCGGTGACCACCGTGCCGAATCCGCGGATGGTGAAGACGCGGTCCACGGGCATGCGGAAGATGGCCGAGCGCAGGTCCTCTTGGCTGCGCCGGGCGGCCGACGCGATCTGTTCCCGCAGGACTTGGCGCAAGTCCTCCAGGCCCTCGCCGCCGAGGCTGTCGACGGTGACGCAGGGAGCGTCCTGCAGGAAGCTGCCCTCCACCAGATCGCGGACCTCGGCTTCCACCAGTTGACGCAGTTCGGCATCGACTCTGTTCTTCTTGGTCAGCACGATGACGCCCCGGCGGATCCCCAACAGGCGGCAAATCTGAAAGTGCTCGGCGGTCTGGGGCATAACCGACTCGTCGCAGGCCACCACCAGCAGCACCAGGTCGATGCCGCCGATTCCGCTGAGCATGTTCTTGACGAACTTTTCATGGCCTGGGACATCGATGAATCCCACGCGGAAATCACCCAACTGCAGGTGGGCGAATCCGATGTCGATGGTGATTCCCCGCCGCTTTTCCTCCTCCAGCCGGTCGGCGTCGATCCCCGTCAGGGCCTTGAGCAGGGTGGTCTTGCCATGATCGATATGCCCCGCCGTTCCGATGATGACGTCATCCATGAGCGACCATTGTAGCCCGAGCCCCTCTGCCCATGTCCCGCTCTTTGACAGGGATGCCCCGAAGATGCGACAATTCGCAGTTTCCGGTGGGCGTGGTGTGCGCCTGGGACGGGCTCTGACGAGCAAGGACTTCGACGGAATGTTGGACAATCTTTCAGACAAGCTGCAAGGCGTACTCAAGAACCTCAGGGGTGAAGGGCGCGTCTCCGAGGAGCATATCGAAAAGGCTATGCGGGAGATCCGCATCGCGCTCCTGGAGGCCGACGTCAACTTCAAGGTGGTCAAGAGTTTCGTCAAGGGCGTCAAGGAGAAGGCGCTGGGCCAGGACGTGCTCAAGAGCCTGACTCCCGGCCAGCAGGTGGTCAAGATCGTCCGCGACGAGCTGATCGCGCTCTTCGGCGAGGAAGCCGAGGAACTGCGCTTCGCCAAGACGCCTCCCACGGTCTTCATGCTGGTGGGCCTGCAGGGCAGCGGAAAGACCACCAGCAGCGGAAAGCTGGCTTTGTGGCTGCGCAAGCAGGGGCGCCGTCCCTTGCTGGTCTCCACCGACGTCTACCGTCCTGCCGCCATCGAACAGTTGGCGGTTGTGGCCCGCGAGCTGGACATGCCGGTCTTCGAGGGCGAGGACATGGATCCCGTCTCAAGAGCCGAAGCGGCTGAGCGGGAGGCGCGCAACACGGGCCACGACGTGGTCATCGTCGATACCGCCGGACGGCTGCACATCGACGAAAAGCTGATGGACGAGCTGGAGCGCATCCGGCGCAGCCTGGGCCCCAAGGAAATCCTGCTGGTGGCCGACGCCATGACCGGTCAGGACGCCGTCAAGAGCGCCAAACAGTTCGATGAGTGGCTGGACGTCAGCGGGGTGATCCTGACTAAGATGGACGGCGACACCCGCGGCGGCGCCTCGCTCTCCATCAATCAGGTTACCGGCAAGCCCATCAAGTTCATCGGCTTGGGAGAGAAGTACAGCGCCTTGGAAGTCTTCCATCCGGAGCGCATGGCGGGGCGCATTCTGGGCATGGGAGATGTTCTCAGCCTGATCGAGAAGGCTGAGGAAACGGTAGACGAAGAGCAGGCTGAGGCCATGCTGGAGAAAATGCGCCGCGACGAGTTCAGTTTAGAGGACTTCCGCGACCAATTGCGCCAACTGCGCAAGCTGGGGCCTCTCGACCAACTGGTGGGCATGCTGCCCAACCAAGGGCCCATGAAAGGGCTCGACCAAGTCAACATCGACGAAAAACAGCTGACTCACACCGAGGCCATTATCAATTCGATGACGCCTCAAGAACGAACCAACTACAAGATCATCAACGGCTCCCGCCGTAAGCGCATCGCTGAGGGCTGCGGACGGCCCGTATCAGAGGTCAATCGTCTGCTGCGCCAATATGCCGACATGCGCAAGATGATGAAAAAGATGTCAAAAGGAATGCTGGGGCGGTTGGGCAAGGGCATGATGGGCAAACGTCTACCCAAAATGAACTTTCCGTTCTAGTGTAGATTTGATAAAATTCTACTTTGCTTACGAGGAGGATCTCCGTTGCTTAGAATTCGACTCAGTCGTCACGGGGCCAAGAAAAATCCCCATTACCGCGTCGTCATCGCCGAGAAACGCGATCCGAGAGACGGCCGTTATGTAGAGGTGGTGGGGCACTACAGCCCGGCAATGAAACCCAAGCGTTTGAAGCTCAACATGGAACGCGTCGACTATTGGCTCGACATCGGGGCCCGGCCCTCGGAAACGGTGGCCGCCCTGATTGAAAAGGCCCGTTCCGCTCAAGAGCAAGCAAGCGAAGCCGAGGCTGAAGCCAAAGCTGCAAAGCCCGCGGACAAAGCGGAGAAATCCGACTCAACTGACAAAGACTCAAAGGCCGAGGAATCCAAAAAGGAGGAAACCAAGAAGGAGGAATCCAAGAAGGAGGCTGAGGCCGAAGAGGAAGGGAAGTCCGAAACGGAGCCCCAGAAGGACGACGAGTCCAAGGCCGAAGAGGCGACTGCCGAGGCATAGTCGGGTCACTTCGCTGCAGGATCCCCGACCGGATCTTCAGGGAAGCGCCGCCACCCATTTTGGAGTCGTTCTCGGATGCCGCCGGAACTTGGGTTTCGCCCGTCCGGCGTGAAGGCTCCCGCCTCCGCAGCGCTAGAGGCGGACGAGCGGTCCGGCACCCGGCGGGATGGCTGATTGGGACGCGAGTCCGATCGCGCAAGCGGCGCAAGCGCCACGTTCAGGCCGCGCCAAGCGGCTGCTCGGCGAGTCAGGGTGACCGTCACCCCCTCGTCACTCTGGAGGCAGAAATGAAAGATCTGGTTGAGATGATCGCCAAGGCTCTGGTGGATAATCCTGAAGAAGTCGTAGTGACCGTTGTGGAAGGCGAGCAGACGACTGTCCTGGAATTGAGAGTGGCTCCATCGGACTTGGGAAAAGTGATTGGAAAGCAAGGGCGGACAGCCCGCGCCATCCGTACTCTGTTGGGTGCTTGCGGCATGAAGATGCGCAAGCGCTATATGTTGGAAATTTTGGAATAGAGTGAGCGAGTTTGTCACCATCGCCCACATCGTCAAAACCCGCGGAGTCAAAGGGGAGGTAGCGGCGGAAATCCTGACCGACTTTCCCCAACGCTTTCAAGACACCGAACGGGTGAGGATTGAAACACCGGCTGGAAGCTTTCAGGAACGCTTGCAGTCCCACCGCTTCCATAAGCGGCGCGTGTTGCTCAAGTTTCAGGGGCGCGAAACTCCCGACGAGGTGGCGGAACTGGTTTGGGGAGATGTTCAGGTGCCCCTTGAGGAACGTGTCGAGGGACCTCCGGGGCACTTCTACAACGCCGACTTGGTAAACTGTGAGGTCCGCCGAGGCGGGCAGAGCTTGGGGCGGGTGGAAGACGTGCTCGATTTGGGCGGCGCCGGGAGCAATCTCATCATCCGCACCGATCAAGGAGCAGAGTGGCAGTTGCCGCTGGTGAGAGAATACGTCCTCTCCGTCGATCTGGAGCGGGGCCGCATCGAGGCCGATCCGCCTCAGGGATTGTTGGAATTGGCCGTCAGGCCGGGTCCGGGAAAGCGCAAACAGCGCCGGGCCCGACGCCGTCAGGCCGCCTCCAGTGCGGGCAAGGACAGCGCGGGCAAGGACCCAGATGCGAGTTAGCATCGTGACGATTTTTCCGGGCCTTTTTCAGGGGGTCTTCGATTACGGAATGATCCGCCAGGCCCGCAAGAAGGATCTTTTACAATTGGACCTCGTCGATCTGAGGGATTTCGCTCACGACCGCCATCGGACGGTGGACGACCGTCCCTTCGGAGGCGGAGACGGCATGGTGCTCAAGCCCGAGCCCGTGTACGAGGCGTTGCAGGCCATCCAAGAGACGGATCAGGCCGCACCCCGCAAAGCCTTGCTCTCGCCCCGGGGACGGAGTTTCGACCAAGCCCTGGCGGTGGAATACTCCCTGCTCGATCACCTGGTGCTGGTGTGCGGACGCTATGAAGGCGTCGACCAGCGGGTGGCCGACCACATGGTCGACGAAGAGGTGTCCATCGGCGACTACGTTCTCTCGGGAGGCGAGTTCGCGGCTTTGACCATCGTCGACGCCGTCTCGCGCCTCATCCCGGGAGTGGTTTCCAAGAGCGGCTCCGTGCTGCGCGATTCGTTTATGGACGACCTGCTGGACTGCCCCTACTACACGCGTCCCGCCGAATTCCGCGGCTGGAAGGTGCCGGACGTGCTGCTTTCGGGCGACCATCAGGCCATTGAAAACTGGAAGAAGAGGGAGGCCCTGCGGCTGACGCGGGAGCGCCGGCCCGATTTGTTGAAGAGGAATTAGAACATCATGAACGTCATCGAGAAAATCGAGCAGGACTACACCCGAAGCGACATCCCTGAGTTCAGGGCCGGCGACACGGTCCGGGTCAACGTCAAAATCAAAGAAGGCGAAAAGTTCAGGATCCAAGCCTTCGAAGGCGTGGTCATCGGCATCCACAACCGGGGCGTCGCTTCCACTTTCACCGTCCGCAAAATCTCCTTCGGCTATGGGGTGGAGAGAATCTTCCCCATCCACTCGCCGACTCTCGAAAGCATCGAACTGCTGCGCCGCGGACGCGTTCGCCGTGCCAAGCTTTATTATCTGCGCCAACGCAAGGGCAAGGCCGCCCGCATCCGCGAGCGACGCCGTTAGGGCCACCAGGTGGCGAGCCGGTCCGTTCACGTCGAGTTTGTGCGGTCAAGTTCAGTTGCCTGATTGCTCTCGGCGGTATGAGGAGGCTCGCCAGGCCCGGAGCGGAAATGGGGATCATCTCCTACACTTGTGGGGCAGATCACTTGCTCTTGGGGCCGAACGCTTCCATAATCGTTGCCGAAAACCGGTGAGCCGCGCCTCGGGGGTCCAAAGGATCGTCCCCGGCGGTCGTCTCCCTACAAACAAACGGCCGATGTATGCAGGACAAGTACAAAGTACTGCGCAATGCTGAGCGGTTCGTCATCGAGAGGAAATTCTCGCAGGCGATCCAGGAATACGAGAAGCTGCTGGAAAAAGACAGCAACGACGCAGGACTGCTCAATACCATCGGCGACCTCTACGTCCGGGTCCAGAACTATCCCAAGGCTCTGAAGCGTTTTCACAAGGTGGCCGAGATTTATCTGCGCAGCGGATTCGCCCTGCGGGCCATCGCCACCTACAAGAAAATCCACTCCCTCGATCCTTCCGACGTGCAGGTCAACGAGCGTCTGTCCGAGCTCTTCCAGAAGCAGGGGCTCAACCAGGACGCCCGCCGCCACATGCAGTTCCTGGTGGATCATCACCTGGAAAAAGGCGAGAACAAGCCTGCCGTTACCTGGATGAAGCGGATCGTTGACCTCGATCCCGGGGCTTGGCAGACTCAGATTCAATTGGCTCGGCGCTTGTGCGAGTCCGATTCGCCCTCCGAGGCCGCCTACTATTACCGTGAAGCCGTGGCCACTTTGCGCAACCGCAAACGCTTCGAGCAGGTTCTGGAGACCTGCGAAGAGGCCTTCCGCAGCGCCGAATACGAAGGCCGCTTGGCGGAAGCCTATGCCGAGGCGGCCGAACGTCTGTCGCGCATCGAACAGGCCGAGCAGAAGATGAGCGAGGCCTACCGCGAGAGCGGACGTCCGTTGCCATTCAAGCTGGCTATGGCCTTGTTGGCCGAGCGTCGCGGAGACGCCGAGGCCGCTCATTCCCTCTTCAAGGAACTGAGCGACGAAGGGCACTTCGAGTCCCAGGTGACGGAAGGCCTGCAACGCACCGCTGCCGCCGCCCCTGAGAGCGCTGCGGACCAGGCTCATGACGCTATCGACCTCGACTTGGGCGCCGACGCCGATCTGGAAGACGAGGATGAGGAGCAGCGGAAGGAAGACAGCTTCCAACTGGAGGGAGAAGGCTGGGAGGATTCCGACCAGCCGGAGGGTGAGGCTTTTTCGCTGGAAGAGAACCCCTTCCATCCGCCGGGCGAGGTCGAAGAAGTCGTCCTGGACGTGGATGATGAGCCGAGCGGTTCCCACGATTCGTCCAGCAGCGGCCTGTTCGTGGAAGAAGAGGACGAAGATGCTGCCGCCGACTTGGGCAGCGGGCTCTTCCTGGAAGATGAAGGAGCCGAGCAGGCGGAGGTCGTCCTCGACGGTGGGGAAGAACGGGAAGAGTCCTTTGAGCTGGAGGTGGACGAGGCCGAGGCCGAGGACCAACCCGCCCCTTCAGCCGCACTGGCTGCCAAAGACGAAGAAGAGCTCAGCGGCGAGGCCGAGTTGGCCGCCATGGGAGTGCTTGACCTGGAGGAAGATAAGCCGTCCTCTGAACAGTCGTCGCTGGAGCCCTCCCTGGTCGATGAGGAAGAGGCGGAAGCCGGAGATCAAGAGGAAGACTTGGACGATGTCTCCATCTCCTCCTTGGAAGAGGCTCTGGAAGAAACCGACTTCTATCTCAAACTGGGTTTTCAGGATGAAGCCACCCGGCTGCTCAAGTTCCTGCTGCGCGAATACGGCGGCGACGAGCGGGTGCTGCGCCGGGCCAAGAAGATTCCCGGGCTGGCTCCCGCCGTTTCGGCGCAGGCCCAGGGGGAAGCCGAAGGCGCGGCAGCGGAAGGATTCGAGGACGAGCTCGACGCTGCTTTGGATGCTCTTTTCGAAGGGGAAGAAGAGCATCTGCAGGACGAAGTCCTTCGCTATGACGTCAAGAAGAGCGGCGCCGAGCCCCAGGAGGAGAACCCAGCGGTGCATTACGACCTGGGTTTGGCCTACAAGGAAATGGGCCTGATCGCCGACGCCGCTCAGGAGTTCCGCAGCGCCATGGAATTGCTGGACGACGGGCAGGAGCCTCTCAAGATTCTCTGCTGCAGCATGCTGGCCAACTGCTATTTGAACCTCAAGGACTATGACCGTGCCATCCGTTGGGCGCGCGAGGGCTTGGCCATCGAAGACATGAAGGATTTCGAGTGGAAGGCTCTTCAGTACGATTTGGCCTGCGCTCTGCAGATGAGGGGCGAGGCCGATGAAGCCCGCCGCACTTTCAGCAAGATCGCGGCCAAGGAAGAATCGTACCGGGACGTCAGCGAACGCCTGAAGGAGCTTGCATCAGCGGACTAAGAGGCTGTTCGGGATAGGTTGGCTCCGTGTGGGGAATTCATGTTCAACCGCCTTCTTTTCTTTGTTTATCTGCTCTACTGCTTCGAAGTCGGCCTCTTCCTGCTCATTTTCCCCTGGTTGCAGCTTTGGGATCACAACTCCCTCCTGAGCTACTTCTCCGCCCCTCTCCGCGATGTTCTGCTCAGCAATTACTTCCGGGGGGCGGTCTCGGGGCTGGGGCTGGCCAATCTGCTTTTGGGCGTGTGGGAGGTGCTGCGTGTCTTCGTTTTTGCCCGCCAGTCCGAAGGATCGGGCGATCCGCTACGCCATCTCGAATCGTAAGGTCTTTCCCGAACTGACCCACCGGGACTATCTGCGGCGTCTCTTCGCCGTCCCCAGCGATATCGTCCAGTTGCGCGAGAAGGATCTTGGAGATGAAATGCTGGATCAATGGGTGCAGTTGGCGGTGGGCGAATCCCAGCGCCGGGGCCGCCTGTTGCTGGTCAACTCGCCGCCCGGGGAGGGGCTTCGGGAAGGCGTCCAGGGTGTTCACCTGACCTCGCGCCAGGGCGCCGACCTTTGGTTGGAGCCGCGTCCGCTGATTCTGGGCAAGTCGGTGCACAGCCGCCAGGAGGCGCGGCAGGCTCAAGAGGAAGGCGTCGACTACGTGCTGCTGGGCCCCATTTTCGCCCCTCTCTCCAAGACCGCCTCCGTCCCTCCCCTGGGCTTGGAGGAACTGGCGCTGACCGCCCGCGACTTGAGGATTCCGGTCTTGGCTTTGGGCGGAACGGGACCTTGGAACGAAGACGAAGTCATGCAGACAGGCGCCGCCGGTTTCGCGGGCATAAGCTGGGTCCATCGCGAGATGCTAGACTAATCCGCGATGCCCATTATCCAATCGATTGCCACTGCTGTGCCTCCGCACGCCATCTCCCAGGACGAGATCCGCGACGCGGCACTGCATCATTTTTCCCGGGGACGCAGGGACATGCGCCGCCTCATCCCCATCTTCAACAACGTCAAGGTGCGCCAGCGTCACCTCTGCGTCCCTCTGGAGTGGTACGAGCGGGAGCACGTCTTCTCGGAAACCAATGCCGAGTATATCCGCTGGGCCCGCAAGCTCAGCCGTCAGGCGGTGTGCGAGTGTCTGAAAGGGGCCGGAGCCCAGCCCTCGGACGTCGACCACCTGATCTTCGTTTCCACCAGCGGACTTTCGACGCCCAGCATCGACGCCCATCTCATCAACGAACTGGGCTTTTCCTCCGGCATCCGGCGCACCCCGGTCTTCGGATTAGGATGTGCGGGCGGGGCCGCCGGGCTCTCACGCCAGCGCGACCTGTGCCGCGTGCCGGGCCAGGAATGCGTCCTGCTGGTGACGGTGGAGCTGTGCTCGCTGACCTTCCAGTTCCGCGACTTCAGCAAGGCCAATCTGGTGGCTTCATCGCTGTTCTCCGACGGAGCGGCGGCCGTCCTGATGACGCGAGGCGACTTTTCCGCCAACGGAGCGCCATCCTCCCCGACGCCATCGGGAAGGGCCCTGCAAGCCGGCACGGCGTCCTCGCAAGAGAGGCCGGCGCCCCAGGACGCGCCCGCGCGCCGGGACTCTTCATCCCCATGCCAAACCGGCCGGCAGGAGGCCCGGGTCAGGGCCCGCGTGTTGGCCTCTTGCAGCACCATCTTCCCCGACACCATGGACGTGATGGGCTGGGACTTCAGCGAGAACGGCCTGGGCGTGATCTTCTCCCGCCGCATTCCCCAGTTGATCGGCCGCCACATCCGCGAAAACATCACGACTTTTCTCAAGGGGCAGGGGCTGGGACTGGAGGACATCTCTCATTTCCTGGTCCATCCCGGAGGCGCCAAGATCCTTCAGGTGCTGGCTCAGGTCCTGGAACTGTCGCCGCAGCGGCTTAAGGACAGCCGCTGGGTGCTGGAGAACTATGGCAACATGTCGAGTCCCACCCTGATTTTCATCATCGACCGTTTTCAGCGCCTCTCTCCGCCGAGCCGGGGCGAATACGGCTTGGCCGCAGCTTTCGGCCCCGGCTTCAGCTCCGAGCTGCTGCTGCTTCAGTGGTGAGGGAAGGAGTCCTTGGGGCCTGCCGAGGCGGGTTTACTGGTCGGATCCTTTGAGGAAGTGGCGCGATCCCTTGATGGCCACCTGGGTGATTTCTTCGGCCTCCAGCAATTCGCGGTAGAAGGGTTCGTCCTGGATTTCCACGGCGGCCTTTTTGAATTCCTCAATCTGCTTGAGGAAGTCGGGGGCCTTTTTGTCCAGCTTCTTCATCACCTTGCGGATGTCCTTTTCGGAAGCCGCTTGACGTTTGAAGCGGTCGTCGACATTGACGGTGATGCCGTCGATGGCCCTTTCGTAGGCCTGAGCCAACTGGGCCAGCGTGAAGAAGAGGAGGGGATTTTCGGCTTCTTCGACGCCCTCGGCCTCAGCTTCACGCCGCTTTTCCTCACGCTTGCGGTTGTCTTTGATGCGCTCGGCGTCTTCCTCGTCGGCGGCCTCGGGCTGGTATTCGGCCTTCTCCAGACGTTGGGCTATTTCGATGAGGCGGCTCTCGGCGATGTCCAGAAAAACGTCGACGCGTCCGTCAAGCCTCTGGTTGAGGCGGATGCGGTCCAGCTCTTCTTGGGTGAACTGATCGCCGCGGACGCCGCCTCGCCTGCGCCGCTGCGGGACGGTTGACGGTGCGGCACGTTCGATCTTGAGATGATAGGCAGGCATGCCGCCGGAGGGAAGTAGGGAGGATGCGCTCCAGGCCGCCGGACGCATGGCTCTGGTCCCGTCTGCGGCCGCCTCAATTCGGACCCCGGAAGGCGGCGGATGGGCGTCTTGCTGCTCCTCGGGTTGGAAGGCCTGTCCGAAGATGCCCGCCAGAAGCTTTTCGCGCAGATGCTCCAGCTCCTGATGGGTGCGGGTAAAGTCGTCCCGCATCTCAAGAGGAAACTGGAACTTGAGGTCTTCCAGGAAGGAGATGATTTTGCGCAGCCTGATTTCCAGCTTTTTGGTCTTCTTGGCCCGGCTGTCTTTGGGATTGGCTCCCAATGGTTCGTTGTAGGCGTAGCGGCTGAGGTGGCGCAATGAAGCCAAGGTGTCGGCCAAAGCCTCGTGCTGGCGGTCACGGGCCTGCTTGGCCATCAGGTCTTCCCAGCGCTCGAAGGCGTTGCGGAAAACCTTCATGCGCTCCTTGTAGCGGTCCTTCTTCTGATAGTCTCTCCATTCGTTGGAGGAGAGCAGATTCTTCAACGGCGGAGCTTGGGGCTCTTCTTGGGCACCTGCAGCAGGTCCCGTCAACGACGCCGTCAGCAATGCCGTCAGCAGCAGCCTGGCCAGCGAGATCCTCATGCCGTCCCTTTCTGGATCGGGTTTCCAGAAAATGATAGCAAAACGGCGAAATTCCTGCGGCTGGCGCAGCGGGCAAGCCATGCTATCCTGATCCTTCCTCCGCCAAGGAGCATGCAAGCCATGGCCAAAGTTCTCTATTTCGACCCCTTTAACGGCATCAGCGGAGACATGATTCTGGGTGCCTTAATCGACTTGGGCCTGCCGCCCGATCATCTGCGCCGGGAACTGGCCAAGCTGAACCTCCAAGAGGACTACCGGCTGGAAAGCCGGCGCATCGGACGCCAGGGACTCTTCGGCCAAGACTTCAAGGTGATCGTCTCCCAGCCTGGTCATCACCATCGCCACTACAGCGACATCCGCCGCCTGATCGAAGAGTCGGAGTTGGAAGATTGGGTGCGGCGCACGGCTCTGGCCATATTCAAGCGCTTGGGCGAAGCCGAAGCCAAGGTCCACGGCAGCAGTCTTGAAAAGGTCCATTTTCACGAGGTGGGGGCAGTGGACTCGATTGTCGACATCGTAGGGGTCTGCATCGGGTTTCGTTATCTTGAGGTGGAGCGCTTTTACACCGCCGCCGTCAACCTGGGCCACGGGACGGTACGCTTCTCCCACGGCAACTGGCCCGTTCCAGCCCCGGCCACGGCAGAGCTGATGCGCGGACTGGAAGCCTATCCTGGCGAGACCGCGGCCGAGATGACCACACCCACCGGGGCCGCGGTGTTGGCTGAGCTGGTCGAGCGCGCTCCTATGCCCCGCGTGCGCATGGGTCCGTCGGGCTACGGTGCCGGCGACCGGGAATTCGACGACATTCCCAACATGCTGCGGGTGATTCTGGCCGAGACCATCGATGAGAGGACGTCAGCTGATCGCGTCCCGGATTGGGAGGAAGACCAAGTGGCGGTGCTTCAGGCCAACCTCGACGACATGGACGGGCAGCTTTGCGGACACGTCCTGGAACTGGCCTTGGAGCAAGGCGCCCTGGACGTCTTCTACACGCCCGTCCACATGAAGAAGAGCCGTCCGGGCTTGCTGCTGACGTTGCTCTGCCGTCCTCAGGATCAGCAGCGCATGACCGACCTGCTGCTGCGCGAGACCTCCACTCTAGGGGTTCGGCACCAGCGCATGCAGCGGAGCATCCTGCGCCGCCAAGTCCGCCAGGTCGACACGCCCTGGGGGCCCCTGGGACTCAAGATCGCACGGCGCGGGGACAAGGTTGTCAACATTGCTGCTGAGTTCGATGACCTGCGCCGTCTGGCCCGTCAGCAGGGAGTACCCTTGAAGGTCCTTTCACGCAAGTTGGGCCGGCTGCTGCAAGAGTTTGAAGAGGCCGATGACTCCAGCGCCGATGAGTAGGGACCTGAGCAGCGCGTCAAAAGTTTTTGAGCCAGAGTCTTGCCAAGTTCGAGGTGCGATTGGCGAAGTTCGAAAGAACCCCGATGGAGTGCCATTCGCCAGCTCAGGGCGCAACCCAGGGTACCGGGGGTTAGTCCGAATTCAGTTAGAATGCAGCATGGCTCAGCACTCTTGACGTGTAGCCAGCAAGTTCAGGCAGGAGTCCGATTTTGCGAACATGGTCAGCGGCCCCGTGTGTTTTCGGCGCGATGAGGCCGCTCGCTGCATCAAGGTATTTCTATGTGGATTGACTCGCATTGCCATCTCGATTTCCCCCAACTCAAGAAGAACCTCGGTCAAGTGCTGGAGAGGGCCCGCGAGGCCAAAGTGGAGCGCATCCTGACGGTGGGCTGCGTGGCTCACGGACCGGGCGTCTGCGAGTCCGTTACCCGCATGGCCGGGGAGCGCTCTGACATGGTATGCGCTTCGCTGGGCGTCCATCCTCACGATGCCTCCAACTGGGAGGAATCGGTGGGCCGGGAAATCCTGGGCTATATGGATCATCCTCAAGTCCTGGCCTGGGGTGAGATCGGACTCGACTACTACTACGACAACGCTCCCCGCCAGAAACAGCAGGAGGCGTTCCGCGCCCAGATCCGGCTGGCCCGCAGCGTGTCCAAGCCCATCATCATCCACAGCCGCGACGCCGAAGAGGACACCTGCCGTATCCTGCGCGAGGAGTACGCTCACGGAGACGGTCCGCGGGGGGTGCTGCATTGCTTCAGCAGCAGTTGGGACTTGGCCGAGTGCGGACTGGAACTCGGCTTCTACTTGGGATTCGGGGGCATGCTGACCTTCAACAAGGCGCAGAATGTGCGCGATGTCGCCGTCAAGGCCCCCCTTGACCGGCTGCTGGTGGAGACCGATGCCCCCTTTCTGGCGCCGGTGCCCCACCGGGGAAAAACCAACGAGCCCGCCTTCGTGTCCTTGGCGGGTGAGAAACTGGCCGAGATCCGCGGACTCTCGGCTGAGGAAACTGCCCAAGCGACCAGCGACAATTTCCGCCGCCTTTTTCAAAGCGGCGAGCAGCACCCTCGCCGGCAGCGCCCATGAACCGCCTGGATTCAAGTCGGGCTCACCATCGTGGTATAGTACGCGGGCGATCATGAAAGCAGCAGCCGCGCCATCGGAATTCTCCATCGACGATATCTTCGAGTTGGTCCGACCTGAACTGGCCGATGTGGAACTCGGACTCCGTGACCGGGTGCGCTCCGCTGTGCCTGTGGTGGAGGAAATCAACCGCTACATCCACGACAGCGGAGGGAAGCGCCTGCGTCCCACTATGTCGCTGCTGACTTCCAAGATGTGCGGCTACAGCGGACCGGCCGTGATTCACATCGGCGTGATCCTGGAGTTGATCCACGTAGCCACGCTGGTGCATGACGACATCATCGACAATTCGCGCATGCGCCGCGGCCGTCCGGCCGTCCACTCCAAGTGGGGCAACACGACCACCGTCCTGATGGGCGACTGGCTCTACATGACCTGCTTCTACCTGGCCCTCGACTTGCAGGAAATGCGCTACCTGGAGATCCTCATCAACATCACCCGCAAGCTGGTGGAGGGCGAATTGATGCAGTTGGCCCACAACGGCAACATCGACATCACCCGCGACGAGCAACTGGCCATCTGCATGCGCAAGACGGCCTATCTCTTTGCGGGTTGCTGCAAGCTCTCGGCCATCGTGGCCGAAAAGGGGCCGGAAGCCGAGCTCAACCTGTGGAATTTCGGCCAGTACCTGGGCATGGCCTTCCAGTTGATCGACGATCTGCTCGACTATACGTCCACCCAGGCCCAGATGGGCAAGCCCAACCTCAAGGACCTGGAGGAAGACAAGGTCACGCTGCCCATCATCTATTTGCTGCAGCGGGCCAAGCCTGAAGACGCCCGGTTTGTGCGCGAAGTGGTGCGCAACGCCGATTACACCAACGACAACAAGCGCCGCATCATCGAACTGGCCAAGCAATACAACACCCTCAGCGACGTCCGCAAAGAAGCCACCGAGTACGCCGACAAGGCCCGCAAGTGCCTGATGACTTTCCCCGACAACCGCTACCGTCAGGCTCTCCTCAACCTCACCCAATTCGTCCTCGACCGTAAGAAATAAGCTTCAGCGGCGGTTCTTGCCAGAGGGGGGCGGAGGGGGAATCTCTTCGACTTCGATGCCTGAAGGCAGGGTGCGGCGCTCTTTGCGGGGGGCCGCAATGGGGGCTTCTTCCTCTTCCTCGCCTTCAGGAGCCACGGCGTATTCGATATCCATGGGGTCGATGTCGTAGGCGATGTGGAAGTCTTCCTTGGGAAGCTTGTCGCCCATGCGTTCGAAGAAATCGATCCAGATGGGCAGGGCCAGGGTCGATCCGTAGACTTTCTTGCCCAGGGTCTTCTTCTCGTCATGTCCCACCCACACGCCGGCCGTCACCTGGGGAGTAATTCCCACGAACCAACTGTCGGTGTAGTCGTCGGTGGTGCCTGTCTTGCCGGCCACCGGACGTCCCAGGACGCGGGCCCGACGGGCTGTGCCGCGCGGCTGCATGACCACGCCCCGCAGCATGAAAAGCATCTTGTCGGCCACCTCTTGGCTGACGACGTCTTCCACCCGGATGCGGTGCTCTTCCTTGATGGTGCCTTCGTAGTCCTCCACCCGGTCAATGAGATGGGGGACGGCCCGGAAGCCCTGGTTGGGAAAGACGGAAAGGGCCGAGGTGATCTCCTGCAAGGTCACTTCTCCGGCTCCGATGGCGATGGGCAAGAAGGGCGGCATGTCGCGTTCGATGCCGAAGCGGCGGGCCGTGGCGACGACGTTTTCCATGCCCAGCTTGTGGGCCAGACGCAGTGTGGGGACATTGCGCGATTCGCCGAATCCCTGATAGAGGGTGAGGACTCCCTTGTAGAGGCCGTCGGAGTTGCCAGGCTCATAGGGACGTCCCAGCCCGTCCAGGAACTGCACGGGTTCGTCGAGTTCCGTGTCCAGCGGCGTCCGTCCTTGTTCCAGGGCCGTGACGTAGGTGAAGGGTTTGAAGACCGAGCCGGGCTGGCGCAGGGCCTGAGTGGCGCGGTTGAATTCGCTGTATTGATAGTCGTAGCCACCCACCATGGCGCGGACCGCGCCGGTCTTGTTGTCGAGCACGATCATGGCCCCCTGGACTTCGGGGATGCGGTCGAGGGAAGCCTCGATGACGCGGTTGGCCCGGTCGATGGTCTTGAGCCTGAAAAGGGCAACGTCGCCCTTCTTGAGGGCCTCATCGACCTTTTCCTTCTCGGTCCAGGCGATCTCTTCGGGAGTGATTTCAGCTTCGTAGCTGCCGATTCTGACGCGGGCCTTCTCAGGTCCCGACTCCAGCACCAGTCCGTGCACGAGCATGTCGCGGTAGAAGATCTGGCGCCATTCAGGATGGCGGTATTCTTCCAGGTCTTGGCCTTGGTCGAGAATGTTCTGAGGAGCGCCTTCCCAGTCGCGGCGTTCTTTGTCGAAGGCCTCCAATCCGGCCCGCACCGCCGACTGGGCGGCTTTCTGCATGTCGTAGTCGAGAGTGGTATGGATGCGCAGGCCTTCATTCCAGATGTCTTCGGTGTCGTAGCCCATCTCGGAGAGGCGTTGACGCACGGCTTCCACCGCATAGGGGGCGATGCCGGGGTCCTGCTGGCGGATATTGAGAGTGACCGGCTCATGCTTGGCCTCCTCCATCTGCTGGCGGTCGATCATGTTCTCAGCCAGCAAGCGCCGCAGGACGATGTTGCGCCGGGCCACTGCCCGCTCCACTGAGTTGATGGGCGAGTAGCGGGGCGGCCATTGAATCAGACCCGCCAGCAAAGCCGACTCCGCCAAGGTCAGCTCGTCCAGCTTCTTGCTGAAGTAGAAGTCGGCTGCCGTAGCGATGCCGTAGATGCCGTGGCCCATGTAGATCTGATTGAAGTAGAAGGTCAGGATCTGCTCTTTGGAGTAGTTCTTCTCGATCTCGACAGCATAGAGCGCGTCCTTGATCTTGCGCTCGTAAGTGCGTTCGTAGCTGGTCAGACGCAGCTTGGAAAGCTGCATGGTCAGGGTGGAGGCCCCTTTTCGCTCCCAGTTCGTGATGTTGTTGATGACGGTGGCGATCACGCGCTGGAAGTCGATTCCCGCGTGCTCGAAGAAGTCGGCATCCTCAATGGCCAGCACGGCGTTCTTCATCTGCTCGGGGATGTCCTGGTAGCGTATGAGGATGCGGCGCTCCAGGGCCATCTGTCCGATCACCCGGCCGTCGGAGCTGTAGATCTCGGTCACCGTCCCGGGCCGGATGTCTCCCAACTCGTCCACCCGGGGCAGATCGAGGGCGTAGCCGAAGACCATTCCCGCCAGTCCGCCGAGGACGGCGACGGCCACCACGGCAAGAGCGTAGAAGGTCCAGAAGACCTTGCCGCCCTGATCGAGCCGCAGCAACACCTTGGGCGACCAACTGTTCTTCGATTCTTCTTGCTTGTTCATGCCGTTGTCGTCGAGTCCCTCTCTTGCCAAGCCTTCATTGTACTGTAGAGGTGCGTCGGGCGAAAAAGTTCCGTCGTCCTGTTGGGCCCCCCGGCCGGACTTTGCGATTTTCATCACCATTTCAGGACTTCTCTTCGTTTAAGATGGAGGAATGATGAAGAAAGCATTCTTGTCACTGCTGATTATCGTCGCGCTGTTGGCCCTGAGCCTTCCCGCTGAAGACGAGATGGTCCAGATTCCCGGAGACGCCCGCAAGGTGGGCGAGGTGCTCTCTGACACCTACTCGGGCGAGACCATTCTGTTGGTGCGCCTAGAGGGAGAGATCGAGCTGGACGCCTCGATGTGGCTGCAGGCCCGCGATGGAGCCTGGATCGAGCGGGTTGAGCCGGCCCACGTCTTCGGCGCCTATGTCGTCATCAAAGACAAGCTCAAGCGCGAGTACCTGATCGGTTCGCCCATCTATCAATAGGGCCGTGACCGAGCGGCGAGATGGCCCCGGACGCTATTGCACGCTTTCAGCGTTAGGGAGCCTCGCCGGTTAAACCCAGGGTGGCGCCTTCGGCTCGCTGCGCTCGCCAGGCTGACCCTGGGCTGGCCTATGGCTCGCCTTCAGCGAGCCCGGACGATACCGTTGCCTAATGGATGCCCCGGCAGTTGGACGACTCGCGAGCCCGGACGATGCCGTTGCCCCACTGGATTGCCCCGGCAGTTGGACGACTCGCGAGCCCGGACGATGCCGTTGCCCCACTGGTTTCCCGGCAGTTGGACGAACTAGCGAGACCGGACGATGCCGTTGCCCCACTGGATTCCCCTGCACTTGGGCGACTCAGCGAGCGCGGACGATACCGTTGCCCCACTGGATGCCCCGGCACTTGGGCGACTCAGCGAGCCTGGGCGACACGCGAGTCGAGTTTCGGCAACAAGATCAGTTGCCCCCCCTCTCGACCTTGTGAGTCAACTCGCCTCTAGGCGCAGGAGGGAACTCCGCGTAGGGTGAAAGGGGGCCTACTCCTCGTCGGAAACCTCAGCCGGCTTCTTTTTGAGGGCTTCTTGGGCCTTGTCGTGAATGGTCTTGAGGTCGAGGATCTCGCAATTGCGCGTTCCCCGCGGCGTGCGGATCTGCACCTCGTCGTCGACTTGACAGCCCATCAGGGCGCGTCCGATGGGAGAACTGGTTGAGATCTTCCCTTCGGCCACGTCGGATTCCTCGCTGGAAACCAAGTGGTAGGTGAACTCTTCTTCCTTGTCGATATCGTAGAGCACCACCGTACTGCCGTAAGAGGCCCGGTCGGCGGGAATCTTGTCGAGATTGATCATGGAGAGCTTGGAGAGCCTCTCCGTCAATTGGGCCAGCTTGGCCTGGACATAGCTCTGGCGTTCTTTAGCCGTCTGATATTCGGCGTTCTCTCGCAGGTCACCCATTTCCATGGCTTTCTTGAGAGCCCTGGGCAATTCCTCGCGGAGTTCTTTTTCCAGCTTCTTGATTTCTTCTTTAAGTTTCGCTTGAACGTCTTTCAAAACTGTACCGCCCCATTGGCTAGCTCCAGAAGCGGAGCCGGATAGAGTCCCAGCAAGAGCGTCCCCAAGACCAGCAATACGATGATGGTCCGCAGAGCGCCGGTCATTTCAACGCTCAGAGGCTGTGAAGAGCCTTGCTGCATAAACATGACGACGATGACCCGCAAGTAGTAATACAAGCCCACGGCTGAAGTAATGACCGCGATCACTACCAGCCAATAAAGTCCTTGTTGAACGGCCGCCGAGAAAAGGAAGAACTTACCCATGAATCCCGCGGTGGCGGGAATCCCCGCCATGGATATCAGGAAAATCGAGAGTGACATTGTGAGGAAGGGGGCCTTGAAGCCGATGCCCTTGAAGTCGTCCAGTTCGATGCCGGCTTCTCCCTTGAGGCTGATGATCTGAATGACCACCAGCGCGCCGATGGTCATCAGCGCATAGGCAGACAGGTAGTAGAGGACGCCCTGGGCTCCCAGTTGATTGTGGGCCGTCACGCCCACCAGGATGTATCCAGCGTGGGCGATGGAAGAATAGGCCAGCAGACGCTTGAGATTGCGCTGGGAGAGAGCCGCTACGTTGCCGATGGCCATGGTGAGGACGGCCCCCATCCACAGCGCGTCGGCCCAGAACTCGTTGACTCCCGGCGTGACCTGCTGAACGATGCGCACCAAGGCGATGAATCCGGCCGCCTTGGAGCCCACTGCCAGGTGGGACGTAACAGGCAGGGGAGCTCCCTGGTAGACATCGGGGGCCCACACGTGGAAGGGAGCCATGGCCACTTTGAATCCGAATCCCACCAGCAGCAGACCCACCCCCAGGTAGAGGGTGGCGCCGTAGTCGCCGACAGCGATATAGCTGGCGATCTCGGAATACCCGGTGGATCCGGCTTGCCCGTAGAGGAAGGCGATGCCGTAGAGCATGAAGCTGGTGGAAAAAGCGCCCAGGATGAAGTACTTCCAGGCCGCCTCGGCTGACTTGACGTCGGCTTTCTGGCGCATTCCGGCCAGGATGTAGGTGGCGATGGAAAGGGTTTCCAGTCCCAGGAAGGTCATGACCAAGTCGGAGCTGGAAGCCATGAAGCACATGCCCACGGTGGCGAAGAGCAGCAGACTGAAGAATTCGCCCCGCAGGATGTTTTCGCGGCGCAGGTAGGGAATGGCCGATGCGGCAATCAGTCCGCTGACCGTGAGCAGCAGGATGCGGGCCACGGTCCCGAACTCGTCTTGCACGATCATCCCGTAGAAGGCGGGTGAGGAGGCCGTTCCCACTTGGGAGGCGGCGGCGACCAGGGCGGCCGCGATGCCCCCGACGGAGACCCAGCCCAGAGTGGCCTGCTGCTCCTTCTTGAGGGAAGGCACCAGCACCATTACCAGCACGCCGACGAGGCTCAAGATGATTTCCGGCAGAATGGCGGCGTAATTAATATCCACGGTTTTCCACCCGCATCGTTTGATTCTGTACGGTTTCCACCCGCTCCACGACCTTTTGGATGGAGGCGTCCATCGGCCTCAGGAAGGCGCTTGAGTAGACCCCCATCCACAGGGCCAGGAGCACCAGCGGCAGCAGCAATCCGATCTCGCGGGGCGAGAGGTCGGAGAGTGCCGAATTCTCTTGGTTGGTCATCTTGCCCAGGAAGACCCGCTGATACATCCACAGCATGTAGACAGCCGAGAGGATGACTCCGGTGGTGGCGAAGGCGGCGTAGACCGGGTTAGCCAGGAACGTCCCCTGCAAGGTCAGAAACTCGCCCACGAAGCCGTTGAGGCCGGGCAGTCCGATGCTGGAAAGGGTGATGACCATGAAGAAGGCGGCGAACACCGGCATCGACTGGGCCAGTCCTCCGAAGTCCTCGATCTGGCGGGTGTGGCGGCGGTCGTAGATCATGCCCACGAGCAGGAAGAGTCCGCCGGTGGAGATGCCGTGGTTGAGCATCTGCATGGTAGCGCCTTCCACGGCCTCCATGTTGAAGGCGAAAATGCCCAGCACGATGAGTCCCATGTGGCTGACCGAGGAATAAGCCACCAGTTTCTTGACATCGGGCTGGACCATGGCCACGAGGGCTCCGTAAATGATGGCGATGATGGCCAGCCAGGATACGGTGGGCGCTACGTCCACGGCCACTTCGGGAAACATGGGCAGGCAGAAGCGCAGCAATCCATAGGTGCCCATCTTGAGAAGCACGCCGGCCAGGATGACCGACCCGGCTGTAGGCGCTTCTACGTGTGCGTCGGGCAGCCAGGTGTGGAATGGGAAGAGCGGCACCTTGACGGCGAAGGCCAGAAAGAAGGCCATGAAGAGCCAGAAAGCCGTGGTCTCATCGAGAAAAACGGCGCCGCTGCTCAGGGCCTGGGTGACTTCCACGATATTAAGGCTGCCGACCTTGAAGTACAAGGTGATCAGGGCGGCCAGCATCAGCAGGGAGGCAGCGGCGGTGTAGAGGAAAAACTTGACCGCGGCGTAAATGCGCCTTTCTCCGCCCCAGATTCCGATCAGGAAGTACATGGGAATCAGCATCACTTCCCAGAAGAGGTAGAAGAGCACCAAGTCGAGGGCGATGAAGACGCCCACCATGCCCACCTGCAGGGCCAGCATGGAGATCAGGTAGCCCTTGAGGTGCTTCTCGACATGCCAACTGCTGAGGATGCAGAGCGGCATGATGAGATTGGTGAGCAGCACCAAAAAGAGGCTGATGCCGTCGATGCCCACGGCGTAGTGGGCCTGGAAGTCTCCCAGGGCGAACCAAGGGGCTTCGCTGGTGAACTGCATGGCATGGGAGGAGGCGTCGAAACCCGTCCACAGCAGGATCGAGACCAGGAAGGCCAGCGTCGTGGAGGCCAGGGCCGTCAGTCGCAGCATGCCTTTGGAACCCGAGGGCAGGATGGCCAGGGCCAGGGCTCCCACGGCGGGCAGCAAGAGGACGACGGTAAGTATCATGCTTTCAGGCATAGCGTCACGAGGTGAAGTAGAAAACGAATATCAGCACCGTCCCGAAGACCACCCAGGCGGCGTAGCTGCGCACATAGCCGGTTTGCAGGCGGCGCGCCATCTGGCTGCCGATCTGGGCCAGGGCGGCCACGCCGTTGACCAGTCCGTCGATGACGGAGGCGTCCATCAGGCGCCACAGGATGTTGCGGGAAATCCACTGAATGGGGTAGACGAAAAGGGTGTCGTAGAGTTCGTCCACCAGGAACTTGTTGCGCATCAATTGGTAGGCCCCGGCAAAGCGCCGCGATACCCGGCCGGGCAGGTCGGGGTCTTTGGCGTAGCCCCAGTAGGCCACCAGGAATCCGACTAATCCCAGAGCCACCGCCAGTCCCGCCATCGTCAGTTCCAGGGCCGTATGGTCGTGGTGCTCCTGAGTGGCGGCGTGGGCCACGTAGCGGTACTCGAAAGAGGGCTCCAGAAAATGATGAAGCTGGTTGGTGTCGGAAAGCCAGGGCGGGAGTCCGACCCAGCCGCCAATCACTGCCAGGACGGCCAGAAGCACCAGGGGCAGCAGCACGATCCAGCCCGGTTCCTTGGGCTTGTGTTGGACGGCCTGGGCGTCGTGCCCATGATCGTCGCCATGATTGCCCTGGCCGTGGTCATCGTGGTGCTCGCCCATCTCAATGCGCTCCTCGCCGTGGAAGCAGAGGAACATGAGGCGGAACATGTAAAACGACGTGAGCCCGGCCACCAGCGCTCCCACGGCGTAGAAGGCAGGTCCGCCCAGCGGGCTGGAATAAGCCTCCCAGAGGATCTCGTCCTTGGAGAAGAATCCCGAAAGGAAGGGGAATCCGGCGATGGCCAGGGTGGCGATGCCCATGGTGCCCCAAGTCCAGGGCAGGTACTTGCGCAGGCCTCCCATCTTGAAGAGGTCCTGCTGATGATGCATGGCCAGGATCACGCTTCCCGAGCCCAGAAAGAGCAGGGCCTTGAAGAAGGCGTGGGTCATGAGGTGGAAGATCCCGGCGCTGTAGGCACCGACGCCGCAGGCCAGAAACATGTATCCGAGCTGGCTGACGGTGGAATAGGCCAGGACCTTCTTGATGTCGCGTTGGGCCACGGCGATCAGAGCCGACAGCAGCGCCGTGGCCAGGGCCACGACGGCGACGATCAGCAGCGTGTCGGGTGCGCGGCTGTACAGGGCCGAGGAGCGGGCGATCATGTAAACGCCTGCCGTGACCATGGTGGCGGCGTGGATCAGAGCGCTGACCGGAGTGGGGCCGGCCATGGCGTCCGGCAGCCACACGAAAAGGGGAATCTGGGCGCTCTTGCCGGTGGCGCCGATAAAGAAAAGCAGCGTAATAACCGAAAGGATGCCGAATCCGCTCTCCGGCTCGATGGCCGAGACGTTCTCAAAAACGTCCAGATAGGCGATGCTTCCGAACTCGCTGAAGAGGAGGAACATGCCCAGCAGGAAGGCGAAGTCGCCGATGCGGTTGACGATGAAGGCCCTCTTGGCGGCGTCCCCCGCGAAGCGTTCCTTGAAGTAGTAGCCGATGAGCAGAAAGGAGCACAGGCCCACGCCCTCCCATCCCACGAACATGAGCAGGTAGTTGTCGGCCAGCACCAGCACGCTCATCATGAAGATGAACAGGTTGAGATAGGAGAAGTATCGGTAGTAGCCGTCCTCGCCCTGCATGTAGCCCATCGAGTAGAGGTGGATGAGGAACCCGACTCCCGTCACCACCAGGATCATCACGGCCGACAGCGGATCGAAGAGGAAGGCGGCCTGGGAGGCGAAATCGCCGGCCTGAATCCAGGTGAAGAGCTCCACGCTGTGGACCCGTTCTTGGTGGGGCAGTCCCAGCAGTTCGAAGAAGCTGAGGACGGCCACAGCGAAGGACAGAAAGACCGAGGAACAGGCGATGATTCCCGCCGCCCGCTCGGGAAGGCGCTTGCCCACCAGCCCGTTGATGGCGGCTCCCAGCAGGGGAAAAAGCAGCAGAATGGGAAAGCTATCCAGCATGGATCACCACTTCATGTTGTCGACGGCGTCGACGTCCAGAGTGCCCTGTCGTTTGCGCAGCACTACGATGATGGCCAGTCCCACGGCGGCTTCGGCGGCGGCCACAACCATGACGAAGACCACGAAGATCTGCCCGTCCACCTGCTGCAGGCTGCGGGAGTAAGCGATCAACGTCAGGTTCACGGCGTTGAGCATGATCTCCACGCACATGAACATGGTGATGGCATTGCGCTTGAAGAGAACGCCGAAGGAGCCGATGGAAAAGAGGATTGCTCCCAGGATCAGATAATGTGCGGTCGGGACCATAGCGATTTCAGTCTCTTTGCCGTTTGGCCAGCACGATGGCGCCGATGACGGCTACCAGAATGAGGATCGACGTCAGTTCAAAGGGAAGCAGGTAGTCACGGAACATTCCACGTGCCACTTCGGGAAGGGCGCCCTTCTCCGACAAGCTGCCGGAAGGGATTCCCGTCCGCAGCGTGCGGATGAGGCTGTAGGCGATGAAAATCACCATGGGACTGATGGCGATCAGGATGGCGCCCTGGCGTTTGGCGCGGAAGATTTCGGTCTTGGGGTCCAGCAGCATGATCACGAACAGGAAAAGCACCATGATGGCGCCCGCGTAGACGATCACCTGAATCGCACCGATGAAGTAAGCCCCCAGTTGGATGAAGAGCGCAGCCATGGATCCGAAGCAGACGATCAGAGCCAATGCGCTGTAGACGGCGCGGCGTTGAAAAACCACCGCCAGAGCCGAAACAACGGCCACAGCCGCCAATATATAAAAAACGATCAATTCCACGAGCAAAACCCTTGTATTCAGCGGCTTTCAGCCACCCCCTCCAAGACGCTCGAATCTTAGTGGATGCCTGGGTCCGTGTCAAGCACGCCCGGCCTCTCAATGAGCTGCCGCAACCCTCTCTTGCAGGCTGCGTGGCGAGCCTGCTCCCGGCTGGGCCTGTCATGCCCTGAAAGCCTCCCCCAGCCCGCACATCTCGATAGGAAAAGGGGAGCCTGCGCGAGGGCCGCCAAAACGCCGGAATCGACCCCTCCGGGGTGGGCTGGCCGGCGGTCCCGACAAGCGTCTCGTGGGCGGGATTCAACTTGGAGTCGGCTAGCGGAGCATCAACGATGGCGGCTGAAATGGATGACGATCTTGCGGCCGGCTGAGGTTCCCGAAACCCGGTCGAGACCGCAGAGTCTATGGCCACTTGAGTTCGAGAGTCGAGACACGCCGTCCGCGGGCCGTGCGGACGGCGTGGTTGTTGCTGTCGGCGATGTAGAGAGTCTCGCCGGCAAAGCTCAGTCCCGAGGGCTCATAAAAGGACGCCCGGCGGCCCCAGCCGTCGCGCAGGCCAGCTTGGCCGCTGCCCCAACGGCGCCTGCAGCGGCGTGAGGCCGGGTCGAGGGTCTTGATCTTGTGGTTGTAGGTGTCGGCAATGTAAAGGAGTCCGTCGCGACAGGCCAGCCCCAGGGGATGTTGCAGGCGGACCTTCTGGCCCTTGCCGTCGGCATCGCCGTACTGGAAGAGGTCGAGTCCCACCAAAGTCCGCACTGGCTGCGAGGGGTCCAGCGGAACCGCCCGGATGGCACTGGCTTCGCTGTCGGCGACGTAGAGAAAGCGTCCGTCGCTGGCCAGTCCGCTGGGCTGGGCCAAGGCGCAATCGGGCAGCGGACCGTCCAGGCAGGCTTCCTGGGCGCTGCCGGCGTAGGGTCCGATCTGGCCGCTCTCAAGGTCGAGGAACCAGATTTGGTGTGGGCCGGCCATGGCGATGTAGAGTTCCTGGCCGGCCAACAGCACGTCCCAGGGCGAGTTGAGGGCCGTCTCCAGGGCCGGTCCGCCGCCGAAGTAGCCGGGCTTGCGGTTCTGCTGTCCCGTCCCGGCCAGCCGCTTCACGGTCTGCTTCTTTAAGTCGCAGATACGCAGCAGGTGGTTTTCGGTGTCGGCGATATAGAGCCGTCCGCCGCGCAGCGCCATCCCCTGGGGACACCGGAAGCTGGCCTGGGCGAAGCTTCCGTCGTGAGCGCCGGGCTGACCGCTCCCGATGACCGTCTCGACCTGTCCTTGCAGGTCGCTGACCACGATGCGGTGGTGGCCGCTGTCAGCGATAAAGAGGCGTCCGCCCGCCTCGTCAGCCAGCACCTTGCCGGGATAGCGGAGCCTTGTGGCTTGGCCGGCCGCCTCGGACCGCGAAACGGCTTGCTTGGCATCCGGCGCTTTCGGCGCCTCGTCCAAGGTCCCCTTTTCGCGGTGCATCTCAATCAGGCGGGCGATGGTTTTGTCGAGCAGTTCCAGGTTGCCCTCGCCCGAGGCGTATCCCACGATGTAGCCTTCGGGGTCGATCAGCACCAGGGTGGGCCAAGCCTTGACGGCGTAGGCGCTCCAGGTGGAAAAGTCGTAGTCGTTGACCACAGCATGCCGCACCTCGTGCCGCTGGACGGCTTCGCCGATGTTGCGCGAATCGCGTTCGTTGGGAAATTTGGCCGAATGCACCCCGATGACCACCAACTCGTCGGGAAATCTTTCTTCCAGCGCCTTCAGATCGGGGAGGACGTGCATGCAGTTGATGCAGCAGTAGGTCCAAAAATCGAGCAAAACGACCTTGCCCCGCAGCTCTGAAAGCTGCAAGGGCCGAGGCGTGTTGAACCAGTCTTTGGAGGCGTCCAGCTCCGGCGCCCGGACTCGCGGCTGCGGCATAGCCGCCCACTATACCAGCGTCGGTCGAGTCGGCTGCCCGGCAAGGAGACTAGAACATCTCGATTCTCACCCGGATGCCGGGTGCGTTAGCCAGCCTAATATCGCCGGTCAGCAAAGTGGCACCCAGGATCTCCGCCAAGCTGACGTAGGCAGCATCATAGGCAGTGAGGTTGTGGCGCAACTCCCAGATGCGAGGCAGGTACAGCTCATGAGAATGTCGCTCTAAATCGAGTTCGCGCAGGCTCTCCAGTGCTTGCCGTCCGCGTTCGGTAGTGATCGTGTCGTCGAAAACGCAGCGCCTAACTGTCTGCGCCACTTCAAGGTCAACAAGGTGGGGAGCATGGAGCGAAATATCGCCGGGGGCGATGCGATCAGCTATTTGACGGCCCCTCCGGGTCGCTAGTAGAAGTTCGATCAAGACCGAAGCATCCAGTACGATCACCTGCGATCCCGCTCCTCCCGGACCATCTCGGCGGCTGAAGGAGACAACTCAATCTCAGGCAAATTGCGCAAACGCTCCAGGATTTCGGCTCGGGTAGGCCGCTCCAGCGACTTGCGCAACTCCCGCATGATGAACTCGGACATAGACATGCCCGCTAGAGCCGCCCTGGATTTGACCTGACGGTGCAACTCATCGGGCACGTTGCGGATCTGTATCATGCTGCTCATGCAGAAAGCATACTTTCATCACATTTTCATGTCAACCTCTACTCAGCGTCCTTGCTGAGGAGGTCGAGGAAGGCTTTGGAGGCGCGGCTGAGGGTTCGTTTCTTAGGGTAGACCAGGCGGATCTCGCGCTCCACTTGGATCTCCTTGATGCCCACCTCGCGCAGCGTCCCCTGCTTGATTTCGTGCTCGACGCACATGCGGGGGAGGAAGGAGACGCCCTCATCGCGCTGGATGAGCTTGTGGATGGATTCGACGGTGGGCATCTCGATGTCCATGTTGAGGGGGACGCGCTTTTCCTGGAACTTCTGAATCACCATCCGCCGGTAGGGAGAGACCACGTTGTGGGCGATGAAGGTCTCCATCCCCAATTCTTGAATCGAGACTTCTTTGTGTGAAGCCAGACGGTGGCGGGGCGAACAGATGAAGCTGAGATGGTCGGTGAAAATGACTTGGCTGACGACCTGCTTCTGGGGCGGACGGTAGGAAATCACCCCCAGCTCGAGTTCGCCGCCCAGCAGCATGTCGGGAATGCGCGAGGACTGGCAGCGCAAGACCTGGATCCTCACCTTGGGGTAGAGCTTGCGGAAACGGCTCAGGTGCTGGAGCAGGTAGAGGGTCGAAGATTCGTTGGCGCCGATAGTGAGGCGTCCCGCCGAGAGGTCGCGCAGTTCGGTGAGGGCGTTGTTCATGTCGCGCTCCACCGTGCGGGCGCGCTTGGCGTAGTCGAGCACCGTTCGTCCGGCGTCGGTCAGCAGCAAGTCGCGGCTGGAACGGTCGATGAGCGTCTCGCCCAGCTCCTCTTCCAAACGTCGGACGGCCAGCGACACCGCTGGCTGAGTCCTCAAGAGGCGCTCGGAGGCGCGGGAAAAGCTGCCCTCCTCCACCACTGTCAAGAACACCTGAAGCGCTTGATAATCCATGACGGGTAGTATTTATAAACCGGCCACACTCTATTTGCAAGATTTATTTAATAAACGAATCGAATAAAGAGCAGAAAAATTATAAATTGGACATATGGAAGGACCTGGGGCATAGTGCCTTTTGCCGCCGGGCAAGGTTGCAAACCCGGCTCCGCGCGCTTCCCGGCTTTCCTTGTCGGCCGGGATGGCGCGCGGGACCCTGGCGGCGTTTTTCTTTGGAGGGGACGACGATGAGCCCAAAGAACGGTGCCCAGATTCTCTGGGAATGTCTGCTCAAAGAGCAGGTGGATACCGTTTTCGGCTATCCGGGTGGAGCCATCCTTCCGGCCTACGACGCCCTCACCCAATACTCCATCCGCCATGTTCTGGTGCGCCATGAGCAAGGCGCAGCCCACATGGCGGACGGATACGCACGCGCTTCCGGAAAGGTGGGAGTGGCGCTGGCCACGTCGGGTCCCGGAGCCACCAATCTGGTCACGGGAATCGCCACCGCCATGATGGATTCGTCGCCGATTGTCTGCATCACCGGCCAAGTGCCTTCGCCCGTCATCGGGCGCGATGCCTTCCAGGAATGCGACGTCACGGGCATCACGCTTCCCATCACCAAGCACAATTACCTGGTGACCCGGGCCGAGCACATTGCACCCACCCTCAAGGAAGCTTTCCATTTGGCTCGCAGCGGACGCCCCGGTCCCGTGCTGGTCGACATCACCAAAGATGCCCAGCAGGAATGCGCCGACTTCGATTGGGATGCGCTCGAGGTCTGCCTGCCGGGAGCCCGTCCCGCGCTGGGAGCCTTGCCGGACGAGCTGCAGCAGGCCGCCTCACTCATTGACGCTGCTCAGAAACCCCTGATTCTGGCGGGTCAAGGCGTGATTCAGTCAGGCGCCACCGAGGCCCTGCTGCAGTTCGTCGAGAAAACGTCCATTCCCGTGAGCTGCACCCTGTTGGGATTGGGAGGCTTTCCAGCATCCCATCCGCTGGCCTTGGGCATGATGGGGATGCATGGAGAGTCCTGGGTCAACCAGGCCATTCAGGACGCCGACCTGCTGTTGGCTTTCGGGATGCGCTTCGACGACCGGGTGACCGGCAATCCCGCCACCTACGCCACCGGCGCCAAGAAAGTCCACGTTGATATCGACCGGGCCGAGATCAATAAGAACGTCAAAGTCGACGTGGGCATCGTGGGCGACCTGCGCGATACGCTTTTGCAGCTCAACGAGGCCGTCGAAGAGCGCAACCACGCCGCCTGGCTCGGCTCCATCAGCGATATGAAGGGCGATTCGGCGGTCCGCGACATTCAGACCCTGCCCGACAACGGACGGCTCTATGCCGCCCACGTCATCAACGACATCTGGAACCTGACCGAGGGCGAAGCCATCGTGGTCACCGACGTGGGACAGCACCAGATGTGGGAAGCCCAGTACTACAAGCACGATTATCCGCGCCAACTCATCACTTCGGGCGGATTGGGCACCATGGGATTTGCTCTTCCCGCCGCCATCGGGGCTCGTCTGGCGCGTCCCCAGGCCGAGGTGTGGGTGGTGTGCGGCGATGGCGGATTCCAGATGACCGCCGCCGAGCTTTCCACATGCGCCCAGGAAGACCTCGACATCAACGTGGCCATCATCAACAACGGCTATCTGGGCATGGTGCGGCAGTGGCAGGAGTTCTTTTACGAGAAGCGCTACAGCGCCACGCCTCTTCGCAATCCTGATTTTTGTCTGCTGGCCCAGGCCCACGGACTGCAGACCCTGCGCGCTCAGACGCGCCAGGAAGCCCGTCAAGCCATCAGCGATGCGCGTTCCAACAAGGGGACGGTGGTGGTCGACTTCCGGGTCGAGCAAGAAGACTCCGTCTACCCCATGGTTCCCGCGGGGGCCGACCTGCATGACATGATCCGCCGTCCGCTGGAGGAGAATCCGCTGGTGGAAACGGCTCAATCTGAATGGTGAACCGATGCGAGTGATCTCAGGCCGCCGCGACATTCGACAAAGTCCTCTTCAGACGCTAGTCCTTCATGTCGAGGACAAGCCGGGAGTGCTTGACCGGGTGGCTTCGGTTTTCCGCCGAAGAGCCTTCAACATCGCCTCGCTGAGCGTGGGCCACACCCACCGTCCGGGCATCTCGCGCATGACGGTGGTGATGGAAGGAGAAGCCGCGGAGGCTCAGCGCGCAGAGGCCAACCTGCATAAGCTGGTCAATATCCTGTCGGTGGAAAACGTCACCGAGAGTCCCAGCGTGGAACGTCATCTGGCCCTCATCAAAGTGCGCTGCAACACCAGCACGCGCCGCGAGATCCTGCAGATCTGCGAGGTCTTTCGGGCCCGCGTAGTGGACATCGGGCCGCAGGCCCTGGTGGCTGAGATCACCGGTTCCGACTCCAAGATCGAGGGACTTGTGGAAGTCCTGCGTCCTTTTGAGATTCTCGAAATGGCGAGGACAGGTGCCGTGGCCATGTCGCGGGGAAAGCGCGCGGCGGATCTGGGTGTCCAGGCTGACGCTTCCAAGGCCTCCAAGATGGAATACGAGAATGAATCCGACGGTCGGGCGACCGTTAGGGACGGCTTCAGTCCTCCGGTAATTGAGAGGGTGTCTTTGCTAAGCGAGGAGAAGCGGTCCCTAACGGTGGCCCGATAGTCAACGATTTCACGCCAAGGCTGCGATTTCGGTTCTTCGCCAAGGCTGTGATTTCAGCGCTCTGTCAAGGTTGTAATTTCAGCGCTCGGCCAAGGCCGCGATTACAGCGCTTGGCCAAGGCCGCGATTCCAGCGCTTTGCCAAGGCCGCGATTTCGGCGCTTTGCCAAGGCTGTGATTACGGCGCTTTGCGATCTCAGCGCTTTGCCAAGGCCACGATTTCAGCGCTTTGCCAAGGCTGCGCGGAGTTCAACCAGCAACTTTGGTGAAGGTCAAGTCCGGGTTCCCTGAAGGGGAACCATTTGTCAGCCCAGGGTCAGCCGCGGCGAGCAAAGCGAGGCGCGAGCGCCACCCTGGGTACAAGTTTGAGGCAGGGAAAACCCTGAAAGGGTGGAATAACAATCGCGGCTCGCATGAGAAGCGACCCGAAGGAGCAAGTAACGTGGCAAGAACATTTTATGACAGGGACGCCGATCCCAATCTGATCCAATCCAAGAAAGTGGCTGTGATCGGCTACGGATCGCAGGGGCACGCCCACTCCCTCAACCTGCAAGAGAGCGGAGTCGAGGTGCGTGTAGGTCTGCGCAAGGACTCATCCAGTTGGAAGAAGGCCGAGCCGGCGGGACTGATGGTTCAAACCGTGCCCGAGGTGTGCGCCTGGGGCGATGTCATCATGATTCTGGCCCCCGACACCGTCCAGCCTCAACTCTACCGCAAGCAGATCGAGCCGCATCTCAAGTCCGGCGATACTCTTATGTTCGGCCACGGCTTCAACATCCGCTTCGGCGCCATCAAACCGCCCCAGGGGGTGGACGTGAGCATGGTGGCTCCCAAGGCGCCGGGACACAGGGTACGCGAGACCTACCAGGCTGGCCAGGGAACTCCGGCCCTGGTAGCGGTGGAAAACGATGCCTCGGGTCAGGCCTTCGACTTGGCCTTGTCCTACGCCCGGGCTCTGGGCTGTGCCAGGGCCGGCGTCATCTACACCACTTTCGCCGAAGAAACCGAAACCGATCTTTTCGGCGAGCAGGCCGTCCTCTGCGGAGGCGTCAGCCAACTGGTCAAAGCGGCCTTCGAGACCCTGGTGGAAGCCGGATACCAGCCCGAGGTGGCCTACTTCGAGTGTCTCCACGAGCTTAAGCTGATCGTCGACTTGATGTACCGCGGCGGACTCAACTACATGCGCTACTCGGTCAGCGACACCGCCGAATACGGCGACTATACCGCCGGACCGCGCGTCATCAACGACGACGTGCGCCGGGAGATGGGCAAGTTGCTGGCCGAGATCCGCGATGGTTCCTTCGCCCGCCAGTGGATCAAGGAATGCGAAGACGGCCAGCCCGAGTTCCGCGTCCGCCGTACCCGTGAGCGCTACCATCCCATCGAGGAAGTGGGCGCCAAGCTGCGACGCCAAATGCCCTTCCTGGACGCCGTGGAACCCGAGGACACCGAAGCCCACTCCGTCCCCGAAGGCCAATCCGACCCCCGCAACGTGGTCTTTTTCTGATCCGCCGGGCGACTGAGGTTAAGATAGGGGGATGTCGGTGTACCGCCCTGTCTTCGAAGCGCTCGATCAAGCCGGGGTGCGCTTCGTAGTAGTGGGAGGGCTGGCAGTAGTCCTGCATGGCCGGGCGCGTTTCACCGCCGATGTCGATCTCGTGCTTGACC
Organism: Acidobacteriota bacterium; assembly: GCA_035471925.1. GTDB lineage: Bacteria > Acidobacteriota > UBA6911 > RPQK01 > DATIPO01 > JANQFM01. The sequence continues at coordinate 63,572 of DATIPO010000089.1, forward strand.
TTTCTCCCCAACAGGCGGGCGCGGCCATCGATGCCCTTGAGGGCTTGGGTCTTCGTCCTCGTCTTCCCGTGGCGGCTTCCGACTTTGCCGATCCGCAACGGCGCCAACAGTGGATCGAAGAGAGGGGAATGGACGTTTTCACGCTGTGGGACCCGTCCAATCCCCTGCTCGTGATCGACCTTTTCGCGCGGGCGCCGCTCCCATTTCGCGAGTTGTGGGCGGAGGCCTGCGTCAAGGAGTTCGTCGGCTTGCAGGTCAAGGTCGCTTCGCTTCAACATCTGATCGCCATGAAACGCCGGGCCGGACGCGCCATCGATCTTGAGGACCTCCGCTTCCTGGAGACTCTGTCAGAAACGGGAGAGGAGAAGGATGACGGATCGTAATTGGACCTCGACTTTTGAGGACGCCGAGCGGTTTGCTGCTCAGGCGGCTCGGGAGGCGTCCGCCGAACAGCGCCTGCTCTGGCTGGAAGAAGCTCTCCGTATCGCCCACCGTTCAGGAGCCCTGAAGCCCTATCTGGAGGAGAAGTTCCGCCGCAGCGAAGCCGGCTGGGACCGCCGGGATGCCGATGATCCTGGCGAACCCTAAGGCATCATTGGCCCGTTTTGCGTCCAGACGCCGAAGTGGCGGGTGGGGACCGAGGTGAGTATGCCCTGGTTGCTGAGCAGCCCCAAAGCGACGAGTCCCGATTGACCGCTGCGGACTTCCAGCACGCCCTGGAAGCCGTCTTCCAAGCCGGGAAACAACTCATCGATGAAGCGGGCCCGTTGTTGGCCGGGCTGGAGCATGATGCTGGTCGTAAGCTGGACGCTTCTATCGCCGGACCGCAGCACCAACTCGGCTTCCAGAGCTTCATCGTCCACGTTGACCAAGGCCACGCCGGTATTGAGGCCGGAGCCGAATTGGGCCGGCATCAGCAGGTGCTGGAAAAGGCCCCTCTCGAAGGTCGCCGGAACCACACCCACCTGGGTGAGCACGCCGTTGCCGTCTTCGATCGTGTAGTAGGCCGTGGCCATCAGCCGCTCGCCCCGGAAGGGCATGCGCCCGTCCATGAATCCCCAGTTGCTGTCGCCGTCCTCAACGTCGATCAGGGCCCACCCGGTCTGCAACGGAGCATCGGCGGTCAGGGCGAGGAAGACGGTCTCGGCAGCGCCGAGTTCAAAGGCAACCGCCTGGGTAGGCTGGCCGCCCTCGGGAATCACGGTTAGCGCCTCGCCCTCGGGATCGAAGAAGTGAATCGTCCCTTGCAGGGCAATGTCTTCAGGTTGAGGAAGCCAGGGCATGCGCTGACCCAGGCCCATGTTGCTGAGCACGATGGTCGTTACTACCCCTTGCCCCAATGCCACCTGGGGAAGCACGAGGTTTCGCTCGACCGGAAGTCCGGCGAATCCCGGAAAGTCCTCTGGCGGACCTTGGCCGGGTCCCTGGCCCGGACCGCCAGGCCCCCCTCCCGGGCCCTGCGCCCAAGCGGGAGCGCCCGCCAGGACCAAGATCAGAAAAACTACATAAACATAAAAGGTCTTGCTTGGCATCGTTTTCTCTCCAGGTGTTTTTCTAAGCAGGAGGGATGCCAAAGGCTCAGGACCGCGTCGACCGGCTTGGAGCTGCCATGCGTGGGTCAAATACCCCAGAAAAGAGGGGTAAGCCCACCTCAAGACGGATCCCTGATGGCTAGTTTCTCTCAGGGTGCCGCAGGATGAGGGTGTGGCTGTCGCGGGTGTGGACCATGTCGAAGACGTCTTTCAACGAGCTGTAGCTCTCAGCAGGGAAAAGCAGGCCCTTGAAGATGAAGCGGCGCTTGTAGACCAGGGTGTTGTCGGCTTCCATGGCCAGGCTGACCATGTACTCGCAGACTTCGGGAGCCCGGAAGGAACCGGGTGACTCCAGCGATGAAGCCTCATACCCCTCGGGAAGCTTGATGCGGACTATATCTTCGTCCATCCAGGTGTGGTGGAAATAGATGGGGTGGAGCCGCTCGGCGGCAGTGAAACGCGGGTTCTGTCCTTGTTGGAAGAAAGCAGGCTGGAGAAAGAGGCGTTTGCCCGTCACTTGGGCGAATCCCGGCAGGCGGATGCGGGCGGTGTAGACCAACGATCCGGGTCCTCCAATGCGCTCCATGGCGGGCGCGGAGACCTCAATGCCAGGGAGGCGGCCTGCAAGCATTTCCAGGAGGGCGTCCCGGCGCTCGGACTCCTCGCTGGCGTCGTGGATTTCCCGGCGGCGGGCGCCTTGGTGCCCGCCGAACTCAATGCGGATGTGGCCTTCCAGCGTTCCCTCTTCGTCCAGGCTCAGGTCGGCGCTGCGGCGGGTGAAGGAACGCTGGGGCGAACTCACCGGCGTACGCACGAAAGCCGGTTCATCAGGATCCGCAATCAGAGCCAACTGCCCCTCGTGAAACCAGGGCAGGGTGCCAAAGGGGGCATAGCGCGCTGGAGGGTGAAAGAAACGCCACTCCTGGCCGACTTGGACGGCCGCAGTCATGTTGGGAAGTAAGTAGCTGACGGCGACCTGAGGATCGAAGAAGAAAAAAGCGCTGTTGCCCACCGCTGCAGGACGCGCCTCAAATCCGGCGGCTTCGCCCAAGGCTAGAAACAGCATAGTAATGTCATAGCCCGTGCCGCGTCCTTCCTCCAGTGTGTCTTCCGGCTTCTTGTTGGCGTCCCGCTCTTCCAGTTCCCTCTGGGAGAGATCGGCAGTGTCGTCGTGAATGTTCTCAATCTCACGGCGGCAAAAGTCGTAGAGGATGCGCAGCTTCTCCTGGGGGGACTTCACGCCCTCAAGCAACTCGGCGGTTTTGTCGCGAACGGCGCGATTGACCTTGAAGCGCTTTTTGTGAACGTCCCAGAGCCGCTTGGCGTGGCGCTTCCAATACTCTTGGGGCGACAAGTCCTGATGGTCGCGCGTGTAGTAGGTCAACATCCAAGGACGCACCGCTAGGCCGGGCGGCATGTGGGGCTCCTCTCTGAAGGCCGCCACGTTTTCGAGGCTCACCGACTGCCAGCCGCCCGGCTCGTGCTGAAAAGGCGGTTGCTCGGCATTGAAGACCAAGGCCCGCATATCGTATCCTTGGTCATTACTCCAAGGTTTGAGGTAGTAGGTCACCCGGCGCACCGGGAACTCCCTCTGCAGATCGAATTCGGCGCCGTGAGCGAACTGCTCCAGGCGGGTTTCCCTCCACTGGTACTCGATAATCGCTCCCGGCTTCACGGCCGGCATGACGAAGGTCTTGTCGGTCAGGGTGACTCCGAAACCCTTGGCCGAGTCCTGCTCAAAGACCGAATCTCCATCGAGCTCGATCACGCTGCCGTCGGGCTGGATCGTGCGTCCCCGGATAGCCAGGATTCGGATGTCTTTGGACTGGCCCAGGCGGACCGTCCCGAACTGCTCAACCCCTCTTTCTGTGAAGATTTTCAAGCGCAAGTAATGGTCAAGGTGGGATTTGGGGACTTGCCCCGAGACTTCGTCCTGGACGCGCACTTCCCAGAACAGAGCCTCGGCGTCAGCACCGGCCTCAACGCTGGGCTGCTCGGCCCTGAGATCGGCGGGGTCGACCGGCTTCCAGTCGGCAGCTTCGACAGCCGGGCTGAGCGCAAGACACAGAACATGGACCAGCACCAAGAGGCGCGCTGGAAGTGCCCCTGAGCCTTCTTCGCAGGACGAGATGGCCGGATGAGAGGGGCGGAGGTCAAGGAACAACAGTGAAGGCAGCATTGGCGGCTTCCCCTAGTGTTTGATGAGGACGGCGGGGGCTTGTTCGACGCTCTGCACCTGTTGGAAGAAGAGGCGCAAGGCGTCGTAGTTTTCGACTGGAATCAGCATGCGCTTGAGGGTCAGGCTGCGGCGGCAGCGCAGTTCTCCGGCCTGGGACTCACAGGAACTCTCGTAGTCTCCGAAGGACTCGCTCAACTGCAGCGACGCGGGCAGTTCGTCAGCCTCAAATCCAGGCGGCAGGGTGAAGACGGTTTCCTCTTCAAAGCTCTGGGCTTCCAGTTGGACCGGCAGCTTGCGATCGGCTGAGGCGAAGCGGTTGCGGTCGCGGCGGCTGACCAGGATGGGCTGGAAGAGCATGATGCGCGACTGCATCACCTGGGCGTAGGAAGAAGCCGTGAAATCGACTTGCAGCTTGAACCGCCCTCCGCGTCCGCCTTGCATCGGTTCGGTGCGCAGGTTGTCCAACTGTGCGCCCGCCACGTCGTCCACGATCCAGTCGTGGATGGTCTCCCGGTAGTCGGGTTCGGACAGACGGCTGAAGAGCTTCTGTTCCTGCACTCCCACGTTGCCGGTGGATTCCTCGCTGACGCTGGCGGAGAGCGATCCGTCGAGTCCCAGGCGGGCTTCGATGCGGCGCCTCAGGATATTGTCCTCGGCGGGGACCGTGGGCAGCTCCATGAGGACGCCTTTCTCCCCCGCCAGAACCAGTCCCGGAGCACCTTGAAGGGTCTCGGGGAGGAGTCCCAGAGGGGTCACGTTATCGGTGGGGTCGAAAAAGAGCAGCCGTCCCAGTCCCGCATGCTCGGTCACAGCCGGAGCCTCAATGCCGGGACTGACGCGGATGGCGCTGACGGCGTGGTTGAACTGCTGGGGCGAGGGCCATTCTTCGCGCACATAGTCGGGATCGCCGGCGTAGATGGCCACCGCGTAGGACTCGATGCCCGCTGACTTGAGCAGCGAACGCAGCAGGTTGGTCTTGTCCTTGCAGTCGCCGTAGTTCTTGCTCAGCACCTCGGAGGCATTGCGGGGACGGTAGCCGCCGCCCCGCCGGATGCCGGTTTGGATGGAAACATAGTTGACGTCCTGGGCGTGGCGTGCCAGCGCTTGCAGGCGGCTCCACTCGTCGCCGGCCCCGGTCAACAGCCGTGAAGAAGCCTGGGCCACCTCGCCCGAGTCCTCGACCTGGCTGTCATTAAGCCGCGTCAGCCAGGATGAAACGTCGTTCCAGGAAGCGAAGGAAGGTCCCGCCGCCGAGGCTCCCGAGGCTGGGAAGTAGCTGAGGGCGATGCGGGGAACCAGGGCCGAAATCGAGGGACTTGAGGGCTCCGAGGGGATGGGGTCCAGGGGGCCCGCGCTCCAGCGGTAAATATTCCCCTCGGACTCGAAGCGCGGCTCCTGCTTCATATTGAACAAGGTCGGCTCGACCCGCCAGCCGGCCGGCACCATCAAGCGCAGATTGAAGTCGGCGGTGGCCATCCCCCGCTCCTGCAGATACTCCGAGAACTGCGTGAAAATGGTCTTTTGCTCCAGCACCCACTCGCATCCGAAGACCGAACCGGGGACCGCCTCGTCAGAGGCCACCACGATCTTCATGCGGGCTTCGTTGTAGATGTCGTTGTCGGCCAGAGACAGGTCGAGGGCTTCTTTTTCCTTGTAGCGGCGGACCTCTCCGCCAGGACGGATGACCCAGGCCTCCATGGCCTGGACCTTCTCTCCCTCGGTCAAGTAGACGACGTTCTCGCTGGCCCGCCGGGTTCCCTGCCGGTTGAGCACCGAGATGGCCAGGCGGCGGCGGACGGTGGTCTTGCCTCTCTCGTCCACCGTGATGAACTTGTGGTCGAGCAGCACCACCGCCGGCTCCTCTTTCCACTCCTCGCGGATCTCAAGGGCGGCAGCCTGCTCCAGCCAGGCGGGAGCCTTGTCGGCGGCGCCGAGTCCCAGGCTGGCACAAAAGCAAAACAGGACCAGCCAGCCGGTCCGCCGCAGGAGCAGAGTCATGTGTAAGCGGGTCTCTTGCATGGAGATCTAGTTTCCCGAGCTGGAAGCTTCAGACTCCTGGCTTCTCAGCATCAGCGTATGGTTGTCGCGTTCATGCAGGGCGTCGAAGAGCGCCTTGAGCTGCGGATAGCTCTCGGGCGGGAAGAGCAGTCCTTGAAAGCGGAAGCTGCGCTTGTAGATCAAGGTCCGCTCGTCTTCCTTCTCCAAGTTGACCACGTATTGGATGTTGTCACCCGAGTGGAAAGGGTCGGGCGGAGCAACCGGACCCAGGGCGTAGCCTTCCGGCAAGCGGATGCGCACGGCGTCCTCCTCCAGCCAGGAGTATTGGAAGTGGATCGAGTGGAGGCGGTCGGCGGCGCTGAAGTAAGGATCGCGATTGCGCTGGAAGACAGCGGGCTGCAGAAAAATCCGCTTGCCCGTCACCTGAGCGTAGCCGGGGATCCGCACCTTGCAGGAGTAGACCAGCGATCCGGTGTCCTTCACGCCTTCCATCTTGGCTTCGCTGATTTCCGCTCCTCCCATGCGCGATTCGATGCGCGATCGGATGGCGGCGATGCGCTCGTCCTCCTCGTCGTCGTCATATTGCTCGCGCCGCCACGCCGCCCGGTGGCCCGTGAATACCAGGCGGACTTCGCCTTCCAGCGTCCCGTCGGGGTGGAGGACCAAGTCTCCGATACTGCGTTCCACCGATGATTCTGAAGGACTGCTGGGCGTTCGCGCGAAGCGAGGATCCTTGGGATTCAGGATAAGCGCCATTTGCCCTTCCTCCTGCCAGCGCAGCATGCCGAAAGGCACGTAAGCCTGGGAAGGATCGAAAAAGCGCCACTCGCCGTTAAGCTTGACGGCCGCCGCCCATCCCGGCAAGAAGTAGGCATTGGCGATGTTGGGCTCGAAGAAGTAGAAGGAACTGTCGCCGATTTCAGCCCAGTAAGCCTCGAAATCGGCCGCCTGGGCCAAGGCCAGGAAGAGAGCGGTGATGTCGAAGCTGGTTCCCATGCCCCGTTTCAGGGTGTCCTTGGGCTTGCGGTTGCGCTTGCGGTCTTCCAGCTCTTCGTCGCTCAGACCGGAGGCGTCGTCGTAGACGTTGACGATCTCGTTCTGGCAGAACTCGTAGAGGACGCGCAACTTTTCCTCGTCATCCTGCACTTCGCGCAGCAGTTCCTTGGCCTTCGCCTTGACTTCCTTGTCGTCCTTGAAGCGGTCCTTAAGAGCCTGGAACCGCTCTTCGGCGTATTTGCCCCAGTACTGTTGGGGGGTCATGCTGGCCTTGTCGTCGGTGTAATAGAGCAGCATCCAGGGACGCACTTGGCTCTCGGGCGGCATGTAGGGCTCTTCGCGGAAGGCGGGGACGTCCTCCATGCTGGTCTTCATGTAGCCGCCAGGAGCCTTTTCGAAGGTCCTCTGCTGGCCGTTGATGGTGATGCTGCGCATCCCATAGGGTCCAGCGTTTCTCAGAGGCTTGATGAAGTAGGTGACTTTCTGAATCGGAATGTCGCGCTGAAAGTCGTAGCGGGCGTAGAGCGTCAGATTGTCGCGGCGGATCTCCCGCCATTGGTACTCGATGATCGAGCCGGGTTGGACGGCGGGCATGGCGAAGGACTTGGCCCGCACCTTAATGTCCTGCGACTTGACCACGTCGCGCTCGTAAACCGAATCTTTGTCGAGTTCGACGATGCTGCCGTCGGGATTGATGGTCCGCCCCTTGATGCGGTCGATCTTCTCGTTGCTGCTGTAGGGGATGTCGATGGTGCTGTGCGCATCGCGTCCCCGCTCGTTGAAGATCTTGAGACGGATGTAATGGTTGAGGACCACCTGGGGGTCGCCTCCGGAGATCTCGTCCTCCACCTTCACTTCCCAGAAAATGGCCTCGGCGTCGGCTCCCGGCTCCACCTGGGGTTCGGTCATTTCAAGGTTTTGCTTGTCGACCGACTTCCAGTCTTCGGCCGTCAACCCCATCGATATCGAAGGCGTCATCAAACAAAGCAATGTTAGAAGAGTCTGAAGCCGATTGGGAAACATGAACATCATCCTTTCGCGAGTTCCGCCAGACGTTCGACGGATACTTTGCTTTGCGTCTCAACGTCGGGTGCGTTGTGATTCTCTCAAATCATGAATAAAATTTCATCCTTTGCATTAACATTTCTCAGGAGACGGCGGGAGGCATTTTTGCTAAGCTCTTGCAGATGAAAAAGTTAGCGCTGTTGGCACTGGTCACGTTTTTTATCGCTTGCTCGTCCCCTGAAGACGCTTCGCAGGCGGAATCCTCACAACCTCAGGAGTCGCAAGCTGAGCAGACCGAAGCGGACCTCTGTCCGCGCATATACAAGGACTCCCAACGCCAGGCCGCCGTCCGCCAAGCTGCTGAAGCGGGACGCCTGGTGGTTCTCATCCGCCACGCCACCAAGGGAGGGCACGTCGACCGGCCTTGTCCCGATCCTGATCAGGCCCTGACCGAGGGCGGTTTCGCTCAGGCCGAAGCCCTGCGGGCGCATTGGCAGCGGCTGGGGATGAGCTTTTCGCCTGTCCTTACCAGCCCCTATTGCCGCACCCTTCAGACGGCTGAAACGCTGGTCCCCGATGCTGAACCGATCGAAGCCGACGGGTTGTTCACCTGCGAATTCGAAGACTTGATCAGCCAGCACAAGCAGGAAGGCTCCAACCTGCTGCTGGTCACCCACAGCGGCTGCGTCGGGAAAGTGCTGGGAGTCGAGATCCCCCACACCGACCCCGACTACGACGCCGTGGCGGCTTTTATCGACTACGACAACCCCGAGAGTTCCTTAGGCTGCGCCCTGGCCTCCGACTGGGACGAGATAACCGGCCAATAACCTGCCTCGACCATCCGGCATCTGCGGGCGGATGTGCGTGAAGATCTTTCAGTTAGCGTCGGAAGGTCAATGAGCGAGTAACGGTGGTCTTCTTACCGACGAAGACGCTGACAAGGTCTGTGAGTCGGTCGAGGAGGCGACTGTGGGATCAGAGTGTCTGCTTTTGAGGCGGCCTTTCGAATCCCTTTTGAAAAAGGGGCTTCCCAACGCGTTACTTTCGGGCATGTTCAGGGTTGACGCGGGTGTCGGAGTCGACTTGGCCGTCCACCAGGCGGATGATGCGGTGGGCGCGTTTCATGACTCGGGGGTCGTGGGTGCTGAAGAGGAAGGTGGTGCCATGTTCGTGGTTGAGGCGCTCCATCAGCTCCAACAGGGCCACGGCGGTTTCTGAGTCGAGGTTGGCGGTGGGTTCGTCTGCCAGGACCAGGGCCGGGTTGGAAGCGATGGCGCGGGCCACGGCCACTCGCTGTTGCTGACCTCCCGAGAGTTCCGCCGGCCGCCGGTGTTCCATTCCCTTCAGCCCCACTTCGTCCAGCAGTGCGCGGACGCGGCGGCGGCGCTTGTCCTTGGGTACGCCGCGCAGCAAGAGGATGAACTCGGCATTCTCTTCGGCGCTGAGGACGGGTACCAGGTTGTAGGCCTGAAAGATGAATCCGATCTCATTGAGGCGCAGGCGGGCCTTCTCGCGGTTGGACATGCCGGTGATGTCCTCCTGCTGCAGGATGATGCGTCCTTGGTCGGGGACATCCAGTCCGGCCGCCACGTTGAGCAGCGTGGTCTTACCCGACCCTGACGGGCCCATGAGGACGGCGAAGTCGCCTTGCTCCAAAACGAGGTCGACGTTGTCGAGGGCTTTGATGGTTTCCGAGCCTTGCTGATAGAAGCGGCTGACGCCTTCCAGACGCAGCACATCGTCGTCGGTGGTCGCGGTCAAGCCGGACGGTTTGGCGGCTGTTGTGCTCTCATTCATTATGGTCATTCCTCACGGCTCGCGGGTTGCGGCGTTGGTCGGCACCTCATCGCGCGCTTCCGGCACACGGCCAGGACTTGGGAGTTGGAGATTGGCAGTTGGAGCTTGGCACACATCAGTCTCTTCCCAGCAGTTGTACGTCGGCGGCTCGGGCCGCCCTCCAGGCGGGCATCAGGGCCAGCACCAAGGTCATCAGAAAAATCCAGAAAATCGACCACAGGATGCGCTCCGCCGAGAGATAAGAGTGCATGACCGGGTCGAAGGCCACTCCGGCCACGGTAGCTCCTTCCATGTCCATCAGGGCGTCCAGCGGCAGTCCGTAGACTTCGAAGTACTTGTGGGCCGACCATCCCAGCGCCAGTCCAGCGGCGGAGGCCAGGGCTCCGATCAGGGCGGCTTCAAACAGCACCATGGCGAAGCGTTGGGCCGGAGGCAGTCCCAGCGCGCTGAGCAGGGTGAATTCGCGGCGGCGCTCCAGCACGCTCATCAGAAGGGTGTTGAGCACCATGAATCCGATCAGCAGGAAGAGAAAGACGTGGAAGACGTAGTTGCCTCCGTCGTCGACCCGGATGAATTCTTGCAGTTCGGGCAGCGCCTGTCTCCACTGCAGGACCTCCACGCCGTCGCGACGGTAGCCTTCGGCGTCACGGTCCTCCTGCGGTCCGGCGGCGGCCGCGACTTGAGGCGCGGTCGGCCGGGGCGACTGGGCCCGGCGGTGGCCGGTCAAGGCCTGACGCAGGTCCTGGGCCAGCTCCTCGGAAGTGTGGGAGCTTTCCAGCACGACGGCCAGTTGGTGGACTTGCCCCGGCAGGTTGAAGAAGCGCTGAGCCTCCGAGAGGGGCAACAGGACGATGATCTGGTCAAACTCGTCCTGCCCCGTGCCCAGGATGCCTTTGACCCGCACCAGACGCGACTGCACGTCGGAGGTGTGAGCGGCCTGGGCCATCAGCACCAGCTTGTCGCCCACATCCAGCTCCAGCTTGCGGGCGACGCCGCGGCCGATGACGACTCGGCTTTCGTCGCCGGGAGCCAGGAATTGGCCTTCCACGATCTTGTCGGGGAAGTCGGAGGAGTCGCGTTCTCCCTGGGGCTCCACGCCGATGATCTGGACGCCCGTGGAACCGTCGGCTGAGGAGGCCAGCCCCGAGGCGAAGATGCGGGTGGTCACCCCCACAACGGGGAAGTCCCCGGCCTGCTTGATTTGGCGGCGGGCCCTGTCGACTTCGGCTTGACTGAGGGTGCGCTCGATGCCTCCTACGGCTTGGTAGCCGTCGGCCTGTACGATGACGTGTCCGGAGCCCATGCGGACGGCGCTTTCGATCATCTGCTGGTGGGCTCCGTCGCCCAGTCCCAGGGAGACTAGCAGCAAGGCCAGCCCCAGGGATACGGTGAGGGCCGTGAGCAGCGTCCGGCGGGTGTTGCGCCACAGGTTGCGCCAAGCGATGCGTAGGATGGTCAGCATGTCAGCTTCTCCTTCACTCACACCCCTTTGGCGGCGGCCATGGCTTTGACCGGATCCATGCGGGCCGCGCGGAAAGCCGGAATGGCGGCCGCCAGGATGGATGCCGCCATCAAGGTCAGGCCGGCCCAGGAGGTCATCTCCCAATTCCATTGAAAGCGGATGACCGGGTCCATGCGGGTGCTCATGATCGCCATCTCGCCCATCCAGCGGCTCAGGTCGAGTCCGCTGGTGGAGAGGTAGTTCATGGCCCAGCCGCCGATGCCCAGCCCAGCGGCCACCCCGATCAACGACAGGAAGAAGCTCTCGGCCAGGATAGAGAAGAGCACCTGTTCGGGCAGCATGCCCAGCGAAGTGACGGTCCCGATTTCGCGGCTGCGCTCGAAGACGGCCATGAGCATGGTATTGAGGATTCCCAGGGCGGCGAAGATGGCGATGAGTCCGATGATGAATCCATAGCTCGACTCGAACATGGCCAGATAGTCGCGCAGTTGAGGTGAGAGATCGCCCCAGGAGGCGGCTTCGACCTGCTCGGGCAGCTCGGAATCGGCGTTGAGCTGTTCGGTGAGGGCGTCAGCCTGCATGGGATCGTCCAAGCTGAGGACGATCTCGTGAATGCGCTGCGGCGGCAGCACCAGCAGGTCCTGAAGGTCGCTGACGTGGACCACCGCCAGCGTTTTGTCGACGTGGCTGAGTCCCGAACGAAGGATGCCGCGCACCGCGAACAGGGCATTGCCCAGCGATCCGTCGGCGGCTTGGGTGAGGGCCGCCACCTCACCTCCGATTTGGGCGCGCAGTTCTTCCGCCAGTCCTTCTCCCAGCAGGATGCCGCCTTGGGCTTGGGCTGCCAGCGGCTGTCCCGTGTGAAGCGTATTAAGGAAAGTCGTGACGCGGGCCTCGCGCTCAGGATCGACTCCGATCAGTTGGGCTCCCGCCGAGTGCTCTCCCGTTGAAAGCAGGGCAAACCCGTAGACGCGGGGGGCGGCGGCCTTGACGGCGGTGAACTTCTCTTCGATTTGACTGCTGAGGTCTGGATCGACGCCTTGGCGTCCGCCCAGGGTGTCATAGAGCCCGCGGTCGGGCAGGTAGTCGGGATTGTGGAGCTGAACGTGCCCCAGCATCAGGTTGGTGCCGTTGGCCAGCAACTGGTCCTTGAGTCCCATGGTCATGCCCACCAGCAGGATGAGAAAGAAGAAGGCCGTGGCCACGGCCGCGATAGTGATCAGGCTGCGCCGCGTGTTGCGCCACAGGTTGCGCCAGCCCAGTTTGAGGACCAGCATGTCATCTCCTCAGTTGGGACAGCGAGAACTTGCGGTCGGGGATGTCGATGTTGAAGTGCAACTCGTGGTAGACCATTTCGGTGTATTCGCCGCTTTTGTCGGCTGGCTCCAGCCGAAACCGGGCTGGGACCAGGCGTCCGTCCATCTCTCGGTAATCGTGAAAGGTCAGGGTGCGCTTGAGCACGTCGTCTTCGTCGTAATAGCGCGACCAGATGGGCATCAGGTCCCTTTGGCGCACCTGGATGAGGATGCGTCCCCACACCACCGGGGCTTCCGGCTTGGGCAGCAGTTCCAGCTCCCACACGGTCCCGTCCTCTTCATTGCGGACCCCCTCGTAGACCACTTTGATGTTGTAGTCTTCGGCCAGCAGCGATTCCTTGACCAGATCGTCGTTGGTGAAATGGGAGCCCATCCAGGAGCCCATCATCATCGAGCTGGGGACGCGGATGGTGCGGTCGATCTTAGGCAGGTAGTTCCAGATGTCGCGTCCCACCTTAAGGGTGGCGGTTCCTTCTTCTTTCTTGGGAGCCAGGATGCGGATGAGGGCCTTATCTTTGCCTTTGGACCAGATCTCCAGTTCCAGCGAGCGGGTCCAGTGTTCGGTCACCACCGTCATCTCCACTCGTCCTTGGGAGGACTCGCCTCGCATCATGCGGTCGACCTTGTCGATGATCTCAACCGGATCGAGGTCGGTGTCGCCGGCCATTCCCCAGGCATAGAGCGGCAAGAGTCCTGGAGTTCCCGCCTTGTGGGAGGGCGCCGCCAGGACGCTGAGGGCGGCCAGTACAAAAAGCACGACTGCAAGGGACCTCTTGGAATTCATGATGTCTCCAGTATAGCTTGGCGGACTCCGCCGCCCAATCAACCCGACAGGAATGACTACGTAGCATGCTGCCGCTTCATTCAAGCGGGCGGACGGAAAGCGAACAGCCCCCTTCAAGAGCCACGGCGAGAGCCGACGTGCTGGTCCATCAGTTGTTCAACGCCTCCCAGGCTCGAGCCTGCAAACCCCTCCAGGGGGCATCACTGCTCTGGACGGCGAATGGCCCGCTCGCACAACCAGCCGGGCGCACTCTCTCGGCGTCGGCTGGGGCCGGGTGCTAGAATAGGACAATGTCTGACAAGCGCCTTAAAGTCACCTGCCCCTGCTGCCGCTCCGAACTGCAGGTGGACCCGGAAACCGGTTTGGTCCTCAAGCACAGCCGCCAGAAAAGCTCGGCGTCTTTCGAGGAGGCCCTCAAGCGTGAGCAGGAACGACGCGGCAAAGCCGACCAGCTCTTCGACCAAGCCTTCGACAACGAGCGCAAGCGCAGCTCTGATCTGGAAAAGAAATTCCGCAAGGCCTTCGACTCGCTAGACGACCTCGACGACCCCGTCCGCCCCTTCGACCTCGACTAAGGCTCAACGTTCAAGAACCCACATAACGGGCATAGAGGCTGCGGGCTGTCGCCACGTCGTCGGTGCCGGTAATGATGGCCCGTCCGTCGGGAAAGAGGTGGATTTCGTGACCGTCCAACCGGAGGCGCATGAGAAAAGGATTGCGCTGGACCTCAATGTCTTCGGGCAGGCGCTGCAGCAGGAGATCGAAATCGACGGGTAAAGGGCCCTCTCCTGAGTTCAGGCGCGAAGGACGGATTTGCACGGCATTGCGTCCGCATAAACGAGCCGAACGGTCTCCCGCTTCTCCGCCCAGGTAAGGGAACTCTTCCCCAGCACAGCAAGGACAGTCAGGATTCTTCAAGGCCAGATAGTCGCTGGAGCGCCAATATCCCTCCCATACGTCGACCCGCAGCATCACTGGGACGAAGTCATGCCCAGCCAAGCGCCGAAGGGCCTGGGAGGCTTGAAACGAAGCCACTGCCTGCACCGTCGGTCCCAAGATCCCCGCTGTCTCGCAGGTTTCCACGCTGCCCGCCGCGGGAAGCTCTTCCATCAGGCAGCGCAAGCAAGGGGTCGTATCGCCGGGTTGACCGACATCAATGGCGGCGGCGACGCCGTAGCTGCCCAGGGCGGCGCCATAGATCCAGGGGACGCCTTGACTGACCGACCAGTCGTTGAGCAAGAAGCGCGTTTCGAAGTTGTCGGTGCCGTCGATCAGCAGGTGGCAGCCCTCGACCAAGGAGGCTATGTTGCGATAGTCGAGATCGTCGCACAGAGCATCCACCTCAATATCGGAGTTGACCTGGGTCAAGGCCTTGCGGGCGGCTTGGGCCTTGGGCAGGCGCTGTCTGGCGTCGGACTCGGTGAAGAGCGTCTGGCGCTGAAGGTTGGAGGCTTCCACGAAGTCGCGGTCGATGATGCGCAGGCAGCCCACGCCGGCCCGCGCCAGCATGTCGGCTGAAGCCGTGCCCAGCGCGCCGCAGCCCACGATGGCGACCTGCGAAGCTTGCAGCCGCTCTTGGCCTTTGCGTCCCAGCGGCGCAAAGCGGATCTGGCGTGAGTAACGGTCCTGCATACCTTCTGAGTGTATCGGATTTGCTGTCCTGCAAGCCTTCCTGAGACGAAATAACTGGCCAATGCCTGCGCCGACAGTGTAGAATTGGTGACGGGTTATCGGGAAGTCCCGCAGTTCGGGGGAGTTCCCATGGCGAAAGCCAAACGCAAGTCGTCTCGCAAGAAGGCATCCCGCAAGAAGAAGGTCGGCAAGAGCCGGTTGCGTCGCAGGGCGCTGGGGTTTCTATTCCTGGCGGCGCTGTTTTTCGGCTGCGGTGTTTTCTATTTCTACTACACCGAGTTTTCCCAACTCATCGATGAACGCTTGGCCGAGCAGCCGGCCCGCGTCAGCGCCATCTACAGCCGCCCGCTGGAGATCCGGCGCGGACAGGTTCTGACCCCCGAGGAATTGGCCCTCAAGCTGTCTTTCCTGGGATACAAGTCGGGGAGCGAGTTGAAGGAAGGGGAGTGGTACGTCCGCCGAGGCAACCGCTTCCGCGTGGGACAGCAGTGGGGGGACCGCCGCCAGCACATCGCCATCGGCTTCAACGCCTCGGGACGGGTGGTGGCCCTGCAGCGCGACGGCCAAGTCGTAGACCGGCTGCTGCTCAAGGGGCAGTTCCTGTCCAACCTTTTCGGCAGCGGACGCGAGAAGCGGCGCGCCGTGCAATACGAGGAACTCCCGGTCACCTTGGTGGACGCCGTCCTGGCGGCCGAGGACCGCGACTTTTTCCAGCACTGGGGCATCGATGTGGCCGGCATCGCGCGGGCCGCCTGGATCAACGTCCTGCGTCAAGAAGCGGCGCAGGGCGGGAGCACGCTCACTCAGCAGTTCGTCAAGAACTTCTTCCTC
>DATIPO010000090.1:0-11099 GCA_035471925.1 Acidobacteriota bacterium
CCTGCGGGAAGCGGAAGCTTCACGGCCACCGTCAGCAACAACGCCTACGCCACGGCTTCGCCTTCGGGAAACGGCTTCGACCTGACCACCGGCGCGGGCACCGACAACGCCGTCGTTCTGGATTTCAGCGGAAACGCCGACGTCACTTCCAGTGCCGGAAACGGAGTGGTGATCGACGCCTCTACCATCGGGGCGGGCAGCTTGACCATCACTGGCTTCTCGGGCAATAGCGTCAACGGCGCTACCACCGGAGCTGGAATTGTGATTTCCAATGTAACGTTCGACGCCACTCCGGGAGGAGCGCTGGATCAGGTTTCCGGCGGCGTCACCGTCATCGGCAGCGGCGCTGATGCCGTGGGCGGGGCTGGAATGAGCCTGAACAGCGTCACGGGCGACTTGGCCTTCACCACGCTGAACATCGACAACGCCACCGGCATCGGACTCAAGGCAGTCGGCACGGGCTCTTTCACGGGCATGGCCGGTTTCCGCATCACCACGGGTGCGGGCAGCACCATTGATTCCGACGCCGGTCCGGCTCTCGACCTCGATCCGCTGACCGCCGCTCTGACCCTCGACACCATCAACGCGTCCGGTGCCTCGGGCGGGGTGGCCTTGACCGACGTCGACGGCACCGTCGACATCAACGGCGGCGCTATCAGCCATAGCGGCGGAAACGGTTTCTTAGTCGACGGCTCCAACGCCGCCGTCAGCTACGACGGCACTATCACCAGCATGGGTGGGACAGCCGTCGACCTGCAGAACCGCACCGGAGGCTCAGTCACCTTCAACGGCGCCGTTACGGCATTCAACAACGCCGCTGGAGTCGTCGCTGCCGGCAACAGCGGAGGCAGCGCCACCTTCGCGGCCTTGCTGGGACTCGCCAGCGGCACCAACAGCGCCGTCAGCCTCAACGGCAACTCCGGCGCCACCTTCAACTTCAACGGCGGACTAGACATCGACACCACTACCGGCATCGGTTTCAGCGCCATCAACCAGGGAACGCTAAACGTTACGGGCAGCAACACCGTCGACACTACGGCGGCTCAGGCCTTCAATCTCGACACCATGGTGATCGGCGGCTCGGGCATGACCTTCTCGCGCGTGGCGGCAGCCAATACCGGCAACGCCGCGGGCGTGGTCGCCGACTCCGTCAGCGGCGGCAGCCTGACCGTCACCAACCTGCAAGTCAATGGGACCGGAACGGCCAACGGCGTCAATCTGCTCAACAACACCTCGACGATGACTTTCGGCGCCGCAAGCAGCATCCAGAATGCCGGAGGTACAGCCTTCAACGTCAGCGGCGGCACGTCCAACATCACCTACATCGGCGACATCAGCAACACTGCCGGACTGTCGGTCGCGGTCAACAACACGACAGCAGGTTTGGTCAATCTCTCCGGCACCACGACTGTCACCGACAGCGGAGACGGCATCTCCATCACCAGCGCCTCTAACGTGACGGTGGCCAAGGCCAACCTCA
The DNA here is from genome assembly GCA_035471925.1 of Acidobacteriota bacterium. GTDB lineage: Bacteria > Acidobacteriota > UBA6911 > RPQK01 > DATIPO01 > JANQFM01. The sequence continues at coordinate 1,481 of DATIPO010000090.1, forward strand.
GTTCGGGCGCCGTGGTGGACATCAACTCCGGCTCCTCGGGCGCTGCCTACACCTTCTCCGACTTGCAGATGAACCACACGGCCGGCGTCAACAACGCCATCGACGTAGACGGCGGACAGGCCACGGTCAGCATCACCGCCAACTCGACTAACAACATCATCAGCACCACCAACCGCGTCCTGCGCGTGGTCAACACCGCCGGAGGCAGCGTCACGGTCAACACAGGTGCCGGAACGCTGACCGACAACGGCGGAGGCGGCATCGAGATTGCCAACGCCGACAGCGCGGTGACGGTCAACAACGGCGACCTCAACGGCACTCAGGGCATCAGCATCGCTAACGCTGCCTCAGGCGCCATGACCTTCAACAACGTCACCGTGGACGTCGGCGGGTCGGCCTTCATCGTCAACGGCTCGCCCGGCGACGTGACTTCGGCCATCGACCTCAATAACGTGGACATCACCAATCCCGGCGCACGGGTGGCCGACATCCAGAACATGAACGGCGGATCGGTCGACTTCGACGCCGCCAGCACGCTTTCCACAACTTCCGGCACGGGAATCATCGTCAACAGCCTGGCGGGCACCGTTCCAGTGGCCTTCAATGGTCCGGTCGACCTGGGAACTGGAACCGGCAACCGGCTGAGTTCCCAGGCTTTGACCATGAGCGGCAACAGCGCCGGAACGACGGTCACCTTCGCCAACCTGGACGTCTTTACCAACAACGCCGACGGCATCGACGCCTCCGGCAGCGGAACCCTCAACGCCACCGTAGGCGCGCTCAACAGCGCCGGAACCGGCTATAATGCCGCCCTCGACCTGACCGGAATCCTCTCAGGCGTTTCCGTTTCTGATCTGGATTGCAGCAACAACTCCAACTGCGTTGACCTGACCAGCTTGGCCGCGACTTCGACCACCAGTTTCGACGACGTCAACCTCACCTCTACCGGCGGGACCGCCTTCAACGCCTCCTCGGCCCGCACCGTCACCGTCACCGACGCCGACAACGACAACACCATCTCGGCTACCAATGCCGTGGGCGCGATTCTCACGAGTACAACCATCGGCGGCGCCGGAGTGACCTTCCACAGCATCTCTTCGAGCGGCGCGTCTAACGGAATCATGTTGAACACGACCGGGTCCTCCGGGACTTTCGAGGTCAGAGGCGACGGCGCCTCAAGTTCGACGGTGTCAGTCGGCACGCGTGGCAGGACCCTCAATCTGAACGGGGGAGGTATGATGTCCGGTCTAGGCACGGGAGGTGTGATCACGAACACCTCGGGCGACGGCGTCTCCCTGAACTCGACGGTGGCTGTTCTGCGCAACATGACGATCGGAGACAGCGCTGCGACAGCCGGTCAGGCCGCCGACACGATGACCAGCATCGGCGACGACGGAATCTCGGCTTCCAACGTCAGTTCTCTGACCTTGGACAACCTGCTCATCTCGCGAACCGCCACTCACGGCATCCGTGGTTCGAGCCTCTCCAACGTGACGATCCTCAACACCGAGGTGCTCAACGCCGGCACCGCCATCGATGAGGACGCGGTCAATTTCACCGAGCTGCTGGGGGTCTCGACGATCACCAACTCGGTGTTCGACGGCATGCACTCGCAGGGCATCTCGGTCTTCAACGACACCCGCACCTCGGCGGTGGTGACCGACGACCTGACGATCCAGAACAGCCAGGTGTCCAACAGCGACGCCATCGCGGGCGAGATCGGCATCCAGTTCGAGAGCGAACTGAGCAGCAACTTCAGCCTGGTGGTTCTGGACAGCCTGATCGAGACGGTTGAAGGCAACGGGATCGGGGTCTTCTCCGGGGGCAACAACGCCGCCATTCCCAGCAACGCCCATCTGGAAGTCCAGCGCACCACCATCAACGGGGCCGGGTCGCCGGACATCAAGGTGCCCACGGCCATCCAGGTGAATCCCTCCTTCGAGGGCAACTCCACCTTCGACATCCGCAACAACAACGCCACCGACGGGGGCGGGTTCTTCAACATTCCCACGGCCGGCATCATCATCAAGAACGACTCCAACGGCTTGCTGCGGGGGACGATCGACGACACCACGGTGACCTCGGGCGGTGAAGGGGCCTTCGTGGTGGCCGACGGGGCCATCGGCATGACCAATGTGACCGGAGACATCCAGATCACGGTCAGCAACAACACCTTCACTTCCTCGAACGCTCACGGGATGCTCTTCTCGGCCCAGGACGGGGCGGTCGGCCTGGAGGCCAAGATAGGCGGCAACACGACCACCGCCGGCGGTCCGGCCTTTTCCTTCCAGAACGGCATATTCATGGACGTTCAGTCGGGGACGGCCTGCTTCAACCTTTCGACCGGGGCGGGAGCGGGCAACAACGTGGCCACCGGAGCGGGCAGCGGCGAAGGAATCTTCCTGCAGAAGACCGGCGGAAGCGTCGATTTCCAAGGTTTCGGCGGCGGCAACGACGCTGCTGCCAGCACCTTTCTCAACAACAACAACACCTCGAACCCCGCAGCGTTTGTTTTCTCCGGAGACACGGTGGGAACAGGCAGTTGCACCAACACGCCCTAACGGCGAGTTCGTTTCGAGCTTGCGTTTCGCCGCCTTCGATGGATGTTTCAATGACCTGATCTGGATAGCCGAGATGCTCTAAGTCAAAGCTTGGAAGCAGACGGCTCTGAGGCGGCGTCGGGAACCGGAGTGGGGCCATGCTGACAATCGCTAAAATCGCCGACAATCCTAGCCTGATTACATAAGAAAGCGGCCTCCTCATTCAGGTCCGTCTGGTAAAGGAAACCGGAAGGACCTGCTCGCAGGAGTCTGGGGACTCGGAGAGAGGAGGCCGAAGTGAATGTAATCAGGCTAGGAACCGTAGCTCAGGCCGGTCGCCATTTGCGTTTCGTCTTGGGTCGTCCGCGCTCTCGGTTCTTCGGATGCGTGCATGGCAAGTATGCTGTCTGGGGTGAGATTCTTCAATGTTTGATGACAGAAAGGGAGTTGCAAGCTCAGCTAATCGGCTGAGAATTCTAGAAGGGGCGAGATTTTACGTTTGCGATCAGACAATTGTTGCGCTACCATTCTGCCACAACAGGTGACTGTTTCCCGTTTCTTTTGCGTATTGCTCTGTCGCTGGTGCGTGGAACCGCAAGTCAAGGAGACCGACTAGCTTGGCGGCTGAATCTGCCGGATGCAGTGGTGCTTTCTCAAATTTCCGAAGCCAGGACTTCGGGCTCGCCGGGAGGGAAGATCTTGAAAAAAGTATCCCCTTATTTACCTTTTGTTCTCGCATTGTTGCTATCGACTGTATCCGCCGCCTCAGAGGGGGGGAAAGACGTCAAGCCCCGCGGCGCCGCGGCGCCCACTGTCGAGTTCCAAGCCGACGGCGGCTCAACAACGGTTGGTGGAACCGTCCAAGTCCGAGTCGAGGCGACCGGGTTGCCCACAGGTGTTTCACCGGCTTTGGGTGCCTACGATTTGCAGGTCGGCTTCGATCCGGCCAACCTCACGCTCAACTCCATTAGCTTTGCGGAGCCCTTGGGCAACGAAGCGGGTGGAGAAGTCGTCCACCAGGATTTTCCGGGTGTGGGGACGCTTGATGCTGTAGCCGTTTCGCTCTTGCTCCCGGCCGATCTGGTTTCATTGCAGCAAGACAACCCCTTTCTTCTTTTTACTCTGACTTTCGAAGCCCTTGCGACCGGGACCCATCCTGTGACGCTTGCCGCCAACGCTTCGCCCTCGGATGAGAATGGCAACAGTCTGCCTTCTCAAGCGATGGACGGCCAAGTGCAAGTTCTCGATTTAGCCGAAATACAGGAGATCCCGACGCTGTCCGAATGGGGCCTGCTGCTGCTGTCGGCCCTACTGCTGGGAGCCGGACTGATGCGCATGCGCCAACGCGGCAACATTGGCAACACAAGGGGGGGCCTCTAAAATGAGACGCCATTCACCCCTCCCGATGATCTCGGTTCTATTGATCGTCAGTTTCCTGGCGACGTCGGCTCTGCTGGCTCAGACGGCGGATTTGGACAACGACGGCGACGTTGACCGCGACGACATCCTCATCATCCTCTCAATGCGCAACCAGCCGGCGGGAGTCGATGATCCCCGCGACCTCAACGACGACGGGGTGATCGACATTCTCGACGCCCGGCTGGCCGTGGTGCAGTGCGACCGCGACAACTGCGCTACCGAAGACCAGCAGCCTCCTGAGATCGACCTCAACGGTCCGCCGCCCGACGTGGGCGACGGATTCGCCGCCACCTTCACCGAAGACGGCGGACCGGTGTCCGTGGCCGACAGCGACGCCACCGTCACCGACATGGACATGGGTGATCTGGCGTCGGGCACGGTCACCATCCGCACCCTTTTCGACGGTGCCGACGAAGTGCTGGCCGCCGACACCACGGGAACCGCCATCGTGGCCAGCTATAATCCGGGCAGCGGCGTGCTGACGCTGACCGGACCCGATTCGGTGGCCAACTTCCAGCAGGTCGTCCGCACGGTGACCTACGACAACACGTCCGACGACCCCGACACCACCACCCGCAACATCGACTTTCAGGTGCAGGGTCCGGCGGCGGGCGAGGTGAGCAATACCGCCACCACCGACGTCACCGTCATCGCCTCCAACGACGGTCCCGTTGTGGACCTCAACGGAGCCGGTGCCGGAGTCGACTTCGCCGCCACTTTTACAGAGGGCGACGGCCCGGTGTCGATCGTCGATCCAACCGCCACAGTGACCGATGCTGACAATCCGACGCTGGCATCGGCTTCCGTTACCATTACCAACCCTCAGGACGGTGCCGCCGAGGTCTTGGCGGTCTCCGGCTGTCCGGTCGGCCTGACGGTGACCCCTGGCCTTAACAGTCTGGACATTTCAGGGGTTCAGCCCGTGGCGGATTACCAGACTTGCTTGGCATCGGTCACCTACGACAATACGGGCTCGCCTGCCACTCTAAGTCCGAACCGCCTCGTTGAGTTCATTGTTAATGATCCGGACGGCGGCACAGGATCGGCTACCAGCACGGTCACGGTACTTGAGCCGGCCCAGGGGACGATCAACGTCGTCAAAGACACGGTTCCTGACGACCCGCAAGACTTCGACTTCTCCACGACCGGCGGGCTGACGCCCGTGAATTTCAGCCTCGATGACGATGCAGACGGGACTTTGTCGAACACGCAGAGTTTTACGGTGGATGCAGGCAGCTACAGCGTCACCGAAGCGGCAACGGCGGGATTCGACCTAACCTCGCTGAACTGCGTGGACAGCGACGGGGGCGGTACGGCTTCCAGCGGCAATCCTGGAACTGGCGTGGCCACCATCAACCTGGATCCGGGTGAGACCGTCACCTGCACCTTCACCAACACCAAGCTGGGCACCATCAACATCGTCAAGGACACGGTGCCCGACGACGCCCAGGACTTTGACTACACGGCTACCGGAGGTTTGAGTCCCTCCAACTTCAGCCTCGACGACGACGCCGACGGAACACTCTCCAACACTCAGACCTTCAACGACGTCGCTCCCGGCAGCTACATGGTCAGCGAAGCGGCCGTTGCTGGATTCGACCTGACAGCTCTTGCCTGTGTGGACAGCGACGGAGGCGGCACGGCTTCCAGCGGCGACCCCGGTACGGGCGTGGCCACCATCAATCTGGACGCGGGCGAAATGGTCACCTGCACCTTCACCAACACCAAGCTGGGCACCATCAACATCGTCAAGGACACGGTGCCCGATGACGCCCAGGACTTTGACTTTACGGCTGCAGGAGGTCTGAGTCCCTCGAACTTCAGCCTCGACGACGACGCCGACGCAACACTCTCCAACACTGAGACCTTCAACGACGTCAGTCCCGGCGCCTATACGGTCACTGAAGCCACGGCACCTTCCGGATTCTTTCTTTCAGAGATCAACTGTACTGACAGCGATGCCGGCGGAACGGCTTCCAGCGGCGATCCTGGAACCGGCGTGGCAACCATCAACCTGGAGGCGGGTGAAACGGTCACTTGCACCTTCACCAATGTGGCGACCGAGGCTCCCACGGCAGTTGATGACACGGCGGCAGGGGCGAGTTCTCCGGGCGACACCTACCACACTGCACTCAACAGTCCGCTTTCCGTGCCGGATGGGGCAGACGATCTCTTGAACAATGACACTTTGGGCACTCCCGAGGCGACGTTGGTTTCCTTTGGAGGCGGAGACGCGGGCGGAACGGTGGACACCAACGCCGCCGGCGGCACCGCCAACTTCGGAACGGGTTCTCTGCAGGTCAACGCCGACGGCAGCTTCGACTTCACGCCCGACAACAACTTCACGGGCCTGTTCACTTTCGACTACAAGATCGAAAATGTCGCCGGCAATTCCACGGCCACCGTGACGCTGGCCGTAGGAAACCGTCCCGTCGCGGTCGCTGATGCCCGCACCGCTACCGGAAACGTCAGCATCAACACTTCGACGATTCCGTTCAGCGTTTTGAGCAATGATACCGGAGACCTGATCAGCTTCGCCGCCATCGACGCGGCCAGCACCAATGGAGGCCAGGTGGCCCACCTGGGCTCGGGACAGTTCAGCTACAACCCGCCGCCGGGCTTCGAAGGCAACGACACCTTCGACTACAGCATGGGCAACGGCTTCGGAAACGTTTCCGCCACGGTGACCGTCACCGTCAGCGACATGATCTGGTTCGTGGACGCAACGGCCATGTGCCCCTGCGACGGACGCCTGAGTAATCCTTTCAACGAACTGGCCGGCGTGGGCGCCAACGTCTTCGATGCCAATGCGGCCGACGATCCTGGAGACAACATCTTCCTGGCCGACGGCGCCTATACCGGAGGTTTGACCTTGCTGGCCAGCCAGCGGCTGATCGGCGACGGCTCCTCGGGCACCCTGGCTGGTCTGACCGGCATCACTTTGGCACCGGGAAGCGCGTCCCTGCCCATCTTCTCAGGCACCAATCCCACTATCACAACCACCAATGTCAACGCCCTCACACTGGGCAGCAACAATACCGTCCGAGGTCTGACGATCGGCAACACGGGGACGGGCACCGGAATCATCGGCAACTTCGGCACGCTGGTGGTCCGCGAGGCGACGATCTCGGGCACGGGACAGGCGCTGGATTTGAGCAACGGTACTTTGGATGCCGTCTTCGATGCTGTCTCTTCCAGCAGCGGGACACACGGGGTCGATCTCGACACCGTGATGGGCTCCATCGACATGAACGGCGGGGCGCTCTCCGGCTCCACCTCAAGTGCCTTCGTGGTCAACAACAGCAGCGCCACGGTTGAATACAACGGCACCATCACCAACACTTCGGGGCGATCGGTGGACGTGCAGGGAAGCACCAGTACAGTGACCTTCACCGCGCTGATCAACGATGACGGCACCGGCGTGTTTCTCAACAACAACACGGGAGGGACGGTCAACTTCCAGGGCGGCATGAATCTCGACACGGGTGCTAATACCGCCTTTACGGCTACCGGGGGCGGGACGGTCAACGCCACCGGCGTCAACACCATCGGCTCTGCTGGAACGCCGATTACGGGTCAGGCCGTCAATATCGCCAACACCACCATCGGGGCCAGCGATGTGACGTTCCGGTCGGTCTTCGTCAATGGCGGAACCACCGCCATCAACCTCAACGCGACCGGCTCCACGGGCAGCTTCGTCATTACAGGCGTCGACGGGCCTTGCGGCAGTACGGCCATGGCAAAAGATTGTGACGGCGGCATCATCCAGAACACCACCGGAAACTCGATTGTCCTCAGCAGCACTTCAGCCCCGTCCTTCTCGAACCTGCGTGTCACTGGCAGTGGAGCCAACGGCATCAACGGCTCCAGCGTGACTGGCTTCACGCTCAACAACTCCGACATCACCAGCAACGGTGATGCCGTCAATGAAGGCGGACTGCGTTTCGACACCAACCTCTTGGGAACGGCTACCATCTCCAACAGCCTCATCAGCGGTTCGGCCGAGCACAATATCGAGGTCATCAATACTTCCGGCGTTCTCACGCTGTTCACGATTTCCAACAGCGAGATTTCCACCAACAGTTCGGCGCTCGGCGCTGACGGACTTCTGCTGGAGACCCGGAGTTCAGCCCAGGCAACTGTCAGCGTTTCCAATTCGACTTTCGACGACAATCAGAGCGACGGTATCCAGATCAGCGCCATCGACAGTTCCAGTGCATCGCTGACGGTTATCGACAGCACCTTTACGTCCTCTCTGGATGGCTCGGCAGCGGGCAGCGTGGCTGCTCGCGCCATCGTATTGAGCGCTGCCACCAATGCTGACCTGACCTTCGATATCGGCGGTCCAGGCGACGCCAACACGTTTACCAACTTTTCTCCCAACATCGGAGAAGAAGCTATCAATGTGGCCTTGGTGTCGACCTCGACGACTTCTTCCATCACCAACGGCAAGATCAGGAACAACACCTTTACCAACAGCGGCGGCGCTGTCGGCATCGACGCCCGCGGTGACGGTTTATTGAGAATGTTGATTGACACCAATATCGCCAACACGACCGCCCGTCAGGCGATCGACATCATTACCGGGGATGCGCTGGGCGATGCGGCTGACGTCGATCTGACCATTACCAACAACAACCTGACGGTCAGCGGAACGGCTGCCAATCCCAACAATGAGGCCATCGCATTCCTGGGTGATCGCGATACCAACAACTGCCTCAACGTCCGCGGCAATACCGGCGTGGCTTCCGGTACGCGTGAAGACATTGCCATCGAAGACTTTACAACCGCGACGGGAACGGTGCGTCTGGAGAGCGGAGCCACGGACTGCGGCGGCGGTCCCTGCGCTGACGGTGAGGCTCATCTGCTTGCCAATAATACTATTACCGACGCATTCACCGACCCGCTGGTCCTAGTTGCGCCGGGAACCTGTGATACCCCCCCCTAATCGGACACCCTCTAGTAAAACTAGAACTTGAAAGGAGTCAGCGTGTCAGAACCCTTTTTAGCCGAGATCAGGATGGTCGGATTCAACTTCGCCCCTCGGGGGTGGGCCTTTTGCGACGGCCAGATTCTGCCCATTAATCAAAACCAGTCCCTCTACTCGCTGCTGGGCACGACCTACGGTGGTGACGGACGGACCTCGTTTGCGCTTCCGGATCTGCGGGGACGTACACCCATACACGTGGGGCGCAGCAACGGGGGAGCCGACCACCGCGAGGGGCAGAAGTCCGGCGAGGAAACCCACACCCTAGCCGCCAACGAAATGCCACAGCACAAGCATATCGTGAAGGCGTCTTCCACCGATGCCAACTCGGGTCCGCCGACTAACCACGTCTTGGCCCGCAGCACGACGCCCGAGGCTTACCGCGCCGCGGGCAACCTCAACAACATGTCCACTCAAAGCGTCCTTAATGTCGGGGGCGGACAAGCTCACGAGAACATGCAGCCCTACCTTACTGTCAATTTCTGCATTGCGCTTCAAGGGCTATTTCCTTCTCGCAACTAGGAGGTCTTTTCATGTCAGAACCATTTGTTGGAGAAATCCGCATGTTCGCGGGCAATTTCGCGCCCCGCGGCTGGGCCTTCTGCGACGGGCAATTGCTGGCTGTCTCACAGAACGATGCTCTCTTCTCTCTTCTCGGGACCATTTACGGCGG
>DATIPO010000091.1:0-34877 GCA_035471925.1 Acidobacteriota bacterium
GCGCTCAAGTCGGACTGCGCCATGGTACCTCTCAACGAGGAGGCCTTCCGGCGGGGCCGTGAAGCCTTCCAAGAGGTCTCCTCCAGCACCGCTTGATGAGCCTTGAAAGTCAAGTGACCGCTGAGGGCGAGCCAGACCCAGGGACTTGTCTCGCGTGCCACGTCCCGGCTCGCTGAAGGCAAGCCGCGGGGTAGTGTAGTGTCAGCGACTGTGTTGAGCGCCAAGTCCGGGCTCGCTGAAGGCGAGCCATAGGGTAGCCCAGGGTCAGCCGGCGTCGAGCGCAGCGAGACGGCGGCGCCACAATGGTTTACGCGGCGAGATTTCTTAACGCTGAAAGCGTGCAATAGCGTCAGTGGCAGCGCGAAGCCTCATGCAGCCGAGAACGTATAAGCAACTTCCATTGACAACATCAATGCAGAGAATCACTTAGAGTTCGGCGGCGGGCTCGATTCCGGTGATGCCTTGGGCCACCCGTTCGGCCACGGCGGCGATGGTGGCCGAGGGATTGGCGCCCACGGCCCGGGGCACCAGCGCACCGTCGGCCACGTAAAGACCCTCGTATCCATAGACTTGGCCGAAGGAATCCTCGGCGCTGCTGGTTACGCCGCGGCTGGAGTCCTCGCCCAGGACGCATCCGCCCAGGCAATGCACCGTAATGTTGTTGCGCCAGGGCCAGAGCCAGGTGGGTAGGGGCAAAAAGGTCTCCGCACCGACCGATTTCTTGAAATTCTTGCCGGCATCCAGGATGGCTTCATAGAGCGACAGGCTGTCCTTGTAGGGCCAGTCGATCTCGATGTGTCCGTTGGGATCGAGAGACATGACACCGTTGGACTCGTCCACGCCCATGCACAGCAAAACGCTGGTGTTGTAGGAAATGTCGCCGCTGAGCAGATCGTTGAAGGCGTAGCCCAGGCTGCCCGTGCTTTTTCCGTTGATCCAGCGGGAGACCACGGAGGACAGCGTCCGCCAGATCGGACCCAGGCTCAAGTATCCGGGCTTGACGCCCTCCACGAACCAGCTCAAGAAAGCCGGGTATCCGGCGTCCTCCAAGATGAAGGCCTGACCCGGCTTGAAGTCGCGGAAGAGATTGTGGTCGGTGCGCTGGGTGATGACGGGACCGTAGTTGGGATCGGCAGGCGGATCGGAGCCGACCACGAAGCTGAGGAAGTCTCCATTGCCCGAAAAGTCGGTGCCCAGACGCTGGTTGATGCGGGGCAGGGTTTGATCGAGGTCGCGGCAACGCATCAGGAGCTCGGTGGTCCCCAGCGTGCCGGCGGCGACCACGATGCGTTTGCTCAGCGCTGAATGCTGGGGACGTCCGGGCTGGCTCAGGTCACGGTAGTAGATGCGGTAGCCGTGTTCTCCGGTGGCCGAAGGATCGTCTCGCTCCTGCTCATCGAGGGGGACGATGCGCTCGGCCAGATGCTCGGTGCGGATGTCGGCCTGATAGCGCTTCTCGGCCACATACAGGTAGTTGAGGTCGAGGGTGTTCTTGGAGTGGGTGTTGCAGCCCACGTCGCATTCGGCGCAGTACACGCAGGAGGTCTGCAGGGCGCCGTAGCGGTTTCTTTCCTGCTCGCCGATGGCCAGCGGCTTCTCGAAATCGTTGCCGAAAAAGACGTTGATGTCGACCAATTGGGAGTCGCGCCCCAGTTCTCGGGCCACCTTCTGAAAAAGTTGGGTGCGGATGATGTGCCGCCGGGGATCGCCGTTGAGCGGCACGGGACGCGCGCCCAGGACATCCTTGGCCACCCGGTAGTAGGGCATCAGGTCCTGCAGACGGCAGTTGGAAGGCCAACGCTCGCTGAAGACCTCTTCGGGCGGCTCCATGAAGACGTTGGCGTAAATCAGCGAACCGCCCCCCAATCCGGCTCCGATAACGGCATCCATGTGCTTGAAGTTGCGCACGTCGAACATGCCGTGTTCTTCCTGGTCGCCGGGAATGCTGGAGGGACGGGCCCGGGTCTCTTCCGGCAAATTCCAAAAGTTGCGGGCCATGTCATGCGGCTTGCGCGGGAAGGAACCCATGGGGTAACGCTTTCCGCGCTCCAGCACCATGACCTTTCCCGGCCACTTCTTGCTCAAGCGGGCGGCCGCTACCGCCCCTCCGAATCCGCTTCCCACAATGACGGCTTCATACTGGGACATTTGGCTTCCCTCCTTTCAGTGATGGGCAGTTGCGGGGTCAAGAGACGGCCACCTGACTGCCCGGCGTCTTGCGATGGTCGTCCAGGAACTGCAGAAGCCTGGGGAAAACGTCTTGGGCCACCTCCTTGCCCATGAACACGTCCTGATGCCCGTACTTGGGGAAGACATGCAGTTGGTGACGGCCGGGCACGATCTTTTCCAGGCGCTCGTGACAGACGATGTTGGAGTCGCGGAAGACGTTGTTGATCTCCCCCGTCATGAAGAGCACCGGCGTCTCCACCTCGGCGGCGTATTCGAAGTAATTGTCAGGCAGCGAAGCATATTTGGGATTCTTCGGCTCGTACTTGACCGCCGTATTGTCAGCCTTGACCATCTTGAGCACGTGGCGGTAGTAGTTGAGGCTGACGCCTCCGTAGAGATCGGCGCCCCTGCGGTGGGTCACGTCGAGCAGGTTGTCGTGAGAATAGAGGGCCGGAAAGCCGGTCCCCCACATGAAGCTGAGCATGTGACAGGCCGGGACGTTGCACTCCCGGTGGAAAAGCGAGACGAACCAGGCCATCACTTGTCCCGCCGACCATCCGGATTCGCGCCGCCACCAGGGATTGATGTACTCGATGCCCAGCAGGTAATCGCAGGCGATGGGGGCCACCCTCAGCTTGAGAGCCGACCAGCGGGGGACGCGGGGAGTCAGTCCCACGCTGTTGGCAATGGCGCTGGTCACCCCCTCCAGCTTCTTGCCGAAAAGGCTCATGCAGAATGAGACCGACCCCAGGCAGTGGCAGATGAAGTGGATGCGCGTGTTGCGTCCCACCTTGTCGCGCACCAGCTTGAGGGCGGTGGGAAAGTCGTAAAGGGCAATGTCGTCCATGTTGAAGCGGTTGCGCCTGAGGTTGTAGGAATGGCGGTTGCTCATGCGGTAGTCGAAGGTCCACACGTCGGTGAAACCGTTGTCGAGCAAGTACTGCACCAGGTTGTAGTGCTCGGGCATGATGAACATGTCGCTGGAGGTGGTCAGGCCATGGGCGATGATAACCACATCGTCACAAGGCTCGCGCTTGAAGCGCAACAAACTCAGCCCCAGCTTGTCGGCGGTGTTGAAGGGGTGGGTGGTGATCTCGGCGTCCTTCACGCCCTCGGTGGTGTAGAGCGGAATCTCACGTTCGAAGGGATCCATCTTAGGCATGAGAGAGGGCCCGTAGACATCCCACAAACCGCCCAAAAAGACTTTTCCAAACTTTTCCAAGGCATCAGCACGGGCTGAAAAAGTAGGAGCGTCGGCCCGAAACGTAGTGAGTTGGTGGAGAAAGTCGAGGACGCGGATGCGCAGCTTTCCCACCGCCACGATTTGCGCGTTGGGCTCGTCCTCTTTGCTGACATGGCCCTCCAAGATGTTGGTCATGAGGGTGGTGGTGTCCTTCCAGATGTCGGGACCCACATTGTCCTGGACCCGCTTGAACCCGCTCAGAGTCAAGGGCTTCCCATCGCCGTCGCGGAAGAAGAGGCGGTAGTACATCTGCTTGGTCTTGAGGCTGCCGGTGTCGACCAGGAGATTGAAAACCCCCTTCTCCACCGGACGCCGCCCTCCCAGGCGCTCACATTTCACATAACCTTCGGCATCGGCCTGCTGATCGGGTGAGGCAATAAAGGTATCGATATCGGGGGTCTTGATGGTGAGGTGAAACATGAAATAGGTGTCCGACTTCTTGCCGGCTTGGTAGCCGTCGTCGAAGTTGGTGGCCTCGAATGAAACGTAGCCCTTCATTTCCTCGGTAAACTGGACGGTGGCGGGCACTTTCTGATCCATCATGAGTTCAGGACCTCCCTAGAATGGCAGCCCATCCGCGGCGCTCGGTGCAGGGCGGCGGAGATCAGGCCGTCGTGGTCTTTTTTGCGGGCGTTTGCAAGAGTATATCTGTAGGAATGAAAATTGTAAAAAGAATAGAGTGCCATCAAGTCAGGAGGTCGAGCAATGAGTTTTCTGGATGATACCCGCCATGTCGCCGAGTACGCGGCCACAGTACGGCGCGTGACGCGCGCTTGGAACAGATTGCCCCAAGACAAGAAGGACCTGATCCGCGGCCGCCTGCAAGAAGCCCGCGACCGCTGCCAGAACATCGTCAAAGATAAGGACACCCGGCAGCACGTCGAGCCGGTGCTGGCCCTGGCGGCTTCTTCCATCGACCTGAGCGTCGACGACTTCCTCAAGTGGCTCAAGGATCTGGTCGACGCCCTGGAAGGCACTCCCGTGATCGATGCCGCCGGTGCCGTGTGGGGATTCATGAAGTACCAGCAGATCAACGTGGGATGGCTGGCCTCTTTTCTCTTCTGGCTTGAGAATGCGGTGGACGGCGACAAGGTATCCTTCCGCACCACCCCGGCCACGATCCAGATTCCCGATGAAACCACCATCGGCGTGGTGGGCGACTACGGAACCGGCACCTGGGGCGACAAAGCCTCGCCAGCCAAGCAGATCAGCGACTGGCTGAACCAGCATCCCCAGGACTATTTCGTCCACCTCGGCGATATCTACTACAGCGGCGAGCCCAAGGAGGACATCAAGAACTTCGTCCGCCTGCTGCCCAAGACCAACCGCCAAGTGTGGCTGACGCTCAACGGCAATCACGACATGTATTCGCAGAACAACGCCGGCGCCGGCTACTTCCTCACCCTCCTCGACAAAACTCCTCAGTTCGAGCAGCAGCAGAACACCAGCTATTTCGCTCTTGAAAACTCCAATTGGATCGTAGTTGGACTCGACACCACCTATTTCGACTCCCGCTGGAACCTCTACATGCAAGGCAATCTGGACGACCGATTCCAGATCCCCTTCCTGAAAGAAAAAGCCCTGGCCGCCCAAAGCCAAGGCAAGAAGCTGCTCATCATGACCCACCACAATGGCTTGGAGGGCAACGGCGAGCAAAAGACCCCCCTCTGGAATCAGGTTGCAGAGGCCGTCTCGGCTGCCCCAAAACCGGTCTATTGGTACTGGGGACACGTTCACGCCGGCGTGGTTTACGACGATGAGGATGGCATCAGGCCGCGCATCTGCGGGCACTCGGCCATCCCCTGGGGTCGGACCACCGGCAAGGATTTCATCCGCGATTATCAGGGCGGAACCGTCAAGTGGGTTGAAAACCGCTTGGCCGACAATCCCTCCTATCCCGGTCAGCTCAACAACGGCTTTGCCATTCTGACGCTGCACGGAGCTGACCTCATCGAGGTCTTCTACGGGCAGGACGGCACCCCCGGATGGTCCTCGGCCGACTGAGGACGCCCAAGCCCATCAAACGAGGCGCACCCGAAAAAGAGATTGACTCTCTCGGTCATTTGGTCCACAATGTAGAACATATGCTGGGAGAGTTTGAGGAGAAGGTTTTGCTGGCCGTGCTTCGACTGGGTCAAGACGCCTATGGACGCACGATCCGGGGCGAGATCGAGAAGCGCACCGGACGCAAGGCTTCCATCAGCGCCGTCTATACAACCTTGGAACGCCTTGAGCAGAAAGGATTTCTTTCTTCCCGTATTGAGGATCCCACGCCCCAAAGAGGCGGACGGCGCAAGAAGTCGTTCCTGCTTGAGGCTGCGGGCGCGCGGGAGCTCAGAGACTCCTACCGCAGCTACAAGAACATGGTCCAAGGCTTGGAGGAGCAGTTGGAGCCGCGCTGAACGCTTCAGGGGAGCGCCGCAAGCCGGCCATTGAGCCCATCATCCCATGCCCCAGCAGCATCACCACGATCCGCCCCAAGGAACGCCAAGTGGAGACCTTCCGCCCCGAGCGGCTTCTCGGCTGCTGGAGCGGTTTCTGCCCGCGACCTACCGCGAGTACCTGCTGGGAGACCTCAACGAAGAATACGCCGAGATGAGGCGCAGGGAGAGCGCTGTCCGGGCTTGGCGCTGGTACTGGGCGGAAACCTTGCGGGCCCTTTTTAGAAGAGGCGCTCAGCCAGGGCGCTTGAGTGCGGAACAGCCTTCCCTCGCCGGGGAAAAGGGACGAAGGAGACGACCTCTCATGCAGACATTAGTCCAAGACCTTGTTTTCGCTCTGCGCCTGATGCGGCGCTGGCCCGGTGTCAGCGTCCTGGCCCTGCTCACCATGGCGGTGGGAATCGGCGCCAATACCGCCATCTTCAGCCTGGTCGATTCGGTGCTGCTGCGTCCCCTCGACTATCCCCAGCCACAGCGGCTCTACGACCTGCGCCTGGAAAGCGGGAGCGTGGGCGTCGGCCCCATTTCGATGGCCGATTTTCTGGCTCTGAACGAGGCCCGGAGCTTCGACTTCTCAGCTTACTCTGTCAGTTCTTACACGCTGACGGCAGACGACGTGGTGCAACGCATCGTGGGAGCCAACGTGGACGCCGGTTTTTTCCAAACTCTGGCAACGCAGCCCCTGAAGGGACGCGCTTTCCAGCCCGGCGAAGACCAGCCCGGACGCAACCGGGTGGCCTTGGTGCGTTCCGCCCTCTGGCAGGACTTGGGAGGCGGTTCGCGCGGCCTTGGAGGTCCCATCCGCCTGGACGGTGAAGACTATCAAGTGGTGGGACTGCTGGCCCCCGGCTTCCGCTTTCCCGGACACTTTCAGGCCGACGTAATCGTGCCCCTCGAAGTCCAACAGCCGCCACGCCGCGGACCCTTTTATCTGCGAGGTCTGGCGCGGCTCAAACCGGGCCGGACACGAGCCGCCATGGAGGCCGAGTTGGACTCCATTTCGCGCGCCGTCCCCCAGCAATACTCCGACAGCGCCGATTCGCGGCGGCTCTACCACCTCACGCCTTTGCAGGAACGGCTGATGGGGCACACCCGCTCCACCCTGCTGCTGCTTTGGGGCGCGGTGGGACTGGTGATGCTGATCGCCTGCGTCAACGTGGCCAACCTGATGCTGGGCCGGGCCGCCACGCGGGGACGCGAGATGGCCATCCGCACCAGCCTGGGCGCCGGACGTAAACGCCTCCTGCAACAGCTCCTCACCGAGAGCCTGCTGCTGGCCCTGGCGGGGGGCGTCTTGGGGACGGCCCTGGCCTACGCCCTGCTGGCCCTGCTGCCTTCGGGCCAGTTGCTGCCCGGATTCCCGGGATTGGCGCCAGCCGCCGTCGACCTGCGGGTCCTGCTCTTTACGCTGGCCGCATCCACCGCCTGCGGACTGGCTTTCGGAGCCGCTCCGGCCGTCTTTCTGCTGGGACGCGAAAAGCATTCCGGACTGGCGGGATCGGGACGCGGCGAGACTGAAAAAGGAGCCCGCCTACGCTTGCGCTCGGCCCTCGTCGTGAGCGAATTCGCCTTGGCCCTGATGTTGCTGTTGGGAGCCGGATTGCTGATGCGCAGCTTCTTCTCGCTGCAACAGGTGGACGCCGGATTTTCGCCCGAGAACCTGCTCACCGCGCGCATCTCCTTGCCAGGCGGCGGCAGCGGACTCTTCGCCCAGGATTCCTCGCCCGAAGAAGGCGAGCAACGCCGCCAACTCCTGCTGCGCTTGACCGGAAACGTGCAGAGCCTGCCGGGCGTCTCCCAGGCCGGATTGGCTACCGGACTGCCCCCCAACGGCTTCTGGTTCTCCAACGATTTCGTGCTGCGCGAGCGTCCGCTGGCGGAAGGCCAGGAAACCCACGTGGAAATCGTCAACGTCGTCGATACCCATTACTTCTCGGCCCTGGGCCTGAAGGTGCTGGGAGGACGGGCCTTCCAGGACTCCGACCGCCCCGACGGCCGGCCCGTGGCGATCGTGGACGAAGCCTTTCAGCGCCGTTACTTCCCCGGCGACACGGCGGTTGGCAAGCACATCCGCTGGGGCGGCGCCTCGGCTGACTCGGCTTGGTCCGAAATCGTGGGCGTGGTGGAAAACGTGCGCCATCGGGGCTTGCATGAGGACTTCAGCCCCACCTGGTACATGCCTTTAACAGCCTTCTCGCCGCCACCCACCTTCGCCTTTTTGGTGGTGCGGACTCAACTGCCGCCAGCCACCCTCACCCCGCAGATCCGCAGCGAGGTGAAGAAACTGCATCCCGAGATTCCGCTTAGCAACGTCCAGACCATGCAGGAGCGGCTGGAGGCTTCCTTGGGGACTCAACGCTTCCGCTCGCTGCTCATGATCGCATTTGCCGCAGCCGCCCTGCTCTTGGCCGCAGTGGGCATCTACGGAGTCATTTCCTACAGCGTGGCCCGGCGCCGCAAAGAAGTCGGCATCCGCATGGCGTTGGGCGCCGAACGCCGCGACGTCTTCCGCCAAGTGCTGGCCGGAGGACTGCGCCTGACGCTGCTGGGACTCGTGCTGGGACTGGCGGCATCGTGGGCCCTGTCAAGCCTTATCGCCGACATGCTTTACCAGGTGGGCTCTTTCGACCTGCCCACCGTGGCCGCGGTTTCCCTGGCCCTGCTGTCGGTGGCGCTGGCCGCCACACTGATTCCCACCCTGCGAGCCACCCGGGTCGATCCGGTCACAGCCCTGCGGGAGGAGTAGCAACACACAGCAGTCAGGTTCAGCGCCTAAGGCTCGGTGCCTCTATGCTCTCGCCGGTATGGGGCCAATCGCCACTCCCCGGCCTTAGCGGCGCTGTCCCATCGCGGTTTTCTCTCCGGCCGACAGTTCGGATGCTTTACGCACCAGTTCCAGAAAACCCTGGCGGTAGCCTCCAGGGTCCGACCCCAAGCTGTCGCGGGCCCAGGAATAGGCGTCCTCATAGGTGGCCTTTGCGCAGTGAGGGGACTCGCGCAGGAGCATCCCGAAAGTCGCCACCGCGGCCGAGAAGCGCAAGTCGGTCGAAGCCGCCGCGAAAGGCGCCGCGTCGCCGCCTACAGGAATCTCCAGAAGCCGGCTCTGCTCTTCGTCAGGTTGCTTGTAGCGCAGCTTCAGATACATCCACTCTTCGCTCAAAGCCTGCCGGTTGGGCCTTGGGTCTTCCTGATAGCGGAGCGGGTCGGTGGAAGTTTCGGGCGTCCCTTGGCCGAAGGGAATCAGTTCATAAAGCACCATGAGCGAGTGTCCGGCCCCGATCTCGCCGGCGTCCTTTTGGTCGTCGTTGAAGTCGCGGTGCTCAAGCAGACGGTTTTCGTAGCCCAGCAGGCGGAAGGCCTCCACCCTCAGAGGATTAAACTCGGCCTGGATCTTGACGTCCTTGGCGATGGTCACCAAGGTGGCGCCGAGTTCTTCGGCCAGAACCTTGCGGGCCTCCAGCAGGGAGTCGATGTAGGCGTAGTTGCCGTTACCCTTGTCGGCCAGCTTTTCCATGGTCGAGTCCTTGAGGTTGCCGGTCCCGAAACCCAGCACGGTGAGGAAAATGCCGCGCTTGGCCTGCTCCTGGATGAGCCGGGTCAAGTCGCCCTGGTTGGTGACCCCTACATTGAAGTCGCCGTCGGTGGCCAAGATGACGCGGTTGATGCCCTCGGGCTGGAAATGGCGTGCCGCCAGGTCATAGGCCAGCTTGATACCCTCTCCGCCGTTGGTGCTGCCGCCCGCTTCCAAGCCCTGCAGGGCTTCGATGATGGCGGCCTTGCGGTCGCCGCTGGTAGGAGCCAGCACTTGGCCCGCAGCTCCCGCGTAGACCACCATGGCGATGCGGTCGCGGCTGGTGGCCCGGTCGACCATGAAGCGCATGGACTTCTTGAGCAGGGGGAGTTTGTCCCAGCTCTGCATCGATCCGCTGACGTCGATCAGGAACACGAAATTGCCTGGCGGGCGCCGCGACTCTGGGATCCGCCGTCCTTGAATGCCAATGGAGAGCAGGCGGTGATCTGGATTCCAGGGCGCCTCGGCCATTTCCAGGGTGACCTCGAAGGGATGACGTCCTCGCGGTGGAATCAGATCATAGTTGAAGTAGTTGATCAGCTCCTCGATGCGGACGGCGTCCTTGGGCGGCAGCTCTTCCCGGTTGAGAAAGCGCCGGACGTTGGAGTAGGAGGCGGTGTCGACATCGATGGAAAAGGTCGAGCGAGGCTCGTCGGAGACCGAGATGAATCCGTTCTCCTCGATGTGATCATAGGCCTCGGTGTTGAAAGCCCGTGGAGGCAGCCATTCGCCGTATTGATAAGCACCCGAGACCCCGGCGCCAGACGTTTGGACTAGTCCGGGAGCGGCGCTGACCACGAGGGTTTCGTTGATTTGCCCCACCTTGAGGGTGACCTGGACTTGCCGGGCTTCGCCGACAGCCAGGGTAAGATTGCGCTCAGAGGTCACAAAGCCGGTCAGCTCCACTCGGAGCCCATAAGTACCGGCAGCCAAATTCTTGAATTCGAAAGATCCGCGCTCATCGGAGATCGCGGTCCAAGTCTTGTCGTCGGCATCCCGTTTCAGAGTGACTGTAGCACCCGGAATGACTCCTCCGCTCTCATCACTGACTGTGCCAAAGAGGCGGCCCTGCGGCTGGACTTGCTGTAGGACATGGGCCTGAGCGGATCCGATTGGGGCCAGGAGCACCCAGCAGGCGGCACCGGCACATAGGCCCAAAAGAGAGAGCAGCGGAATACGCAATGGGGAAAAGGCGAGCGATTTCATGATTTCTCCTTGCCAAAAGGGGTTGCAGCTTTCCTTCTTAGACTCCGAAACCGCGCGAGAGGTTCACACCGCTATCGCACTGCATGCCCGCCTCCTCGCCGGCAAGCAGCGGCTATGTTGAAAGTCAAGTCGGGGCTCACTACAGGCGAGCCATCGGCCAGCCCAGGATGAACCGGCGGTCGAGCGAAGGGAGACAAAGTGTAACCTTGGGTTCCGGCGATTCTCGGAGCAAACGCTGAAGAGGGCTGTCGCAGAGTGCCCAACATAACATCTTCGAAGTACCGCTATTCCCACCCTTTTTCAGGGTTTTTTCAGAGGTATTTATCTTACCCAGGGTGCCGCTCCGGCGCTTTGCGCCCTCGCTCTACCCTGGGCTGACGAATGGCTCCCCTCCAGGGAGCCCAGACTTGCCTTGCAAAGCACCAAGCATCGTTTCCGAAGTAGCTGAAGCCCGTCGGGCGCCTTGATCTCGACCCAATCGCTCGCCCATAAGCCTCAGTCTCAAAGCTGACAAACCACTAGAATGAAGGAATGGACGTGCAGGCTCCCACGACACAGACTATCCCCGAAGGCTGGTTCTGGATGGGCAGCGAGGACGGGCGGCCCAATGAGCAGCCCGTCCACCGGGTGTGGGTGGACGCTTTCGCCATCGCCCTCCATCCCGTCACCAACCGCGACTATGAGCGCTTCTTGCAGGACAGCGGACAGGCGCCTCCCAAGGGCTGGGACGATTCCCGCTTCAACCAGCCGCGCCAGCCTGTCGTGGGAGTGACCTGGTTCGAGGCCCGCGACTACTGCCGTTGGCTGGCCCAGGAGACCGGACGCCCCTTCCGTCTGCCCAGCGAAGCCGAGCGAGAGAAGGCCGCCCGCGGAGGGATGGAGGGCAGGCGCTATCCCTGGGGCGATGATGAGCCCGATTGGATGGAAGTTCGGGGGCGCGGCCACACCTTCGACGAACTCGAGGAAGTAGCCCAGGACCCGCCCAACGGCTACGGCCTGCACAACATGGGCAATCTAGTCCACGAGTGGTGCCGGGACTGGTACGACGCCGACTACTACAAGCATTCGCCCCAGCACAATCCGCAGGGACCCGAGAGCGGCGTCCGCCGGGCCTCGCGGGGCGGATCCTGGCGCCATCGCATCAAGATCACGCCCTGCGCGGCCCGAACTGCCATCCCGCCCGACCGTACCCATCTCGACTACGGGTTCCGTCCGGCGCTTGAGCTGCCTTGAGCGCGACGGGTACCCGGACCGTTTTGTGCAGCCTGTCCGAGCCCACAATCGACAAGTCAGACGTCCCAACGGCCGCGCCATTCAGAACTTGAGGGCGAGGGCTAGCGCGCCCTCCGCGCGGTCGAGTAAGTGGCCCACACGACTCCCAGCCATTTGGCGGCCCAGGCCACGGGAGCGATCAGCGGAATGGCAACGCCCATCAGCCCATGGAGTCCGAGATCGACAGGCAGCAGAAGGAGCAGAATCGACGATCCGGTGGAAAGCGCGGGTTCGGCGGAAAGCGTTCTCAGAACGGCCTTGGCGATCAGGAAGCTGACGGGTATTCCCGCGATGATCACGAAGTAGGGTCCGCTGCTCTGAGCATGGGCTTGATAGAAGGCCAGGTCTTGGCCGGGACGGATCAGGTATGAAAAGGCCGCCATGTAGAGGAAGTGGCCCAGAATCAGCAATGACTCGATGCCGAAGACGGCCAGCACGAGGCGTCCCCAACGGATTTCAGACACACGAAAGGCATAGGCTGCGGTCATAAGAGTTCTCCTTGTGGGTTAGTGATTGTGATGGAGACCGGCTGGTCAGGCCCCTCGCCGCCGAGGACTTGGCCGCGACGACGAACTCAGCCCAACCTGCCGATCACGGAACGAGCGAGCCTGGTCAAGAGTGCTAACGGGCCAACGCTTCGCATTCCTTGAGCCAGTCGGGCGTCGAGCCCCCTGTGGGAGGCGAGGCGCGGCTTTCATCAAGGCAGCGCCGAAAGGCCTCCGAGGCCGCTTGGGCATCGCCGCTCTGCAACAGCGCTTGGCCCAATTCGTAGTGGATGCGGGCCAGCCGCGGACGCTCTTGAGCCGCCCGCCGCAGGGCCGCCACGGCCTCCTGCAAACGTCCCAGATCGCGCAGGGCGTCCGCCAGGCTGCGCCACAGCCCGGAGATGGCGGGCTTGAGCGCCAGTGCGGCGGTGTAGTAGCGGACAGCCTCTTGGGGACGTCCGGAGCGGCGGTAGGAAATGGCGCAGGTTTCCAGCAGCGACACGTCGTCGGGATGCCGCCTCAGACCCCGTCGGCAGACCTGCGGCCAGCGGCTTTCGTCACGGGCCATGATCAGGTTGGACACCAGAATGGCCAGCGTACGCGGCGAAACCGCGTCCCAATCGAGGGTGGCGATGATCTGGTCCAGCTCACCCAGCGCCGGACGGCCCTGAAAGGCCTGCCTCCTCAGGCGCACCCGCAGCGGATCGGGATCGGCTTGGAGCAGGGCGGGAATGCGTCCGCGCAATTCCTGCAAGCTGTAGCGGCCACTGCCCTGCAACAGCAGGTAGAAACCCGTCCGCAGCCAGAGATCGAGACCGTGGGCCAGTTGCAGGCTGATGGACGATTGGCGGATCTGCTGGGCCACCTGGGAAGGCGTCTGCCGCTCGAAATCGATGCCGAACTCGCTAAAGGCCCGGCGGAATTCCTCGTCCATTCTCAGCCAGCTATCGAGGTCATCGAAGGTCGATTCGGCAAATGCCAACTCGTCCAAGCGCGCCACCATGGCTTGCTCGCGGCGGGCCGACCTCAAGTCCCCAAGAAAGTCCCGGGCCCGGCTTCGCGATTCGGGATCGGCTGAGGACGACTGCACAAGGTTGCGCACCGGTTCCTCGGCGGCGAAGGCCCGGGTCCAGGCGGGAGCGCCAGCCTGAGAGGCACGGGCCCGGCTCAGTTCGGCGACTCCCTGATCGACGGCCCGGTTGAGCAGCGATGAAGCCCGGCGAACCTCTTCCATCCGCTGATGTTCCAACCACAGATAGCCGCCGCCAGCCAAGGCCAGGGCCAGAATCACGGTTACAGCCAGCGCTTGGATCAGGCGCCGGCTGCGGACTTCCTCCTGAGCCTTGGCCGAAGCCCGCGCCGCTTCCAGAGCCGCCTGACGGGCCTTTTCGTCCAGTGAGTCCCGATAGGCCGCGACTCTCCGAGCAACCTTTCCAGCGTCCCGCGGCCGCTGGGACAGAGGAGCCCGCAGGCAATCGCAGGCGATCTGAACCAGATCGCGGTCGGCTCCGCAGCCGGTCAGCCGGTCATGGGCTCCCTTCAGATCTCCCGCTGCAGCTTGGGCCACGACATCGGCTTTCTCACCCGTCAGGGGCGGCTCGCCGGTCAGGATCTCGCACAGAATGGCCCCCAAGGAGAAGACGTCCGACCGTTCGTCGATCTTCTCCACCCGTCCTTGGGCCTGTTCGGGCGGCATGTAGGCGGGAGTGCCCATTACGGAACCGATGACCGAACCCGAATCGCCGCGCGCACTGCGCACCGTCTCCACTTGGGCATCTTCGACTTGGACGGCGGCCGCGTGACGCTCCTCAGCGGATCCGCCCTGAGGCAGGACCTTGGCCAAACCCCAGTCCACCACCTGCACCTCTCCAAAGGGGCCGACCATGATGTTGGAAGGCTTGAGATCGCGGTGGACGACTCCCTTGGCATGGGCATAAGCCATGGTCTGGCAGACCTGCTCGAAAACACCCAGCAGCTTGAGACGCCCTTCCTCCAGGGTCTGACGTTCCGCCAGCAGCTTGGCCAGAGTCTGCCCACGCAGCAGCTTCATGCTGAAAAAGAGGCGTCCCTTACCGGTGCGCCCCAGTTCGAAGACCGGCAGAATCCCGGGGTGCTGAAGCTGTCCACCGATCTGAGCCTCTTCGATGAAGCGCTGCACCATGGCCGGATGCACTTCGAAGTCAGACTTGAGCATCTTGATGGCCACATCGCGACCCAGATCGTCGTCGCGTCCCTTGAGAACCACTCCCACACCGCCTCGGGCGATCTCGCCTTGCAGCCGGTAGCGTCCCGCCCTGCTTTCCTCGCGCGTCCCAACCGACAGGGTCAAAGGTGAGGACTCGTCTTCGCCATCACGCAGCAGAATGCGGGTGTCCAGGCCCAGCGTCTGGCGCAGATGCTCCACCAACTGCCCCTGAGGAGCCCGTTCAAAGGCGGCCTTGAGTCCGGCCTCCAGAGTGGGCTGGTCAGCGGCCTGGTCTTCCCGGCGCTGCCCTTCGTCCTTCTTGGCCACTTGATTCTCCTTTCAGAAAGGGTAGCGCCAGCGGCTGCCCGGCGTGCCTTTCATCAACAGGTTCACGCCAAATCGCATTTTCGCGGGCTCGGGACGAAAAAAAAATGTTCTGACCGCCGAGAGCATCCGAGAGCCGACCACACGATGCCTAGCTGAGAAGGCCGATCAGCCGGGCGCACTCCTTCTCGGCCTGGGACGGGTCCTCGACGCCGTTCTCCTCCAGCACCTCCAGCAAGGAGCGGTGAAACTCCCGACGGGCTTTGGCGTACTCGTGATGAAGCCAAGCCGCCTCGCACTCCCAGAGGCGGGCGATTTCGCGGATGGGCAGATCAGAACCGAAACGCAAGCGCAGCAATTCGACCCGCTTGAGAGCCCCCTCGTCGGACGCCGTCTTCTGCTGACGCAGCGCAGCCTGGCGCATCAGCGAGCGGGCCCACTCCCGCTCAAAGATCTTGGAGGGCGTGGGGTCGTGTCGCGCTTCGTCCTGCAAATCCCGACCGGTCGTGGGCTGAACCTCACGCCGGCGGACGGCACGGGTTTCCTGCCGCCGGGCCACATTGCGAACGATACCGAAGAGAAAGGCGCGAAAACCCGAGCGGTACCGCGAGGAGGCTCGGCTCAGTGCGCCTCCTTCCCGGAAACATTCGAGCATGGTTTCCTGAACGGCATCCTCAAGATCTTGAATCAGAGCGGGATTGCTTCTCCAACGAGCCGCCAGGTAGGCCCGGATCACGGGAGCGTAAAGCCGGCTGAATTGGGTTCGCTCCTCTTCGCCGCCACGAGCCGCACCCCGGATCATGGTCCAACAAGTCGTCCGCGCTCCGCTCATCTCGCTCCCCAGTTACAGCAGGCAGCCTCTACCTGCCAAGAACATGCGAGGCCGCCCACTATCTTGGCAAAACTTGACTCGGCTGTGAACTTGTGGGCCGCCTTGTGGCCTAGGGGATCTGGACTGTGAAGTGCTTGTAGTGGTCGTAGGTGTGCTTGGTGCGGTACCAAATATTGCCGTAGTAGAGGAGCAAGTTCTGCTCCTTGGGGAGGTAAAAGGTGTTCGTCCCGATTTGGACCGGATGGTAAGTCAGCTTATGCTTGGCCTCATGAAGCCTGGAGGTCTTGGTGGTCACCGACCATTCCAGGCGCAGGGGCTGGTAGGATTCGGCGTCGATCTTGACCTTGCCCTTATAACCGAGCTTCACATCCCCTCCCTCCAACATCAAAACCACCTCGGACTCCTCCACGGGCACGTCGAAAGTGAGCCAATAAGAATCCCCTTGACGTTCCCCCTCGAACCTGCGGCCTTCGGAAGGCCCGGAAAGGAAGGTGCTGTAAAGGACGGGAAAGACGCCCCCCAAAATGAGCACCTTTTCAATCATCTTCTCGTCTTCTTCGGTCTCGGGCACGCGTTCCTCTCCGAAGCGCCGGCTGAAGCGGAATTCGAAGGCTCCTTCCAAGCTCCAGGACCCGCGTCGATGGCTGCGCCAAGCATCTAAGGTGATCTTTTCGCGGCAGAGGAAATCGGGCAACTGCCTGGAGGTGGCCTTGAGGCGCCTGGCCACCTCTTCGACGACCTCCTCCACGTCGACTTGAGGGGTCCCGACGGTCGACGCCAGCGAGAGGAAGGCCAAGATCAAGCACTGCCCCACAATGAAGTTCTTCCTAAACATCTCCATCACTCTGATGGATTCAATCATACGTCAAATGGTTCGCCCCCAAGGCAGGGAACGAGGCAACACCCTTGACACGATTTTCGTGCCGCACTATTCTAGTGCCATGAAGAATGTGACGATCACGCTGGAAGAGGAGGTCGCGCAATGGGCCCGCGTGTGGGCGGCTCGTCGCAACTCCAGCCTGTCGCGGCTGGTGGGTGAGCTGCTCAAGAAAACGATGATCGAAGAAGAGGGCTACCAAGCAGCCATGAATCAATTCATGGCCCGTGCTCCCACAGCACTGAAAGAGGAGAAGGAACGCTATCCCAAGCGCGACGAGCTTTATGACCGGGACCTACTTCGTTGACACCAACCTGCTGGTTTACTTCCGGGATTCCAGCGAGCCCGAGAAGCAGGCCAAGGCCGCTGCCTGGCTCGACTACCTGTGGAAGAAGCGGGTGGGCGCGCTGAGCGTTCAGGTGTTGAACGAGTACTACACCATCGTCACGCGCAAGCTGGAACCCGGACTAAGCCAGGAGGACGCCCGTTCGGACGTCAGCAACCTCTTCACATGGCGTCCTCTCAAGCTGGACGAAACTGTCATCCGCAACGCCTGGCAGGCACAAGACCGCTACTCCGTCTCCTGGTGGGACGCCCTCATCATCTCCGCCGCCCAGATCCAAGCCAACGACTACCTCCTGACCGAGGACCTGCAGGACGGCCAGGATCTCGCCGGACTGGTGATCCGCAACCCCTTCCTCCACGACCCGCCTCCAGCCTCGTCGTAGCGATGCCTTATACCGCCGAGAACGTCCTGAAGAGTTGCAAGTGGGGCGCGGACTGGGGTTGGCCGCCGAGCGCTCCTAACTAAACGGCTTCACTGGACGAACACCGCGAAACTCCAGGGTCCCAGGGGAAGCTGGGTGTGCTGGTCGAAGGCCGCGGACAGGCCGGCGAAGTAGTCGGTGTAGTCACCATGGTGAAGCGACTCCAGGAAGGTGACCCTGTGGGCGGTGTCGGAAAAGTTGAGGACGGCAAAGACTTTGTGCCCGTCCTTCTGTCGCACGAAGCTGAAAACCTCGGTGGGCGCGCTGTTGGGGACGTGAATCATGCGGGCGCCCCGGGAGCCGTTCCAGAGGGCGGGATTGGACTTCTTGAGGGCGATGAGCTTCTTGTAGAGATCGCCGATCGGATGTTGGCGCCATTCGATGGGATCCTTCTCAAAAAATTCAAGGCGTTTAGGGTTGCCGGCTTCCTGGCCGTTGTAGATCAAGGGCATGCCTTCGCCCACCACCGAGAGGACGATGGCGGCCTTCAGCCCTTGGCCGAACTGCTCGAACTGGGTGCCCTCCCAGGCGTTCTTGTCATGGTTGCTGACGAAGGTCATGCGGATGCTGTCCTCGGGGAAAGCGCCCTCATTCCAGGAGTAGTACACGAACAGGCGCGAGACATCAGCGCGTCCCATGGCGATTTCATGCATGTCGGAGTTCCAACTCCAGGCATAGGTCATGTCAAAGGCCTCGGCGTGGAGGTCGCGCGATTCCCATTCCGCCAGCATGAAGACGGGTTTGATGGCGTCGAGTTCCCTTCGCACCTGATTCCAGAAGTCGAGGGGCACGAACCCGGCCACGTCGCATCGGTAGCCGTCGATGTCGGCTTCGCTGACCCAATACTTCATGGCCTCGGTCATGTAGTGCCGCACTCCGGATTGGCTGTAGTCGAGGTCGATGATGTCAGACCAGTCCCACCAGGGCGTGGGACGGAAATCGCCCTTCCAATCGCGCTCGTACCACTCGGGATGCTCCTCCACCAGCGGATTGTCCCATGCGGTGTGGTTGGCCACCCAGTCGAGAATGACGTGGAAGCCCTGCTCGTGGGCCGCATCGACGAAGTGCTTGAAGTCGTCCAGAGTACCGAACTCAGGGTTGACGCTGTAATAGTCCTTCACCGAGTAAGGACTGCCCAGACTGCCCTTGCGGTTCTTTTCGCCGATCTCGTGGATGGGCATCAGCCAGAGGATGTCCACGCCCAACTCCTTCAAGCGGGGAAAGTGCGCTTCGGCAGCCCGGAAGCTGCCCTCCTCGGTGAACTGGCGGGTGTTGATCTGGTAGATGACCGCATCACGGCTCCATTGGGGGTGTTTGATTTTCACGTAGGGCACAGGTTCATAGGGATTCTCGTTAGCGGCGCCATCGGGGCTCGGCTGACAGGCCGCAAGCGCCGCAAGAATTAGCATGCCCACCGCCCTCGCCTTCATGGGAACCGATAATACCAAGTTTACTGGGCCGGGCGCTGGGTGCGCGGAGGCTGCTCTCTCAGGTGCGCGTTGGAGGGTCGGATCAGCGATGGCCCGTTTGAGTCTTTCCTTGTGGCGATTGGCTGCGGCGCAAATAGATCTCGGCCTCGGGGCGGCCGGCCTTCTTGAGCCAGTGGTGGGCTACGGCCTGGTCGTCGGCCCGGTAGGGGAAGGCTTCCGCCAGCAGCGTCGCCACCTTGGCCGCCTCATCGACCTGTCCGGCGCGGACGTAGTGGGTGAGGAGCGCGCGCATGGCGTCAGGCCATTGGTAGCGGCTCTTGTAATAGTCCCGGGCGATCTTCTCGGGAGGGGTGTTGGCCGCGGGGGGACGAAAGCTTCGCTTGCGTTCGCTGAAAGGCCAGTCCGACACCAGGTACTGGGCCCGCCATTGGCCGTAGAGACGGTCGACTTCGGTGACCGGAGCTACGTCCCAGGCCACCTGGGTCGAAACCGCGTTGGTCCAAGACCCGATGAGGCCCCTCTCCCGGAAGGCCTGGTAGTAGGCGTCGGCCATCAAAAAGTAGCCGCGGATGTTGGGGTGCAGGTGCTCCATCATCAGGTCGTGGCCGATGATGCCGTCGCGGGCGCCGTTGGCCAAGGCCTGCTGGACGTCGACCAAATGAGCGCCCTGCTGGGCTGCTACTTCCCGGATGACCCGGTTGATGGCCTCGGGGGCGCGGAAGCGCAACTGGTCACGGTCTTTGGCCGCCAGGTAGGCCTGCCGCGCTTCCGCGAAGCGCCCCAATCGGTCCAATGCCTGAGCGCGGCCGTAATGCGCCCAGGCATGAATGTCGTCCAGTGCGGCGGCTAGGTCAAATTCCGCCAAAGCGGCCTCGGCTCGGCCCGATTTCAAGAGCCTTCCGGCGGCTTCCAAATGGCCTTGCAGCACCTCTTCATCGGTCTTCCGGGCATGCCCGCTGATGAAAGGCGGCTGGTCGCGCTCGTTGGAGGCCACTGTCCCAATCAGAACCGGGATTCCGGCTCGGCGATAGCGGCTCAGGATAGCGTTCAGGTTGGCCCTGTATTGCTCGATGCCGCGCTGGTATAGCCGGGAGCCGAAGGGGATTTCCCGATCACGGACGATGGTGGCCATCAGCGTGCGGCCGCGCTTTTGGATGCGATGCGATCCCGGCTTGAGGAAGGCCACGATCCTTTGCAGCATCTGGAACGCGCGCCACTTGCGCAACCAGAGGAAGGAAAGCACCATGGGGCGCAGGCGGCCCACCGAGAATCCCGAACCGACCCCCAGAATACCCAGGTATTCGTTGTGCCCCGCGTAGATCACCACCGCATCCGGGCTTTGCTCGATGATCTCGTCCACAAAATCCAGCAGGGTGTAGGAATTGACGGCCGACATGGCCGTGGTGACTAGTTCGATCTTGCGGTGCGGAAAAGTGCTTTGAAGGCGCTGCTGCAGCATCCCCGCCATCGAGGCGGCATAGCCGAAGGGATAGCCTTCGGCGCTCGACCCTCCCTGAACGAAGATGCGGAACGTCTCCGGCGATTTTTTGCGGGGGAAAAAAACGGGCCTGATCCATAAGCTGGGGGTATTTGACTCGTCCACCATGAAGCGCCGCACCACCTGCAGGTTGGTCCTCAGGTAGCCGGGTGCCTGATCGGCTTCGACAAAGAGCGGATAGGAGTCTCCAAAACCGAAAAGGCGCAGCCCTCCCTCCAGGAGCGCCAGCACAAGAAAGGGCAGCAGGAAGGCTACCAGCTTAAAAATGCGCCGCCGCCGGACTGTCAGCTCTGACTCATCGCAGGATCTTACCGCCCAAGGCTCAAGGTTCTCAGAATACATAATCCTGACTGAACTGCCCGGCTCCCTTTCTTCGTCCTCTTTCTCCTCTGCACTCTGCCTGAATTCTCGAGACTATTGTTCCGACTGCCGCCCCTTCTTTTGCGCCTCGACCCTCCTGCTTTCCGCCTCGAGGAAGTCGAGCATCTGCTCGGCGTCTTGGCGGCCCAGGCGCAGGTTGGGCATGGGCACTTCTTGGTACTGTTTAAAGAGGGCGATGGCCAGGGGGTCTTTCTCCTCCAGCATCTTGTCGGGCTCCAGCAACCAGCGCATCAGCCACTTCCGGTCGCGCTGAGAGGTGACGTTGAGCAGGTCCGGCCCCACCAGGCGCCTCTCGATATCGTCAACGTCCCCTTTCCCGATGGTGTGGCAAGAAGCGCAACGGGTCCGGAAAAGGTCTTCGGCCGGAACGATGTTGCGGATCTCCGGGGCGTCGGCGAAGTCCCGCTCGGTTTTGCGGGCTCTTCTCCCGTTGTGGAGCCAGTTGCCCAGTTGGGTGGCCATGATGTAGGGATTCTCAAAGGGCGAACTCTTCTGCCAGCGCCCGGTGCTCTGATTTCCCACGATCATGGACAGGTTGTGGTCGTTGGGCTTTTCCCTCTCGTCGTCCTTCATGTAGATTCCGAACTTCTTGCGCAGCAGGGTGATGTCGTCCTTTTTTCCGGTCAGGAAAAGCCAGCCCGGACCGATCTGGAACTTCTTGACGTAGGCCGCCAGCACCTCGGGCGTGTCGTAGCCGGGGTCGATGGTGATCGAGTAGAAGAAGATGTCCTTGCCCACCCGGTCGCCGAGGAGCCTGGCCACCTCGCGCAGCTTGGCCGTCTCCATGGGGCAACTATCAGGGCAGTTGGTGTAGATGAAGTTGATGCACACCACTTTGTCCTTGATGAGGTCGTCGAAGAAGCGGACTTTTTTCCCTTCATGGGTGGTCAAGGGGACGTTGGGAAAGTAGTTGGCGCCCCAAATGGAGCCCCCTCTTCCGTCGTTGGCTTTGGTGGCCGGCGCTCTGGAATGCACCGCCAGGACAACGACAACGATGAACAGCCCTGCGGCTGCGACCGCAGCCGCGGCCAGCCCGGCCAAAAGAATCTTGCGCATGATTTGCCTCGCTTTAGAGTGAGAGTTGGCAGGGGTTTCACGCCAGGACGCCAAGGACGAAAAGCAGACGCTTCACATCCTTGGTGTCTTTGCGTCTTGGCGCGAAACGCTCTTACCAGCCGCCGTTATCGCAATCGCCGCCCCAGCCGCCGCCGTCGTCACAGCCGGTGCGGAAAGTCGGCAAGGCTGCCGAATCGACGTACTCGACCCCATCCCAGGTGGGGATGGGAGCTGGCATCAGCTTGATCTGGCCGGGATGTTCGACGTCCCAGCGCAGGAGCATGGCGTGGTCCTCGTGCTGGGTGTTGTGGCAGTGCTCCATGTAGGTTCCGGCGAACTCACGGAAGCGGATGGCGAACGTCACCGTATCGCCGCTGTCCTGGCGGGGCCCGATGCGGTAGACGTCCTTGCGGGCCCATTTTTCCCATTCGGGGGGGTCTAGGCCGTCGCGTTCGAGGATCACGCCCTCCTCGAAGTGGACGTGGACGGGATGGCTCCAGCGACTGCTCCCTTCGACCTGCCAGATCTCGATGGTGCCGAAGGCGTCGTCGCCGTTGGCGCCGGTGCCGTCAAAGCCGGCCAATGTCGGGCCCGTGGCCAGCTGCGGGGCGGCCGATATGCGGCGCGGATCCATGCCCAGGCCCTCGCCTCCGTCGGTCTTGATCACCCAGGGGCTGCCGTCGCGGCGCCGATTGTCGAACTCGAAGTGCCGTCGTGTCGCGTCGGCCAGCTGCGGGTCGTTGCGGTCGATCGGCAGCGGGATCATGGTCTGGCCGCCGGGCTCGAACAAGGTTGGGTCCATGCTCATATCGGTACCGCTGTAGGAAACCACGCGCAGCTCCAGGAAGCGCCCCACACCCGAATCGTGGTCTGGTTCACTCCCCCCGCCGCCCCAACTGCCTCGGCTACTGATGCCCCTGCTAACGAGGCTGCTCCATCCGCCGCTGCTTCCGCCGGCCTCGTAGCTGCCGTCGAGGATGTCGCTTAGAGGGATCGTGTCGCCGGCTTCTTGGCCGTCTTTGTGCTCGAGCGTGTTCACGAAGTAGAGCTTGTCGCCCGGCAGAATGCCGTGGGCGGCGAAGTCGATGATGATGTCATAGCGCTCGGCGATGCCCTGGGTGGGCAGGATGGCGTTGTGGCTTGAGCCCAGGCTGGCGTCGAAGCGCACCGCGTGCTCCATGATGTTGCCGTCGTTGGCGATCATGTGAAAGGGCACGCGGTCGTAGGAAACCCCGGAGCCTGGAGGGCCGTCGAACTCGCCGCCGCTGCCCTGGACCTGCTTGACCAGGCCGATCGCGAAGTAGCGCGACACCGAGCCGTTGAGGATGCGGAAGCGGTAGCGGCGAGCCCGCACCTCGAAGTAGGGCTTGTAGAGCCAGTTGGTCAGGATGCGGTCGCCTACGAAGCCGTCCAGGTTGAAAATGTTGAACCAGAGCTGCCCTTCGGCGTCCCAAGCCTTATCGGCGACCAGAATGTTGACGTCGTAATCGCGGTTGCCCCAAGGAAGGGCCGTGCCGCTGGGAAGGCGCAGGTTGACGCCGTCGTTGACGGCCTCGTTGCCGCGGTCCAGAGCGCTGTAGTAGTTCATCATCACCGCGCTGCCCTTGTAGACGTTCTGGGCGGTGAAGTCGAGCATGTGGTCGTGGAACCAGTGGGTGCTCATGGTCTCGCGCCAATCGCCCCGGATCTGGATGCGCCCGTTGTCGCAGGTCTTGATGCCGGTCCCCACGTCGTCATGGACGAAAAGCGTCTCGCCCGGCGCGCAGGGGAAGGCGGCCTTGGGGTCGTCAGCGGTGGTGTTGACGGTGTCGTAGCCGGCCAGTTGGATGGGCCAGCGGTAATCCCAGAACTGCCCTGGGAAGAAGAAGGCGTTGGTGAAGCCGTCGCTTTCGGCCGGAGAGTGGCCGTTGTGCTCGTGGGTGGTGAGGGTATGCAGACCGAAGCCCCGGTTGGCGGCCGGGTCGATGGGCAGCGCGTTGTACTGGCGCATCAAGACGCCTTGGCCGTAGCGGACGTTGAGCAGCTTTGGCGGGAACGTCCCGTCGAAGGTCCACAATGTCTTGTGGTTCTGGATGGGCAGGTTGGGATGGAACCGCACCTCAAGGTCCTGGGTGGTGCCGCTGATCACCGGAGAGCCCGGAACGGAAGACTCGTAGACGACGTGATAGAGCCCGCCCGGAGCGAACTCTCCCACGGCATAGCCGTGCATCTGGTGACTGTCGCGGAAGCCGCCGTTGGTACGCGCCCCTCCCAAGTCGGTCTTGAAGAAGATCTCAGGGTTGAACTCGTTCCAGCGCTGGTGGGACCAGCCTTTGCCCGGGGGCCGCCCTTCCGCCGGAGGCGTATCCAGAGCTCGGCCGAGAAAATCCTCGATCTCCGGCCTCCACGGGTTTTCATCCGTTGTGTTCGAAAACTGCGCCGGAAAGGGCGTGATCCCAGGATCGGCAAGGAATGCCTCGATGGCTGCGCTGGACGGTACGCTGGCAGACACGTCGAAGGGATCTTGCTCGGGGGCCGACCCAGTGGTCGGGGACGGGAAGGAAACCGCTGCCGGGGGAGCGCTGGCCAGGGGCTCTGGCCCGAACTCCTCGAAGCGCAGCATCTTCTGTTCGAACTCGCCGGCGCCGAAGAGTGGGCTTGGAGGACCGCCTGTGGGAATGTCGAACTCCCGGTCGGAGTCGACCTCGTTCTCGTTGAAAAAGTTGTTCTCCCCGGCGTCCTCGGCTGTGCCGGTGTCTCCTCCCTCGAAGGCGCCCAGATTGGCGTCGGCAAGGGTTGCGAGAAAATCGATGGCCCACTCGACTCCGATCAAGGGACCGGTAAAGACAGACGGATCTCCCGGCGGAGGAGGTCCGAAGTCGTCGAGCAGGTGGGCCAATCCCACCACGGTCAGCCCCACGAAGAGGCTCGCCACGAGGCAGCAAACAAAGAGCTTCTTCCCCTTGCTCGCCGAATGCGCTTTGTCTTTGGGTTCTTTGGTAGATAGGTGCATGGACTCTCCCCCGAAATTCTTGTCTTTGGACAAATCACCGTTTCCGGCGAACCGCTGAGCAGTGGGCGGTGGGTAACTCTGGTTGGGCAAGGCGCATCGGCTCCGGCTGTGGGCCTGGAGGCTGCCTTCTTCCACTAGCTTCTCCGCAGGGAGAGCCGCGACCACTCAGGGATTCCGGCAGCCGAACCGCACGGTTCGTCCGATGACGACCTTGTTGGCTTTATGCCAATAGAGAATGAGGCTGATGCAGACAAGAGAACAACTGCCCCTCTTCTCTGATTGGCAAATCAAATTGAAAAATAAATTTGACTAATTACTATTTCACGAACTTTGCAATGGATGGCCTGTATAGTAAGGCAACTACAATGAGGTGTCAAGCCTCTTCGTACAATTTCTCGAATCAAATCTACCGAACGTTGATTTTTTGGTTTTACGGGCTGCCCATTTTCTGCTCGTAGAATGCTCTCCGGTTCCGATCTTTGTCGGCAACCCATCTCGGCTTGTTGGACCTGGACTTCTCGGGAGGCACTTTGCGATCAGGCGGCGTGGTCGCGGAAGGCGGAGGCGAATTTGAGAAAACTGTGGACGTCGCTGAAGTTGCTGGCCAAGCCCAGCGAGACCCGCACCGCACCCGATCCCTTGGAGGAGATGCAGCCGCGGAAGCCCTCGTAGGTCATGTGGCTGGCTGAAGCGCGGAAGCAGGACTCGATCTCGTTGCGGGAGAGACCCAAAGCCATTTCGCCGGCTCCGGGATTGCAGAAGCAGCCCGTCCTGAGCGAAATGCGGCGCAGGGACGCTTCCCGCTCCACGATCGTGTGATCGACGATGTGGCCTTGAGGGTTGAGGAAGTTGAAAGCCACTGTGGCGCCCCGTCTTTTCAAATCTCTGGGGCCGTAGATCACGACGGCAGGCTGTCCGCCGGAATGGCGCAGCGCGCTCAGCTCCCGCAGCAGCCATCCGGCTAGACAACGGACGCGCGAATGAATGGCTTCCAGTCCTACGCCTTCAATGAAATCGAGTCCGATCTGGACGGCGGGAAGGTTGGCGTAATCGAGCGTCCCGTCCTCGAAGGCGGCCGCGCCCGGTGCGGGGGCGTAGCGGTCGGCCTGCACCGAGGCCACTTCGATGGTCCCGCCCGCGAACCAAGGCCGGTGCAGCTTCTCCAGGGCCTCGCGGCGGGCGATCAGGGCTCCTACTCCGGTGGGGTAGCCGAACATCTTGTAGAAAGACAAGGCCACAAAATCGGGGTGCCAACGAGATAAGTCGAGGCGGTTGGTGGGGGTGTAGGCGGCGGCGTCGAGAAGGACCTCCCAGCCCCTGCCCTGGGCCTCCTCGATCCACTCCAGAGGGTGCTGCACGCCGGAGAAGTTGGACTGGGCCGGATAGGCGAAGATTCCATTGGCCCGTCTGCCGTCTTCTTGCGGCAGGGCTTGCAGTTCCTGCATCAACTGGTCTTCGTCGGCCCGCATCTCGGGCGGACGCACGGCCACGTAGGTGGTTGCGGCTCCCCGGGCCCGGTCGTACTCGCGGATGCCGTTGACCGAGTTGTGATTGTCATAGGTCAGCAGGAAGCGGTCACCAGGCTGGAAGGGATAGGACTCGCCCACAAGCTTGAGCGCCTGGCTGGCGTTGGCAGTGAAGATCACCACGTATTCCCGAGGATCGGCCCGGAAAAAGCGGGCCACGCGCGAGCGTACGTTCTCGACGGTTTCCGTGGTCTTCAGGGAGGTGGGGTTATGGGAATGGGGATTCCCCAGCACGCTTTCCTGCAGGTAGTTGAAGTGCTTTCGCAGTTGGCTCCGTCCGTAGAGTCCGCCGCCGGTGTAATCGAGATAGATGTGCCCTTGCCCGTCCAGTCGGCCGAATTCCTCGCTGCGCCAGCGGTCGAGTTGGACGGTGGCGCGGAAGTCGGGAAAGTCCTCCAAGAACCTGCGGAAAGCCTCGCCGTCGCGCAATCGGTCGGTGACGCTGTCCGGGACGCCCGAGCCGGAGCTTCTCATTCCCTGCCCTCCTCGGCCAGCCGGTCGTAGACCGAAACGACCTGAAGTCCGGTGGCCTGCCTGAAGCGTCGGCTGATGTCCTCAAGTTGCTCCACGGGCAACGGCTTGAGAACCTTGTTGCAGGGATCGGCCCTGCGTCCCGAGCGGTTCTTCAGCCGCCATTCCCGGGGATGGGGACGGGTGGGCGTGTTGACCTGCACTTCGTCGGGGCGGATGCGGCGCAACAGCGGAATCATTGCCTCAGCTTCCTCCAGATTCGGGGGCAGGAACATGATCTGCACGCCCAGGTATCCTGAAAACTCACTCCGCAGCGCTTGGGCCCCTTCCACGATCTGACTCAGGCGGACGCCCTCCACCGGGCGGTTGAAACGCCGGAAGACGTCGGCTGAAGCGGCATCCAGCTTGACGAAAACGCGGTCGGCGAAGCACAGATCCCGGCGTACCTGAGGATCGTCCAGCAGGCTTCCGTTGGTCAGCACCAGGACGGGCTTGCCGGTCAAGTCCTTGGCGGCCTTTACAGCCTCTCCAAGGTTGGCCGCCAGGGTGGGCTCGCCGTTGCCTGAAAAGGTGACGATGTCGCAGTCCTGCCAGGGCGCTTGGCGAAGATCCTCAAGCACCTTGTCGGTGGGGACGAAAACGCGCCGGTCGTTCGTCCGCACCTGAATATCGCCCAACTGACAGTAGACGCAGTTGAAGGAGCAGATGGAATTCAGCAATAAAAGATCGATCCCTAAGGAGCGTCCCACCCTCCAACTCTTGACGGGCCCGTAAACCGAACTGGCCTGGCGCGGGTCGATGCGCGCGATGTCGTCGAGAGTGAAGTCGGAGCCGCTGATGATGGCCATTTTCCGCCTCCCGTCCTCACTCAAGCAAGGCGGCTGCCAGCCGACTGCCCGCAAGGCACAGCCGTCAGAGGGGAGGTTGGGGGATTTTACCGCCGCGGCTGGGGCATATGGCTGAATTTCGACTGGCATATGAGCGGTTTGAATGGTAGAAGAGAGGATCGATTTTTAAGGAGACGCATATGCAATCTCGTGGCGAGTGGAGTTCAAAGGTCGGTTTCATCGTTGCCGCAGCCGGATCTGCGGTCGGATTGGGCAACATCTGGGGATTTCCCGTCCAGACGGCCCAGAACGGCGGCGGGGCCTTCGTCTTCGTCTATCTGATATTCACGCTGGTCATCTGCCTGCCCGTGATCCTGATGGAAATCGCCATCGGACGGCGCACCCAACGCAATCCCGTGGGCGCCTTCAGAGCACTGGCTCCGGGAAGCCCCTGGTTTCTGCTGGGCGGACTGGGCGTCTTCAGCGGCGTCATGATCCTCTCTTTTTACATCGTGCTGGCCGGCTACGTGCTGGGATTTTTCCTGGAATGCGCCACCGGCGGACTGGAGCGACTGGCCACCGACGGGCAATTCGCCATTTTCGCAGGGTCGGTGGGCAAGACCCTCCTCTACATGGCGCTGGTCATGCTGGCCACCATCGGAATCGTCCTGGGAGGCGTCAAGGGGGGAATCGAGCGAGCCACGCGCATCCTCATGCCCATCCTGATCATCATGATGTTCGCCCTGATCGCCTACATGCTGACACTGCCCAACGCTGAAGCCGGCATCAGCTATTACTTGGTTCCCGACTTCTCCAAGCTCAGCATGGGCGTCCTCAACTCGGCCCTCAGCCAGGCCTTCTTCTCGCTCTCGCTGGGAATGGGCGCGCTGATCACCTACGGCAGCTACGTCAGCCGCAAAGACAACATCGCTTCTTCGGGATTGATCGTGGCCATCTTCGACTCCTTCATCGCCATCACGGCGGGGCTGCTCATCATCCCCTCCATCTTCGTCATGGACCCCAACGTGACCTCCGACAGCATGCCTTCGGGACCTGGGCTGATCTTCGTCTTCCTGCCCAAGATGTTCATGAGTCTGACGCCCAGCATCGGGTATTTCGGGGCCTCTTTCCTGGCCTCGTTTTTCTTCCTGCTGATCTGCTTCGCCGCCATCACCTCCACCATCTCGCTGCTGGAAGTTCCCACGGCCTGGGCCGTCGACGAGCGCGGGATCCGCCGCGGACGGGCCGCCGTCCTGATGGGGACGTTCATCTTCATTCTGGGCATCGGCTCGCTGCTTTCCCAGGGCGCCGTCGACTTCTTCACCCGCTTCATCACCTATCCCAGCGGCCAGACCGTCGACTTTCTTACCCTGGTGGCCGACATCTTTTTCGAAACGATGCTGCCCTTGGGCGGATGCCTGATTTCAACCTTCTGCGCTTTCTACTGGAAGCGGGAAAATCTCAGCGCCGAAATCGCCCAGGGCTACCCGCAGTTCCGGGGCTCGATCAAGGAACGCATCCTCAGCCTGCTGCTCTACATCCTACCCTTCGTGCTCTTCTTCATCTTCATCAACACCCTGCTCGAGAAGTACTTCGGGATCGAGATCTTCTAGGGATCTGAAATGCGAGTGGAGTGCCGGCTGGTGGTAGAATGACGCTGTTCCACAGACCACGGACCAACTGCGACCAAGGAGTGCCACATGTTGAGGCGAGTTCAACTCATGAGGCCGTTCATTTACAGCGCCGTCCTGCTCACCCTTTTCTCTATGACCTCGCTGCTGGCCCAGGTTCGAAAGGGCCAGTGGACGCCGGGAGTGGACAATTCCGAGCGGGGATACGCCAGCATCGCCTACTGGACCTACCGGGACGACGGCGTGGAGATCGCCGGCGGGCGCATCACCCTCGACTACGGACGTCCCGCCTGGCGCGCTCAGTGGGCCGATGAAGCGGCCTTCGATCAACTCACCAAAGGACGCATCTGGCGGCTGGGCAAGGACATGTGGACCAACCTCGACACCCAACTGGCGCTCACCGTGGCCGGCAAGAAAGTCGACCCCGGCTACTACTATCTGGGCGCCAGGCGCTCTCCAGGCGGCGACTGGTCGCTGGTGCTGGTCGATCCCGAAGCCGTGCGGGGAGGCTATATCGATGCCTGGGCCTTCGTGCCCCGTCCCGACGAAGTGCCGATCCTGATGGAGATTCCCCTCAAGCATAGCCAGAGCGCCGAAACCGCCTCCCAGCTCAACATGACCCTGGAGCTGCCCAAACACGGCCAAGGCGTCAAAGACGAAGGCCGCCTGACCATCCACTGGGGACCGCACCTGCTTCAGGCCGACTTCAAGATCTCAGTTCCTCCACCTGGCTTCTACAAGGAGCGTTGAAAGGCCCAGGTCCTTTCAAGGTTGGTTAGGTGGCGCCTCTTGGCGGCTTTCGCAGCCATTTACTTCATCTGGGGATCGACCTTCCTGGCCATCAAGCTTGCCATCGAGACCATTCCGACGTGAAGTCGGCTGCCGCAACCGGCCAGAAGAACCCCCACCCATCGAATCCAAAAGGGAGAATTCACACATGATCGCAAGAATTTGGTACGGAAGAACGAAGGCAGAAGACCGAGCTGAGTATGCCGCCTACATGAACGAGACGGGCATCAAGGCGCTGCGTTCCACACCCGGCAACCTACAGGCCATGATCCTCAGCCGCCTGGTCGAAAACGAGGCTGAATTCATCGTGATTTCCCTGTGGGATTCGATGGAGGCGATCCGCAGTTTCGCCGGCGACAAGCCGGAGGCGGCCGTCTATTTCCCCGAGGACGAGGCATTTCTCAAAGAACTCGATCCGCAGGTGCACCACTACCAGGTCGACTTCATCCAACCCGATGCCCCATGAGTAAGGACGGAAGAGCAACTCGGTCAAGGCAGGCTGCGGGCCAGCCGCCAGCGGCACGGAAAAGGGCACCGCAGACCCAGTCTCAGTCGGATGCATCTTCGTCCGCTTCGGGATGGCGGAAGGCTTCTTGCACCGGGCGCAGGGGGCGGTTGAGCCAGAGGGGACGTCTCCAGCCGCCCGGACCGGGGCCGGGACGCGTCATCTCCAGCCACTGGCGGTAGATCTCGAAGCTCTTGCGGGTATCGACTTGAACGTCCCCGTAGCGGTCGCCGGGGCGGGGCGGCGAGAGGCGCACGCGTTGGTGCCAGCAGTGCATCCCGCTGATGGGGTCGGGGTGGACGGGGAAGGCGATGTTTTGGTGCACGCCGCCCTCCCTCCAGAAGATGCGCTGGGTGTCAGGGTCGGCATTGGACCCGGGGGCGATTCCGCCCTTGTAACGCAGCGTCCACAGTCCGCCGGGGCTCGTTTGGTGCTGACGATCAGACCCGTCTTCGCGGGTGATGCCCGTCTCCTTCCCGCGGCTGCGCGTGATCTCGACCAAGTTGGTGGCCCAGCGGTTGGCGGGCGGGTCTTGTTCGCGCCGCCAGCGTCCCAGGTGATGGGAGCAGGCCGCCACGCCAGGACGCATGGCCTCGGTCACCCACACCCGGTCGATGAAGTAACCGATGTCGGTTTCCACGCGCAGCAAATCGCCGTCGCCCACTGCGGCCATTTCGGCGTCCTGGGGATGCAGCCAGACCGGGTTGCGGTTGGAGATCTCGTTCAGCCACTTGGAATTGCCCGAGCGCGAATGGATCAGCGTGGGCAGCCGGAAGGTGGGCACCAGTACGATCTCGCCTTTGCTGCGGTCCAGTTCCTCGGGGTGGATGTGACTCTTGATGTAGCAGGGGGCTGCGTACTCGGGCCATCCCCACTCGGCCAGGGTGGAGGAATAGATCTCCTGCTTGCGTGAAGGCGTGGGAAAGCCCTGTACGGTGCGTCCGCCACGGCGGGGGTTCCCCTGCCCTGCGGGTCCATCCTCGGGCCTTTCGTCGCAAATCGGGTTCACCGCATGTGGAGCCTCATCTCCTTGCTCGGATGCCGCTGGCGACAACTGCTGGCTGCTGGCGGCGCTTCCAACTCCTCGCTGTTCGCTTGCGGAGCCTTCTTGAGCGTGGCGAGTCTCTTCCCTGTCGGCGTAGGCACCTACCCGCACGCCGACGGCCTGACCATCCTTCCTCAGGACACCTCTTTCGTCCTCCAGAGAGCCTGTCAGGGCTGATTCGCCGACTGGCGTCTCGTGTTTGCGGTAGCAGCTTTCCTCGACTTCGAAGGCTCCGAAGCGGCGCATGTAGTCGAGGGGGCTCAGGTCGTGCTCGGCGGCCTTCTCGGGCAGTCCCGGCGTGTGTTCGAAGATCCAGCGGTAGTATTCCTCGACGGTGACTTTCTGGCCCGGCCGGTAGGGCGATTCGAAGTGCTTGCGTACCCCCAGTTCTCCATCGGGATCAATGCGCCAGGAAAGCTCGATCCAGAATTCGTCTTCTTCCCACACCTCGCCGGGGTTGGCTTGGTAGGTGAACTCGACCTCCTCTCCCATGCGCCGCCGGGCCTCGCGCAGGACGGGCTGGCGGAAGGCGATCCACAGGCCCGAGTGGGTCTCGTAGCTGATCAGGTCGTGGCGCTCGCCGGCGTGTCCCATGGGCAGCACGAAGTCGGCGAAGAAGGCGGTTTCGCTCCAAGTGGGGGTTAGGGCGGCGTGGAGTCCGATCTTGGCCGGGTCGCTGAGGGCCTCGATCCAGGAAAAGCCGTCGGGGTAGGTCCAGACGGGATTGAAGACGCGGGTGAAGTAGACGTCCAGCTTGCCGCGGCCCTCTTTGAGGAAGTGGGGCAGCAGGAAGCTCATTTCGTAGTGGCTGAGCGGGTATTCGTCGGGGAAGTGAAGCCGGTTCCAGAAGCGGTGGGCGGGAGGCTTGTCGAAAAGATCAGGCTTGAATTTGTTCCAGGCACTGGGCAGGGTACCCCCGGGCGTCCCCACGCTGCCGGTCAGGACGTTGAGGAAGTGGAGGGCCCGCGAGACCGTCCAGCCGCCCAGGTTTCCGCTGGACGCGCTGCGCCAGTTGTGGGTGGCGAAGCGCGATCCGGCCCGTCCGATGCGGCGGGCCACTTCCACCACCGTCGCGGCGGGAACGCCGCTTTCCTCCTCGGCCAACTCGGGGGTGAATTCGGCGTAGTCCTCGGCCAGCAGGCGCAGGAAGTCCTCGAAAGTCCCTCCGACGGCGGAATGGGCCGCAAGGTAGTCCTCCCAGTTGACCCAGTCGCGCAGGAAGTCTCGGTCAATCAGATCCTCGACCAGCAGGACGCGGGCCATGGCCAGCAGGACGGCGGCCTCGCTGCCGGGGTAAGTCGGCATCCAGAAGTCGGCCATGGAGGCGGTGTTGGAAAGGCGCGGGTCCATGACCGCCAGCTTGGCTCCCTTCATCATGCCTTCGATGATGCGCTGGGCGTGGGGATTGAAATAGTGGCCCGATTCCAGGTGGGCGCTGACCAGCAGGATGAACTCGGCCTGGGCGTGGTCGGGCGAGGGACGGTCGTATCCCTGCCAAGCCGCGTATCCGAAGCGGGCGCCGGCCGAGCAGATGTTGGTGTGGGAATTGTGCCCGTCCACCCCCCAGGCGGCCAGGACGCGCTCGGCGTAGCCTTCGTGTCCGGGACGTCCCACATGGTAGACCACCTCGTCGCGGCGGTCCTCGATGAGGGCTTGGCGGATGCGGGAAGCGATCTCCTCCAGCGCCTGGTCCCAGCTCACCCGCTCCCATCCGCCCTCGCCGCGCTGGCCCTTGCGCCGCAGCGGATAGAGGATGCGGTCGGGGTCGTTGATCTGGTTGATGGTCGCCGGGCCTTTGGCGCAATTGCGTCCGCGGCTGCCGGGATGCCAGGGATTGCCCTCGAACTTGCGCACCTCAAGGCTGTCGCGGTCGACATAGCTGAGCAGTCCGCAGCCGGCCTCGCAGTTGAAGCAAGCGGTTGGGACGATGACGTAGTTGCGCTTGTCGCGGCGCGGCCAGGACTTGGCCTCGTACTCGCTCCAATCATCCCAGCGCTCGGGAGGAGGATAGTCGGTCAAGCGTCCTGGCGGGGTCAGGCGGGGCAACGCTCCGGCCCCCGATCCTTCCTCGGCGGAGGAAGCAGCCCCTCTCTCAGAGACTTGCCTGACAGCATCCGCGACAGAGCCGGACGACTGCTCCGGGACGGGTCCTTGAGCTTCATCCGCTCCTCTGCGACCTCGCTTGCCGGCTCCATGCAGATCTGGAATCAGCCGCAGCCGCTCGGCCACGCGCTCGATCCAGCCCGGGAGTGGAGCAGCGGCGGTCCCCCTATCGGACGTTTCCTTGAGACGCGACGAAGATGCCTTGTTTGCCATTCCGGTTCCTAACTCAGGCGGATCCACTGGGGCGCGCGCACCCACACATGCTCCGAGAAATAAAGACCAACCAGCGCCGCCAACCCAGCCAACGGCAAGATTCCTGTCAGGGCGATCCACTCCCGGTCGGGAGCCGCGGGCAAGGCCGTGCCCAGCAGCAGCAGGGCCAGGGGAAGCAATCCGCCCAACATCACCGCCCCCCCCCAGAAGGCCCGCGCCAGGCGTCCGCGCAGGATGAAGGAGGCGGCCCGGTGGGCGTCCCCGGTGGCGTGGGGCGTCCCCAGTTCAAGGGCCAGCAGGCCCAAGTGGACGGTCAAGCTGCCGCCCAACAGCCACCCCAAGAGCGGAATCCAG
Source organism: Acidobacteriota bacterium (assembly GCA_035471925.1). Classification (GTDB taxonomy): domain Bacteria; phylum Acidobacteriota; class UBA6911; order RPQK01; family DATIPO01; genus JANQFM01. The sequence goes on from DATIPO010000091.1 coordinate 34,194, forward strand.
CTCTCGGGCAAATCCAGCCAGGGGCTGAACAGGGCCAGTCCCGCGCTGCCCGCCAGAGGGGAGTGGACCAGCATCTGCAAAGCCGCCAGAGGAGACTGCCACAGGTCCCGTCCCTTGGCCTGGGCGAAGAGGAAAGCCGTGTAGACCGCCGTGCAAGCCGCCGTCAAGGCCGTAAGCGTCCCCAGCATCAAGATCAGGGCCGCCGGCCATCCGCCGCCGCTCAGCAGATTTCGGGAAGCTGCCGCGCCGCTGCCAGCGCTCAACCACCTTTGAAGAGCAAGGACCAGCCCAAGGGTCAAGAGGCCGCCGTAAGCGGTGATGATGTAGGCACCGCGCACCAGCCAGGACCTCCACTGCGGACGCAGCAAGACATAGGCGAAGCGCGCTGGCTGATCGAGGTCTTTCACCAGCAGCGCTCCCGTCAGCCCCAGGAAGACCAGGGCCGCTGCCATAAAGCCGCTCCACATCCCCGCCGAAGCCGGCTCGGCCATCGAAAGCAGAAACGGAACCAGGAACAGCCCCGCCGCCATGGCCTTCGTCCAGATGTAGCCGGAGACCTCCCATCCCCACAAGACGCCCTTGTCGGGGGCATCGTAGACCCGCCTTGCCTTGCCCGCGCCGGGCTTGGATGGGGTCGCCGGACGAACCGGCTCGGCGCCGTCCGCCATGGGTGACGGAGCGGTT
>DATIPO010000092.1:0-1764 GCA_035471925.1 Acidobacteriota bacterium
CCTAGCAGCCCGTGGCAGAAATGGGGTTTCGCGTCACGGAATATGGATGGCTGGTTCCCGTGACCAGATAATCGACTGCGCAGCCAACGAACGTTGAAACGCGGCAAATGAGATCCGAGAATGGGCTCTGGGGCTCTTTGAGGCCGGATAGTGGTCCTACGGACGTTGACAAGCGGCTGGTGGGCCCCTGGAGCGCTCGGGGCGTGCCCACTCCAAACAACTGCCTCATGACGAGCGAGAGGTTGAAGCCCGCGCCGTGAATGAGAAGCCGTTTGAGGGCGTTCCGTCGACCTCGAAGGTGGAGTCGTCTCAACCCGCCCGTTTCATACATGTGAGCAAAGCTGCGTTCAGTCAGCTCTCCACGCTTCTTCTGAAGTCCTTTGCTCCGCTCCCCACGTATCCTGCGCCGATTCGCATAGACCTGCTTCTGCCCTTCCCGCTTCCCCTTCCACTGTCGGCGCCCTCGGTCAGGCTCCGACACGTAGCTGCGCACCTCTTCGTCGCGAAGCCCCACCATCACGTCGTTGCTGTGATAGCCCTTGTCGGCCACCACCTCTTCAACCTCGTCGCCGAGCTGCTTCGCGCCACTCTTGGCGGCTTGCAATGTCTTGAAGATCGTCGTGGTGTCGCCCGCATCAGCCGGCTGCAGCGTGACCGCCAGCAAGGCTCCGCTCGACAGGTCAACGGCGTGCTCTGCCTTGTGGGCCAGGTGCGTACGACCGTCCTTCATCTTCGTGATGCGAGCATCGGGATCGTGAGGATGCCTCCACTCCTTGTTCGATCCCTTCTTCTTCCGCCGGCGGTCCAGCCGAGCCATCTCCGCCCGGGTCGGTTCGTCTATTCCTGCGTCCTTCGCCAGTTGCTTGAGAAAGTCTTCGTACCCCTGGCCCGTGTCTCGACGCTTGATCGTCCGGAGCGCCGCATTCGCCTCCAGCGTCGTCGCATCGATGGAAATCGTGGTACCTCGAGCGAGTCCCTCCGCGCCGAGGATCTTCAGCACCCAGCGGAAGACCGCTTGGTGAGTCGACACCCAGAACAGTCGCCGCGTCCTCGACATCGTCGAGTGGTCCGGAGTCGTCTCGTCCAGCCCATATCCAAGGAACCGCCTCAGGGACAGCGAATCTGCCACTCGCCACGCGATTCCCCGCTCCGAATCGATCCCTTCGAAGTATCCGACCAACATCATCCGGAAATACACTCCCGGAGGGATGCTCGGCCGACCGCGGGGACCCTGGTAGTAACGCTTGCACAGATGCTCCACGCATCGATCGAACCGATGCGCCGCCAGCACCTCGTTCAGGCGGTCATAGAAGACATGCCCCGGCGTCTGGACGATCGATCCCGTCGCAAGCCAGAGCTCCTCCTGCCGCTCTCGGTCACTTCGCTTGCCCATTCCCATGCGACAATCTACGATCCAACCCCTCGGCTCGCAGCCCTCATCAAGCCTGATTTCTACCACGGGCTGCTAGGGGGCGCCGGCCTGCTGGCTCGCCGCCTGGACCGCGAGCGGACGGTGCTGGATCGGCTCGACGCCTTCATGGGCGCCGCCTTCGCCGGCACGCCCGACCCGGTCACCAGCCTGCGCACCCGCCTCTTGCCGGCCCGGTCGGAAAGGACGGATCCCCCGGACACGGCTCCGGCCACCCAACCCGCCCCCGCTCAGGAGCAGGAGTTCCGCGAGGAGCTGGCAGCGGCCGTGCAGGCGCTCATGGACGCGGTGGAGGAGGAGTCGTCCTTTGTCGCCTCGCTCTACGGGCTCGACAA
>DATIPO010000093.1:0-15525 GCA_035471925.1 Acidobacteriota bacterium
TTGAAGAAGATCTGTCCGGCGAAAGGCGCCGATCCGTCAGGGGCCACGGCGCGGCCGTCGGATCCGGTCACGCTGGGGTTGACGTAGTAGATGTTGCCATCTTGCTCGAAGACGCCGAACAGGTCGCGGATGTCGCTGTTGTTCAAGCCGTTGACGCTGGCCCGGTTGTTGCCCGAGCGGCCGGCACGGTAGAGGGTGCCGCGGCCTGAAGTGATGGTCCAGGGAGATCCGCTCTGCCAACTGAAGATGGAGGTGATCTTCCATCCGCCGGCAACCGCGTTGAGCACCGAGTTCTCGATGTCGAAGCGGCGGCCGCGTCCGAAAGGCATCTCGTAGATGAAGTTGGCGTTGAAGACGTGGGTGGTGTCGAAGTCGGCACGGCCACGGTCATAGCCCGGGTTGTTGATGTCGGTGAAGGGCTCGAAGTTCGTTTGTCCGGTGCCGGCGGCGTCGGTCAGCACCTTGGACCAGGTGTAGTTGGCATTGAACTGGAGTCCTTCGCTGAAGCGGCGGCGCATTTCAACCTGCAGCCCATGGTAGGTTGAGCTGGCCTGGTTGACCGCGATGTCGGCGAAGTTGGCGTTCATGTTGGCAGCCAGCGCGACAGGCCCGTGCAGGCCGCGAGCCTGGTATTCCCAGACCAACTGGCCCGGCTCGCCGCTGCGGATGGGAGCGCGGATGATTGAGGAAGTCAAGAATCCGCCTCCGGGCAACTGCGGGAAAACCGTCAATTGCTGGCTTCCCGGAATTTCGGAGTTGAAGGAAGGATCGAATCCGAATCCGGCGGCTTCGGCCAGGAACGCATTGCTGCGGGCCCGCAGAAAGTCCTGCAGGAAACCGTTGTCGAAGATCTCGACTTGGTTCAAGTCGACGCCGCGGCGCAGGCCGGTTCCCTTGGTGCCCACATAGCGGACTTCAAAGGCCGTATCCCAGCCGATCTCGCGCTGGATGCCCAAGTTCCAGGTCTGGACGTAGGGAAGCACGATGTCGGGGTCGATGCCGAAGGTGCCGGCACCGCTCACGTTGTTGGCACGGATGTCCGCCAGTTTGATGGGGAAACCCGTCGACGAGGGCATGAAGGAGGGAAGGCCGTTGGCGCCGACAGTGCCGGTCAGGCTTTCGACGTTGACGGTTTCCGCGACGCCGAAGCGGTTGAGCCAGGTGTCGGTGGAACGGATAGCCTCGTCGTTGACGTAGGCGATGCCGTATCCGGCACGCAGGGCGGTCTTGCCGTCGCCGAACAGATCCCAGGCGAAACCCAGGTTGGGCGCAAAGTTGTTGTAGTCGTTGTTGGTCAACTCGCCGGGGATGAAGTCATAGATGGCGTTGGGATCCAAAGCGGCCTCGAAAATGCTCTGGCCGCTTTGAGGAATGATCTGCACGATCAGGTCATCGCTTTCCTTCAGGTTGGGCGAGTACTCCCAGCGCAGTCCGTAGTTGAAGGTCAGGCGGGGAGTCATGCGCCAGGAGTCGCCGAAGTAGAAGGCGTAGGTGTCGTACTCCCAGTTCTTGACGTCGGGCGCGATGACCAGTCCGGAATCGCGGCTGGTGGCGTTGAATTCCTGGGCGGCGCTGTCGCGCAGTCCCGTCAAGTCGGCCAGCAAGCCGTTGGCCTGGGTGATGTCGCCCGAGCTGATGCTGCCGGCGAAGTCTCCGGATGAGAAGCCGAAGCCGTTAGTTGGGTTGACGCCCAAGCTGATGGTGGGGAAGAAGTTGAACGAGCTGAAGGGCTGAGTGCGAATAAACTGGCTCTGGAACCCGAAACGGTAGGAGTGGGATCCACGCTGCCAACTGGCGTTGTCGGCGAAGGCCCAGGTCTTGGTTTCGCGGCCCTGACGCTCGAAGTTGTCGATCGGGTTGTCGAAGGCGTTGAATCCGATCTTGAAGCCCAAGGCCCGGTCTTCGTCAGTTTCGAAGATCACCGGAGCCAAGTTGCCTCCGAAGCGCACTTCGTTGAGCAGGGTGGGCGTGACGGTCCACTTCCAAGCCGTGGAGACGAACTCCTGAGGATCGGTTTCGGTGAAGACCAACGGAACGGTGTTGAAGCCGCTGTAAATGTCGGGACGGTCGTTGAGGTTGTCCTGACGCTCGTAAATCCCCTCGAAGCTGTGAGCATCGTTGAGGATGAAGTCGAGGCGGAAGCCCCACTGGTTGCGGTCGTTGTTGTTCTGGAAGGGGATGCGCAGACCGGCCGTGTTGAGCAACTGGCCCGCTTCGCTGTCGCCCTCGTCGAAGTTGTTGAATTCGGTAGGCAGGCGAGACAGAACCGATTGAATGACCGGGTCCAGACCAAGGCCTGAGTTGGCCAGAAGGTCGAACTCGCGGATTTCACCCGTGCCGGCATCTTCATAGCGGAAGATGCCCTGGCGGGCGGTGTTGGTCAGGACCGTGCGGTTGCTGACCGAGGACTGGCGCAGACGCAGGCCTTCGTAGAAGCCGAAGAAAAGCAGCTTGTCCTTGAAGACCGGACCCGATGCGTCGAAGCCGAACTGGTTGCGGATCAGGGCGTCCTTGTCGACGCCGCTGCGGTTGTTGAAGAACTCGTTGGCGGCCGTAGCGCTGTTGCGGTGATACCAGAACACGCGGCCATGGAATTCGTTGGTTCCCGAAGGCGTGACCAGCGAAACCTGGTTGGAACCGAAGCCCGACTCCGATCCCTGGTTCTGGGTGGTCACGGTGAACTCGCCGGTGTTGGCGATGGTGGGACGGGCCGGGACAAAGTCGGAGGCGTTGGATCGGATGAAGTTGTCCTGGATGTTGATTCCGTCCTTGGTGATGGCGGTGAACGAGGTACGGTTGCCGGCGATGGCGGTATTGGTGGAACCGTTGGCCGACGTTCCGGCCTGCAGTCCGATCAGGTTGAGCGGGTTGCGGCCGTTGAGCGGCAGATCGTCGATCTGCTGCTTGCTGACAGTGTTGGAAACCTGGGCGTCGGACGTCTTGACGATGTCCTGGCCCGAGGTCACGGTGACCGTCTCTGAAATGTCTCCGATTTCCAGCGCGGCCACGATCGAGTAGTCCTCGCCGACGTTGACCTTGACCTCTCTGGCGACGAAGGTCTTGAAGCCGGTCAGGCTGATCTCAACCGTGTACAGGCCGGGGACCAATGCCGGCACGTTAAAAGAGCCGACATCCCCCGTGATCACGTTCCAGACGCGACCCGAGGCTTGGCTCGTTACCTTGACCTCGGCGCCCGGCACCGCCGCGCCCGAAGCGTCGCGAACAGTCCCTGAAATCGAGCCGCTGGCTGTTTGGGAAAACGCGGGGGCGATGGTCAGTGCGCCGGCGATCAAAAGAACGATCGCAATACGAATCACTTTCATCTTACAAAATCTCCTTAGGCATTCGATGTGCATCTCAGACAGGTCCGATCGGCAGACACGATCTGCGGATCAGACCAGCTTTGACGGCAGAATTGAGAAGAGCGCAGTGCCGCCGCTGCCGTGCCCGAAAGCAACGTGAGCTCTCAGAGATTGGTATTGCGCAAGGGCTATGCCAGAAGCCGGCCAGGACGGCACACCTCCCACCGCAACCCTCCAGCAACAAAGACATTTCGCCTCATTTTCGGCGTCGAATGACTCTATTGAGATTGCTGTCAGATATTTGGTAGAAGAATTGCAGATCGACGCAGCAGTCCGGCCAACAGCGATTCAAGAAAATGGAGCCCCTCAGGAAACCGATCCAAGGACCCGAATCTCGGGACATCATTTGATATTCAAAGGGTTATTGAAAACGAAGGCCGACTCGACGCCCCTTCGCGTGGCCAACCAAAGGACTCCAAACCAAGGCTATGACTGTGCTCGGGAACAGGGAGGTCCTGCAAACAAGCAACCCGCTCTTCATCTGATAGAAAAACTCCAGATTTTTTGATGTAAAAGGAAGTGATTTTCAGAATTGGCCGATGATAGGTTCTTGCTCGTCCCTTGAGGCTTTGCGCCTCAACCGACCCTAAAGTAGACAGGTTTTCCTGTCTGGACACCCGGCCCCTCCCTCTTCGTTCTCACAAACCTACCTTGGGAGGGGCCCCTCCTTCCCCGCTCTAAAATCTGCCCAAAGCGGCGCAAACCCAGGAGGAGTCTGGCTTTCTTGAGGTGCAGGACCCCCATGGGCTATAATGGTGCGCTTATGGCTAAGGTCGGATTCGTCAGTCTGGGGTGCCCCAAGAATCTTGTTGACAGCGAGGTCATGCTTGGGCTCTTGGCGCGTGCAGGACACCAATTGACTCACGAGGCCCAGGAGGCTGAGATCCTGGTGGTCAACACTTGCGGTTTCATTGAAAGCGCGCAGCAGGAGTCTATCGACACGATTCTGGAGATGGCCCAGCACAAGCAGAGCGGAAACTGCCGCCAATTGGTGGTGGCCGGCTGCTTGGTGGAGCGTTTCCGCGAGGAACTGCAGGCCCAGATTCCCGAGGTGGATGCGGTGGTGGGCACCAATGAGATTCCCCGCATCCTGGAAGTGTGCGGGACGGGCAACGGGGCGGCAGCCCCGGTTCCCCGCTACGAAGAGCGCGAGCTCTATCTCTACGGTGATGACGATCCGCGTATCCTGACCACGCCCAAGCACACCGCCTACGTCAAGATCGCCGAGGGCTGCGATCATCCCTGCACTTTCTGCGTCATCCCCCAGATGCGTGGAGGCTTCCGAAGCCGTCCGCAGGACTCGGTCGTGCGCGAGGCGGAGCGTTTGGCCCGCAGCGGCATCCGCGAGATCAATCTGGTGGGTCAGGACACCACCATGTACGGTTGGGATCACGGTGACCGCCAGGGACTGGCCCGCCTGTTGCGCCGCATGGGCGAAATCGAGGGACTGGCCTGGGTGCGCTTTCTCTACGCCTATCCCAACAACATTTATGACGGTCTGCTGGACGCCATGCGCGAGACTCAGAAGGCCTGCCGCTACATCGACGTTCCCCTCCAGCACGCCTCCAAGAACATGCTCAGCCGCATGAAGCGGGGCGGGCATCGCGGTTCCCTGCTGCGGCTGGTCGAACGCATCCGCGAAAGGGTGCCGGGAGCCGCCGTGCGCACCACCGTCATCGTGGGATTCCCCGGCGAGACGGAAGAGGACTTCCAGGAACTGCTGCAATTCGTGCGCGAGGCCCGGTTCGACCGTCTGGGCGCCTTCACCTATTCCGACGAAGAGGCCTCTGCCTCTTTTGCCCTGGACTCCAAGGTGTCGTCCGAGGTGGCGGCCGAACGCCAGAAGCGACTCATGCAGGTCCAGGCGGAGATCTCCCGCCGGAGCAATCAGGAATTAGTGGGGCAGATCTTGCCGGTCATGGCCGAAGGTCCTTCCAAGGAAAGCGACCTGCTGTGGGAGGGACGGCTGGAGACCCAGGCGCCCGAGATCGACGGCGTGGTCTACTTGACCGACGGCATCGACGAGAGCGTGAGTCCTGGAGAGGTCCTCCCGGTGCGCATCGTCGAGGCCCACGACTACGACTTGGTGGGTCACGCCCAGCCCTCGGCACGGGGAGACGACCAGAGTTTCGCCTACCGTCCCGGCCGCATCGAACACCGACCCGCGTGAGGCGCCATGGCTTCCCACAAGACATCCAGCCGCAAGTCCTATGAATGTCCCCGCTGCGGCAAGAAGGCCCGGGTGAAGGACAAGTACTTTCCCTTCTGCAGCCGTCGCTGCCGCATGATCGATTTGGGCAAATGGTTTAACGAGGAATACTCGGTGGAAACCGAAGAGAAGCCCTGGGATCCTTCCGATCCTGAGCAGTTGTGAGGAGCGTCCGGACTTGAATCAGCAGCGTCTGCGGGCCGAAATCATCGCGGTGGGCTCGGAATTGCTGGAAGGCGGACGGCTGGAATCGAATTCGGCTTTCCTGGCCGGACGGCTGGCCACGGTGGGCGCCCGCGTCCGCCGCAAGTGGGTGGTGGGAGACAGCCCTGACGACATCGCCCAAGCCGTCACCACGGCCCTGGAGCAAGGCTGCGACATCCTGTTGCTGAGCGGCGGACTGGGACCCACCAACGACGACTTGACCCGCGAGGCAGTGGCCCAGGCTCTGGGTCGCCCGCTGCAGACAGTCCCCGAGCTGGAGGACCGTCTCAAGAAGCTCTATGCCCGCTTCAACGTGAAGATGAGCGACAACAACCTGCGCCAAGCCCAGGTGATCGCCGGCGGAGAAGCCATCGAAAATCCCAAAGGCTCGGCGCCAGGCATGTTCCTGCGCGAAAAAGAGGCTCTCGTCTTCCTGCTGCCAGGCCCTCCCCGGGAACTCGAGCCCATGGTCGACAACCAGGTGCTGCCCCGCATCCGCCAAGACAAGCCCGGTCCCGCCCTTTACCGGCGGACGCTCAAGGTGTTGGGACTTCCCGAGTCCACCGTGGACGCCCGGGTGGAAGACGCCTACCGCCAGTTCGAGGACGTCGAAACCACGATTCTCTCCTCCTCCGGAATCATCAGCCTGCACTTCACTTGGACGGGGGAGGATCATGAATCCCGGGCCAATCAGGCCCTCGACGCACTCCTGGCCAAGGCCCGTCAGGCACTGGGCCAGTCAGTCTACGCCGAGGACGACGCGGAACCCGAAGAAATCCTGGGTCGGCTGCTGCGCCAGCGGGGAGAAACGCTGGCCACCGCCGAGTCCTGCACTGGAGGGTGGATGGGGCAACTCATCACCGCCGTAGCCGGCAGCTCGGACTACTATGTGGGCGGATACGTCACCTACAGCAACGCCCTCAAAGTCGACACCTTGGGCGTCAACGAAACCACGCTGGAGCGTTTCGGAGCCGTGAGCCGCCAAGTCGCCGAACAGATGGCCGCCGGGGCCCGTAATCGCAGCGGGGCCGACTACGCGCTATCAACCACCGGCATCGCCGGGCCCGGGGGCGGCAGCGAGGAGAAGCCGGTGGGCCTGGTGTGGGTCGGCTTGGCGGCTCCTGAGGGAGTGGAATCGAAGCGCCTGCAGTTGCCCGGCGACCGCAACTGGATCCGCCTGCGCAGCGCACGTCTGGCGCTCGACCTGCTGCGGCGGAGGCTGATGTGATCCGTTCTTTCGTCGCCGTCTCCCTTCCCCAGGACGTCCGCCAAGCGCTGGAGCGAACCGCCCTCCCCTTCAAACGCCTGGGACTCAACGCCCGCTTCGCATCCCCCGGCTCCATGCACCTGACCCTCAAGTTTCTGGGCGACATCGAGCCTGGACGAGTCGACTCGCTGGCGGCCCAAATCAGCGGCGCGGCCTGCATCCACGCGCCTTTTCGGCTGACCCTGGGCACGCTGGGGGTTTTTCCGGGACGCCGACGTCCCCGGGTGCTATGGCGGGGAATGCGGGGCATCGTCCCTCTGCTCGAGCTTCAGCGCAGTGTGTCCTCCTTGCTGGCCCAAGAAGGATTTGAGCCCGATAAGCGTCCTTATGCTCCTCACCTCACGCTGGCCCGTCTGCGCTCGCCTCGGGGTTCGCAGGCCCTGCTCGAGGAGGTCGAGCGCTTCAACGAAGAGTACGAGGAGAGTCAGGCCGAGGCCTTCGAGGTGACCCAGGTGAACCTTTTTCAGAGCATCCTCAAGCCTTCGGGAGCCGAGTACCGAATCCTCTCCAGCGCTCCTTTAGAGGGAGGGCCCTAGCGGACTCGATCATGAGCCAAGCGCAGCAGCCCAAGATGCTTTTCATCCGCCTGCGTTCGCTGGGGGATACGGTGCTGATGACGCCCTGCCTGGAAGTGGCCCGACGGGCCGGATACCGAACCGCCGTCCTGGTGGAAGCACCCTTTGACGCCATCCTGGAGGAGCATCCTCACCTCGACGACCTCTTCGTTCTGCCCCGAAAGGGCAAGTCTTGGATGAACCGCCTGGCCATGCTGCGCCGCCTGCGCGACTACCGGGCTGACATCGCCGTCGACTTGCACGGCGGGAGCACGGCGGCGCTGATGACGCGCTGGAGCGCCGCTTTATCCCGTGTGGGATACGCCTCCTCGCGTCACCGGCGAAGCTATGACGTGGCCGCACCCGATTCGCGCCTGGTGTGGGGACGCCAGGACATCCACACCGCCGAGCATCAGCTCGCTCCCCTCAAGCATCTGGGACTGCCGGCCGATCCCCCGCCGGACCCGCTGTTGCCAGTGCGTCCGCGGGCGCGGGCCGAGGTCGACAAGCTGCTAGCGGAGGCCGGATTGGCTGGCCGCTCCTTCGCTCTCATCCATCCCGCTGCGGCCTTTGACACCAAGCAGTGGGACGCCCGGCGCTTCGCCGCCGTGGGCGACCGCTTGCAGCAGCGGCTGGGCATTCCGGTGGCAGTCACGGCGGGGCCGGGCGAAGAGCCGCTCATCGAGCAGGTGGCCTCGTCCATGGAGAGTCCGCCCACCCGGGTTCCGCCGCAGGCGCTGGACCGCTTTGCAGCTCTGGCGGCCCGCTGCGCCATCTATCTGGGGAACGACACCGGGCCCATGCACATGGCCGCCGCTTTCAAGCGTCCCGTGGTGGCCGTCTTCGGATCCTCGGACTGGCGCGTCTGGCATCCTTGGCGGACGCCCCACCGCCTCATCAAGGCTGACCTTTCCTGCATCCCCTGTCCGGGTTACACTTGCCACCTTTACGAGGAGCCGCGCTGCATCCGCTCCATCGGGGTAGAGCGGGTTTGGGAGGCGGTCAAGGAGCTTGTGGAGTCGACATGACGATCAGCCAGCGGGAAGAGCTCATCGAGATCATCCGGCGCTTTGAGGGCTGCCCCATTTTGGTGGCGGGCGACGTCATACTCGACCGCTTCGTGTGGGGCGATGTCCAGCGCATTTCGCCCGAAGCACCCGTGCCCGTGATCGAGGTGAAACGCGAAAGCGTCCACCTGGGAGGCGCCGCCAATGTGGCCTGCAACCTGGCTGCCTTGGGAGCCAGTCCGCGACTGGTGGGACTGGTCGGGCAGGACGGAGCCGCCCGCGAACTGCGCCGCGAACTCACCCATCAAGGCATCGACGAGTCGGGCTTGATCAGCACCTCCGACCGTCGGACGACCACCAAGACCCGAATCATCGCGGGGCACCAGCAAGTCTGCCGCGCCGACCGGGAAGACCGCCATCCGGCCCAAGGCTCGCTGCTGGCCGACTTGACCGGCGCCTGCCGCGATCGGTTGTCCTCCTGCAAGGCGGTTATCCTGTCCGACTACGCCAAGGGCGTCCTGGTGCGCGATTTGGTGAAGCTGCTGATCGAACAGGCTTCACGCGAAGGAGCCTATCTGGCGGTCGATCCCAAGAGCCGCCAGTTCACCGATTATCGCGGGGCCTCCATCATCACCCCCAACAAGAAGGAAGCCGAAGCGGCCGCAGCCATGCCGATCGTGGACGAGGACTCGCTCCTGCAGGCCGGCCGCCGACTGCGTCAGGAAGCTGAGCTGGGAGCCCTCCTCATCACCCGCGGCGAGGAGGGCATGACCTATCTCGACGCCGACACCCATGTCCACATACCGACCGCCGCCCGCGAGGTTTACGACGTGACGGGGGCCGGAGACACGGTCACCGCCGTCTTCACCTTGGCGGTGGCTTGCGGAGCCCTTCCCGGGCAGGCAGCCGAGTTGGCCAATCACGCCGCCGGCATCGTGGTGGGCAAGCTGGGAACCTCTCAAGTCGCTGCCGAGGAACTGATCCAGAGCTTGGACGACGCTGCTATGGTTTAGATCATCCTGCCTCAAACCGACCGACAGCACTCTCGCGGCACGTTCCTCTTCGAGGGGTCGAAAGGCACTATCGCATGATCCCGTCCCTTTGCATGAGTCACTGATTCGGCTTCAGGTAAGGCTAAACAAGCTTCATGATCCAATGCGGTGTCCCGTCAATAACCGGCAAGGATACGATAAACTACTGCCAATGCATGCTTTTTTGAGCTAAATAGTGCAAATCGATCAGCGCAAACATCGATTGAACGATTCTCTCGTACAGCGAATCTAACAGGACAGAGGTCGCTCTTCAGAAATATTGAGGTCGCCATGATTCAATTAAGAACACTTTTGATTCTGCTTTTCCTTTCAACCTTAACTTTGACGGCCGCAGGCCAATGGGAAACCGTGGGCCAAGTCCAGGGCGGACCGCTGACCTTGATCCGGGATGCCGTAGATCCGCAATTGGTTTGGGGCACCTCGTTGAGAGGACTCTTCCTGAGCCGCGACGGCGCAATGACTTGGGGAAGAGTTGATTCGCATGTTCCCTTCCCCCGGACCGTACTGGTCGACCCTCAGGCATCGGGCCGCGCCTATACGACCAACGGGATTCAGGTTTACCTTACCGAGGACGCCGGCCAGTCCTGGTCAGACTGCTCTCAAGGATTGGATTTCGAGTTCGGGGAGATCGAGTTCCTGACCTTCTCGCCGGGCGACCCGAAGGTCCTCTATGCCGGCAATGTCCTGGGGATTTTCCGCAGCCAGGACGGTAGCTGCGAATGGCATCAAGTGCCCCTGACCGGTTTTGGCGGCTTCATCGTCAATGCCTTGGACGCCAGTTCAGGCCAACTCTGGGCGGCCGGCTTATCAGGACTCTACCGCTTCGATGCAGGTTCCCAGAGCTGGAGCGAGATGGCCCCGCTCAGTCCCGTAGCTGAAGCCCGGATCCAAGTCCTCAGTTTCGACCTTGAGCAGGAGGGCCGCATCTGGGCAGCGGGCACCCAAGGGGAGCTCTTCCGGAGCAATGACGGCGGCGACTCCTGGATGCAGGTCGGCGAGGAGGTCGGTTTTTTGCGCATCAACCAGATCGTCTTCCAACCCAACGATCCGCCGACCGTCTTCGCAGCCGATCAGTCCGACCTTTTCCGCAGCGACGACGACGGCGAGACGTGGGAAAACCTGACGGCTGATCTGGAGGGCTTCGGGGCCTCCTCGGTCTTAATCGACCCTTCCGATTCCGGCGTTCTCGTAGCTGGCTCCAACCTCAACGGCGTCTTCCATTCCCAGGACGACGGCCAAACCTGGATGCAAATCACCCAGGGCATCCGCAGCATCTCCGTCAGCTCGTTGACTCAAGCGCCCTCCAATGAGAATCGGCTCTACATAACGACCTTCAGCGGGGGATTGCTGCGCAGCGATGACGCGGGGGCGTCCTGGGACTTCATCCTTCCCCAGGGTGCCCCCCAGGCTCTGCGCGCCTTGCTGGTCGATCCGCAAGATGATTCAAGCCTCGTGGCCGCCGGCAGGGGAGGGATCTACTCCAGCCTGGACGGAGGCCAAACCTGGACTCAGGTCTTCGACCAGTTCAGCACTTTTGCCTTGCACCGGGTGGAGGAAACGCCGCAAACCCTCCTGGCGGCGGGCGCCCAAGCTTCAATCGTGGTCAGCACCGACAACGGAGCGACTTGGGAGGCCATTGAGGTGACCGACGAGAACCTCGTCGTAGCCTCGGTTTCCACCCCGGCTTCGGACGCCGAGACCATCTTCGCCGCCGGAGACGCCCAGGTTTTCCGAAGCACTAACGGTGGCCAGGATTGGGAATCGGTCCTTCAGATTCCCGACGATGACCTGTCCAGCCTTGTTCCTTCCACCGAGATTGTGCGCGTCAGCCCCTCCGATCCCCAAGTCGTCTACGCCACCGGCAGTTCCGGCTTCTTCCGCAGTCGGGACGGCGGAGACACTTGGAGGCGAGTCAACAACGAAGGTTTCCCCGACTTCCTGATCGACCCCCAGGACCCCGATCGCATCCTCACTCTCGATCCCAGCGAAAGCCTGAACGGAGGAGAGAGTTTTCGTCCTGTGGGAGAGGGCCTGGAACCTCTCAAGACTCCCAATTTTGCCGGCCTGTCGCTGGACTCCTCAGGACAGCTTCTGGCAGCCGCCGACGGGGCCTACTTCCTGCGCCAAGAGGGAGAGGACCGTCAACGGTTCCCCTTCTTCACCCTGGGCGGAATCCCTGGATTGCCCAACACCAGCCGGCTCTTTGTCTTCAATGGGGAGAGCGCTGCCCAAGCGCGCGTCGAGGCCCGCACGAGCGACGGACAGGAGGTGGCCGATGCTTTCCCGGGCCTGGATGAGACGCTGGAGCCGTTCCAAGTGGCGACGGCCCTCTCCAACCCCGATGGTGACTTGGAAATCGGATCCTTCACCCTCTTCAGCGACGCTCCGACCCAGGCCTCCCTGCTTTTCGACGGCACCTCGGGAATGGCCGGCTTTTCGGGACCTTCGCTGACTTTCGGCGGTGCACGGGGCCTTCAGGCACCGTTCTCGAATTCCGTCGAGGACAACCGGCGGGCTTCCGTCTCGATCCGCAACTTCTCCCAGGACGCCGTCAACGTCGAGATGGATTTGCGCGACGGGCGGGTTCACTCGCTGGGAACCGCCTCCACGACCATCGAGGCGGGACAGACTCTGGCCCGGTTCCTCGATGAATTCGACTGGCGAACTTTCGAGGGAGATCCGCTCGACGTCACCGATGTAACGGCCACCCTCCACCTTCAGTCCTCGGGACTGAGCAAAGCCGTGATGTTGGAAACTTTGCCCGGAGACCTGGCCCAAGTTCCCATGGCGCTCTCGTTCGTCTACCCCATCCCCGCCGAGCCGGACGGCATAGCCGCCAGCGCAACCTCGCTAGACGTCCGCAACGCGGTTGAACTGCCGGGCCGGGCCTCCAGCTTCGCGCCTCAAATCGCCAACGGGGCCGGCTTGCAGACCCGCATTTTCATACTCAATGAGCTCCCCGCCGAGGAGACGGTCGACATCTTCTTCCGCGACGAAGAGGGCAATCCGGTCGAGATCGACGTGGTGGGCTCCGGGCCCGTCACCGAGGTGAGGATCCTCTTGAGCGCCACGCAATTCACCTTCCTGCGCACCAGCGGTGAAGGTCCGCTGGCGGTGGCCTCGGCCGAGATCCGGCACAACGGACTCACCAACATCTGGACGCAACTGACCGGTCCGGCGGGATCGACGGCCGACCGTCCTGCGCCGGCTACCGCCGCGCCCTTCCGCTTCCCGGCCCGCCTCAATGCCAGTGAGCAGCTCGACACGGGAATGGCCTTTCACAACACGTCCGAGCAGGACAACCTGCTCAGCCTGGAGTTGCTGGACGACCAGAACCAGTCTCTGGCCAGCGCCGAAATCACCCTCTCCCCCCGCGGACGCATTTCGCTGCTGGTCAGCGAGATCGACTGGCAAAGCGACCAGCCTCTCGACTTCAGCGACTTCGTGGGCAGCCTGCGGGTGGTGCCTCAACAAGAAGTGGCCGCAACCGTCATCCAAGTCCGTCCCGGCACCTTCGGAAAAATTCCTTTGGCCCTCGAGTAAGAGACCATTCTGGGCGCCGTTCCCCCCTTTGGGTGCGGCGCCCCTTTCGATCCGTCACCGTGGACGGAAAGCAACAGGACGGCTCGCCTCTGGAAGGGGCCGCGGTGCGGCTCCTGGACGGTCCCGTGTACGAGCTGCGCAACCAAATCGTAGGCGACGGCGCCAACCGCATCGTCCCGGCCATCAGCCCCGCGGGCTGGCTCAAAGCTTTTGGGGAGGAGGGAATGCAAAGGTCCAATATGAGAACAGCCAGGAACTGTCCTCCGTCTTAGTCGAGACGAGAGAGGTGACGCCGTCGCCATCCTGCGTCAGGGCTAATGTCCTTCACACCTTGTTGATGAGGTGGACGTCGATGGCTTGCATTCCTTCGTGGTCGTCGGCTTCGGCGATTTCGAAGTCGAAGATGAAGTGACGGCTGGGGAGACGCCGGCAATCGAAATCGTGCACCTGGGAGTCGTGAAACCACAGCGTTTCGTAGGGCGACTCAGGATGCCGTGAATCGGTCAGCCAAAGACCCGGAGCCACCGCGCGGATCACCCGCATGAAGCCGAAACGCCCGTCCTCCTTGTGCCAGTAGCACCATCCGCGAACGCGCGATCCGATTTCGCCCCACTCGGGAATCTGCTCGCCGTTTTCCATGGGCTGGGGAATCAGGTTGGGAATCAGGTAGCCCGACATGAAGAGGTCGGCTTCCCGGCGCAGGTCGGCCGAGGCGTTGTCGAGCGCCACCACCTCAACCCGGCATCCTTTGTTCTGCAGGGCCCGCACGACGCGCACGAAGTCCCCGTCTCCGCTGGCGATCAGGACCCGGTCCAGGCGCTCAGACTGCAATAGCGCGTCCACAGCCAAGTCGAGGTCGGCGTTGGCCTTGCCGTAGCGTTTTCCGGCTTCGTCGACGTACCAGCGGACTTCCTTGGTGATGACCTTGTATCCAAAATCGCGCAGAGCTGAATAGAATTTGTTCTGCCCTACTTCATAGGCCCGGTCGATGCGGGCCCGTTCGGCGTCAAAAGCGACATAGACATTGAGCCTGGCCGGCTCGGCACCGTCCCGGCAGGCGAACTCGCGCAAGATGTCATACCGGAATTTCTGTCCCCCATTGCGGTATAAATTAGCCGCGTCCGCGTAGATGCCCACCTTGGTTCCGGTGTGCAGAGTATTCATTCTGGCTTCCCTCCTAAACGTTCGAAGCCGATACTCTACCAGATGCGCACGACGCACGAAAATTCGGCCCGCAAACCCAGGCAAAATGCGGATTTAGCCGCATTTTTCCGGTCAGCGAAGCCTTTTAGCGATCGGAAGTGAAAGAACAAGATGGGACGCTCTCGTCGCCGCTTAGGCGTGGAGCCGGTCGCCTGGCGTCGCCGCATCGGCCCGGAGGCATTTGACTGGGTCTGTTCTACTTGCGTCGATGGCGGGAAGCGCCGCGCCGGCCACTGCCGTCAGGAATAAGAGTGCGCTCGAGAGTGCGAAGGTTGCCGCGTCTGTCGGTTCCAACCCGTGCAGCCAAGAACGAAGCAGGGCGGTTGCGAAGTAGGCGGCCAGGAGCCCAATGGCCAGACCGGCCAACGCGAGCATCGAAAC
Organism: Acidobacteriota bacterium; assembly: GCA_035471925.1. GTDB lineage: Bacteria > Acidobacteriota > UBA6911 > RPQK01 > DATIPO01 > JANQFM01. Next base: position 14,783 of record DATIPO010000093.1, read on the forward strand.
CCGTCTTAAGAAGAGAAAGATGATTCTTCTTGGAGTGGAACCGAGGGCTAGGCGAATGCCGATCTCCCCTGTGCGCCATGCGGTCCAGAGGCGTACGACGCCAAAGACCGCGGTCAAAACGAGAATCCAACTGACGGTCCCCAGGCCCAGGAACGAAAGCGTCAGAGTGCGTTCTTCGGCAAGCAGTTCGAATTTTACTTGGTCCAGCGTGTGAAAATCACTGAGGCTTGATTGCCGGGTCATTGACCGGGCGACAAAGTTTCAATCCTCTTCAATCGAGTCACGTCTGCACAGTGTACACAGTACATCGACTGCGCGTCCGGAACCCATATAGTTTCAATCCTCTTCAATCGAGTCACGTCTGCACAGACCCTTGTCGTGGTTGACGACATCCTGAGCGTGGCGGTCCAGTTTCAATCCTCTTCAATCGAGTCACGTCTGCACAGTCGCAGGGAGTACATGCAGTACCCATCCCAAGAGCTGGAGTGTTTCAATCCTCTTCAATCGAGTCACGTCTGCACAGTTTGGCAACGGGATATCTCGAGCTAAGGCTTGATCCAGGACTTGAGTTTCAATCCTCTTCAATCGAGTCACGTCTGCACAGCCTTGGTCAACAACGGCACCATTGCCTTGCCGTCCCTGACGTTTCAATCCTCTTCAATCGAGTCACGTCTGCACAGCAAAAGGTACACGGCCTCCATATCTGGAGCACACCGGCAATTGAGTTTCAATCCTCTTCAATC
>DATIPO010000094.1:0-9441 GCA_035471925.1 Acidobacteriota bacterium
AGGCAGCCAGCAGGTGGGCCGCATCACCCGGGAGGGCTTTTTGAAGCGACGCACCTCCATCGAGCTGCCCGAGGACCTTCCACTGCCCTCACGGATCTTCCTTTTCTGGCTGGCGCGCCTGATCTGGGATCGCGAACAGTCGGTTTAGGCCCAGGCCACTGGCGGCCAGATGATTCGCACACGAAACAGGATTCAGCGCCGAGGTCAGTGGCCCATGACTCTTCGGCGGTATGAGACTGCTCGATTCACAGAGGCGGCCAGCACTTCACGCAGGGTCAAGTCTCTCGAACAGGGTCAGCACTCTCGCGTCTTGTCGGCAGTAAAACGGCTACGCCTTCTATCTCAAACCGCTTTCCAATTCACGCAGGATCTGTCCGAAGCTGGCCGGATCGTAGGCTGGCGAGGACTGGAGGTTCAGGTAGAGGCGGTTGACGATGGCGTCGACTTCCGCCGATCCTCCCGCGTTATGGCGGTAGGAGGCATACAGGGCGTCCGCGGCCATGGTGGCTTGTTGGGCCGAGCGGCGTCCTGCGTCACTGATGGCCGAGGACTGGGAGGCGAGCTGAGTCAACACGGCGCGTACCATCTGAGCGTTGGCTTGCAGGGTCTTGAAAGACTCCGCGTATCCATCGGCCAGATCCGCGATTCGGCGGGCTTGATCAGCGACTTGGACGCGGTTGTCCCGGGGCGAGCGCAGCAGATCGCGCAAGGTCTTGACCTCTTCATCGAGCTCGGCTGAACGGCCCGGCTGGGCTACAGCCAGCAGTTGGCGCAGCACGATGGCCCGGGACGGATCCCAGGGCGGCAGGCCGGGCGTCGAAGAGAATCCACGCCGTTGGCGGGGGCTGGGCTGGAAGTCTTCGCCCGAAGCGTAGACGATCAGCGAGTGGTGGCAGGAAGAGCATTCGAAATCGGCGAATTCGGGCCATTGACTCCAGCCTGTGCGGCTAGCGCGGCGTTGCAGTTGCCGCATCGATTCACGCAGGGCCACGGCTTGGCCTGTGGCCCAGCGGCGGACGCCCGCCCAATTGTCCTCAGTCGCCTTCCAGTGACGCGGCATGAGGGCCTCAAAGGTGTCGAGCTCGAATTCCAGCATGGGGTGGCCGGCGGCGATGAGCCGGTGGTCGACGCTCTTGGTGGCGTCGCCTTGGTGGCAGGAAAGACACATGACGGCGCGTGTTTCCACGTCGGTGTGATCGTCCATGCCCAGCGCGGCGCGCCCGCCGTCGGCGCTGACGTGGCTGCCCAGCCACAGCGACGAAGCGCCGTGACAGGCCTCGCATCCAACCCCTTCGGTGACCCGCAGCAGTTCTGACCGCTGTGCGGCGGGGGGATTGAAGGCGTGGCAGTCGAGGCATAAACCGGCTTTGTGGGCGGGTCCTATGCCCAGGTTGGCGGCCATGCGGCGTGCGGTTTCGTCCAGCAGCACGCTGTAGGCGCGGGCGTGGCGGTCTCGCGAGGACCAGATGCCGTACTCGTCCCGGCGCACCTCGCCTTCAGCGTATGCGGCGGAGCTGCCGTGACAAACCGGCGCCGCGCAGGACTGCGATCCCAGCGCCAAGCTCACACGGCTTTCCTGGTGAGCCACAGCCAGCCTTGGTTCGGACCCTGCGATCCCGACATCGATGCAGAACGCAGCCAGCGACATCAAGGCCGTCGTCAATATTGGACGGTTCTTCATCATCTAATCACTCACCTCGCTGGGGTAGCGGCCCCGCAGGACGGACTCCAGCCGGTCGATCTGCTGCTCTATTTCGGGATTGGGACCGCTTTGGGCCTGATAGCTGATGTAAAGTGCGTCGACGGCCCACTTGGCCTGTTCGGCGGTGCGGAATCCGTGAGCCGCCAAGGCTTCGGCATCGGCGCTGATGGAGCGGATGGCGGCCTCCAGTTCGGATGCCGAGAAGTCCCTCGACTGCAAGGTCTGGCTCAGTCCTTCGGCCCAGAGGGCCAGATCGAGTGCGGCTTGGCGGGTTTCTTCACGGGCGGCTTGAGGCTCGGAGCGGTTGCTGTGAAGGCCGTCCACCACAGCTCTCCAGTAGACTTGGAGGCGTTCCTGCAGTCCCGGCTCAACGGTCTGCAGGAAGCGGTTGAGCACGATGCGTCGGGAGGGCCTGACGGGGGGATATCCGGGCCGTCCCTCGTAGCCTCTGCGTTGGCGCGCCAAGGAGGGGTAGTAGTGGTGGCAAGAGGTGCATTCGAAGGAAGCGAAGTCGGGGAAGCCGCCCCACATGGGCTTGTCAATGCGGCCGGCCAGCAGGCGCATCGATTGGGCCAATGCCGCCGCTTGTCCCAGCGCCCACTGACGAGCGCCCGCCGAGGACGCGTCGCGTTCCCAGTGGGGAGGCATGCGGGCCGTGAAGGTGTCGAGCTCAAAAGTCAGCTCGGGATGTCCGGCCGCGATCAGTTCGTGATCGACTTGGCGCTCGGCATCTCCCAGGTGACAGGAAAGGCATTGTTGGGCGCGGCGTCCCAGGTCTTTGGTGGGAACGAAACCCATCCCCACCAGGGACTCGCGGGGGACGCTCTCGTCGGTGTGTGGGACGCGCCATTGGGAGGCCGGTCCGTGGCAGGCCTCGCAGCCTACGCCCTGGGAGACGTCGAAGCTGTCGGCCCGCTGAGCAGCGGGAGCCAGCACCGAATGGCAGGTCAGGCAGCGGGGACTGGTTTCGGGACTCTCAAGCTCCAGCACATCGGCGATGGAACGCGAGTGCCTGTTGAAAAGCAGCTCGTAGGCTTTGGAGTGGCGGTCCTCCTCCTGCCACACGGGAAAGGCGTCGTTGCCGTGGCAAGGCGCCGATGCGCAGCGTCCGATGCCTACGTACTGGGGTTGGTTTGCCGTCTGGGACTGCTGCGGCGATGCGGGCGCGCTGCCGTTTGGCGCAGCAGCTTGGGCGGGGAGCGTCCGCAGGGCCGTCCACAGCAAGCCCAGGGCGGGAGCCGTCAGGAGCAGCATCAATGCCCCCTTGCGTCCGGCCCGCAGCAGACGGACGGACAGCCTTCCAGCGCGCTGCGGGGCGTCTGGGGAGAGCGGGCCGAAAATGCGTTGCCAAGGGCTCATTTGTCTGGATTCCGGTTGAATTTCAGGTAAGGGAGGCGCACTCCGCGCACGAAGACCAAGTCGGCGCGGAGGTCGAAGGGCGCTTCAAATCCTGCGGCGCCCGCGGCGGCCACTACGTCGTCCTGCTCCACTCCGTCGCCGCTGATGCCCAATCCGCCCACCAGGACCCCGTCTTTGTAGAGAGGCACGCTGCCGGGGAAAAAGACGATGCCGTTGACCCCCGTCGAGGGGTCGGCGCCTTGAGAGCAGGGGTTGGTCAAGTCATTGAGATAGAGCTCGAAGAAGGGTCCGGGCGCGCTGCCGGTAATACCCACCGGGTAGAAAGGCTGGCTCCCGAAGCTGATGGTGCGGCTGGTGACGGCCGTCCCGGCGGGGACGCCGGGCAGGTCGGAGGCGGTGCGGTCGGGTCCGCTGAAGTAGATCATGTTGCGGGCCTTGGCCACGGCCACGTCGATGCTGAATACGGTGGCGTCGGACATGCGGAAGAGAGCCAGGATGCGCCCGTCCAAGTCGGCAACGGCGATGACCATGCGGGTGCGGCTGCCCAGCGGCAGGCGGATGGCAGCCCGGGTTTCATTGGCGCCGGCGATGGATTGCTCCACGATGCGCTCCACTTCGGAAGCGCTCAGCAGCATGCCGTCTTCGGTGAGTCCGGGGCCGCCGATCAACCAATCCTCGGCGGCGGCCCGGCTTTCGCGGATGAAGACGGGATCGCCTCCGGCGTCCTGGTCAAGGGCCAGAAAACCGCCCTCCAGCGAGCCCGGCGAGGTTCCCGGCGGCGGCGAAGTGAACTCCACGAAGGGCAGGCGGATGCCGTCGAGGAATACGGCGAAAGGAGGAAGCAGGCAGCCGCTGACCCCCAGTCCCGGCAGTCCCGGCTGGCTGGCCGCCAGGGCGGCGAACTCGTCGGCTGCGGCGCCTCCTCCGAAGACGCCCACGCCTCCCACAAGCCGGCAGTCCTTGAAGATGGGAATGCCGCCGCCGTGGACGCGCTGGGGAAAGCTGTCCAGCGCCTCTTCAGCGGTGAACTGCACGCTGCCAGCTTGGACGTCCTGGAACTTGCCGGTGAAGATTCCCAGGCCGCAGCCGTCCTGCTGGTCGCCGTCGCAGCGCAACAAGTCACAGCCGGGATCGGCCGGGTTGCAGATGCCGTCGACATTGTTGCGGCGCCGCAGGGCGCTCAGCGAGGTGGCCCTGGGGACGCACTGGCCGGGATTGAAGGCGCGGTTGAAACTGCATCCGCGGTTGGTGTTTTCGATCCCATAGAGAGCCCCGTTAGGCAGAAAGTCGACGCCCGGCGGGAAGTTCTTCTGGCTGATGAAGCGCACGGTGCGCGACGAGAGGGGCGCCTGGTCGTTGCTGAAGAAGGCCCCTGTGCGGGCCAGGGCCACGGCGCGTTCGGCGTCCTCCAGCGAACTCCCCGGCTTCTGCCACACTGCCAGGATGCGTCCTGCCCGGTCGGTCACGGCCACCGAGTAGGCGCCGGAAAGAGCTGCGGCTCCCGTCTCGGCGACGGCGCGGATCTCGTCCGCCGTTAGGCCCTGGGGATCGATCGGCGCATCGCAGGTCAGCGTGCTGCGGGGAGGCTCGTCGGGCGTCCGCAAAGGATGATGGGCGGGGCGGGGACGCCAGGTCCTCGGCTCCTGACCTTGAGCGGCCAGCGGCGAGAAGATAACACCCAGCAGGCAAAGGCTGGCCAAGAGGAGTGGGCAGTTGGTGAGGACCGGGAACATACGAGGCCGGCGATCACGTTGGCAAGACTCGGCTCGTGGGTGGCTTCGTTGGCCACCTTGTGGCCCTAGGAGACTTCTGCTGTGAAGCTTGCCGCGACGCCTCATGAGGTGGACTCGCCGAGTGTTTAGGGTTCGAGAAATTTGTGCTATTATTCCCTCAATTCGCCCCCAAGGCAAGCACCAAGACGAGTCCCGGCGATGATTCTTTGCCGTCCGCGGGCATCGGAGGCTCCTCACTAGGCAGACCCTCAGCGGCCTCGCTTCGGGATGCTTGCACAGGCCCGAGACGCCCGCGGAGAAAGGGTGCCGGGCCGAGCGAGTGAACGAGAGCGGTTAGTCGTGATGAAGTCGAATCCTGCGCCAAGATGGGCCGGTCGGAGACGATTTGCGGCGGCTTTCCGGCTGCTGGGCTTGGGGGCTTTGCTGACCGTGGTTCCGCTGGGCCATTTGTCGGCCCAGGTCGAGCGTCCCCGCCGTCCCTCTCCCGTTCTCCACCAAGGTTTGATTGAAGGCGTCGTTCAAGACGGGCAGGGCCACTTGCTGGCCGATGTCCTGATCGTGCTGCGTCGTCTCGAATCCGAGCAGGAGTGGGCGGCGGTCTCCGATGGTCAAGGCAGGTTCGCATTCCCTCAATTGCCGGGGGGCGACTACCGTCTGGGCATCGAGATGGCGGGATTTGAGCCGCTGACGCGTGACCAAAGCCTGCCTGCGGGACAGCGGATCAGCCTGGAGATCGAGGTCAAGGTCGTGCCCGTGCCGAGCCGCGCGCCCATCCGCCGGCCGCCCGAGCGCGGTGGAGCCACACAACCGCCCTCGCCCCCCTCTCCTCCTCAGGCGGCTTATCCGCCGCTGCGCGAGCGTCCGCCAGCGGACGCCCGGCCAGCCATGGGCGGCGAAAGGGCCGAGATCGCACTGCCGGGGACGGAAGCTGAGTTCGAGCCTCCGGGCTATGCCGGAGCCGAGCGCGGGACCTCGACCTCCATCGAAGCGGTGCCCGACTTCGTCCCGGTCAGCGACCGCTGGCGGCTGGGACTGCCCCGCTGGGAGCGTTACCCCGACTCGGTACGCGGGGTCTTCCCCTACGTCAGGGGACGTCGGCTCGACCCCTATAACCAGAACGTCCTCAAGGGCGACTATCCCATCCTCGGCAACAACTGGTTCCTGAACCTGGAATTCGACAGCTTTACCGTCAACGAATACCGGCGCCTGCCTGTGGTGGGACCACCCAGCGCCGAGCGTCCGGCTGAGCCGGAGTTCTTCAGCAAGGGCGACCAGTACCAGTTCATCCAGGAATTTCTCTTCTCTGCCGACTTCTTTCACGGCTACACCAAGTTCAAGCCTTTTGACCTGCGATTCCGCGTCACACCGGCAGTCAGCCTCAACTATCTCAACGTCAACGAGGTCGGCCTGGTCAACATCGACCTCCGCGAAGGCACGACCCGTCCCGATGCTCACGCCTCATTAGAAGAGGCCTTTGTGGAAATCAAGCTGGCCGAGACCAGCCCCTTTTATGACTTCCTCTCGGTGCGGACCGGGACACAGTTTTTCAACAGCGACTTCCGAGGCTTCATCTTTCTCGACAATCAGCCGGGCCTGCGCCTGTTCGGCAACTTCAAGGCCAACAAGCACCAGTACAATCTGGCCTATTTCTACATGCTCGAGAAGGACACCAACAGCCTGCTCAACACCTTCGAGTCGCGGCAGCAGCACGTGGCGGTGGCCAACTACTACATTCAGGACTTCATCAAGCTGGGCTACACCACGCAGTTTTCCGTCCACTTCAACAACGACCGGCCCAGCCTTCATTTCAACCGCAACGATTTTCCGGTGCGTCCGGCGCCTCTCAGCAATGTGGTCCCGAAGAGCGTCAACGCCCTCTACCTGGGATGGGCGGGCGACGGCCACTTCGGAGTGTGGAACATCAGCCACGCCTTCTACCAGGTTTTGGGAAACGAGAAGCCTAACCAGATCGCGGGGGACGTCTTTGGTCCTCGGTCAACCGAGATCAATGCCCAGATGGCGGCTTTGGAGCTTTCCATCGACCGCGATTGGAGGCGCTACCGGGGGTCGTTCTATTTCGCCTCGGGGGACGCCGATCCTAATGACGACCGGGCCCGCGGATTTGACGCCATCGTCGACGAGCCATTCTTCGCGGGAGGCGAGTTCAGTTTCTGGAACCGCCAGGAAGTGCGTTTGAGCGGCACAGCCGTGGGACTCGTTCACCGCTTCAGCTTCAATCCCAACTTGCGCAGCGCCAAGGAAGAAGGGCAGGCCAACTTCGTCAATCCCGGACTGATGCTCTTCAATGGCGGCATCGATGCCGAGCTGACCACCAAGCTGAAGGGCTCGCTCAACGTCAACGTGCTCTCCTTCGTCCACACCGAAGTGTTGGAGGCCTTGCTCTTTCAGTCCGACATCGGACGCTTCATCGGCACCGACGTCAGCCTGGGATTCGAATATCGCCCCAAGCTCAACAACAACATCATTTTCACAGGCGGAGTGGCGGGATTGGTTCCGGGAGATGGGTTTCGTGACGTGTTCACCTCCAAGTCGCTGCTGTCGGCCTTCGTGGAGGTCCGGCTCGCTTACTGAGGAAGGACGCCTATGAACCGCGGACGAGAGGATGCAGCCAGCATGAGAGTCAGGCCAGTGGAAGAGCCGGTTCGCCCGTTCGGTCTGAGGATGTTGCTTCGCCTCTTGGCGGCGGCAATGGGCTTTTTCTTGCTGGCTTTGCCGGCGATGCCGTTCCCTCGCCTGACGACCGCCGTCCAGGCTCAGGAGGCGTCCCCGCAGGAAGGGCAGACGAGCGATTGGGGACCTTACCGGACCTATGCCCAGGCCATTCAGCCTTTTGACCGCTCCGGCAGTCTGATGACCCAGTCGGCCCAGGACGCCGCCCGTAAAAGCCGCGGATGCACGGCTGCCGACTGCCATGCCAAAGTCGAGAAGATGCACGCCTCGGAGGCCGTCCGCCTGGGCTGCATCGATTGCCATGGCGGGGACGCGACGGCGTCCTCCAAAGAGGCCGCCCACGTGGCGCCGCGGGACGCCGACTTGTTCGCCACTTCGGCCAATCCGGCCCAGGTGGCGGCCCGCTGGAACCGCGAGAGTCCCGATTTCGTGCGCTTCGTCAACCCCGGCGACCTGCGCGTCCTCGACCGCACCTGCGGGACGCTGGGCTGCCATGTTTCCGAGAGTCTGCGGGTGCGCAAGAGCATGATGACTCACGGCGGCATGCTGTGGGGCGCGGCTCTCTACAACAACGGCGGATTCCCCCTCAAGGACACGCGTTTCGGCGAGAGCTATGCCGCCGACGGGACGCCCCAGCGCTTGCAGACCGTCCCTGTGCCCTCCCATGAACAGCAGCTTGAGGACGGCATCGTGCCTTTCCTCAATCCGCTGCCGCAATGGGGCGTGGGACAGCCGGGCAACATCCTTCGCATCTTTGAAAGGGGCGGCGAGCGGGTGCCCGAGATCGGCGTCCCCGACCCCCGCGAAGAACCCGGCTTGCCCGACAAGAACCTGAGCATCCGGGGACTGGGGACGGGCAACCGCACCGATCCGGTCTTCCTGGGCTTGCAGAAGACCCGTCTGCTCGATCCGCTGCTGCACTTCCCCGGGACCAACGACCAGCCCGGCGACTTTCGGCAAAGCGGATGCACGGCCTGCCACGTGGTCTACGCCAACGACCGCAATCCCGAGCACTCGGGACCTTATGCCCAGTTCGGGCACCAAGGACGCAGCGCCAGCGCCGACGAGTCCATTCCCAAGGATGAGCCGGGCCATCCCATCCGCCACCGCCTGACCCGCGCCATTCCCACCAGCCAATGCATGAGCTGCCACGTGCATCCCGGCGGCAACATGGAAACCACTTATCTGGGATACATCTGGTGGGACAATGAGACCGACGGCGACCTCATGTACCCCGATCGGCCCAAGAAGCTCACTCCCCAGCAGATGGACCGCATCCAGCGCCGCAATCCCGAGGGATCAGCCCTGCGCGGCAAGTGGTCGGACCCGGAGTTTCTGGCTCAGGTCAGCCAACTCAATCCCGAGTTGAAGAAGACTCAGTTCGCCGACTTCCACGGCCACGGTTGGATCTACCGTGCCATCTTCAAGCAGGACCGTAAGGGCAATCTGCTCGATGCCCAGGGACAAGTCGTGTCCTGGGACGATCCTGAGCGCTTCGACAAGGCCGTCCACCTCAAGGACATCCACCTCGAAAAGGGAATGCACTGTGTGGACTGCCACTTCGAGCAGGACGTCCACGGCGACGGCAACATCTACAATGAGCCCCGGGCCGCCATCGAAATCGATTGCGTGGACTGTCACGGCGGACTGGACCAGCGGGCCGCCCTGCGCACCAGCGGATTCGCCTCACCCTCCGGCGGACGCGACCTGACAGGACTCTTCACTCCTTGGGGACGCAAGCGCTTCGAGCGCCGCGGCGACACTTTGATCCACCGCTCCATGGTCGTCCCCGATCAGGAGTGGGAGATCTCACAGACCGTGGACGCCGATCCCGCAATCGATCCGCGCCTGGCCAGCGCCCACGAGGCCCACACCATCCTCAACTCCAGCGGCCAGCCAGCCCACGGCACCGACAGGATGGCCTGCTTCACCTGCCACAGTTCCTGGATGACCAGT
>DATIPO010000095.1:0-29747 GCA_035471925.1 Acidobacteriota bacterium
TCGCGCTCGACTTGCATGTGTTAGGCACGCCGCCAGCGTTGATTCTGAGCCAGGATCAAACTCTCAGTTGTGACTTGTTAAAACCCACACGCGATCCTCTACTCAACGCTAATCTACTACTTACCGTCCAGTTGTCAAAGAGCGAAGCGTCCGAAGGAAGAAGCAGGCCGTTTCCGACCGTTCCCTTCCCCAACCGCAGACCCGTAAGCTTACGGATTTCGCATTCCAAGTTCAAGCCAGATGAGGATTTTTTTTGAAATTTTTCGGACCGCAGGGGATAACTCTCTGAAAGATAGGCATTTACCCAGCGAAAGTTTTTCTTGCCCTGGCTCAGTAGACCACGCGTCCGCAGAAGCCCATCACTTCTCCGCAAGCCTTGCACTTAACCGTCTGGGGGATCTCGCAGAAGCGGGGAATGGTCCGCCAAATCTCACGGTGATCGGCACGGATCTCCTGATCTTCGCTGCAGAGAATCTCGGGATTCCGCCGCAAGTGCTTGACCTGGTACTTGTAGAAAGCCTCATGGCCGCAGCGGTAACAGGCCGCTTTGCGGAACGCCACCGCCATTTCCACTTGGCTGAAGCGGTTCTTGGAGAGCAAGTCTCCCGTCTCGGCATCGAATCCGCGATGGTCAAACATGACAGCTTACCCACAGGGTCTACTCATAAAAGTGCCGCTTACCCTATATATCACAAGCGTTCCTTCCTCATCCTGGCAGCGCGGTCCTGGCGCCTCCCGCACCTCGGCAGCCAGCGGCCGGAGTTCAGGGCTTGCGCCTGCCAGGCTTTCTCGACTAGGTTAGGAACTCCTGCGATCCAACAAGTGCCGGAAGGGACCCAGCCATGGCCGAGACACTTAAAGCCATTCAGTTCAAGTCGCTGGACGAAGCCGTCCGGGTGCTGCGCCGCGCGGGGCACGAAGACCTCCTGAGCAAACTCTTCGACGACAACGGACAAGAACCTCAAGGCCTGCTCTCGGTTATTCCCGAAGACCGCGTCCCCGAGGAAATCTTCTACGGCCTCTTCGACCAGAAGACAGGCCAACTGGTGGAAGTCGAGCGCATTTCCTACAGCGGCTACGGCCCTCCAGCCGAGGCCCACGACTACATGGGCTTCGTCCACTCTCAGACGGCCTACGTGATCAAAGGACGCCGCTTGCCGGTGGAAATCGAGGACTGCCGCTGGGGGGCCCAAGACATCCATCACCTCGAGGCCCAGATCCTGGATGGCGAGCATCCCTTGGACCGGGGCGACTTGGCCCGCCGTCTGGAGCTGGGAACCGAGTGGCAGTTCGAAGACCTTTTCGACCTCATCGCAGAGGGCCGCCTGACGGCTCAGGAGGTCGACCGCCTGATTCATCTGGGCGTGCACTGAGGCTCTCCCAAACCCCGCCGTCCCGTCCGCCGAATGGCCTAAGTTGTTGAAACGGCTTCAAAAAAGTCCTTCAAGGACAACGGTTCAAGGTCTATAATAGGGGGAACTGTTCCGAGGACCCGCGGGTCTATGTCCGAAAGTCGACGAAGGAGGCGGCAACGTTTTGCCGATTCGAGCACGCCAAGTCAGCATGGTCATTATCGCCTTGGTGATGCTCTCATTGCCTGCCCGAGCACAATCACGCCAATCCTACGATCAGCGCGTCTTTTTCGCCCGGCGGGCCGCCGCCCTGTCCTTTGAGAACACCGATTTGGCGCCGTTGATCCAGGCTGGAAGAGCGCGCAATCCGGGCATGGAGGATGTGCAGTTGGAGCAGGTCATCCTCAGCAACATGCGTTTCCTCTTCCACAATCAACTGAACCGCAGCCGCTTCATGGTCGTCCCTCACCCCCGTTTGGTGGTGGAGAAGATCACCGAAGCCCTGGACTCAGGGCGCCGTCTGCACCAACTGGCCGAAACGGTACGGTCGCTGGAAGACCGCAACGATTCCACTTCGCGGGTGGAGGCTGCTCAGAGCATCCGGACCATGGAACAGGAAGCCCGGCGCATCCGAAACATCTTCCGCTCTTACTTCCGCGAGCATTGCGGCGGCGATCTCCTGATAGAATACGGGGGACCCTCGGCGGCTGAGGGCGAGTACAGTTCGTTCCTGCGCCAAGCCGAGCCTCTCATCGAACGGCTGGATGAGCGCATGGCCGACTATTTTCTCAAGGCGCCTTCGGTGATCGAGGCTTCCGACTTCGACAATCACTCGGTGGCCGTGCTCAGCGAGGCGCTGGTACGGCTCAGCCGAATGGCGCTGAGAAAACCCGATAGAGGAGATTCCGCACGGTGAAGAGTCTGCGAGGCATTCTGGTCCTGCTGCTCCTGACCGCCACACCCCTGGCGGCCCAGGACGACTTCACCCGGCATCTGCGCTTCCTGGCCTCCGACTACCTGCGGGGACGGGGCAATTACGACCCCCAAACCGACTTGGCGGCTGAATACATCGCGGACGCCTTCCGCAGTCTGAACATCGAACCGGCCGGAACCGAAGGCAGCTTTTTTCAGCCATTCGAACTCCCCGCACAAGTGAGTGTCGGAGAAGAGAGTTCGGTGACCTTCCTCTACCAGGGCCTGTCCCCCACCGTGCAGGACACATTCGCCCTGATCGGCTACGGGCCGGAAACCCAGGTACGGGCGCCCCTGGTCTTTGCCGGATACGGCATCAGTTCGGACGAATACGACGACTACGAATCCGTGGACGCACGGGGGAAAATCGTCTTGGTCATGGAAGGCGAGCCGCCGCTGCGCCGAGACGCCTCCACCCCCTACTCGACCCTGCGCTACAAGATCGTCAACGCCCGGGATCACGGCGCCGTCGGCATCCTCTTCGCCCAAGGACCAGCCTTGCTGCGCTCAGGGGAGTTGGAGAGCGGAGACGAGATTCACCGGTTGGGCATTCCCGCCTTCCGCGCCTCCCGGGCCTGGTCCTGGAGAGCCCGCTACTTCCTGGGGACCAACGAGTCGGCCATCAACCGCACCCTGACGCCCCGCTCAGGACCCATGACGGGACTCCAGGCCTACCTGAGGCTGGAGGTGGAGGAAAACACCCGCCAGGTCCGCAACGTGATCGGCTTCGTGCAGGGACGCAGCGACGACGTCATCGTCCTGGGCGCCCACTATGACCACCTCGGACTGGGCGGTCCCGACACTCATCCCGAATTGATGGGACAGATCCACAATGGAGCCGACGACAACGCCTCGGGCACATCGGCGCTTCTGACCCTGGCCCGCGACTTAGCCCTGGGCCCCACCCCTAGCCGCAGCATCCTGCTCATCGCCTTCGCGGGAGAGGAGCTGGGACTGCTGGGTTCGCGCCATTTCATGCGTCAGCCCACGGTCGATCCTGAACGCATGGTGACCATGATCAACCTCGACATGGTGGGCCGGAGCAACGGCAAGGTGCTGGTTCTGGGTGCCGGAACCGCAATTGAATTCGAGGATGTCCTGCGTCGGGCGGGACGTCTCTCTCCGCTGCAGATCAAGACCTTCGACTCGCCCGGAGCCCGCTCCGACCACCAACCCTTTGCCCAAGCCGGCATTCCGGTGCTCTTTTTCACCAGCGGAACCCGCCATCCCCAGTATCATCACCCCGACGACGACTGGCAGCGTATTAACTTCGCCAGCAGCCTGGAAATTGTGGACTTGGTCCGCTCAGTGGTGCTGAATCTGGACCGTCTGCCCCGGCGCCCCCAACCCGTCGACCTCTTGCCCCAGCCAGACACCGCCGGATTGCTGGGATCTTCCAACGACGTGCTTCTGGGAATCCACAGCGACGCCAATTGGTCGCACTTGGGATTGCGGCTGCGGGCGGTTGAGGAAGACACTCCCGCCTACCAAGCCGGACTGATTGAAGACGACATTCTGATCGGGCTGGACGGACGGCGCATCGACGACCTCTACGACCTCACCTTCGCCCTGCAGAACCACTCAGCCGGCGACGAGATTGAAGTCATGGTGCTGCGCCAGGGACGCCTGCTCAGGTTGCCGGTACGCTTGGGAGAGCGTCCGGTTGACGAGACCCGCTAGTCCCCACTTGACTTCCACACCGGCACTTGGAAGCGCAGCCTAAATAAACTCCTCTTCTTCAGCCACGAACTCGGGAGAGACGGAATTGCCCCGGGTAAAGAAGGTGCGGGCGGCTCCGGCAATGGCCTGCATGACCTGGGACACCTTGCGGGCCGGGTGCAGGACGCTCTGATGCACTTGGAAGGAATAGCGGGAATAGGACTGCATGCCGGCATCGATTTGGCGGTCCACGTCGCGCAGGCCGTCGCGCAGCTTGCCCATGATCTCTTCAAGCCGCTCGTCGCTTTCCCGCGCGGTCTGCAGCGTTGCCTCCGAAGCCTTGTGGATCTTGTCCTTCAGCGGAGGAAGCTTGCGGCTCAGAGGCAGCATTTTGTCCACCACAAGACCGACGGTTTCAGCCGTCTGATCAAGAGGCTTCAGCAGCTTCTGAAAGCGCTTCTCCAGACCCTCCAAACGGCGCGAAAGCAGGAAGAGCACCACGGTCAACGCCACCGACTGGATGAAAAACACCACCAAAATGATGAGGAAGGCTATCTCGATCGAAGATCCGTCCATAGGGGAATCATAGCAGAGATGTCCGAACCGTCCCGCGGCTCAGCCATTAAGACTCGGCCGAGCGGGCAACCTGTTCCTTGATGCGTGACATCAACGATTCCATGCTCTTCTGATTGGGGCCGTCTTGGCCGGGAGTTCCAGCCTTGGAGCCCGAGCGGCGTCCGCGGACCGCCTTCGTGACAAGATGACCGAGGAGGTAAAGCGAGAGGAATATGTAGAAGCCGGTGATTCCGAGAAGAATCGCCATCACAGCCCAAATAGTCATAGCGCGATGCCCTTTCCATCAGATACCGCCGACTGTCTCACACCCTTATATAGATGCCCCAAAAGGAAAAAAGTGGCCTCCAATTTCGAAAAAAATCGCATTTAGAGGAGATGAAGATGCGATGAAGGATTTGCCTTTCATCTTATCTGTAGGGCATTCGACGAGAGGGCGTCTTCAGGATTTGCGGATGGCATCCAGAATGGCCTGGGCCAGATGGGGGTCGATCGGCTGGCGGTCTTCCTTGCACACCTCTTTGCCCATGCGCACGGCTTCCCGGTAGGTTTCCAGATAGGCTTGGCATGGCGGGCACCGGTCAAGATGTTCTTCGAAAACCTCAGCCTGTTTGGGGGGCATCTCGCCCTGAACGTAATCGATCAGGAAGTCGATGGCTTCTCGGCAGGTGAGCGATCGCTGGGTCATTCAGCCTCCTCGCGCAAAGCGGGATCGAGTTGCTCGCGCAGGGCCTGACGGGCCCGATGCAAGCGGATCTTGACGGCGTTCTCGGTGACCTCCAGCGCTTGGGCCGTTTCCGCCGTCGACATTTCTTCGATGTCTCGCATGAGCAGAACGGTACGGTAATTCTCGGGAAGACGGTCGATGGCCTCCCGCACGAACTGGCGGACTTCCTTGCGCTGCAGCAGCTTTTCGCCGGTGGCGGCCCAGGGACGGGCCGGATTGGCCTGATGTCCGTCCTCCAGAAAGCCGGGCAGCATGTCTTCGATGGAATCTTCGCGCTTGCGCTTTTGGGAACGGATGCGCATCAGCGCCGTATTGACCACGATGCGGTGAAGCCAGGTGCTCAGCTTGGACTGCTCTTTGAAGGTGTGGATCTTGCGGAAGACCTGGATGAAGGCCTCCTGCAAGACATCCCGGGCCTGATCATCGTCGCGCATGAAACGCCGGGCCACCGACAGCATGCGGGGCCCCTGCTGCTCGATGAGTTGCCGAAAGGCCTCTTCGTCGCCTATCTTCAAGGCGGCTACCAAGTTGTTGTCCGCGCTCTCCGCGTTCGAGTGAGGACTCGCCATAGGTGACGATTGTAACCTACCTGCGGAGGCTGATCTGGGAAAGGCAGATGCTCATGAACAAGCGCCTCTCACTACTTTTTGTCCTTTTGCTTTCGGCAAGCTCTTTGCTGCCCGCGCAGGAAGTGCCCGAGAGGAAGCTCAGTCCCCAGAAGCTGGAAGCCGACGTACGCTATCTGGCCTCCGACGAGCTGCGGGGACGGTTCTCCACCGAGCCGGGAGGCCGTCTGGCCGCCGACTATATCGAGAAGCGCTTGCGCGAGTCGGGCGCCCGTCCTTTGGCCGCTTTGGGCGGCTACCGGCAGAGCGTCCCGTTGCAGACCCTGCCCGCCTCCCCCGAGCAGGGCTCGGTGAAGCTCTCGGATCAGGAATTCGCAGCCGGAAAAGATCTGCTGGTGATGGGCGGCGGTCAGTTGCGGGGCGAATTCCCCGTGGCCGCGGGAAGGCGGATGGAAGACCTGCCCCAAGATCTCAAGGGCCGAGTGGTCCTGGTCGCTTTCGGTGATCCGGAGCGTCCGGGATCTCCCAGGGCCGCCATTCGGGCCGGCAGCGCCAAGGCCCGGCGAGCCCACGAAAGGGGAGCCGCGGCCTTGATCGAGGTCTACAGCGGCGGCGGCTTCGAGAACTTCGTGCGTTTTCTGGGCCGCTCGCGGGTGAGTTCGGGGCCCCTGGACCCGGAAAGCTCAGCGACGCCCCACCTGCTGCTGGCGGCCGGACCCGAACTGTGGAACCGCCTTGAGCAGGCTGAGGACCTGGAAGCCGTCCTGGATACGCCCGCGCGGCTGGCCCGGCCGGCTTCCTCTGACAACGTCGTGGCCTGGGTGGAAGGCAATGACCCCGAACTGGGCAAGGAATTGGTGGGCCTGAGCGCCCACTATGACCACGTCGGCGCCGATCCCGCCAGCCGGGGAGCCACTCCCGAAGACTTCATCTTCAACGGGGCCCGCGACAACGCCATGGGAGTGACGGCCTTGATGGCCGCCGCCGACGCACTGGCAGCCCAGCCACCCAAGCGGTCGGTGCTTCTGATCGCCTTCACCGGCGAGGAACTGGGACTCCTGGGGAGCGCCTACATGGCCGAGCATCCGCCTTTCGATCTCAACCACCTGGTCTTTTTGCTCAATTCCGACAGTGGAGGCTACACCGATACCGACGTGGCCACGGTAGTCGGCCTGGAAAGAGTGACGGTCCGTCCGCTGATCGAGCAAGCCTGCCGCGAATTCGGACTGGAGGCGATTCCCAACCCGGCTCCCGAACAACGGCTCTTCACGCGATCCGACAACATTCACTTCGCCCGCTTGGGCATCCCCGCGCCCACTTTCAGCCTCGGCTTTCGGGCCTGGACGCGGGAGCTGCTCGAGCACTACCATCGTCCTTCCGACGAAGTGACGGAAGACTTCGATTTCGACTACTTGCTGCGCTTCTCCCAGGCCTTCACCCATACGATCCGGGCTATCGCCGACTCGCCTGACCAACCCCGCTGGGTCGAGGGACAGCCTTATATCGAGGCCTGGAAGGAACTCTACGGCAGCCGTACTCAGACAGGCCAGGAGTAGGACCTCTATAGCCGGCTGCGCTGGCTAGCCCGTCACGCTATTGCACGCCTTCAGCGTTAAGGAGTGTCACCCCCTGAACCCAGGGTGGCGCCTTCGTCTCGCCGCGCTCGACGCCGGCTGACCCTGGGCTGGCATATGGCTCGCCTTCAGCGAGCCCGGACTTGACTTTCAACACGACCGCCGCCTTACGCGTTCTCTGCCTGGACTGCCTGCCCCCGCAGCCTTGGCCAAGGAGTGGCTTATATGTCCCTTGCAGGGCCGGAGATGCCTCTGGCTCAGAACTCTTGACGGGCTGCGTTACCCACGGCGGGTTCGGTCCAGAGGTTGGGATCGGGCATGGCCCGAGCTAGTTCCTGGAGGCTGGCGCGCCGCTCTTGCAGGTCGTCTTCCAGACGCTGCTGCTCAGCGATTTGCTGGTCCAAGTCTTGGGCCTGGAGGCGCAGGACCTGAGCGCGTTCGGCGGACTCGCGCACGAGCCCATCCTGGCGGCGGATCTCCTGGCGGCAGTCGGAAAGCTCTCGAGATAGTACGAAGGACCAGCGCCGGCACAGCTTGCCGATCAGCACCTCGCGCGCCACCCCTTGCAGATAATCGGCCGAAAAACACATCCCGAAATTCCAGGGGCTTCCCCAGGCCTGACGCAGCAGGTGCTTGCGCTCGTCGTAAAGCAGCCGCTCCTCGTCGAGATCGATGATGACCCGTTCCCCGTCATCGCCCCAAACGCCTTCGGGGGTCAGGCGGAATCCGCTTTTCCAGGCGTCCCACTTGAAGGTGAAGCGGGGACCGAACTCCAATAAGCTGAGCCCGTCCTTGAGGGCCGGATTGGTGCCGTGAGCTTGCAGGCGCTGAGGATCGATGGCGCGGAGACTGCCGCGAAGGTGTTCATCTTCCACCTCCTCAACCGCTTGGCGGATGACCTCGCGGAAACAATCGCGCACAGACTGCTGAGTGAAGGAGCGCAGCGACAGCGATTCCTCATCGAGCTTCGACTCCCACAGCGCCTCGGCCAGCAGACGCAGGGTTCGAGGACCGTAGTGACCCTTGCGCCAACGGCGGTAAATCTTGTCCATGATCTCGCGGGCCCGCTGACCCGCCATCTGCTCGATCTTTGAGGCGATGCCCTCGGGCAGGGGACGCAGTTCGGCCAACGACAGGAACTGCTGCACTACGGGATGATCGCTTTCCTCGGGAAGCTTCCCTCTCTCTAAGAAATCGCGGGCGATGTCGAGCTGGCCCTCCAGCGCTTCTTCGCGCGCGTCCAGAGCTTCCAGGGCCGCCTCATGCCGGGCCAGTTCCGCCTCTGCCTCCGTCATCTCCTTCTGCTGCTGCTTGCGCTCTTGACGCAGTTCTTCGATCCGCAATTCGCGGCGGTGTGCCAGGCGGCCCAAGTGTCCGCGGGCTTGGCGCAGGCTGTCGCGGATGCCGTCGGAGAGGTCATGGATCTTGAGCGAAGCCAGGTCTTCTCCAAAGAGGTAGCCGCGGATGGCACCCACGACTTGGCCGGAAGGCGTCTGGGCAAAGGCCTCAGGATCGCCTTGAGGGGTAAAGAGGGCCGTCACGGCTTCCAACAGATCGGCGAAATGCAGGCTGATGCGCCGTTCCGAGCGAATGTCCTGGAGCAGCTTGCCGTCGGCGATATGCTGAAGAAAGTAGTCGCGGATCTTTTCATGCTCGACCACCTGGTCGAAATCGACCACCTCGGTCCCTCGTTGCACTTTGCTGCGGGTGGAGGCATTGACCAGGATGAAGACCCGCATCTTGGTGCGCCGGGCGAAGCTGCGCAAGTAATCGGCCACCGCCTCGAAGAAGAGCTGCTCGGGCCGGATGACGAAGATGACTACGTCGGTTTCGAGGTACATGTCGCGGGTGCGGTCCAGAACCTCGGGCTTGCCCGCATCAGACGCCAATTCCTCGCTGGGAAAGAAAGTGGCATCGACGCGCCGGTTGAAGAACAGGCCTGGGGAGTCGATCAAGACCAGTTCCACTCCCGCCTCTCCCTTGGGCAGGTCGACCTTTTGCACCACCCGTTCGAATTCGATGGGGGCGTCCTTGCCCGACCGTATGTATTCGTCGAGCAGTCCGTTCAAGAACTCGATGCCCTGTTCATGGGAGGTTTCGCGGCCCAGCGATCCGTCCTGGCGGTAGAAGAGACTGCGTGGATCTTCTTGGGCCAGCCCCTGCTCGTCGCGCTCCAAGTCGCGCACCTCCACGAAACACGGATAAGCCGGCAGTTGGCTGATCTGGCTGACGTGGGGATTGCGGGCCAGCACATTGAGGAGGGTCGATTTTCCGGCCTTGAGGGGACCGGTCACCATCGTCCGCACCTCGGGACGAGCCGTGCGCCGGTAAAGACTGCCGAAGCGCTCCCTCAGCTCGGGCGTGAAGGCCTCGTCCATTTCGCACTCGGCCAGCACGTCGCGGGCCATGAGCAGCACGATGCGGGCTTCCTTGCAGTAACGGACCAGCGGATGAGCCATCTTCGCGGAATTGTACGCCAGGACTCAGACATCGTCCGGTGAGGGCAAGATGAACTCGGGGACGCTTCTCGTCTACAATCGGGGCTTGAGCGCCCGAAGATGACATCGAGCGAGCGACTTATGAGCCACTTGAAGATCGGATTGGTGCAGATGAGCTGCGGAGAGGACCTTGAGGCCAACTTCGCCAAGGCCCTTGACGGCATCCGCCAAGCGGCCCAAGGCCAGGCCCAGGTGGTGTGTCTGCAGGAACTCTTCCGCTCCCGTTATTTCTGTAGCGAAGAAGAAGTCGAGCGCTTCGACTTGGCCGAGCCCATTCCCGGCCCATCCAGCCAGCGCTTGGGTGAAGCCTGCAAGGAATGGGGCATCTACCTGGTGGCGCCGGTTTTCGAAAAGCGGGCGCCGGGCCTCTACCATAATTCTTCGGTGCTGATCGATCCGCGGGGACGCATCGTCGGCCACTACCGCAAGATGCACATCCCCGACGATCCCGGCTTCTACGAGAAATTCTACTTCGCCCCCGGCGATCTTGGCTTCTCGGCGTCTCAGACGTCCGCCGGCAATCTGGGCATGCTCATTTGCTGGGATCAATGGTTTCCAGAAGCGGCCCGCCTGACGGCCCTTAAAGGAGCCGAGGTGCTCTTCTATCCCACTGCCATCGGATGGGCCGAAGGCGAGAAAGACGAAGTCAGGACGGCCCAGCACCAAGCCTGGGAAACCGTGCAAAGAGGTCACGCCGTGGCCAACGGCGTCTTCGTCGCCGCCGTCAACCGGGTAGGTCGTGAAGGGAACCTGACCTTCTGGGGACAGTCCTTCGTCTGCGATCCCTTCGGGCAGGTCATCGCCCGGGCTTCCGGCGAGGAGGAAGAAGTGCTGGTGGTTGACTGCGACCTTTCGCGGGTGGAAGAGGTGCGCCGGCATTGGCCCTTCCTGCGCGACCGCCGCATCGACGCCTACCAGGGAATCGAACGGCGCGTTATCGACGGGCGGGTGCTGGACGAGTGAGCGGCAAGGGCCACAAGAAGGCAGCCGCTCGACCGGCGCCCAAGGATCGAAAAAGTTCCGAGTCCCCGATCCTTTCAACCGCTCAAGGCGATCTCCGAAACCAGCGGGATGGTCGGGCAGACGACCGCCCGCAAGACCTCGATCCTCGAGAATCCAATCTCAGCCCCAAGCCGCAAGCCGCTCATGGGCAAGCCGACAGCGGACAGCCCACGGCTGCGACCGGTGATCCGCCCGTCCGCAACCAGCGGAGCAGTCGACAAGACGACAGTGGGCGAGAGTCCGAGGCGCCAGCTCGCAGGATGTCGCCCACCCCAGCCCAACTCGGGTTCAGCATGCCGGCTGAATGGCATCCTCATCAGGCCACTTGGCTGTCCTACCCCAGCAACGAAACCACTTTTCCCGAACTCGACCAGGTGCGCCGCGCCTACCACGACATGATCAGCGCCTTGCTTCCCGAGGAGGAAGTCCATCTGCTGATTGACGACGAGAGGGTGGAGGAACCGGTTCGCAAGGCACTGTCCTCGGCTCTGCCCCAGGAGCGGCTGGTATGCCACGTCCTGCCAACCGTCGACGTGTGGATCCGCGACTATGGGCCCAATTTCCTGCTGCGTCAGGCCAAGCCCGCTGAAGACCAGAATGATGGCGAGAGCCGCCGTGGGGTGAATAGCGCTGTTGGGAGCCATCAAAGGCAATGGGGCAGAGACGGCGGGCGCGGCAGCGATGCCCCCCCAACGCCGAGGCGCGCCCGAAGAGCCGAGGATCATTCCGCGGATGGCAGCGCGCAAACCGCCTACAACGATTGGATCTTCAACGCCTGGGGAGGGAAATACGACGACCTGCTGGCGGACAACAGCGTTCCCCTCCGGCTGGAGCCGATCCTGCAAATGCCCCGCTTCGCTCCCGGCATCGTGATGGAAGGCGGCTCCATCGAGGTCGACGGCCAGGGAACCTGCCTCACCACCGAACAATGTCTGCTCAACCCCAACCGCAACCCTCACCTCAAGCGCAGGGAGATCGAGGAGCACCTGCGGGACTTTCTGGGCGTCCGACGAGTGCTGTGGCTGGGCGAGGGCATCGTGGGAGACGATACCGACGGGCACATCGACGACATCGCCCGTTTCGCTTCCGCCGACACCATCGTGTGCGCCTTGGAGGACGACAGCGCCGACGAGAACTACGCTCTGCTGCGAGACAATCTCAAGCGCCTTAAGAGTTTCCGCCGACGCGACGGAAGACCCTACCGCATCGTTACCCTTCCCATGCCTGAGGCCATACGCGAAGAGGACGGAACGCGGCTGCCGGCCAGCTACGCCAACTTCTACATCGCCAATGGAGTAGTGCTGGTTCCCACCTTCCACGATCCCAATGACGCACAAGCCTTGGAGGCGCTGCGGGACATCTTCCCCGGTCGGCGCGTCCAGGGGATTGATTGCCGCCAACTGGTGCGCGGCTTGGGGACTCTGCACTGCGTCACCCAGCAACAGCCTTGGCTGGCCGATGAGTCCCCTCCCCAGGACCGGAACTGACGTCGAGCCCCTAGCTGCTTCATCGGCAGCCCTGGGCTGAAGAGGCCCTTTCTCACGAAGGGTCTGCTGCGGTGCCGCATCCGTCCGCGCCGACCGCGTTGCGCTCGGTCGCGACGACAACCCGTGAGAAACGCGGTCTGGCGAATGATGCTCTCCGAAGATTCGGGACTTGGCCTGGCCTTCCGCCAACAGGCTATTCGCCCTCTTGGCGGACCTTCTCGACGGCGGCTTCCATGTCGGCGTTGAGGCGCTGCTTCTCGTGGGCCAACTGCTGCTTCAGTTCATCGACTTGATCACCTTTGCCGGACTGGACGGCCTGGCGCAGCTTGCCTTGGAAGGCGATTTCCGTTTCGGCGATCTTGGAACGAAAGCGGGCCCGCACTTGAGCGATCTGCTCGCGCTGCTCATCAGTCAGCTTCTTGACCTTGAATTCGTCTTGAGCGTCCAGTTTCTCCAGTGCCAGTTCAACAGCCGACTTGGGACGTCCTGAAGACATCGATGTACCTCCTGACGTCCATGCTACCATTCGCCGCCGCGGTGTCCAGGCCCCGGCTCTCGGCGAGCAGCAGGTTGCCGGCTTCTCGTGTCAGCGGCTTTTGGGCAGCCGCATCGCGTGCTTGCAGGGCCGGACCCGGCTTCTGCGAGGCGATGTTGCCCAACCGACGACGCTTCTGGGATCTGATGGACGGCGCCCGCGGGATGCTAAACTGTAACGGTGATGAAAGCACCCTCGCTCCGGCGCCTCCTGGTTGGGGCCTTGGCCGCCTTGCTGTGGGCCCCGGCGGCTCTGACCCAGAATCCCGGACTGCCTGATTCCAAGCCCTCCGAGCACTTCGTCTACATCGACCACGAGTTCATCTTCACCTTCGAGATGGTTGACGGGATTCCGGTGGTCAACATCATCACCTTCGCCCAAGGGGAATGGCCTCTGCGTCCTCCTCAGATCCGCATCTTCAACGAGGGCGGAAAGCGGGCGCGCGTCCAGGAATTCTCGATGGACACGGGCACCGAGCCCTACCGCACGCCCTTCTTCCGCGTCCTGGGCGATAGCTTCATCGGCATCGACCTGCTGGGTGACTTTTCCGCCCACCAACAGCCCGCCCAAGTCCAGTTCGACTTGGGCAAGTTCCGCTACTACTTCCAGCCTATGGATCCGCTGGCCTTCGAAACCCTGGTGCAGAAGATCAACTCGGTCAACTTCAACAGTCCCGACCTGCGCGAGGACTTCCGGGTGCTGGAGATCGAGCTGACCGGCGTCCGCCGCATCATCCCCCGCCGCCGCTGACGGCTGGGCCGCCCCCTTGGCCACGAGCCAACTCGGCTTCTCCGCCCTGCACCAGAACCAACAAGCTGGGCTATGCCTGAGAGCGCGGGTGTTGGGCGTTCCGGACACCTGCTGCGAGATCCCAAGCCGGCACCGCCCGGCGCTCTCCACAAGAAATCTATTGCAATGGGACCTGCCTTCCAGTATTGTAGGCAGCGAGCATATAGGCAATTTGCCTGCATCCGCTGTCGCGGGATCGGGCCTCTCGAGGACGCGAGAGTCTCGACAGGGGCATTCTGCCGCATTGTGGCAGGGGCAGGACCGCGACGAGAAGCGTGCAGCACGAGAAAGCGAGGCGAGAATGACTCAGCCGCTGGGACGCAGTGAAGCCGAAGATCTGTTGCCGCTTAAGCCGGTCGTCTACCTGCTCTTGCTGGCCTTGGCCGAGGAGCCCTGCCATGGCTATGGCATCAAGAAGAAAGTCGAAGAGATCTCCGAGGGACGCGTCAAGCTCGATCCGGGGACGCTTTACCGCTGGATGGGACGACTGCTCGAGGACGGCTGGGTGGAGGACGACGAACGCCCCCGTCCCAAAGAGGACGAACGGCGCCGCTACTATCGCCTCACGCCCCGCGGACGCCAGATGATGGAGTTGGAATCGCGCCGCATGGAGAACCTGCTGCAAGCCGCCCGCCATCTGCGCCGGGAGGAATCGGCATGAGCGACGGGTCCCGCGGCTGGTCGGACTGGTGGTCCGGCGACCACGCCGAAAACTTCTACCGCTTGCTCCTCAACGTGATGCCATCGCGCCATCGGCGCCTCTTCGCCGATGAGATGCTGGACGTCTTCCGCCACCAGCGAAGCCGCGAGTGCCGGGGCCACGCCCAACGTGCCTTGCAGTTGCTTCGGACCTCTTTCGACCTGCTCGCCACAGCCATGATTCTACATGCTGAGAACCTGCTCAAGCAGATCAGCCCCAGCCAACAGAATCCCAGGGAGAGATTCCGCCGAGGGCTTGAAAAAGGAGATTTTATGAGTTCCTGGGTATCCGACATTCGATTCGGGATGCGCAACCTGATCCGATCCCCGCTTTTGGTGATGGTCGCTGTCCTCACGCTGGGAGCGGGCATCGGCGCCAATACCGCAATCTTCAGCGTCCTCAACACGGTTCTTCTGCGGCCTCTGCCCTACGAGAATCCTGAGAGCCTGGTTCACATCTACGAATCCAATCCGCTCAAATCCTGGACCCAACAGACGGCCTCACCTGCCAACTTCCTGGACTGGCGGGAGCAAAGCGAGAGCTTCCAGGACATGGCCGGCTATTGGAGTTTCGACGGTGCCACGGTAGAGGCCGACGGCGAGCGCGAGAGGGTCTCGACGGGCCAGGCCACCGGAAATCTCTTCCGCTTGCTGGGCACCCGCCCCTCCGCCGGACGGCTCTTCCAGCCCTCGGAGACCTTCAGCGGCGAAGCGGCCGTGGCGCTGATCTCGCACTCCTACTGGGAAAGCCGTTTCGGCGGACGCCCGGAAGTGGTGGGCAGCATCCTTCAAACCAGCGAGGGCGCCCGCGAGATCGTCGGCGTGCTGCCGCCCGGTTTCCGTCTGCCGGGAATCGCCGTCCCGCCCCAACTGTGGACGCCCAGCGAGTGGGACCCCGAGGTCTACGGGGTGGCCGTGTGGACTCGGCGCGCCCACTGGGTGACGGTGGTGGGACGCCTCAAGCCAAATGTCTCGCGTCAAGAAGCGTCCCAGGAGTTGCAGACCATTGCAGCCCGCCTGCAAGAGGAATACCCGGAAACCAATGAGCAAGCGGGGGTGGGCATCATCGGACTCCAGGACTGGGTGGCAGGAGAAGCCCGGACGCCGCTTTGGCTGTTGATGGCCAGTGTCGGCGTCGTTCTGCTCATCGCCTGCATCAACGTGGCCAACCTCTTGCTGGCGCGGGGCCGCTCGCGCCGCCGCGAGATGGCCATCCGGGGTGCGCTGGGCGCCGGACGCCTGCGGCTGCTGCGCCAATTGCTGACGGAGGGGCTCATCCTGGTGCTGGGCGCCGGGGCGCTGGGACTGGCGCTGGCCTACTGGGGCGTTGCCTTTTTACGCAGCACAGCACCCGACGGCATTCCCCGCATCGGAGAGCTCTCGGTGGACGCATCCGTGCTGCTTTTCGCCCTGCTGTGCTCAGCAGCCACCCTGCTGATTTTCGCCAGTCTGCCGGCCTGGACGCTCAGCCGCGCCCCGGTCGTACAGGGCCTGTCCCAAGGCGGACGCCAGGGATCCGGAGGGGGCGCCTCTCCCCTGGGTCGGGGCTTGGTGGTGGCTGAAGTGGCCCTTTCAGTGCTGCTCGTGATCGGCGCGGGACTGCTGTTGCGCTCCTTCTTGCACCTGCAGAGCGAGCCTACAGGATTCGACGCCTCTCAGGTGCTTTCCATGCGTTTCAACTTGGAGGACGCCGGCTATGAGGAGGCCCAGCAGGCTCTAGCCTTCATCGACCGCGCGATTCCGCGCCTGCAGGCTTTGCCCCAAGTCCAGGAGGCGGCACTGGCCACCTCCATCCCCATTGGCGGCGACGGCACCTGGAGCGGCACCGTTTTCATCGAGGGACAAGCGACAAGGGTGGAGGAGTTCCGCCACCGCACCGTCGATCCCCGCTACCTGCCGACCCTCAGCGTGCGTTTGCTGGAAGGACGCAACTTCGAGCCCTCCGACGGCCCGCAAAGTCAACCCGTGGCCTTGGTTAACGAGGCCTTGGCGGCCCAGTTTGAAGACGGTCGAGTCATCGGACGGCGAATCAGCTTTGCTGAGGATGGACCGCAAATGACGGTGGTGGGAATCGTCGCCAACGAGAAATACCGTCAGATCCGGGCCCAGCCGACTCCTCAGGTCTACCAGCCGCTGGTTCAGCGATTGCGCCCCGACATCCACGCCCTCCTCAAGACCAGCGGCGATCCCGCCCGGCTCTCCTCTGCGGCCCGTGAAGCCTTGCTGGATATCGAACCGCGTCTGGTGATCTTTGACGTCCGTCCCCTGCCCTCTTATCTGCGTGAGTCTCTGGCCACCGACCGCTTCATGGCCCAAATGGTGGGCGCCTTCGCTTTGCTGGCTCTGCTTCTGGCCGCCGTGGGACTGTACTCCGTACTCTCCTACACCGTCAGCCGCCGACGTCAAGAATTCGGCATCCGCATGGCCCTGGGAGCCCGGATGAGCGACATTTTGGCCTTGGTCATGAGGCAGGGACTGGCCGTCAGCCTGCTGGGCGTCGTTCTGGGACTTGCGGCCGCCTGGGGCGTGAGCCGCTGGATCGGAGGACTGCTCTTCAACGTTAGTCCCACCGACCCGCTCACCTTCGCGGGCGTGGCGGGGGGACTGGCCGCGGTAGCTCTGCTGGCCTGCTACCGTCCGGCTCGCAGGGCCGCCAAAGTCGACCCCCAGGTCACCTTGAGAGCCGAATGAGGGCCGACAAATATCGGCCCAAGCTTGCCTCCAGGCTGCCGGTGTTTCATCATGAATAAAAGACAGTGATGAAACACACGATTCTTTCCCTGCTGTTTGCGCTATCGGCCGCCGTCGCCACGATGGCGGCCGACTACACTTTGGACGTCCGCCTCAGCCCCACCGCCAAGACGGTCAGCGGCTCCCTGCTGCTGGAATGGACCAACGACACCGAATTCCCCGCACCCGACTTGCGCTTCCACCTCCACTTCAACGGCTGGGAGAGCGAGAAGACCTCCTTCATGAACTCCTGGCGCTGGCGCGACCGCGATCTGGACGACTGGGGAGAGGGCGATTGGGGCGGCACCGAAGTCACGTCGCTCATCTACGTCCGCAGTCTGCCTGCCGCCGAGGGCGATGAAGAAGGCGTGCCCCGGCGCGAGGATTTCGACCTGACCGGACGCATCGAGTACATCCAACCCGACGACAGCAATCCCCACGACCGCAGCGTGATGCGGGTTGTCCTTCCCCAACCGGTGGCGGCGGGGGAGACCATCCGGGTGGAGATGGAGTTCTCCACCAAGGTCCCGCGGACCTTCGCCCGCACCGGATTCCGCGGCGACTACTACTTTCTGGCCCATTGGTTCCCCAAGCTGGGAGTCTTCGAGAAGAACGGTACCTGGAACTGCCACCAGTTCATCCAGACCGAGTTCTACAGTGACTTCGGGGACTATGACGTCAAGCTTCAGGTCCCCGCGGGCTGGACGCTGGGCGCGACCGGCCAGCCCCAGGAGGTGCGCGACAACGGAGACGGCACCGCCACCCATCACTACACTCAGCAGCGCGTCCACGGATTCGCCTGGGTCAGCAGTCCGCAGCTCACCGAACACCGGCGCCGCTTTGAACATGAAACGCTGCCTCCAGTGGAGATGAGGCTGCTGCTGATGCCCGACCATGCTGGCCAGGAAGACCGCTACTTCCGCGCCACCGAGGCCTCTCTGCGCTACTACGGCGAGTGGTTCGGGGCCTATCCCTACCAGCATGTCACCATCGTCGATCCGGCCTGGGAATCGGGTTCGGGAGGCATGGAATATCCCACTCTTTTTACGGGGGGCTCGCGCTGGCTGACGCCTTTCGGCTCCGACCGTCCCGAGAGCGTCACCGTGCACGAGATGGGGCACCAGTTCTGGTACGGCGTGATCGCCAACAACGAGTTCGAGCACGCCTGGATCGACGAGGGATTCAATTCCTACTCCCAGTTGCGTACCCAGATGGTGGCCTATCCAGAGGTCTACTTGACCGAACGCTATTTCAAGGGCTTCATCCCCCTGCTCTTCCGCGGACTGCCGCGTGCGCGACGAACCGTAGCAGGCCAAAGCGATGAGTTGGAAAAAGACATTATGGCGCGTCCCTCGTGGCAGTTGGGACCCGACGCCTACGGCATCAACTCCTACACCAAGCCGGCCCTCATGCTGTTGACACTGGAGCGTCATTTGGGCTGGGAAGTCTTTCAGCCCGCTATGGCAGCCTTCTACAGCGAATACTCCTTCCGCCACCCCACGCCAGAAGACTTCTTCCGCGTGCTCGAGGAGCAGACCGGCCAAGACTTGCAGTGGTTTTGGGACGAGACCTACTACAGCTCCAACGTCTTCGACTACGGCGTCTCCCAGGTCGACACCGACCGCCTGGAGCGTCCTTTCGTGGTGGTGCGCCGCTTCGGCGAATCCCGCTTTCCCGTCCGTACCCGAGTCACCTTCGAAGATGGCACCAACGCCTTGGAGGAATGGGACGGCCAAGGGCGCTGGCAGGATTACTACTATGAGCCCGGCCAGAAGATCGTCCGAGTGGAAGTCGATCCCGACGAGGTGCTGGCCCTTGACGTCAACCGCACCAACAACACCTGGGTGCGCCAAGCCCCCTCCAGCTTTGCCGCCAAGAAATGGGCCCTGAAATGGATGGTGTGGATGCAGAACGTGATGGAAACCTACGCCTTCCACTTCTAGGGAACAAATATGAAGACAGCCGTCACCGCTTTCCGCCAAGGGATCTCATCGGCACTGGGCGCCAAGCGCTTCATCGCCTGGATGTGGCTGGGCAGCTTCATCCTGGCTCTGGCCCCGGCGCTCATCCTGTCCGCTCAGATCGAGGACTCACTGGGCTCCAGCGCCAAAGCCGAAGCCATGGCCCAAGGCTACGACGACCGCTGGTACCAAGAATTCGAGGGCGACGCCACAGCCTTGGCCTCCAGCTTCGACCCCACGGTGGCCGGGGCGGGAGCAGTCTTCAATTCCATGGACGCCTTCCTGACCGGCGAGCATTTCGACTACTTCCCGGCAGTGATCTTCGTCGGACTGGCCTACCTGCTGCTCTGGATTTGGGCGGCGGGCGCCCTCCTCAGGACTTTCCAGACGGGCCACGCGCCCTCCTTGTCTGAATGCTCGGCCGACGGTACCCGCTACTTCTTCCGCTTCCTGCGCCTCTTCATCCTTTCAGGACTGGCCTATCTGGTCATCTTCGGCTGGCTGGAGCCCTTTCTGGAAGACCACGTGTGGAGCATCTCACACGACACCATCGACGAGCGTGTGGCCTTCTTCTGGTTCGTGCTGGCCTATTTGGTGCTGTGGATCATCCTGGCGACCGTCAACATGATCTTCGACTACGCCAAGATCGTCACCGTGCTGGAAAGCCGCCGCAGCATGCTGGGCGCCATCATGCGCTCCCTTCGCCTGGTCTTCGCCCACCCCATGCAGGCCTTCCCGCTTTACGGCCTTAACCTTCTGCTGGCTCTGGTCTTCCTGCTCATATACACGTCCCTGGCCCCGGGAACCGCCCAGTCCTCCTGGATTTGGGTCATCTGGGCCCTGATCTTCGGCCAGCTCTACATCGCCTCCCGCATCTTCACCCGCCTGTGCTTCCTGGGCTCCCAACTCAACCTCTGCCGCACCTGGACCGCAATCGTGGGCGGCATCGATGAGGAGCCGGGAGACACTGACGAAGTGATCTACGGATCATAAAGGTCGCCCCTTGGATGGGCGGGCCTTGGAGACAGCGGTTTGGGCGACTTGGCCGACCCCCGCGACATGAGGAGTTTCCGCGGGAAGCCTCCAAACATTCTGCTTGGTTTCGGGTCTATCCTCTTGAAGGCGCAGTCAGGAGAATCTGGGTCGAGTAGAGACGTGCAACTGGTGATCAATTCATATGGCGCTTCGGTACGCAAGCGGGGGGAACTGTTCCTGATTCAGATCGGCGATCGCAAAGCGCGCGTGAGCGTCCACAAGGTCGACTCGATTCTAATCACGACGTCAGCCCAACTTTCCACCGACGCCATTCAGCTTGCGGCCGAGCATCACGTCGACTTGGTTTTCGTGGATCGCAAGGGAGAACCCTATGGAAGATTTTGGCACTCAAAGATGGGCTCGACAGCCAGGATTCGGCGCCGTCAACTGGAGGTATCCGGGTCGGAAGAAGGGGTAGAGTATGTCCTGGGCTGGGTTGCGACCAAGCTGCGTAATCAGGACCGCTTCCTGGGCGAGTTGGCGAAACGCCGACCGAAGACGCGGGCTGCGATTGGGCGCGCTCGGCGGGCCATTAAGAACTCTCGCCAAGCTCTTTCAGAGGTGGACGGCTCACTGGAGCAACGGCGCGGCACGATAATGGGCCTCGAAGGCGCGGCCGGACGCGCTTACTTCGACCTGCTGAGCCGCTTGATGCCGGCCGGCTATCGGTTCAAAGGACGAAGCCGCCGGCCTGCACATGACCCGTTCAACGCGACTCTGAACTACGCTTACGGCGTCCTCTATTCCCATGTTGAGAGGGCCTGCATCATCGCGGGGCTGGAGCCCTTCCTCGGGTTGCTGCACTGTGACAATTACAATCGCCCTTCCCTTGTCTTCGACTTGATCGAGCCCTTTCGCATCTGGGCCGAACGAACGGTTGTCCACCTTTTCACCGGCCGCAAGATGAAACAGGACTACTTCCGCAAGACCCAGGGAGGCGTCTCTCTGGATGACGCGGGGAAGCCGGTACTGATCGAGGCGCTCAACAAGGAACTTGAAAAAAGGGTGCGGTGCCCGGTCGGGGCTGCGTTCCTTCACGCCGCATCGGGCTGCAAGGCCGCGCCGCCGGGCGTCGCCAAGTCACGCAACCTGAAGCAAAGGCAACTGATCCAGCGTGAGGCGCACGCCTTTGCCAATGCACTTCTGGGAAAACCTCGCCCCTATTTCCCGCCGGTTGAGACTCGGGATCCCGGCTTCGAAGCCAGAATGAAGAGAACGGCCCGAAGCAGAGAGGCCTAGGATGCACGAGGGAAAGGGGGCATGCCGCTTTGTTGACTTGGGTCGTCTACGACATCAGCGACGACAAGACGCGGAAGAAGGTGTCCGACCGCTGTCTGGGCTTCGGCTTGACGAGAGTACAGAAAAGCGTTTTTCTGGGTGAGGTGGACTCCAACCGCGTGGAGGAGATTGAGCTTTTCAGCCGCGAACTGCTCGATCTCCGCATCGACAGCGTCTACATCTTCCCCATGTGTCGGGAAGATTTCCAAAAGGTGCGGCTGGTCGGGGTCGGCTTCGACCGCAAGCTGGTGGCTGACGAAATAGGGACTCGCGTGTTGTAACGGAGAAACGATGGACTTGCCAGTAACCGAATATCGGCTGCTTCTGGAACGGCCCTTGCAGCGATCGGAGGCACCCCAGTTGCGGGGTTTCTTCGGTCGGCGTTTCGAGGAAGCCGTGTTGCTGCATCACCACCGCAGCGACGGCAGCCTTATCTACCGTTATCCCCGCGTCCAGTTTAAGGTTCTGAAAAGTACAGCCGTGCTGGTGGGCCTTGCGGAAGGAGCCTCGCTGCTTGAGACACTCTGGATGCAGGTGGAACGGGCCACGCTAGCGACGGAATCGCTGGCCGTGCTGGAGGCCCGAGTCCTTCGGCGTACTGCGGAGCTGGGCTGCAACTCCGCCGCGGTCGAATACTCGTTCATCACGCCTTGGCTGGCTTTGAGCCAAAAGAACCATCAAGCCTATAGGCAAGCCAAGTACCGAGACCAACGGAGAAAGCTGTTGGAGCGGATCCTCATTGGCAACGTACTGTCGATCTCGAAGAGCTTCGGTTACGAAGTCCGTCAGCAACTTGAGGCTGATTGTCGGCGGCTGCGCCCTATTCGGACCTCTCTTAAGGGCACTCCCATGGTGGGCTTTGTGGGACGGTTTCGGCTGAATTTCAACCTGCCCGAGCTGGCTGGCTGCGGCAAGTCGGTTTCTCGCGGATTCGGTACGGTAGTCTGCGCCAATGGAGAGCGACGGGGGCGGAAATGATCATTGAAGACCTCATCCGGACCGGGCGGCTGCTGCAAAGTGCCCTGACCGATCAGGAGTCGCTTCAATTGATCTCCGACGCCGCCGAGAACAATGTCAAGAACTTCTACCAACATGTCTTTGTCGTGGAGATCCCGCCTGAGGATTCGGGGAGTCTGCCGGCCGCTCTCCCCATGCAGCGGTGGGGGCAGGACGTGGTGCCGGAGGGCAAGAAAAAGGCCCGCTTCGAGCCGGATTTGAAGCGGGCCTTGGGCGCACCGGTCGTCTATCCCAAGGGCGGTAACCCGATCAACCCTCAGGGCATCTACGGTAATCCGGCTTTTCTCGTATTCGACAGGCACTTCGGAGGTTTTCGCCAAGGCGCAGAGCAGGTGCGTGACTTTCTTCAGCGGCGACTGGACCGTTGCCCCAGGCTGAGTCTCTCGTCGCAGTTTCTGGAGCATGTAGTCGAGGCTCTTCATGCGCGGGTTGCCGAAGCTTTGAGCGATGCCGAGGGCAAAACACTCGGCATCGTTCTTCTGGCCGACGTGGACGGCGAAGAGAGCGCCTTTCGATGGGCTGATTACTCTCCGGTGGCGGTCGGCAACAGCATGTTGTCATCTGACAAGTACCTGGTCCCGCGCCACTCGGTGATCCTGCAGCGCTTCTGGCTGGGAAAACTTGCTGAGGGCGCAGACGGCGGGCGCCGAACAGGGGCCTGCACCATTTGCGGCAAGGGCGACGGCGTGATCTCCAGCTACTCCAAAGCCTGGCCCTGGTACCTGCCGGAATGGCGCTGCCCTCTTCCGCGGGGAGGGCAGCGCAAGCTTATGGTCGAGAGCATCGCCTTGGATGAAGGCTGCTACCGGGCACTGACGGTTGGAGCCTGCTTCTTCAACAAACGCACACGACGACTGCACCATCAGGTAACCCGAGAAGTCTTCTCACCTGAAGGCGATGGCCAGGCACGACAAATCATGGCCCGGAAAAGCCTGAGCGATTTTCCCGTCATCTATGGGGCGGCCCTGATGCTACCTCTACTGGGGGGGACCAACGACCGCTCGGAAGCCTCGCAAGCCATCACGGATGTCCTGCTCAAAGAGCATTCCGGGGGCCAGCTCGTTCAGCACTTGGGTGACGTCACCGGGTTCGAACTGGGGCTTCCCGAGAAAGTCACGGATCGGTTTCGTCTGAACCTGCTCTATTTCTCGGGACAACCCAGCCGGGGGGACATCCACCTGCGTGCTGTCATCGAGGACCTGCTGCCTTCGGCACTGCGCGCAGTGGTTGGCTGTTTGCGGCCTCTGGCGGACGCTGCGCATGTCGTATTTCAGGCTCTCTACCCGCATGGGAGCCAAAAGCAGAAGAACTACTTTCGGCAAAGGACCAGATTACTCCCTTATTTGCTCTCGCGCGGTTACGGAGGAGCCTACGTCTGGGACCAGCTTGAACGGACGCTTCGTCGCCAACGCCTCGGCTTCCACCGGCCTGTTCGCAACGCCGCCCGGCGCATGGCGACACTGGCCTCGACTTTGCCCGAAAGCGAGAATCAGCTTCGGGAAGAAGTCTTTTTCTTCCTTGTGCTTCTCGATTTCATCAGCCTGCACAATCAAGGCACGGCTGAGGGAGGTGAAAGCAACAAACCTATGAAACATTGGAAGGAACTCTTAGCCGCCGTGCAGGAGAGCCCACCCGAGCAGATGGACACTGCCCTCAGCGGCCCGCCCGAACTGGGCTTTGCCTGTGGGGTCCTGGTACGCCGTTTCAGCCGCCAATACTGGCAGGTCACCAAGACAGGCCGAGAAGGCAAAGACTATCTCAAGCATCGGGTCGTAACCTTCGGGGCCAGCTTGACGCCGGAGGTGCTCTGGAAAAGGGGTTTGCCCCAGATCTTCGACTTAGAGACCCGATTGCAGACTCTTACCCTAAACGACGATTTTCGACAGCGTTTGGGCGTGATCCTAAATTCTTTCGAACGTAGCCGTGAGGAAGTCCGGGCCCAGAGGGACGGCTTCATGGCCGGCTTCTGGTCCGGTTATGCCCTGCAGGGCGCTGCCGGCTCCGCCTCTTCAGAAGGTGCCGAGTCTAATGAATCTCAGCCAAAGGAGGAAAGTACATGAGCGGTGATGCTGTTTCCAACGGTGAAATCCTCTTCGTCAAATGCGTCAAGGACGGTATCCCCAACCGGGATCCCTTGCGGGAAAGCGATGCCCGGCGAATCTTCGGCGAGGACGACGGCCGAATCTCGCTATCGGACGTCAGCATCAAGCGGGACGTCCGTGATTATATGCTGGCGCGCTATCCGCAGGGAGGAGAGAACAAGAACCTGTTTGTCTTCGTGCGCAAGGAGAGAACGGAAGGCAACAAGCTCTTGGGCCGCGACAAGCTGGCTGAGAGCCTGCTTAAGAAAGCAGGTCATTCCGGCGCGGACGAACAGGAAGATCTGATGGCCGCCGCCTTCGATACCCGGGTCTTCGGTGCGGTCTTCAGCGTCAAGAAGAAGAGCTTCAGCCAGTGCGGCCCGGTGCAGTTCGGCTGGGCTCATTCCCTGCATCCGGTGGAAACACGTTATGTACAAGGTACCGTCGTGATGCCCTCCAAGGACGTCGAGATTCGCGAAGACACCGGGGAGGCGACCGGCGCCACCCAGGGCACCATCTGGACTTCCTACACGCTTCCGTTCGCGGTCTTCGCTATGCCGGCCGTGATCAGCTCGAGCATCGCGCGGGACACCGGGATGAGTCCCCAAGACGTTGAGATTCTCCTGGAGGCGCTGTGGAAGGGAACGCTGGCACGGCAGGCACGCGGCCGCGGCTTGCAGCAGCCCTTGCTGCTGCTCCACGTGGAATACAAAGACCCCTTCTTCCGAATCGGCTTCCTGGAGGAGAGCCTGGGGCTCCAGCCGGGTCGGGAAGAGTGGCTGGGGGGGCGTCCGCCAACCTCCTTGCAGGAGATCAGCCTGGATGTCGAGGCGCTGGCGCAACTGCTCTCCCGACATCAAGATCAAATTTCCCGTTGTCGTCTCTGGAAGGATCCGCAACTGAAGCTGCAGGGCGAGTTGCCCGCTGAAACGGTCCGCTGGAGCTAGCCGGACCAGGAGGCAAGCGAATCGTCATGAGTCTTGTAGTCTTCGAGGTCCGGAGCAGCATCGGACACTTCAGACGCCCCGACACCCTGGGAACGCATGCCAGCTATCCCTTCATGACCCGCACCGCCTTGCGGGGGCTGGCGGCATCGGTACTGGGCCGGGAGTCAATACCTGAATCGGTTCGCTGCGGGCTACGCTTGCTGTCGCCAGTGCGGTCGGTGGCTCAGGAACTGAGCCTTCTGGGCAAAACCTGGCAAGCGGGCAGCGGAAAGGAGGAGAGTTTCAACCGGCCCACGTCCATTGAACTGCTGGTCGAGCCTCACTACCGCATCTACTACCATGGCGAACTGGCCCAAGAGCTGGCTTCACGCCTTCGTGCCGGTCGAAGCGGCTTCCACACTTATCTTGGGTCGGCCTTTTGCCTGACCTTTCCGCGTTTTCGGGAATGGCTGCCGGATCCTCGGCGTGCCTCGCCCGGGGAGTCCGGGGGACAATCCTGGGAGACGGCTGCCGTAGCACCTAGCGAGGCGGTCAGCGAACTGGTCTTAGACGAGCACCGCGAATACGCCCGCGTCGGCGGTCTCCTGTACCGGCATATCGGGGGGCGCCGATTTCGGGGATCGGTCAGCCTGCTTTACGAGAGGTCGGGGAAGTCGATCCGTTTCCTGCCCAATCCTGCCGCCGATCCTGAGCGCATCGTGTGGGTCGACTTGCCCGAGGAGGGCCTAGTTTGCCTATGGTAGCGCCGCTGGCTTCATGTTGGGCCCGCCCTCCCGCGGCTGGCCGCTCTCACCTCCTGCTCGACCATCTCAAAAGGGTTGCGGTTACTTGCGGCGACCCCGGCGGCGATATCGGCCAGCGTTTAGCTTTTCTGGCAGGATTCCTCCACGACGCAGGCAAGTCGCACGAGCACTGGCAGGCCTACATTCGCGGGCAGCGAAGGAAAGGGCCCCCACACGCGCCGCTGGGAAGCGCCCTCTTTTGCTTTTGCGCTCACAAGCTCCTGCCCAAATGGTGTCCTGACAAGCAAAAGCTTGACTCTTACGTCGACTCCTTGCTGGAGTGGGTCGTCTCAGTTCATAGCCACCACGGAAGACTGGCCGACCTGGACGTCGACCTTCCGCCCTGGGACGCGAGTCACGCGCCAGTTGAACTGAAGGGTCTGGGGGAGGGCTGTCCTCTGCAAGAAGTATTCGGGCAGATAAGCGCCTATTGGAACGACCTTGAAGTCAGCGACGGCGAGTTCCTCGGCTGGCTGGACTCATTTCCCGAAGTGTGGGAGCGCTGGGTGGGCGTGCTCCGGCCGCGGCGGGTGCGCCGAAGCCAGGCGCTGTCTGTCGATTTGGCGTTGCGGTTGCCCAATGTGTCGGCGCGGCTTATCTGGGCGGACCGCAGCGAGGCCGGGGCGTACGGCGAGAGCCAATTGGCGCAGGAGAGTGCTGAGGCGGGCTGCCGGCACTTGGCCGACTATTGTCGGGCCAGGGGCCGAACGGCACGGGCCAGAGGTGCCAGCAGTCTCCTGGTCGAATCGCGCGCAAAACTGCAAAGGAGCGCCCTGAAGCGCTATCGTCAGAGCCCGGAGAGTCCCCTCTACACCTTGCAGGTGGCAACCGGCTATGGCAAGACACTGACGGCCCTGCGAGTGGCGCTGGAGGCCTGCCGCCGGGGCCGCTGCCGACGGATCGTCTATGCGGCGCCCTATATCTCGATCCTATCTCAAGCCGCCCGTGAGATCACTGGCGCCTGCGGAATTCCCGTTCTTGAACACCATCACTTGGCCCTCCTGGAACAATTCGACCCCAACAAGGCCGAGGAGGCGGTCGCGCGGGCCGACGACCAAGACTTTGAAGCCCTCGATACCTGGAGGGCTCCGGTGGTGGCCACAACTTTCAATCAACTGTTCCGGGCGCTCTTTCCGCGGCGTGCGCAGCACACTCTCAGGCTTTCCGCACTCGATCAGGCCTTTATCATCGTTGACGAGCCGCAAATCATCGACACGGGCATCTGGAACGTCTTCCTCTCCTCGCTGCAGGCGCTGTGCGCTGCCCGGGGCTCCCAGGCACTGTTGGTGACGGCCACCCTTCCGCCTCTCTTTGCGGGCCTCGAACGGGAACCCGAGAAACTGGCGCCGCCGCTGCCGGCTCAAACGCGTTTCCGCATCGAAAGCTCGGGGCAAGCGCTCACCCCCGCGGCACTGGCCGACGGCGTGCCGGGCGAGGTGGACGAAGCGGGTTCTGTCGCCGTCGTCGTCAACACGGTTCGCGACGCCGCCGAGATCTACGGGCACCTAAGAGAGGTGTTCGACCAAGGCAGGTCTCTCTTCTGCTTGACCGCCTTGATGCTGCCTTGGCACAAGGCCCAAGTCATCGATCGCATAGCATCCGCCCTGGAGAAGAAGCGCCCCTTGGCCGCTGTCTGCACCCAGGTCTTGGAGGCTGGAGTCGATCTCAGTTTTCGGCGCATTGTGCGTGCGCGGCCGATCTTCCCCTGCATCGCTCAAGTCGCCGGGCGAGCTAACCGCCATGGCGAGGAGGAGGTAGCGGTGGTGCGGGTGTTTCCCCTTATTCGGGAGGAGGGCCGCGACGTTTGGGATTTGGTTTATCGCGATGTAACCGCCCGCCGCCAGACGGAACTGCTGCTGTCTGAGAAGCCCGTTTTGTCGGAGCTCGCATTGACAGACGCGCTGCGAGCCTATTTCGGGCGCTGCTGGGCTGAGAACGCGCAGACTCAACAACTGGAGAGATTCGACAGAGCCGCCCACGGAGAATGGTCGGCGCTGGCCGGTCTGGAGCCGTTTGGCCCCGACTATCCCAAGACTTCGGTGTTCGTGCCGCTCGAGCGGGAGAGCATGTCGCCCCAAGTGCAAGCCCTTCTGGGAAAGTGGGCGCCTCGAGGCTGCGGGCAACTGCTGGACCTGGCGGCGGATCAGAAGTTCCGCTCGACCCTTTCCTTTCGGGAGCGCAAACAGTTTTCCCTGCTCATCCGGCAATTCTGCGTGCCTGTCCCGGAATCGGTGGCGCGAAGAGTAGCTGAACCTTTCAATGACTGGCTCTGGCAGATCTCAGACCCAGCCGATTATTCACGGGAGACCGGCTTGGCCCACTGCCTGCTGGACGCAGAAGATGAGGCTGCGACTCAGTTTGTGTGAACGCCATCGATGATCCGGAAAACGGAGGTGCCCTCATGAAGGCCACCGGCGACGACTTGCCAATCGCCAGCCCTGCACAGCCTAAGACGGGACAGGCACACATGTACATGACGCCGAGCCACCTGTTGGAGTACCTTTACTGCCCCCGATTCACCTACTTCGAATACTCGCTGGGCCTTCCCGAATACCAGCAACGGCGCTACAAAGTGCGGAAGGGTAGGGAAGTGCATCGTGAGCGCCAGAAGATCAACCCCCGTTATCTGCGCAAGAAGTTGGGGGTCGTCCGCCGGCAACACGACGTGAAGCTGGCATCGGAGCGTCTTCGCCTCAAAGGGGTCGTGGACGAACTGCTCTGGCTGGAAGACGGCAGCGTGGCGCCTTTCGACTACAAGTTCGCCGCCTTCAAGGGCCGTGTCTTCCGAAATCTGCAGGTGCAGTCGGTGCTCTACGGGTTGATGGCGCGAGACGGCTTGAGCCGCCCCTGTAACCGGGGTTTCATCTGCTACACAAGGTCCAACCATCGCATCGTGGAGGTGCCTTTCACCGACACCCTGGTCGGAGACGCCCTCAACGCCCGCGACGAGGTCTTCCACATCATCCGCACAGGCTATTTCCCCGAGGCCACGCGCTACAAAGCCCGCTGCCCCGACTGCTGCTATCGGCGGGTCTGCATCCGCTGAATTGCCCACGGAAGGCGGCACCGCCATCTGGTAAGATAGATGGAACGAGGTCGGTCACCATACCAAATTATTGGGCTAGACGTGACCCATGACCGCAAGTCATTGCCATGTGGGTGTTTAGATGTGATGAAATGCTGCAAAGAGCTGTTGAAGCCACCGAAACCTGCACACTTCGTGTGCGGCTGGCGACCAAAGAGACCCGACGAGAAAATCAGTCAACCCGTTTACTTGCAGGGGGTTGCCAGAAAAATGCGGTCCTAGCGGACGATCCAGGAGAACAAGGATTGAAACTTCGAGGGCGACAAGTTTTCGTTCAGCCTCAAAAGTCCTAGCGGACGATCCAGGAGAACAAGGATTGAAACTCCACCAACAATTTGTCAAGACCACCCAAAGTCAGAGTCCTAGCGGACGATCCAGGAGAACAAGGATTGAAACCG